>CACPHV010000001.1 GCA_902633985.1 uncultured Pelagibacteraceae bacterium
AAATTAAATCAAGCTGGAGCAAATATTTTAGCTTCAGGTACAAGAATAGAAAAACTTGAAGAACTAAAAAATAAATTTGGAAATATTAAAACATTAAAGTTTGATATTTCTCAAAGCGATAAAATTGAGGAGTTTGTTGAAAACGCAACTAAAGAACTTGGTGGCAGCTTAGATTGTATAGTTAACAATGCAGGTATCACACAAGATAATTTAGCAATAAGGATGAGTTTAGAGGAATGGAAAAAAGTAATTGATATTAACTTAACATCAACTTTTTTAATGAGCAAATCAGCAATTAAAAAAATGCTTAAAAATAAATCTGGGAAGATTGTTAACATTACATCTGTTGTTGGACATACAGGTAATTTAGGACAGGCCAATTACACTGCTTCTAAAGCTGGTATAATTGCGATGTCTAAGAGTTTGGCAATAGAATATGCAAAGAAAAATATAAATATAAATTGTATTTCACCAGGTTTTATTAAAACAGCAATGACAGATAAATTAGATGATAAATTTAAAGATTCCATAATATCAAAAATACCATCAGCGCGTCTAGGGGAGCCAGATGATATTGCAAATGCAGTACTTTTTTTATGCTCAAGTAAATCTAGTTATATAAATGGTGAGACCTTACATGTTAATGGAGGCATGTATATGGCTTGACAAAATAGGTTTTTAAACTATTAAGAATTATTAACAAAAAGGATCAATATGTCAGAAGACGTTTCAAGCAGGGTAAAAAAAATTGTAGCTGATCACTTAGGTATAGATGAAGCCAAAGTTTCTGAAGAATCAAGTTTTATAGATGACTTAGGCGCTGATAGTTTAGATACAGTTGAACTAGTGATGGCTTTCGAGGAAGAATTTGGATCTGAAATTTCAGACAGTGAGGCTGAGAAAATTTTAACTGTAGGAGATGCAGTTAAATTTATCGAAGGAAAAGCTAACTAGAAATTTTAATGCCATCAGAAAAAGATGGAGTAATGATAATATTATCTTCTCCTTCAGGAGCAGGTAAAACTACTCTAGTAAAAAAGTTATCTGAAAGAGATAATTATGAAATCTCGATATCACATACAACTAGGCAGCCCAGACCTAATGAAAATCAAAATGAAGATTATTATTTTGTTGATGAGACTGAGTTTAAAAGATTAATCAATAATGAAGAGTTCCTTGAATACGCGAAAGTATTTAATAATTTTTATGGCACTACAAGAACACCAGTCATTGATAGTTTAAACAAAGGCAAAAACATTCTTTTTGATATTGATTGGCAAGGTGCTGATCAAATTAAGAACAAAAAACTAGATTATAAACTAATTACTTTTTTTATACTCCCTCCCAGTAAAGAAGTTTTATTTCAAAGGCTATCTAAAAGACATATGAATGACAAATTAATTGCTGAGGAAAGAATGAAACAATTTGAGAGAGATGTCTTACATTGGATAAATTATGACTATGTTGTTATTAATAACGATCTTAACGAATGCTATTCTAAAATTACAAATTTAATTGATGCAGTATTAAATAATGGTTCAAAAGACTATGATCTAAATTATATAAGAGATCATGTTGAAAAACTAACTTATTAAATTTTCATATTCATTAACTAAATGATAATATGTATCACAACTAAGATTTTGTGGTCTCAAATTCAAATTAATATTCAATTTGTTTAAAACTTTTTCATTACCATTGAATAATTGATTGAAAGGTTTTTTTAACATTTTTCTTCTTTGATTAAAAAAAATTCTAGTTATTTTTTCCAAATTATTTGGATCTTTAATTTTTACAAAATTTTTTTTAGGATAAAAACACAAAAGAGTACTATCTATTTTTGGTTTAGGTGAAAAAGCATCAGGTTTTATATCACATATTTTTTTTATATTTAGTTTCCAAGAACTTATAATTGATAATCTTCCATAATTTGAAGTATTAAATTCTGCTATGATTCTATCAGCAACTTCTTTTTGAAACATTAAGACTAACAAATCAAACCAAAAACAATCTTTTAAATTAATTATCCACTTACTTAAAATTTCTGTTGAAATGTTATAAGGTAAGTTACCAAAGACTGTTAGTTTGTCTTTACAAAGTTTAGTTTCATCAATTTTAAGAACATCATCATTAATAACTTTTACTTTATCTTTAAATTTTTTTTCTAACATTTCCGCTAAATTAAAATCTTTTTCAATTACAATTACTTTTTTTGGATTTTTATTTAAGATATGAGATGTTAAATTTCCAGTGCCAGGTCCTATCTCTAATATTGTTTTATTTTTGACATCAGTAATATTAATGATTTTTTTTAATATATTTTTATCTATTAAAAAATTTTGACCTAAACTTTTTTTTGCTTTAATCAATTTTTATCTAAAAATTTTATTGCTTTAATTAAACTGAGTGGATTTGAAATATTTTTACCCATCATTGTTTCGTTAGGACCATGGTCAGGTGATATTCTTATAAAAGGTAGACCAACAGTTATATTGATAGCATCATATTCATATAAGGATTTAAGTGGTGTTAAAACTTGATCGTGGTACATTCCAATAATCACATCAAATTTTTTTCTATTCTTTTTCATAAAAATTGTATCTGCTGGGTATGGGCCAGAAATATCATACTTTTTATTTTTTAAAAATTTGATAGCTGGTTTGATGATTTTTTCGTCTTCGTTAAATTTATCAATACTTTCACAATGGGGATTAAGACCTAATACACCAATTTTAGGTTTTTTATATAATTTGATTTTATAAAATTTATTTATAACTTTGATTTTATCGATTATTAACTTTTTATTTATCGTTTTGGCGACTGATTTCAAAGGCAAATGCGTAGTTATCGGGCAAACTGCTAATTCTTTATTATAAATTAACATCGCACTATTCACTACTTTGAATTCTTTTGAAATATACTCTGTCATACCTAGAAAATTTTTATTAAGAAAATTTTTTTTACTTATTGGACCATTAACAAATTTTTTTAATTTGTTTTTTTTTATTATTTTAAATGCTATTTCAAAACATTCTTTAATATATTTTTGTGATTTATTTGTAATTTTTTCGAAACCATTAATTTGATTGAAATTAACATCTATTAAATTAACACACTTATTATTTAATTTATATTTTAATAAATTGTTATAATTTAAGATTTTAATTTTTTTTCTAAGATTTAATTTTTTCATTTGTAGCTTTATTAATTTGTATGACGCTATTAATATTAAAGGGTTTTTAAATTTTGTTTTATTGAGTGACTTAATAAAAATTTCTATAAAAATACTATTAGGCTCACCTGCAACAATTAAGATAGAATTATTAAAATGCATTTATCTGAATTTCTTTTTTTATTTTATTAAAAAAAATATTTGAGTATTGATTAAGCTGCTGGTTTGTTCTCAATCGAATTAAATCATTTAATTCTGTATCCACATCTAATTTTCTTTTTGAATTTTTTTTCTCTTCAAGCATTAAAATCAAAAAACCACTAGGTATTAAAATAGGTTCAGATATCTCACCTATATTAAGATTATTAACAATTTTTAAAACTTTCTTATTTAGTGAGTTTTGATTTATCCAGCCAATATCTCCACCATTACCAGAGGAATCAGCAATACTATGCATGAATGCTGCTTGTTTAAATCCTTGTTTTTGTATATCAGACTTAATTTCATTAAATTTTACTTGTATTTCAGATTTATTTGATGCTTGGAAAACAATTTCAGAAAGCAAGTAAGATACTATATCTTGGTTTTGGAGATTTTTAATTTCATTCCTTAGCTCATCTTTATTTATTTTAATTTTAGAGGAATACTTTTTAAAAATTAAATTATTCCATAAAATTTCTATAATTAGGGAGTCTCTCATAGTGTCAAAGTTTAAATCTAAATTTTTTGTAAAATTTTTATAATCTTGCAGGTTATTAATATTTTTTGAGGAAAAAATAGATTTTATATATGAATTCAAAATTTTATCCTCAGTATAAAGATCTATTTCCTCTTTGTTAATTGTAATTTTTTTAATTTTCTCTCTTATAAGTAAATTCTTAGATAGCTCAAATATTTCCTCTTGACTTAAATTTTTAATATCTGGGTCTAAAGCAGTGAGATATTTTGATTTATTATATATATCTATACTAGTTATTAACTCATCATCAACTTTAAAGAGTATTTTATTTTCTATAGAAAATACGTTTTGATAAAAACAGAACAACAGAATTAGATTATATTTAATTAAATTTCTCATTTCAGTTTCTATCAAAACTTTTTTCATAAGTTGTTAGAGGAAATATTGTGACACTAAACATTAGATTTTCGGTAGGTAGTAAATCCCTATCCTGATAGTAAGTTTTTTTATATTTTAAACCAGCTGTTAAACAATCATTTTTATACTCATAAATTAAATCATAAAACTCAGTCAGATTAATTTTTCTATTCCTCCTTGTGCTAAAGGATAAAAAATTATTATCATCAAATTTATAACTAATTGTATTTTCTATAGAATTTGCATCTCCTATTTTCCCATTTTCCTCGATGAATTTCAAACCGGTTGAAAATTTGTTTAAACTTAGATTTGCTGTAAGTGAATTATATTCTACTGTTTCTAGATCATTATCTATTGAAAAATCATATATAAAATTCAAATTTTGATTGACGTTATTTTTCATAAATCCAATCAAATTACCACTTTGTTTTATTGAGCTTGAGGTGGGTATTTTTTGTTCAATTTTATCTCTAAATACAGAGGCAATTTTAAACTCAAAATATTTATTTATATTTTCTATATTTTCGAATTTATAATCTAATCCAACCGTTAGAGATTTGCCTCCCTCAAATGAGTCTGTGAGTCCCAATCTATTAATACTGAAAATGTTTGATGTTCCAATTTTTCGATCACTACCTGAATAATCTTTCATATCACCTGGATTAAATCTTAATGAGAACTTTGGCTCTAAATAACTATCATATGTTTGACCATATTTTATCAAAGGTAAACTAGACGTTGCTTCAAAAATACTCATTAATTCAATTTGAGGACTTGATTTATAAATCGTATCGTTTTTAGCGACTGTATTTAAATTTTTGAAATTAATACCAAAATTATTTTTAAATCCAAAATTTGAGATGTAATCAAGACTTGTAAAGTTTACATCATTAACTATCCTAGATCTTAAATTATTTGTGTCTTTTAAATTATTACTACCACTAGAATTTAAATTAATTGTACCAATATTTTGATTTGTAAATAGGTTTTTTGAAAAATTGTAGTAAGGTAATATAAATTGATATCTATCACTATTTTTTCCATCTAAAGTTTCATAGCTAGTTAAACCAGTAGAGAAATTATAATTTTCATGTTCAAAAGTTAGATTTAAAGAAGATGAAAGTTTGTCCTGACTTGGTTTAATTGCAGTCTCTGATAAATTACCATCAAAAACCTTTAAATATGTATCATTAGTTACTTTTTGTAGATCAAGATCAAGATTGCTCGAAATAAAATCATTTAAATTTAAATCCAGTTTATATTTTGCAAATAAATGAGATATATTCTTTTTCTTGTTTGATAGACTCGATTTGTATCCTTTTGTAAATCCAAAATCTGCTAATAACGAGGAATATTCAGTTTTTTTTCTATATTCATTCTGTAACATAAATATGTGATTATCAAAAATATTTGGTCGGATTGTTATATCCTCTTTTTTTGACAAAACATGAAAGTAAGGTATTTGAATAGATGATCCTAAAATTTGTGACTCGTTTAAAATGGGCACTAAAATCCCAGACTGTCTTTCTACAGATGGATCAGGATGAAAAAATTTTGGAAAATAAACAACAGGAAAATTATAAATTTTTAACAATGCATTATCATAAATTAATTGTTTTTTATTTTTGTCGTGTTTAATTTTTTTTGCCTCTATAACCCATGGGGGGCAATCATCATGTTTTTTGTTACAACTTGTAAAAATTCCTTTATTGATTTGTGTTATTTCATCTTTCTTAAAAGAGGAAACCCCATTTAACCTAGGGTCATTTTCTTGATTACCAAAAAGATTTTTATGCATTAAAACCTTGGTTTTCGAGGCTTTAAAATTGTTTTGTTTTAAATTAAAAAAACCATTATCAAAAGTAAAAACATCAGACAGCTCGGTATTATTAATATTTGTTGTAATTTTTACGTTGTTACCTTTTAATAATCCCTCTTTTTTGAAATATTTAAAATTATCTAATTGATAAAAATTAAAATTATCATCATAAATTTTAGTTATATTATTTGAACTGAGTTCCATAATATTTCTATTAAGATAAACATTTTTTGATATAAAATTATATTTACTTTGAATTTTAGCTTCAGCATTTCCTCTAGCAAAAATATTTTCAATATTTTTTTTATAGACGATTTCTTCAGCTAATATAATTATATCATCTTTTTCATCCTCTATTTTTACTTTTTTTTTTGCTTTAATGATATTTTGGTTTTTGTCATACTCAAATTCAACTGCAGTAATTTTGGTATTTAAATTTATTGCCTTTGAATTTCCATAAGTAAAAATTTTTTCCTCATTTTTCAAATATATGATTTCATCAGAATAAATTACATACTCATTTATTTCATCTAACACTTTAACTTTCCCTTTTGTTTTTAAAATATTTGAGATTTTGTCATAATTAAATTCATCAGCTTCTATTTTTATTCCGTTGTCTACTGTTATAGTTCCTCTTTTATAACCGCTAAAAACATTTCCTTTTTCAGTTATTTCAACCTCAGTAATATCAAAATTAAATTGCTCAACTCCAGAAACATTAGTTGAAAGTAAAAGAAAAGATTTTAAGATAAATATTATAAATTTTAATTTATTTTTCATTAATATTTTTTAACATTATCATATTTAGTATACTTAAAATCATTAGAGGAATCCAAATCGAAAATAAAAGAGAAATTCTTTCTGTATTTCCTAAAACATAGAAAAAATTATTAACATAATAAATTATTACTGAAGAAAATAGTCCTAAAGAAATAATAACACCTGAATTTTTCAGTTTTCTTGAATTGAACATTATTATTGAAGAAAAAATTGTCATAAGCAAGAAATAAAAAGGATAAGATGTTAATTTATTTATTTGAACATCTACTTCAACAGTAGAATACCCAAGTAATTTGTAATTCTTTTTGAGCTCAAATAGTTCTAAGATTGATAAAGATGATAAATTTGAAAACAAACTTTGAATTCTTTGATAATTAAAATTTGAAATAATTTTAAGTTCTGTTTGTTCTTCAGATCTATTTTTTATGAATATTTTAGGATTTTCTATGATCCACTCATTATTTTTAATATTAATTTTATCACTTTTAATATTTCTAATAATTTCGAAGTTTGTGTCAAATTCACTAATAAAGGTTTCAACTAAATAATTTGGTTCAATTTTGTTAGAATTAATTATAAGTATTTTGTCATCAATTTTGTCTTTAATCCACAATCCATTATTTGTAATGACGGCAAGGTACTTATTATCAGAAGTATAATTAGATTTTAATTCTAGATAAAAATTTTTAAAATTAGAGGACAAATTATAAAAAAAAATAATAATTAATATTCCCATAAAAAAAGTCAAAAAACTCAATATTTTAACTATATTTGAATTTTTCAGACCTGAGTATTTAAAAATATCCAGCTCATTGTTTTTAAAAAAGTTAATAAAGAAAAATTGTGTACTAATTAAAAAAATGAATGGAAACATTTCAAAGATTAAAGAAAGAGAATTTAATAATGATAAATACAATGGAAAATAAGTATTAACCTCAATATCTTTAAAGAAATCTAATTCACTTAATAAATTCAAAATCAATACTAAGCCAAACATTATTAGAAAAATATTTGTAAATGATTTTAAAAAAGTAAAAATTATAAATTTAACATATGTTCTCATTTTATCTGAATTTATGTTTAAGTTTATAATTTATATATTGGTAAAAAATTAATGTTAAAAAAATAGGTATTAACATTATTTTAATATTTTCATTAAGATTATTCTGAATAAATCTAAGAGTTGTCTCAGAAAATATAATAATAAAAAAGCCTATTAAAAATATTGTGATTTTACTTTTCAAATAATTTGTATTTTCTTTAGATATTAAAATTAATAATAATGAGGTAAGAATTAACATTGGTATATATAATGGTATAATCATTCTTTTATAAAGCTCACCTAAAATATTAGATAAATTTGATAAACTACAATTTTCAACTTTAAAAACTTTATTATTTGTTTTATTTGAATTAAGACTTTGATAACATCTAATCAAATCTATTGAGGTATTTTCTTGGGTTTTTTTATAAGTTGTAGTGTTTGACTCAAGATTACTAAGATTAAAGTCAGATTTAGAAAAACTAAAACTATCTAAATTATTATCATTTCCCTTAATATTATGTCCGTCATACAAAACAAGAATTTGTGTATTATCATATTTTTTGATAACCCCTGTTTTTGCATATGTGATTTCGAAATTAGTAGGACTAGAAGTTTTTTTAATATAAATATTTTTTAATGTGCCATCTTTTTCTTTTTTATCAGAATAAATCGTTACACCTTTTATTATATCATTAAACTTTTTTGGTTTTAAAAAATTTTCGAAAAAATTAATATTTGAATTTCTGAGTGTTGATCTTGCTAGATCTTGTGTTTTTGGCACTAAAAAAGTAAGAAATAAAATTTGAAAAATCATTAATGCAAAAGATGCTCTAAGAAAAAAATTTATTACTTGCAATTTATTAATACCGTGTGTCCAAAATATTACTAACTCATTATTGTTTTCATATTTTGAAATAACGTAATAAAAAGAGATAAATAAAGCAAAAGGGTAAATCTTGCTTATAATTTTAGGAAAATTTAAAATAGTATATTTAAAGTATACTAAATAATTTCTTCCATCCTCTACCATTATATCAAGATAATTTACAGCTTGAAATACCCATACAATTGCACTGATTCCAACAATAGCTATGAAAAAAAATTTTAAACAATCAAACAGTAATTTTCTGAATAATATTTTTTTCATTGAAATATGCGATTTTTATACCTATATAACATTATCTCGTAGAGATTGTATTTAAAATTTATGTCTGTTCAAATTACTTATAAAAATAAGATATTAAATAAAAACGCTCATAATTTGGTTTTATTTGTTGATGAGAGGTACAGTATTTCTAGTTTAAAGAAACATATTTCAATCACAGACTATAATGTGATCTCAGACCTCATAAAAAATAGAGACACAAAAAAGAAAATAATAGCTTTTGATATAAGCTCAAAAAAAAAAATTATACTAGTATCAATAAAAAAAAATATTATCAGTTCTGATGTCGAAAATTTAGGTGCAATTTTCTATGATCAATTTAAAGAGAGTAAAATAAATATTTTTATACTTAATTCAGAAACTTTATCAAACCAACAAAAAAATCTTGCTGGCTATTTTGTACATGGTTTAAAACTTAAATCTTATATATTTGAAAAATATAAAACCAAGAAAAATAAAAATAATATTTCAGTAATCATAACTGGTAAAAATCAATTACCGGTTAAAGACCAAGTTAAATTTAGAGCAATAGAAGAGGGAACTTTTTATACAAGGGATTTGGTTTCTGAGCCTGGTAATGTTCTGCATCCCGATGAATATGCAAAAAGATTAAATTCTTTAAGAAAGTATGGATTAAAGGTTACTGTGTATAATGATAAAAAACTAAAAGAACTTGGTATGAATACTTTACTTGGAGTTGGCCAGGGGAGTGTAAGAGGATCATATCTTGTTACGATAGAGTGGAATGGTTTGAAAAAAAAATCAAAACCGCTAGCATTTGTTGGAAAAGGAGTTTGCTTTGACACTGGAGGTATATCTTTAAAGCCTGCAAAATTTATGGAGGATATGACTTATGATATGGCAGGATCCGCAGTAGTAGTTGGCTTAATGAAAAGTTTAGCTTTAAGAAAAGCAAAAATAAATGCTGTAGGGGTTGTAGGTTTAGTGGAAAATATGCCTGGTGGTAATGCTCAAAGGCCAGGCGATATTGTAAAATCTTATAGTGGAAAAACTGTAGAAATTTTAAATACAGATGCTGAAGGAAGATTGGTATTAGCCGATGCTTTAACTTACACAGAAGAAAAATTTAAGCCAAAATTTATAGTAGATTTAGCGACTTTAACAGGAGCAATTATTGTTTCTCTTGGATCTGAATACGCAGGTCTATTTTCGAATGATGATAAATTATCAAGTCAGTTAATCAAAGCAGGAGAACATGTGGAAGAGAAAGTTTGGAGAATGCCACTAAATAAAAATTTTGATAAATTAATAGACTCTAAAAATGCTGACATGCAAAATATTAATTATGTTGGAGGAGCAGGCTCTACAACAGCAGCACAATTCTTACAAAGATTTATATTAAACAAAACACCCTGGGCGCACTTGGATATAGCAGGAATGGCATTCTCTAAATATGGAGGAGCATTAAATTCAGGTGGCGCAACAGGCTACGGAGTGAGATTACTGAACAAACTGATAGAGGATAATTATGAGTAATTTAGAACAAACATTATCAATTATAAAACCAGATGCAGTGGAGAGAAATCTAGAGAATGAAATTAAAGAAATGTTTAAATCTAATGGTTTTACAATTTTAAAAGAAAAAAAAATCCAAATTGAAAAATCAGAAGCTGAAATGTTTTATAAAGTTCATGAAACAAAACCATTTTATAATGATTTATGTGCCTATTTATCATCAGGTCCGATTGTAGTCATGGTTCTTGAAAAAGACAATGCAGTTTTAGGAAATAGAGAATTAATGGGTGCTACAAATCCAGAAGATGCAGAAGAGGGTACTATTAGAAAAAAATATGGGATTTCAATAGACAAAAACTCTGTGCACGGATCAGATAGTGTTGAAAATGCTAAAATTGAAATAGATTTTTTCTTTAAAGATTAAAAACTTTTAATATAGCTTCTGGGTATAGCTTATGTTCTTGAGTTAAAATTTTTTTAGCAAGAGAAGACTCAGTATCTTTTTTTGA
Organism: uncultured Pelagibacteraceae bacterium; assembly: GCA_902633985.1. GTDB lineage: Bacteria > Pseudomonadota > Alphaproteobacteria > Pelagibacterales > Pelagibacteraceae > Pelagibacter. The sequence goes on from CACPHV010000001.1 coordinate 11,063, forward strand.
AATTTTTACTTTCTTTTGTAATATAATCTTCCCCGAGTCTAATCTAGCATTTACAAAATGAACAGTGCAACCTGAGTATTTTTCTTTATTATTTAATACTCTTGCATGAGTATTTAATCCTTTATATTTGGGCAGTAAAGAGGGGTGTATATTTAAAATTTTTCCTTTAAATTTTTTTATAAAATTTTTGGACAAAATTTTCATAAATCCAGCCAGACAAATCATTTCAATATTATTTTTTTTTAAGATAGAAAGTAGCTTATTTTCACTTAATTTTTTGTTTTTAAAATTTAAAACTTTTTTTTTAATTTTAAATTTTTTGGCATAATTTAAACCCTTCGCCTTAGAGTTATTTGAAACAATAAAATTAATTGATATAGGAGATAATTTAGTTTTAGAAAATTTAACTAAAGATTTTAAATTACTGCCTGTCCCTGAAATAAATACAGCTGTTTTAATTCTATTGATACCAGTTGATACAACCATTTAACTTAACTTTGTTTTTACCATTTAAAATTTTTCCAATAACATATGGTTTGTATTCTTTAGAAAAAAATTTACCTAATTTTTTTAAATTTTTACTTTCAACAATAAGACAAAAACCAACTCCACAATTAAATGTTTTAAGCATTTCTTTATCAGAAATTCCATTATTTTTAAGCCAATTAAATATTTTAGAAGTCTTAATTTTATCTAAATTTATATGTGCAGAGAGTTTATCTGGTATAATTCTTTTAATATTGTCAGACAAACCTCCCCCAGTTATATTTGCACAACCATTGATTAAGTTGTTATTTATCAAACTCATTATTTCTTTAACATATATTTTAGTTGGTTTTAGAAGCTCAGATTTTAAAAATTTATTTTTTTTTATATTTATTTTTTTTTGTTTTAATAAATATCTTACAAGAGAATACCCATTAGAATGTAAACCACTGGAAGGAATTGCAACTATAAGATTATTTTTTTTTATTTTATTTTTATTTAAAATTCTATTCTTTCCTACAACTCCTACAGCAAAACCTGCGATATCAAATTTACCTTTTTCATACGTACCTGGCATTTCAGCAGTTTCTCCACCGACGAGCTCACATTCTGATTGATTACAGCCTTTGTTAATCCCTTTTATTATTGCTTTAAGTTTTTTAAGATCAATTTTATTTATTGATATATAATCTAAAAAAAGCAAAGGCTTAGCTCCTTGTACGATTAAATCATTTACACTCATAGCAACTAAGTCAATTCCAATGGTATCAAATTTATTTAATGTATTAGCAATTTCAATTTTAGTTCCCACACCATCAGTACAAGCAACGATTTTAGGTTGTTTAATATTACTAGGTATATTTGTTATTGAGCCAAACCCACCTATATTTGAAAACTTTTTTTTTCCTCTTTTTTTTGATGAAAATGTAGAAATGAAATCAACAAACTTGTCTGCAGCTTTGATATTAACTCCACTTTTTTTATAGGTAAATTTTTTTTTATTCATTAATATGTTTTATGAAATTTATTTCTCAACTTTATAAATTAAGGCTTTTATATAATTTTTTTTTATTTCTTGCTTTAATAAATATTTTCTTTTCCACAGGAAAAAGTCATGCAAAGACATTTTCTATAAATGATATTGAAATATCAACACCTTTTGAAATAAATTTTAATAAAAATGAAATCATCGATGAAGGATTTGTAAAGGCATTTGATGAACTTATTTTGTCAATTGTCCAAAGTAAAGATCAGTTAAAATTAAAAAATACATCAATTAATCAAATAAAAGGAATGATAGAAACTTTCTCAATTAAGGAAGAAAAGTTTATTGATGAAATTTATTATCTTGCCCTAAATGTTTCATTTAATAAAAAAAATATATTTGATTTATTAGAAACAAAAAATATTTTTCCATCTTTACCTGTGAAAAAAGATTTTTTATTCATCCCCGTAATTGTTGATCAAAATAAAAATCAAGTTTTAATGTTCTCTGAGAATAAGTTATTTTCCACTTGGAATTTAAATAATAAAAAATACAGTCTTTTAAATTATATTTTGCCTACTGAGGATTTAGATGATTTTAGATTGATAAAACAAAATATTAATATTTTAGAAACTTATGACTTCAAAGAAATTATAAATAAATACAATATAAATGACCACATTATTATGATTGTGTTTAAGGATAATAATAAAATAAGAGTATTTAACAAAATTTTTTTTAATAAAAATAACAATTTAAAAAATTTAAATTATTCCGAGGTTAATTTTGATGATGAAGAAGAGTTATTTCAATTTATTGATAATTTAAAATTAGTCTACGAAGATTTATGGAAATCGCAAAATCAAATCAATACTTCAGTAAAGTTATCTTTAAATATTTCTGTTGATAATTCTAATAATATAAAAATTAATAAATTTGAAAAAATTTTATCTGATATGGATTTGATATATAATTTTTCAATTTATAAGTTCGATAATCGAAATAATTTTTATAAAGTTATTTTTAATGGAACCCCTGATAAGTTTTTAGAAGTTATGAGTGATCAAAATTATGATTTTGAAATTAAAAATAAAATTTGGGTTTTAAATGACAAATCTTAATCAGCAAATACTCAAATTTGATTATGAGCAAAATTTTAAAGATCAAGATTTTTATGTTTCAAGCAGCAACGAACACTCTTTTAACCTTTTAAATAGTTGGCCAAAATGGGATAAAAATTTTATAAACTTAATAGGTGATAAGTTTTCAGGAAAAAGTCATTTAATAAATATATTTTTAGAAAAGTATAAAGGAATTAAAATTAATGCAGAGGATATTAATAATGACTTTCTTCAGCAAATTAAAATATATGAAAATATTATTCTTGAGGATTTAACTGAAAAAATAAATGAAAACTTATTATTTTCACTTATAAATATAATAGATCAGGATAATAAGTACTTAATAGTAACCTCAAAAATACCAATAGTTGACTTTAATTTTAAATTAAATGATCTTAATTCAAGATCTACTAATTTTATTTTATCTCAAATTGAAAAACCTGGTGACGATTTAATTTATGCACTAATATTAAAAAATCTTTCTGATCGTCAAATATCAATAGACCAAAAACTCATTGAATTTATAATTAAGAGAATAGATAGAACTTATGGCAAAATTTCCGATTTCATATATAAAATCGACGAAATTAGTTTAAAAAGAAAGAAACCAATCGATTTTAAAATTATAAAAGAAGCATTAGAGGTTTAATTGAATAAATACAGAACACACAAGTGTAATGAGCTAAGAAAAGAGGATGTGGATAAAAAAATTTCTCTTTCAGGCTGGATAAATAAAAAAAGAGACCATGGGAATTTATTATTTATTGATTTGAGAGATAATTATGGAATTACGCAATGTATAATTGATAAAGATAATAAATATTTTTCTGATTTAGAAAAAATGCAATTAGAAACAGTAATTAAAGTTGAGGGGACAGTTGTTAACAGATCTAAAGAAACAATTAATTCTGAAATTGACACTGGTGAAATTGAGGTTGTTATTGAGCAGCATGAAGTTTTAGGCACTTGTAAAGAGCTCCCTATGCCAATCTTTAGTGATCAAGAATATGCAGAAGAAATAAGATTGAAATATAGATTCTTAGATTTAAGAAGAAAAAAAATTCATGAAAATATTATTTTAAGATCCAAGGTTATTTCATTTATTCGAAATGAAATGACTAAATTAGGTTTTTTAGAATTTCAAACACCAATTTTAACTTCATCTAGCCCAGAAGGTGCTAGAGATTTTTTAGTACCTAGTCGTTTAAATCCAGGAAAATTTTATGCACTTCCACAAGCTCCTCAGCAATTTAAACAATTAATAATGGTTTCGGGCTTTGATAGATACTTTCAAATTGCACCTTGTTTTAGGGATGAAGATGCAAGAGCAGACAGAAGTCCTGGAGAGTTTTATCAGTTAGATTTGGAAATGTCATTTGTTGAGCAAGAGGATGTATTTAATGTTGTTGAAAAGTTAATGGTTAATACATTTAAAAATTTTTCAACTAAAAAACTGATGTTTGATAAATTTCCAAAGATTACATACAAGGAAGCTATGCTTAAATATGGTACTGATAAACCAGATTTAAGAAACCCACTCATTGTAAACGATATAACTGAAATTTTTACAAGAAAAGATGTTTCGTTTGAAATATTTAAAAAATTAGTAAAATCTGGATCTAAAGTAAGATGCATTGTTACAAAAAATACAAAAGATAAAACCAGAAGTTTTTTTGATAATATTGATAAATGGGCTAAAGAAGAAGGTGCTTCTGGTTTAGCTTATTTTACTTTTGAAAAAGATAAAGATATTTCAGCAAAAGGCCCTATAGGAAAATTCTTTTCTCAAGATGCATTGGTTGAAATCATGAAAAAAACAAACAGTGAAATAGGGGATAGTATTTTCATGGCTTGTGGAAAACAATACGAATTAGAAAAAATTACTACACTTGCAAGAGATAAAATTGCAAAAGATCTAGATTTAATTGACGAAAATGTTTTCGCATTTTGCTGGATTGTAGATTATCCAATGTTTGAAAAAGATGAATTAACAAACAAGATTGAATTTAGTCATAATCCATTTTCAATGCCTCAAGGCGATTTAAGTGAAAAAGATTTTGAAAACCCACTAGATATACTTGCTTATCAATACGATATAGTTTGTAATGGCATAGAACTGTCTTCAGGAGCAATTAGAAATCATAAACCAGAACTCATGTATAAACTTTTCTCGATTGCAGGATATGATAAAAATCAAGTAGATGAAAAATTTAGTGGTATGATTAATGCACTTAGTTATGGTGCACCACCACACGGAGGAATAGCACCTGGTATAGATAGAATAGTAATGTTACTAGCTAATGAGAAAAATATTAGGGAAGTTACTATGTTTCCAATGAACCAAAACGCACAAGATTTAATGATGAATGCACCATCTGAGGTAAATCCAGATCAATTGAAAGAATTAAATTTAACTTTAAAAACTAAAAAATAACTTATTTTTTACCTTTCAAACTTATTTTTACATCTGAAAGATCAACTAGATTTTTTTTATAATTATTTCTTACGAAACCTTTGCTAGTAATATCTTTTACAATTTTCAATAATTGATTTTGATCCTCAGAGCTTTGATCTTCTGTATTTATTGCATCATTTCCTCCAATAGCTGGAGTATGGGCCAGATCTTCTCTATTTTGATATGAAATAGCTAATTCTCTGAAAATATAATCCAAAATTGATGTAGCACTTAAAATTCTATCATTCCCATAGACCTTACCAGACGGTTCAAATTTTGTGCCTACAAATGCACTTATAAACTCATCTAACGGAACACCATATTGAAGGCCTAGAGATACAGCAATTGCAAAATTATTCATTAAAGCTTTAACAAGCTCACCTTCTTTACTGGTATCAATAAATATTTCTCCAATTTTTCCATCTTCATATTCTCCAGTATGTAGGTAAACTTTGTGGTCACCAATAGTAGCTTTTTGAATATATCCTTTTCTTCTATCAGGCATGCTATATCTTTTACCTGACTTCTCGTTAGCTGTGTTTATACCTGTTATTACACTTTCTTTATTTATTACATTTTTTTTATCCGTTTTGGTAACTACTTCTACTTTGTTGTTTTCAAGGACTTTATTGTTTTTAGGATCCAGACTTTTTGTTTTTCGGTTATCAAGTTTTACGTCTAAAACCTCAAATTTACCATCATCTCTTTTTTCTAAATTCTTTAACTCTGCCTCATTAATATCATCTAAATAATGATTTACTTTAAAGGTACAGGTATAATAAGTTTCAACTAAATACTTTGCCATTTGACCTCAATTTAAATTTTAATTTGAATAATGATTCAATTAATTTATATACATATTCATATTTTAGTCTAATTTAAATTTTACAATTTTTAATTGAATAAATAAAAAAATATTATGTTGACACTTTTAAGAAAAATTTTCACATGGTGGAATCAAGATACTTTTGGAACAAGGTTAAAAACTATTTTTTTTGGAAAACTAGTTGGCACTGATGAGCTAGGTAATAAATATTATGAAAGTAAAAATGGAAAAAGATGGGTTATCTATTTAAACACAATTGACGCATCAAAAATTCCTGTTGAATGGTATTCTTGGATACATTTTACACCAAATAAAATTGAGAAAAAACACACTTTAGAAAAATATGAATGGCAAAAACCGCATCAAGAAAATTTAACCGGGACTGACGCAGCATATTATCCAAATAAAAACAAAGATGGTATTAAAAAGAAATACTCAAGTTGGAAAGAATAATTTTAAATTAATCTATTTAGTTTTTTTATTTTATTTTTGTTTAGTTTTAAACTCAGATGCTAAAAATAATTTAGAGGGAACTTTTACTGATATAAAAATTTTGGATAAAATAAGTTCTAAAAACACCTTGCTTAAACTTAAAAATGGGGAATTGATAAATTTTAAAGATTTATCAATTAAAAGTCTAAAATGCAAAAATTCAGAGTTTGATGATAATCCAGAAATAACTGCCTATATACAAGTTCGAGATCTGACTAATAAAAATAATGATGAAGTTTTTGTTTTTAATGGCTGGATGTTTTCATCTAGTCCTTCAATCGAACCTTTTGACCACCCTGTCTATGATGTATGGTTGGTAAGTTGCTATTAAATAATTGAGTCTTTATCTAACCAACTTACATTAAAATCTGAATTTATAAATTTTTTATGATTAAGTAATTTTTTATGCAGAGGTATTGTTGTAGTTATACCTTCAATAACAAATTCATCTAAAGATCTATTCATTCTTTGAATTGCTTCTGTTCTATTTCTTCCATGACAAATTAATTTGCAAACCATACTGTCGTAATAAGGTGTTACTTTATATCCTTGAAATATTGCCCCATCTACTCTAGTTCTAAAACCAGATGGTTGATGACACATAGTGATAACTCCAGGCGAAGGCTGAAAGTTTTTACTCGCATCCTCAGCATTTATTCTGCATTCGATTGCATGCCCTCTGGGATTTATATCACTTTGTTTCAAAGCTGTTTCTCCTGAGAAAGCAATCCAAATTTGCTCTTTGATTATATCGATCCCAGTAACCATTTCTGTCACAGGATGCTCAACTTGAACTCTTGTATTCATCTCAAGGAAATAAAATTTTCCATCTTCAAATATAAACTCAACAGTCCCAGCTCCCGTATAACCAATTTTAGTTACCATTTTTGTTGTTCTTTCAAATAAATCTTTTCTTATTTCATCACTTAAAACTGGACTCGGTGTTTCCTCTATTAATTTTTGATGTCTTCTTTGGACTGAACAATCTCTTTCATGAAGGTGAACAACTCTATTTTTTCCAGCTAATATTTGAACCTCAATATGTCGTGGATTTTGAAAAAATTTTTCAATATATACTTCATCATTACCAAAGTATTTTTGTGCTTCGGATTTAGCTGTTGAAAACAAGGATTCAAATTCTTCTTCATCATAAACTATTTTCATACCTTTGCCTCCACCTCCACCTGAGGCTTTGATTAAGATAGGAAAACCAATTTTTTTACATAATTCTTTTGCTTCAGAAATATCTTTTATACCTCCTTCAGAACCTTCAATAATAGGCAATCCATTTTCTTTAGCTATTTTTTTTGCTTGGATTTTATCACCCATCATATCAATATGTTTTGATGAGGCTCCAATAAAATTAATTTTGTTCTCCTCTAAAATTTTTGCAAAATTTGCATTTTCAGAAAGAAAACCATAGCCAGGATGAACAGCATCTGTATTTGTAAGTTCTATTGCTGACATTAATGCTGGTATATTTAAATAACTATTTGCTGGTTGATGCGAACCAATACATACACTTTCATCAGCCATTCTAACATGCATACTTTCTCTATCTACATCGGAATGAACAGCGACAGTAGAAATTCCCCATTCTTTACATGCTCTAATAATTCTAACTGCAATTTCCCCACGATTTGCAATTAAAATTTTTTTAAACATTATCTATTCTAGGATAATAATAGTTTGACCAAATTCCACAGGTTGGCCATCTTCAACACAAATTTCTTTCACTATACCATCTGTTGTTGAAGGAACATGATTCATTGTTTTCATTGCCTCAACAATCATTATTGTGTCACCTTTTTTAATTTTTTTTCCAACCTCAACAAACTTTTTAGCACTAGGTTCTGGAGCGTGATAGGCAGTTCCAATTATAGGTGAAGTAATTTCAGTTCCTGATTTAACATTTTGAGCTTGAGTAGTTACCGAACTTGTTGCAGTTGATGGTGAAATTGCTTGTGGTTGATTGCTGATTGAAACATTATTTTTTGATACTTTAATTTTTGTGTCTTTTTCGGTTATCTCTATTTCAGTAAGATTAAATTCTTTTAAATAATCACTAAGTTCTTTAATTATTTTTTTATCTATTTTCATCATGCAAAGTCTTTTGTAATGAAATTATGGCCAAAATATATCCTTCAGCACCCAATCCAAAAATTCCTCCAGTCACAGCACCACTTATAAGTGACTTATGTCTAAATTCCTCTCTTTTATAAATATTTGATAAGTGTAACTCGATTATTGGTTTTTTGAACAAATCTAGAGCATCTCTTATTGCTACAGAAGTGTGGGTAAATGCAGCAGCATTTATAATCATACCATGAAATTTTTTCCTAGCATCTTGAATTATATTTACCAATTCTCCCTCAACATTAGACTGAAAGAATTCTACATCAAGACCAATTTCTTGTCCTTTTTTCAAGCAACTTTCTTTCAGTTGATCAAATGTAATTGATCCATATTGTGATTGTTCTCTTTCTCCTAATAGATTAAGATTTGGACCATTAATAATAATTATTTTATTATTCATTCAGCATTTATATACGATGAAAAAAATAAAAAAAATAAAAATTAAAATAAATGGCAAAATCAAATACATAACTCAAGATTCTAATCTCTTTGTAGTATTAAAAAATCTAAAAATACCATTAAATAAAGTAGCAATTGAGCTAAATGAAGAAATAATAGATAAAAAAAAAATTAATAAAATAAAACTAAATAAAAATGATATAATTGAAATAGTTCATTTTATTGGAGGTGGTTAATTTGAAAAAAGATAATCTGATTATTGCAAATAAAAAATTTAATTCCAGATTAATTGTTGGAACGGGTAAATATAGAAGTATGTCTGAGTGTGCAAAAGCCATTAAACTATCTGGAGCAGAAATTGTTACAGTTGCTGTAAGAAGAGTTAATATTTCAGATAAAAATAAGCCATTACTTATGGATTATATAGATCCTAAAAAAATTACATATCTACCAAACACAGCAGGTTGTTTTAATTCAAAGGAGGCTTTGAGAACCTTAAGATTAGCTAGAGAAATAGGTGGTTGGAAATTAGTTAAATTAGAAGTTTTAGGAGATAAAAAAAATTTATTTCCCGACATGATAGAGACTTTAAAATCTACCGAAGTTTTAGCCAAAGAAGGATTTAAGGTTATGGTCTATTGCAATGATGATCCTTTAATGGCTAAACGCCTAGAGAATTCTGGTGCTGACGCAATTATGCCTTTAGCTGCGCCTATTGGGTCTGGACTTGGAATTCAAAACAAAATCAATATTCAAATAATTAGAAAACAAACTAAACTTCCATTAATTATTGACGCTGGGTTAGGTCAAGCTTCAGATGCAACAATTGCAATGGAATTAGGATGTGATGGAGTACTTGTTAACACAGCTATCGCAAAAGCAAAAAAACCTTTCGAAATGGCACTTGCATTTAAAAATGCAGTTATTGCTGGAAGGCAATCTTTTAAATCTGGAAGAATAGATAAAATTTTGATGGGCAACCCATCATCTCCATCAAAAGGGATTATTTAGTTTTTTTAAAAAATCTTTTTTTCTTATATTTTTTAATTGGTTTTTTATTTACTTTTTTTTCAGTAATTTTGTCTTCCTTTATTTGAATTTCTAAATTTTTTAATTTTTCGTAATATTCAATTAATTCAATTGTTTTTTTTGATTTATTTTTAATATCTATTTTATACTCAGGTATAATTAGAGAATTATCACTAATAATATCTATTGTTATTTTGTTTTTTTTTTCAAAATAGGTTAAGTCGTTTACAAAATTTTCTTTAAGAAAGTCTGAGATTTTTTCACAAACTTTTAATTCGACAAATTTAGCTTTGTTAATTACAGCTTTTAATTCAACAATTTTTAAAAGTTTTTGGGCGAAAGACTCGTCCGTTAATGTAACTTTCCACTTAATCGCACTTTCTCTAAGTCTTTGTCTAGACATTTCCAAAAGACCAAAATTACTTATTCTCCCAATTTGAATTCTTGCTCTATCTGATCTACATTTTTCTTTAAGTTTTCTTTCTACCAATCTTCTGTTTCCATAGCTTAACATATCAATGAAATCTATAATGATTAAGCCAGACAAATCTCTTATTTTTATTTGTCTAGCAATTTCTTCTGCAGCTTCGATATTAGTATCTAAAGCAGTACTCTCAACATTTTTTCCTTTTATTGAGCTTCCAGAATTTATATCAATAGATACTAAAGCCTCTGTTGGGTTAATAACCAAATATCCTCCTGACTTGAGTTTAATTTCAGAGTCAAAAATTTGATTTAATTTTTGTTCAATATTTTCTTGAATAAATAGTGGAATTTTTCCTCTGTATTTTTTTACTTTTTTCACACTTGATGGCAACATATTTTTCATGAATGATTGAGCTTTTTTGTAACCTTCGTTTCCTTCTACAACTATACTTTGCGTATTTTCGTCAAACATATCTCTTAAAGTTCTTTTAATTATCTCACTTTCTTGATGTATTAAAGAAGGAGCAATAGAGTTGATTGCATTTTCTTTTATTTGACCCCAAGTATTAATTAAAGTGGTTAAATCATTATTTATCTCATTTTTTGTTTTGTTGCTTCCAGCTGTTCTAACAATTAATCCCATCTCTCTAGGTATTTGAATTTCATTTAAAATTGCTCTTATTTTTTTTCTATCAGCAGGATTAAATATTTTTCTTGATATGCCTCCTCCTTTAGGAGTGTTTGGCATTAAAACTATATATTTACCAGCAATTGAAATAAACGTGCTTAATGCAGCACCTTTTTGACCTCTTTCATCTTTTATAACTTGTACAAGAATTACCTGGTTGGGTTTAATTACTTCCTGAATTTTATATCTTTTAAATTTAAATCTACTCTCTTTTTTTTTATCTTTTCCATCATCTAAATTTTCTTTTTCAATAATAATTTCTTTACTATTTGAGTCCTCTTCACTTTGTTCATCTGATATCTTTTCAATAGGATCGTCAATTTCTAATTTACCTTCAGCGATATTTTCCTCTTCTTTAGCTTGAACTTCTTTTGAAAGTTCTTCTCTAACTTTTTCCTCCTCTTCTTTAATTTTCTCTAAATCAGCTTTTGGAATCTGGTAATAATCTGACTGAATATCATTAAAAGATAAAAACCCATGTCTCTCTCTTCCAAAATCAATAAAGGCAGCTTGTAAAGAGGGTTCAATTCTACTTACTTTGCCTAAATAAATATTATTTTTAATTAAGTTATTTTTTAAACCTTCGTACTCGTAATCTTCAATATTTTCGCCTGATTTAAGAACAACTCTAGTTTCGTTAGGATGCGAAGCATCAATATATAAATTTTTTTCCATAATTTTGTGAATATTAATTTCATTAATAATTTAATTTAAAAATTTTGTTTTTATTTTATTGCCATATCTTTAACAAATTCCAAGATATAATGAAATTAAAATGAATAAATTTTTAAGAAATATCTTTATTTTAATCACGTCTTTTATTCTTTTATCAGCCATTTTGATAATAAGTGTTTTATGGGCTTATTCGAATGAGTTACCTGATTATAAATTTCTTAAAAATTATAAACCCCCGGTTTCCAGTAAAGTTTACTCTGGTAATGGTGATTTGGTGGCAAATTTTTCGCAAGAAAAAAGAGTATTTGTTCCATTTAATTCAATACCAAAAAATGTAATTAACGCTTTTTTATCTGCTGAAGATAAAAATTTTTTTAAACATCCAGGTGTTGACGCTAAAGGTGTAATTAGAGCTGTAATTAACAACATTTCAAATATTTTGTCATCTAAAAGATTGGAGGGAGCATCTACAATTACTCAACAGGTAGCAAAAAACTTCTTACTAACAAATGAAGTAAGTTTAAATAGGAAAGTTAAGGAAGCAATTCTAGCTTTTAGAATAGAAAGAGCCCTATCTAAAGAAAGAATACTAGAACTTTATTTAAATCAAATTTATCTTGGAAGTGGAGCATACGGTGTAGCCGCCGCAAGTTTAGAATATTTTGATAAATCTATTAAAGATTTAAATTACTCAGAAGCTGCTCTATTAGCAGCTTTGCCAAAAGCTCCTAGTAGATATAATCCCTACAGAGATATAAATGTAGCAAAATTCAGAAGAAATTTAGTTTTAAAAAATTTATTAGAAAACAATTATTTAACATTAGAATGGTATGAAAAACTTACAAAGGAAGAAATAATTTTAAAAAAAAATAAAAAAATTTATTTAGAAGATGCTCAATATTTTATTGAAGATGTAAGAAAAAGTGTAATTGAAACTTTGAGCTATGATAAAATTTACAAACAAGGTTTTAGTATTAATACTCCAATAGATTTAAATTTACAAACAATTGCAACAAAATCTCTTCGAGATGGGTTGATAGCATATGATAAAAGGAAAGGTTGGAGAGGACCACTTACTAATAAGATCTATAATTCAAAATGGAAAAAAGATTTAGAAAAGTATAAATTAGAAAATTTAATTAATTGGAAATTGGCAATAGTCAAAAAGATAAATAAATTTTCAGCAGAAATAGAAACAGAAGATAATATTGAAGGTGTTATTGAATATCAGAGTATTTCATGGACAAAAAAAGAATTTAATAAATTATTAAAACCTGGTGATATTATTTATGTTAAAAATCTTAGAGAAAATATTTTTAACTTACAACAATTACCAAAGGTAAATGGTGGAATTGTTGTGATGGATCCATTTACTGGTAGAGTTTTAGCACTAAGTGGTGGTTTTAGTTTTAAACAAAGTGAATTCAACAGAGCAACTCAAGCTAAAAGACAGCCTGGATCAGCTTTTAAACCATTTGTTTACGCATTAGCCTTAGAAAACAATTTTACACCAACATCATTAGTTCTAGATGCACCACTGGTTTTAGACCAAGGAGATGATTTAAAAATGTGGAAACCAGAAAATTATGGAAAAAAGTTTTATGGGCCTTCGACTTTAAGGGTTGGTTTGGAGAAATCTAGAAATTTAATGACAGTAAGAATAGCCCAAAATCTTGGTGTAGAGAAAATAGTTGATTTTTCAAAAGCTTTAAAAATTTATGATAATCCAGAAGAACTTTTATCCATATCTTTGGGATCTGCTGAAACAACTTTATTAAAACTTACATCTGCTTATTCAGTTTTTGTTAATGGAGGAAAACTTGTTGAACCAATATTGATAGATAGAATTCAGGACAGTGAGGGAAGTACTATTTTTAATAATGATAAAAGAAAATGTATTAATTGTGATCAAATTTCTTATTTAACCAACGATTATCCAGAGATTAAAAATAACTATACGCAAATTTTTTCTCCAGAAACAGCTTTTCAAATGACATCAATTTTAGAAGGAGTTGTTCAAAGAGGTACAGCTAAAAAACTAAAAAACTTAAATTTAAATATTGCAGGTAAAACTGGAACAACAAATAAAAATACAGATACTTGGTTTATAGGTTTTACTTCAAATCTACTAGTTGGTGTTTATGTTGGTGCAGATAATCCAACTCCATTAGGAAAATATGAAACAGGATCTAAAACGGCTTTGCCAATATTCAAAAGTTTTATAAGTGATTCTATTAACAAAAATGATGCAAGACCATTTAAGGCTGCTAAAGGTACAGTGATGATGGTTGTTGACCCTTTAACAGGTCAAAAAGCAAAATTTAACTCAAAGAACACTATTATTGAGGTTTTTAAAAAAGAAAATGTGGTTGATGGAAAAGTACTTTATACAAATTCAGATAGATTAGATTCAAATAATATATTAAAGTTTTACTAATGGATAATAATTATCAAAATTTAAAAGAAGAGATTGAAAAGATAAATCAAAAAATACAGGAGTATCTTTGAAAAAAACAATATCCATTCAAAGCTACAATCTTTAAACTCACAAATGCTGAGTGCCGATTTTTGGCAAGATAAAAATAATTCTCAAAGAGTAATCAAAGAAAAAAAATTTTATGAAGATTTAACTAATTCTTTAAATAATAATGTCGAAAAACTAAAAGATTTAGATGATTTGAGTCAACTGGCGCATGAAGAAGAAAATTTACAAGTTCAAAATGAAGTTTTACAAAATATAAAAGATTTAAGAAGTGAAGTTAAAAAAAATGAAATTAAATGCTTTTTATCTAATGAAGCAGACCCTTTAAATTGTTATATAGAAATACATGCTGGTGCTGGAGGCACAGAAAGTCAAGATTGGGCTGATATGCTAAGAAGAATGTATTTAAAATGGTCTGATAAAAAAAATTTTAAATCAAGTTTGATTAGTGAACATAGAGGTGACGAGGCTGGAATAAAGTCTGCAACAATTAAAATTGATGGTGACTATGTTTTTGGATGGTTAAAAAGAGAGTCGGGAATACATAGATTAGTTAGGATATCTCCATTTGATTCTGGAGCAAGAAGACACACAAGTTTTGCAAGTGTTTGGATTTATCCAGTTGTAGATCAAAATATAAATATAGAAATTTTAGAAAAGGATTTAAGAATAGATACCTATCGTTCCAGTGGAGCAGGTGGCCAGCATGTTAATACTACTGATAGCGCAGTTAGAATAACACACATTCCCTCAAAAATTGTTGTTCAATGTCAAAATGAAAGATCTCAACATAAAAATAAAGAAACATGCATGAATATGTTGAAAGCAAGATTGTATGATTATGAAATAAAAAAAAGAGACGAAGAAAATCAAAATGTTGAAAGTTCTAAATCTGAAATAGGGTGGGGGCATCAAATTAGGTCTTATGTTCTCCAACCTTACAGACTTGTAAAAGATAATAGAACTAGTTTTGAAAGCACTAGTCCTGATAAAGTATTAGATGGTGATATTGATGAGTTTTTGGAACAATCGCTTTATAAATTAAATGAAAAATAATATTTTAAAATATTTTATCATACTGTTGATGGTATTAGTTATTTTTACAGTTTACCTCAGCACAGTAGGTATAGAGACAGATAAATTTAATGATCAAATTAAAAAAAGAATTTTACTAATAAATAAAAAGATAGATATAGATTTAAAAAAAATTAAATTAACTCTAGATCCTTTTAAACTAAAAATTTATGCAAAAACAATTGGTACCACAGTATATTATGCAAAGAGACCTTTAGCATTAGAAAGTATTAAAACGCAAGTTTCACTCAGTTCTCTCATTAAAAATAAGATTTCATCATCAAATATAGAGGTAAAAACTAAGTCTATATTATTAAATGATTTAATTAAATTTATTCGAACCACAAATAATAAACCTCAATTATTTATATTAGAAAAAATTGTTAAAAAAGGTCATGTAATAATAGATATGAGTTTGAACATCGATGAAAATGGCAAAATTAAAAATGATTATGAAATTGTGGGTTTGATAAAAGATGCAAGTATTAATTTTTTAAATAAGGCTTATTTTAAGAATATAAATTTTAATTTTAATTTTCAAAAAGATAATTATCTTTTTAATGAAATAAATTTTAATGCAGAGGATGTAAATTTTACTTCAAAAAAATTAAACATAAAAAAGAAAAAAAATAGTTTTTTAGTTGATGCTATTGTTGAAAACGATCAGTCAAGTTTAAATTCAAATATATTAAAATTATTAAATTTAAGTTTTGAAAATATAATTATTGATGACACTAAATTTAAAACAAAAAATGAATTTTCTTTGGAAATAGATGAAAAATTCAAAGTTAAAAATTTTGTATTAAATTCTGATATAAATATTAATCAACTAAAATATAAAAAATTAAAAATAATTAATAATTATTTTCCAGAAGTTGATGACTTAATTTTACTGGATAATCATAAATTAAATTTAAATTATAATGACAAAAATTTATCAATTAACGGTGAGGGACAAATTCAGTTAAATACTGGAGAAGTAGATGAAATTAAATATTTTATAAATAAAAAAGATAAGGATTTAAGTATTGATTCAGAATTATTTTTAAAAAATATAGTTTTAAAGCAGCAAGATTTTTTAAAAATTTTCTTCCCTCAAAATAATAAAAAAATTGATTTCAATAATCAAAAATTAAAAATTAATTTTAAAAATAATAAACTTATTTTTTCAGGGTCAGGAAAATTAAAAATCGATAAAGATTTTGAAGATATTGAATATTTAATTGAGAAAGAAAAAAATAAAATAAGTTTTAATGCTAATTTAAATGTAAAAAATACAAAATTCATAATTGATGATATTAATTATGAAAAAAAAGATGATAGCCAATTGTATCTTCAAATTAATGGAGAAATAAAAAATAATAAAAATCTTAATATAAATAACTTCCTTCTAAGTGAAGAAAATAATAGCATTCAAATCAAGAATTTACTTCTCAACGATACTAACCAAATAATAAAAATTGATCAGGCAAATTTTAATTATATAGATACAGAAAATAAAAAGAACAATTTCTATATTAAAAACTTAAATTCAAATGACTATATTATCAAAGGAAAATCCTTTAACGCAAATACGTTAATTTCAAAATTGCTAGAAAGTGAAACTAAAAAAGAAAATAATTTTTTTCAAAACAGTTTAAACATAAAGATAAATTTAACTTTAGTTTTTCTTGATAAAATAAATTTTGTAAAAAAATTAAAAGGCAATTTAAAAATTACTAATAAAAATGTTAAATTTGCTCAAATTTCAGCTTCGTTTAACAATTCACAAACAATTTCTTTTTCAATCAAACCAACAAACAACGGAGAAATAATTACAACATTGTTTTCATCTAAAGCAAAACCTCTAGTAGACAGATATAAATTCATTAAAGGTTTTAAAGATGATAAAGAGGGTTATTTAGACTTTTATTCTTCAAAAAAAGATGGAGTCTCAACCTCTAAGTTAGTAATTGATAATTTTAAAGTAAAAGAAATTCCAGCGCTAGCCAAGTTATTAGCTCTTGCATCTCTTCAAGGAATAGCTGACTTACTTACAGGAGAGGGAATAAGATTTACAGATTTCGAAATGAATTTTACCAATCAAGATAAACTTATGAAAATTCAAGAGTTATATGCAATTGGTCCGGCAATATCTATTTTATTGGAAGGATACATTGAGGAGGATAAATTAATTAGTTTAAGAGGAACCTTGGTTCCAGCGACAACAATTAATAGATCTATCGCTTCAATACCTTTGCTTGGAGATTTATTGATTGGAAAGAAAGTAGGCGATGGTGTTTTTGGAGTCAGTTTTAAAATTAAAGGTCCTCCTAAAGATTTAGAAACTACTGTAAATCCTATAAAAACGTTAACACCAAGATTTATTACTAGAACATTAGAGAAAATTAAAAAAAATTAATTTAATTCTATTTTTATATGCCTTTTTTTTCCAAGGGAAAGTTTAAGATAGTTATCTTTAAATAAATTTTTATTGATTTCGAATTTTTCATCCGAAATAACATCGTCATTTATTTTCACCGCATTTCCTTTTATAAGTCTTCTAATTTCGCTTTTCGAGTTTTCTAGTTTAGATAATAAAATAAGATCTACTATATTTATTTTTTCTTCTATTTTATTTGATTGAATATTAACTTTAGGTAAGTTCGAACCTAGAGTGTTTCCAGAGAAAGCTTCTTTTGCTGCTTGCTCAGAATTTTTAGCTGCTTCCTTTCCATGTAACATTTCAGTGGTTTTATTCGCAAGTAGTATTTTTAATTCATTTATGTCTTTGTTTTTAATTGTTTCTATCTCCTTAATTTCAATTTCAGTAAACATTTTTAAAAATTTAATTACATCTCTATCATCAATGTTTCTCCAAAATTGCCAATAATCATAAGCTGATAAGTATTTTTCATCTAACCAAATAGCCCCACTTTCAGTTTTTCCCATTTTTGCACCAGTTGCTAGTGTAATTAATGGAGTTGTTAAACCAAAGGTTTGATTATTAGAATATCTTTTAATTAACTCTACACCATTAACAATGTTTCCCCATTGATCTGAACCCCCGATTTGTAAGACACAATTTTCTTTCTTATTTAATTCAAGAAAATCATATGCTTGTAAAATCATATAATTAAACTCCATATAGCTTAGAGATTGTTCTCTATCTAATCTGAGTTTTACACTATCAAATGTTAGCATTCTATTTATCGTGAAATGTTTTCCGATATCTCTCAAAAACGAAATATAATTTAAATCTTTAAGCCAAGTATAATTGTTTACAAATATTGGCTTTGTATTTGGATCATCATTATCTAAAAATTTTTTTAAAATATTTTTGATATTTTTAATATTTTTTTCAATCTCATCTTCACTTAATATTTTTCTAGTTTTATCTTTACCAGATGGATCCCCAATTCTTGTAGTTCCTCCACCAAGTAAAACTATTGGTCGATGTCCATTTTTTTGAAGTAATCGTAAACACATTATTTGTAATAAACTACCTACATGTAAGCTTTCAGCTGTACAATCAAAACCTATGTAACCTTTTATCTTTTTTTCATCTAATTGTTTAGATAGTTCATCTTCACTTGTGCATTGATAGAAAAAACCTCTATCTTTAAATTCTTTCAAAAATTTATTCATAAGTTTATAGTCACAATATACAAATTTTTTTTAAAAAACATATCAATGAAAAAAAAATTATATACTGCAATTGGACTAATGAGCGGAACATCTATGGATGGTATTGATTTATCTATAATTAGTTCAGATGGATACAATGAATTTTCAAACATTTTAGATGATTATTATGAGTATGATAAAAATCTTCAGGATCAGTTAGTTCGATTAAGAGATTTAGTTTTAACAAAGAAGAATCTTTTACAAAATTCAGAAAAATTAAGAGATTTAGAGCGTAATTTAACTCTTTTTCATGCCGATGCAGTTAATCAATCATTAAAAAAGTATAGATATCCCATTGATTTGATAGGTTTACATGGTCAAACAATTTTTCATAACCCAAATGAGAAAATTACCAATCAATTAGGAGATGGAAAATTGTTATCTCAAATGGTCAAAAAAAAAGTCATTTATAATTTTAGACAAGCGGATATTAAAAATCATGGTCAAGGTGCACCTTTAACACCAATTTTCCATTATATTTTATCAAAAAAAATTAATCAAAATTTTAATGTTAAATTTCCAGTAGGTTTCTTAAATATTGGTGGTATCTCAAATGTTACAAAAGTTATTAATGACTCAGATAATTTCCAAAATAACCTTTCTGCTTTTGATATAGGCCCTGGTAATTGTTTAATTGATGAATGGGTAAGAAAGAATTCAAATAAGAAATTTGATAAAAATGGCGAACTAGCTAATGCAGGTAAAGTTGATCAATTTATTCTAAATCAGGCAATAGATAATTTTAAAATAAATTCTTACTCTCAATCATTGGATATTAAAAGTTTCGATGTATCTTTTGCAAGAGGTTTATCATTAGAAGATGGTTGTGCTACTATAACAGATTTTACAGCATATTTGATTGCTGAAGGTTTGAAATATATTGGTCAAAAAAATAGTATTATATTTTTACTTTGTGGTGGCGGTAGAAAAAATAGTAATTTAATTAATCGTATAAAAAATTACATATCAGAAGAAAATAATATTTCTTTGGAAATTATAGATAATTATAATTTAAATGGTGATTATATTGAATCCCAGGCATTTGGATTTTTAGCTATAAGATCTTTTTTAAATTTGCCAATTTCTTTTAATTCTACAACAGGATGCAAAGGATTTACAGTTGGTGGAAAATTGGTAGAAAACTTTTAATAAAGTGCTGTTTCTTTTTTTATATATTTATCAAGATATTTTATTAAAGCATCACTTGTTTTTGAAAAGAAATGGTTGGCCTCTGATATTGGGTTAAATTCTACTTTAATTCCTTTTTGAGCACTTAATCTTTTATCTAACTCTGTAATGTATTCTACTGGTACTAATTCATCTTTTTTACCATAAACAACTAGTCCAGAAGTTGGACATGGAGATAAAAAAGAAAAATCATAAACATTAGGTTGAGGTGAAATAGCAATAAATCTGTTTATTTCTGGCCTTCTCATTAATAATTGCATTGCAATTAAAGATCCAAACGAAAAACCTGACACCCAACATTGTGAATTGTCAAAATTTTCTCTTTCAAGCCAATCTAAAGCTGCCGCTGCATCAGCGAGCTCACCTTGACCATTATCAAATTCTCCATCACTTTTGCCAACACCTCTGAAATTTACTCTGCAAACAGAAAAATCATTATCCATAAATGTATGAAAAGTATCAACTACTACTTTATTATTCATAGTTCCTCCATATTGAGGATGAGGCTGCAATACCAAAGCAATTGGTGATGTATTTCTTTTACTTTTATAATATTTAGCTTCAAGTCTTCCTACAGGACCAGGTATAAATATTTCTAAAATTTTGTTATCCATAAGCGATATTGATTATTATTCTCAAAAAAAATGTACGTTTATCATAAGTCAGCGACAATATGTTAGTTTTTTTTTACACTCTAAACTTGACCATTTTAGTCAGGTATGTATAAAAACCCACAATTTAAGGGTAAAAATGAAACTTACATCAAAAGGAAGATATGCTGTAATGGCATTAGTTGATTTAGCCAGGTTTGATAATATCAATCCAGTATCACTCAGAGACATATCATTAAGACAAGGTATATCTTTAGATTACCTAGAACAGATTTTTTCTAAATTAAAAAAAAATGAAATTGTTAAAAGTATTAGAGGAACTCAAGGAGGCTATGTTCTTAATAAAAACCCAAATGATATTAAATTAACGAATATTTTTAATGCTGTTGATGAAAAAGTAAAAACTGTTCAGTGTAAAAAAGAATCAAAAAGAGGATGTAACGGTAAAGCCACAAAATGTATAACTCACAATCTTTGGGATGAATTAGAGATTCATATAAATACATTCTTTGAAAATAAAAGCTTAAAAGATTTGATTAATAACAATAAAGAAACAAGAGTTTAGAATGGATAACAGACAAAAAGAGATAAATAATTTAAAAGACTATAAATATGGTTTTTCTACAGACATAGAAAATATTCAAGCCCCAAAAGGTTTGAATGAAGATGTCATTAAATTTATATCTAATATTAAAAAAGAACCTGCATGGATGCTCGAATTTAGACTAAAAGCTTTTGAAAGATTTAAAGTATTAAAAGAACCAGATTGGCAGAAACCTAAATTTCCAAAAATAGATTATCAAGATTTATATTATTACTCTGCACCTAAAAGCATGAAAGATAAGCCAAAGAGCTTAGATGAACTGGATCCTAAACTTTTAGAAACTTATAAGAAACTTGGAATTCCTTTGCAAGAGCAAGCGAGATTAAATGGAATAGCTGTTGATGCTGTATTTGATTCAGTTTCTGTAGCTACTACATTTAAAGATGAATTAACTAAACAAGGAATTATATTTTGCCCTATATCAGAAGCGATTCAAAATCATCCTGAGTTAGTGAAAAAATATCTAGGATCTGTAATTCCAACAAGTGATCATTTTTTTGCAACATTAAATTCAGCAGTATTCACAGATGGTTCATTTGTATACATACCAGAAGGTGTTAGATGTCCAATGGAACTATCAACTTATTTTAGAATTAATGCATCAAACACAGGTCAATTTGAAAGAACTTTAATTATTGCAGACAAAGGAAGTTATGTAAGTTACCTAGAAGGATGTACAGCTCCAATGAGAGACGAAAATCAATTACATGCTGCTAATGTAGAATTAATTGCACTTGATGACGCGGAAATAAAATATTCAACAGTTCAAAATTGGTATCCAGGTGATAAAGATGGAAAAGGTGGAATTTATAATTTTGTAACAAAAAGAGGTTTATGCAAAGGAAAAAATTCAAAAATTTCGTGGACACAGGTTGAAACAGGTTCTGCAATTACCTGGAAATATCCCAGTTGTATTCTTAAAGGAGATAATTCTGTTGGCGAATTTTATTCAATAGCAATTACTAACAACCATCAAAAAGCTGATACAGGTACCAAAATGATACATTTAGGTAAAAATACTAAAAGTAAAATAATATCGAAAGGAATTTCAGCTGGGAGTTCAGATATGACTTATAGAGGTTTAGTTGATATTTCATCAAAAGCCAAAAATTCAAATAATTATACTCAGTGTGACTCTTTATTAATGGGTAACAAATGTGGAGCCCACACTGTTCCTTATATAAAAAATAAAAACTCTGAGTCAAATATTGCTCATGAGGCAACCACATCAAAGATTAGTGAAGAGCAGTTACATTATTGTCAGCAAAGAGGATTAAATCCAGAGGAAGCTGTTGGCTTAATTGTTAACGGTTTTTGCAAGGAGGTATTGCAACAATTGCCGATGGAATTCGCCGTAGAAGCTCAAAAACTTGTGGGTATTAGTCTGGAAGGAAGTGTAGGTTAATATGCTTAAAATAAATGATTTAAATGCAACAATTGATAATAAGTCAATTTTAAATGGGCTGTCCTTAAATATAAATGCCGGTGAGGTCCATGCAATTATGGGTCCAAATGGATCTGGAAAAAGTACATTATCAAATATTCTATCTGGAAAAAAAGGTTATGAAGTTTCTGGGGAAGTTCTTTTTGAGGAAAAAGATTTATTTGAACTTGAAACAGAGGAAAGAGCACACAAGGGTATATTTTTAGCTTTCCAATATCCATTAGAAATTCCAGGTGTAAATACAAATATATTTTTAAAAACTTCTTTAAATGCTGTTAGAAAAGCTAGGGGTGAGAAAGAGCTAGATGCTATTGAGTTTCTAAAATTGGTTAAAGAAAAATCTAAAGAATTAAAATTTGATGAGGAAAAATTAAACAGACAATTAAATGTTGGGTTTTCTGGAGGTGAAAAAAAGAAAAATGAAATTTTACAAATGTCTTTGCTGGCTCCAAAACTTTCAATTTTAGATGAAACAGATTCTGGTCTAGATATTGATGCTTTAAAGATTGTTGCAGATGGAGTTAACACTTTAAGAGATAAAAATAATTCATTTTTAATTATTACCCACTACCAAAGATTACTTGATTATATCAAACCTGACTTTGTTCATGTTTTGATGAAGGGAAAAATTGTAAAATCTGGTGGTCCAGATTTAGCTTTGGAATTAGAGAAAAAAGGATACGAAAATTTTAATTAAATGAAAGAACAATTACAAAAAGATTTTGATAATAGCATAAAGAATTTAAGTTTATCTCAAAAAGATATTGAGATAAAAAAATTTTTTTTAGATAATTTTATAAACAAAGGTTTTCCAAATAAAAAAGAAGAAGATTGGAAATTTTCAGATATTAATCAAATAATAAAAAAAAATATTGGAGAACTTAGTTTTTATAATGATCAAGCTTCTACAAATAAAGTTGATACCTCTTTATTTGTAGATGGATTAGAGCACAATAAAATAGTCTTTATAAATGGCAGAATTGAAAAAATTGATTTTGAATATGAAAAAAAAGAGCAAATAGAAATAATTGATCAATCAGAAACTATAAATGAATTTAAAAATAGCAATTCATTATCTGACTTAAATAATGCATTTACTAATAAATGTTTTAAAATATTGGTAAAGAAAGGTTATCAGTTAGTAAAACCTCTAATTATCTATCATACAACAAATTCAAAAATTTGGTCTAAAAACATTAATTTACGACTTAATTTTGAGCTAGATAAAAATAGCTCGTTAAGATTAATTGATTTGTTTAATGATACGTCTGAAAAGAATTTTTTAAATATATTTTACAACTTTGAATTAAAGGAAAATGCAGTTTTAAAAAACTATAAAGTAGATAAATTTGAAAATAAAAATATTAAATATGCCTTTAACAATATCGATCAAGATAAGAATAGTATTTCTGAAACATTTATTTTATCCTCTGGATCAAATTTTTCTAAAAATGAGATAAATTGTAATTTAAATGGAGTTTATGCATCAGCTTTCATAAATGGTGTTTTTTCATTGAATAATGATAAGCATCACGAAATCAGATCAATAATTAATCATCTTACAGAAAATACAAAAAGTTACCAACTAATTAAAAGTGTATTAGATGAAAGCTCAAAAGCAGTCTATCAAGGAAAAATATTTGTAAATTCGGATGCCCAGAAAACTGATGGATATCAATTGAGTAAAGCAATATTGCTGAATAAAGAGTCAGAGTTTAATGCTAAGCCCGAATTAGAAATTTATGCTGATGATGTTAAATGTTCGCATGGTTCAGCTTCTGGTAGTTTAAGTGAAGATTCTATATTTTATTTAATGTCTAGAGGTTTGAGTTATCAGCAATCAAGAGAGCTATTAATCAATGGTTTTCTACTTGATGTTGTGGAAAAAATTACTGACTCGGAAATAAAAAACTTAATAAAAAATATGATTGGAATTAGAGAATGAATATTGATCAAATAAAAAAAGAATTTCCAATTTTTGATGAAAAAATTCAAAATAATGATCTAGTTTATTTAGATAGTGCGAATTCATCTCAAAAACCAAAGATAGTTGTGGATAGAATTAATGAATTTTATACTAAACAATTTTCAAATGTTGGCAGAAGTGTTCATTATCTTGCAGTTGCTGCTACTAATTTGTATGAAAATACAAGAACATCTGTTCAAAAATATATTAATGCTAATGATAAAAATGAAATTGTCTTCACAAAAGGTGCTACTGAAGCATTAAATTTAGTTGCTAATACATTGGGTCAGAGCTACTTACAAGAAGGTGATGAAGTATTAATTACAGAACTAGAGCATCATTCAAATTATGTACCATGGCATTTCTTGAGGAAATCAAAAAATATAAAAATTAATTTTGCTGAAATAAATGAAGAAGGCGAAATCACTCTTGAAGAGATAGAAAAAAAAATAACTCCAAAAACAAAATTAATTTCTATTACTCATCTATCGAATGTAACAGGTGCAATTTTACCCATAAAAGAAATTACCCAGCTTGCACACTCAAAAGGAATAATTGTTGTAGTCGATGGATGTCAGGGAGCACCTCATTTAAAATTAGATATGCAAGATTTAGATTGTGATTTCTATGCAATTTCATGTCACAAAATGTATGGACCTACAGGTTTAGGGGTTTTGTATGGTAAAAAAAAATGGTTAGAAGAATTACCTCCATACCAAGGTGGTGGAGGAATGATAAATGAAGTTAAAAAAGATAGGATATCCTACGGTGAATTACCCAATAAATACGAGGCTGGAACTATGGCTACAGCACAAGTAATTGCTTTTGATCAATCAATAAAATTTTTAGAAAGTATTGGTATCGAAAAGGTCATGAAACACGAAGCAGACTTAGTTGAATACGGACAAGAGCTATTACAAAGAAATAACTCAGTTAAACTCATTGGAAATCCAAAAAATAAAGGAGGGGTTTTATCTTTCACTATAGAAGGAGTTCACCCTCATGATATTGCAACTATCTTGGATGAAGACGGGGTTGCGATAAGAGCAGGACACCATTGTTGTCAAATTCTTCATGATAAATTAAATATTCCAGCAAGCGCAAGAGCATCAGTTGGAATATATAATACAAAAGAAGATTTAGATCAGTTAAATGAGTCAATTAACAACTGTAAAAAAATATTTAATCTATAATGAATTTAAAAGAACTTTATCAAGAAATTATATTAGAACACGGCAAGAACCCTAGAAATCTTCGTAAGACAGAAAATTTTAATAAAGATGCTAAAGGAAATAATCCTTTGTGTGGAGATAATGTTCATGTTTATTTAAAATTAAATGGACAAAGAATTGTAGAGGATATTTCTTTTGAGGGTAGCGGATGTGCAATTTCAATGGCATCAGCTTCAATAATGACAGATTTAATCAAAGGTAAAAACGAACATGAAGCCAAAGAAATAGTCGAAGACTTTTTAGGAATGATTAAAGAAAATCCACAATTAGAAACAGAAAATTTAGACGAAGATGAAAAAACTAAGTTGATGAGTTTATCCGGAGTAAAACAGTATCCAATGAGAGTTAAATGTGCAACACTATCATGGCATACTCTAGTTTCTGCTTTTGATGGAAATAAAGAAGAGGTAAAAACAGAGAATTAAAATATGTCCAAAAAAGAGCAAATTATAGAGGAGATAAGAAAAATTTATGATCCTGAGTTACCTGTAAATATATACGAATTAGGATTAATTTATGATATTAAAGTAGAGAATGATAAGTTTGCTAAAATTAAAATGACTTTGACTACACCAAATTGTCCAGTAGCAGAAAGTTTACCTAAAGAAGTAAAAGATGGTGCAATGCAAGTTGAAGGTATCGAGGATGTTGATCTTGAGTTAGTTTGGGATCCACCGTGGAACAAAGATATGATGTCAGAAGCAGCAAAATTGGAATTGAATTTATAATGAACCCGATAATTAAATTAAGTGATAACGCAGCATTACGAATAAAAGAGATAATGTCTAAAGCTGAAAAAGATTCTATCGGAGTTAGAGTATCAGTGAAATCTGGTGGTTGTGCAGGGATGTCATACGTGATGGAGTACACAAAAGAGTTAAATCCTAATGATGAAGTTATAGAAGAAAAGGGCGTGAAAGTATTCGTTGATTCAGCAGCTATTATGTATCTGCTTGGCACTGAAATGGATTATAAAAAGGAGGAATTGTCCTCATCATTTGTGTTCAATAATCCTAATGAAACTGAGCGTTGCGGCTGCGGAGAGTCTTTCAAAATATCATAAGTTGTATTATCCCATTTATCGCATATCTGTATTGCATTTTATGCATATCTAGTATATAGATTCTTTATGAACAAATTTGAGTTTAAAAATCTTGTTAAAAACTTAAAAGACTCTTTAAAGGAAAAAACATTCTTTAAAGAACTACGTAAAGAAGTTGAAACCGGTGCGAACGGCACACAAGATTACGTAGTTAAAAAAGGTGTTAACAAAGATACAATTGCAACAACTAGACAGTAATTAAATTTATTAGCTACTGTAATACATCTCAAACTCTACAGGATGAGGTGCATGTTCAAATTTGTGAATTTCTTCAAATTTAAGAGCAATGTAAGCATCAATCTGATCGTCAGTAAAGACACCGCCTTGAGTTAAAAACTCTCTGTCTTTATCTAAACTTTCCATTGCTTCTCTTAAAGAACCACAAACTGTTGGGATAGCTTTAACTTCTTCAGGTGGCAATTCATATAAATCTTTATCAAAAGACTCACCAGGATGAATTTTATTTTTAATTCCATCAATTCCAGCCATCAACATAGCTGCGAAAGTTAAATATGGGTTTCCTGCAGCATCTGGGAATCTAATCTCACATCTTGCACCTTTTTTGCTTAATGTGATCGGTATTCTACAAGAAGCAGATCTATTTCTAGCTGAATATGCAAGAAGAACTGGAGCTTCAAAACCTGGAATTAATCTTTTGTAACTGTTTGTTGTAGAGTTTGCAAAAGCATTAATTGCTTTAGCGTGTTTTAGAATTCCACCAATATAATGTAATGCTGTTTCACTTAATCCAGAATACGCATCACCTGAAAACACCGGAGTATCACCTTTCCAAATGGATTGATGGATGTGCATACCTGAACCATTGTCACCAGCAACTGGCTTTGGCATAAAAGTTGCAGTTTTTCCAAATGAATGTGTAACCATTTGAACAACATATTTATATAATTGCACGTTATCAGCTTGGTTTACTAAAGTTCCAAAATACATTCCAAGCTCGTGCTGACTAGGAGCAACTTCATGGTGATGTTTTTCAACTTTAATACCAACTTCTTTCAAATTTTTAAGATACTCACCACGCATGTCTTGTTCACTATCAACTGGTGGTACTGGGAAATATCCTCCTTTAATTTGAGGTCTATGACCCATATTTCCATTTTCATATTCTTTACCTGAATTGTAAGGACCTTCTTTACTATCTAATTTAAATCCGCACTCATTCATATCATTTTTGATTCTTACATCGTCAAAAACAAAAAATTCTGGCTCAGGTCCAAAAAAAGCTTTATCACCTATACCTGAAGCTTTTAAATATTCTTCAGCTTTTTTAGCAACACCTCTTGGATCTCTTTCATAAGGATCTTTTTTAATTGCATCTAGAATGTCACAAAACAAAACCACAGTATTATGAGACGTAAAAGGATCCATGAACATTCTTGCAGTATCAGGTTTTAAAATCATGTCAGACTCATTAATTGCTTTCCAACCAGCAATAGACGAACCGTCAAAAAAGACACCTTCATTCAACATACCTTCATCAACTATTGAAGCATCCATTGTTAAGTGTTGAAGTTTTCCCCTTGGATCAGTGAATCTTAGATCCAAAAATTCTGCTTCTTTTTCTTTGATAAACTTTAATACGTTTGCTGCACTCATTTTGTCTCCTATGTAATTTTGTTTGGCCTAATTAGCAAAAAAATACTTAAAAATATTGCTTATTTAATAAATAACACCTATGCAATTTTCACATAAGTAGTGTAATTAGTCACTAAAATAATAAATATATTTAACTTGTGAATTCAATATTAAATAAAGAGCCAGTTTTAAGAGCAGAAAAGTCGCTAAAACAATTTAACCCAGATCTTAAAGTGATTGTTTTAGAGCAAACTGCCAGGACAGCTAACGATGCAGCTACAGCTTTAAGTTGCAAAGTAGGAGCCATTGTCAAAAGCTTACTTTTTAAAGCAGGGGATAGTTATGTTTTATGTTTAGTTTCTGGAGATAAAAGGTGTTCATTAAATAAATTAAAAAAAATTTTAGATGAAAAAGATGTTTCAATGGCAAACCCAGAAGATGTTAAAAAAATTACTGGATACACAATTGGTGGAGTATCTCCAACAGGACATTTAACAAAAATAAAAATTTTTATTGATGAAACTTTAAATAGATTTTCTTCTATTTTTGCAGCCGCAGGTCATCCTAATGCAGTATTCGAAATAAATTTTGAAAATTTAATTGCCTTAACATCTGGTGAGATAAACGAAATAACAGAATGAGAAAACCTCAATTAGTTGATTATTTGTTGTTGACATTGTTGTCATTAATATGGGCGTCTGCTTTTTTTAATATAAAGATTGCGACATACTCATTTGGACCTATTACAATAGGATTTTTAAGATCTTTTTTGGGAGCTATACCAGTTTTAATTTTATGTTTTTATAAAAATATAAAAATTGAAGCATTCTCAAAAGACTGGAAGTGGTTTGCAATCATTGGATTGGTAAATTTAGTTATTCCATTCATACTTATATCTTATGGAGTAAATTTTGTTCAAAGTAACTTAGCAGCTATCTTGATGTCAACAACACCATTAAGCTCAACAGTTCTAGCTCACTTTTTTTTAAAAGGGGAAAAATTTAACTTATTAAAAACTATTGGATTATTAATAGGATTTTCAGGAATAGTATTTTTGTTTTCAGATGACTTTTTAATAAATGAAAATAACTTTGTTGCCGCACTTTTAATTCTACTTGGATCAACTTGCTATGTAATTGGAGGAGTAATAACCTTAAAAATAAGCAATAAAGAAAATGAAAATGTTACAGGTTCAATTTTAATTTGGTCAACAATTATACTTCTTCCATTCACTTTAATTTTTGAAAAACCTTGGATATTAAATCCTTCAACAGACTCTATTATATCGGTAATATATTTAGGAATTTTTCCCACAGGGATAGCATGGTTGTTGAGATTTAAAATTTTAAAAACTAATGGTCTTATATTTCACTCACAAGTTTCATATATTATTCCAATATTTGGGATTATTTTAGGATACATATTCCTCAATGAAATAATTACTTCAAAAATTATAGTTGCATTGATTGCTGTATTTATTGGAATATATTTAGCTAGAAAAGCAGATTATAAAAACGTTATTTAAGGTTTGCGATTGCTTTTATGTGTGAAGGACCTGTTTCACAGCATCCACCAAGAATAGTTGCTCCAGCGTCTTTAAATTTTTTAGCAATTTCTTGAATTTTAATTGGTGTTAAATCTTGTCTTTTTCCCAAAATTTCATTTGGATTAGATTTTTTTCCTAAAAAAACTGATGTGTAACTTTTTCTTAGTTTAGTGGTAACAAAACCATTTAATTTGAAACCAAATGGTATATTTAAACTTTTTAAATCTGTTAAATTTTTCTCAAAATTTTCGGGAGAAACACAAGACAAAAGTACTCCAAGAGTGTTTTCATCAATTATTTTTTTGATATCTTTGATCTTTTCCCCACTTGGTAAAGTTGTTCCTTCAGATATATGTAACCCAACTAAATATGGTTTTTGAAATTCTTTTATAGCCTCAATTCCACACTTAACCTCTTTAACACTACTCCAAACATCAAAGTAAAAAAAATCAACATATGGATTTAACGCCTTTGCTTGACTATTAAAGTTTTCTGTAATTTCGACCTCATCTCTATAATCTGCCTCATAGGTTAAATTTTGTGGAGGTATACCACCAGCAATATAGGTATTGGGAAATTTTCGTTTTGCAGCTTGAGCAATTTCACCTGCTTTTTGATTTAAATATTCAAATTTATCTAAAAGTTTATTTTCTTTTAAACGTTTTTGCCGTGTAGCAAAAGTTGTTGTGACAATGATTTCTGCACCAGCTTTTATGAAATCAATATGTGTGTCTAAAACAAGTTGATGGTAATTTTCATCTAATATCGCATTAGCACTCCATAAAGTTGAATTTGGCTTCATCCCCCTTGCAAGTAATTCTTGACCCATTCCTCCATCTAATATTCTAATTTTTTTAAAAAAATCTTTGTTAATCATTATTTTCTAAGAATGATTTTAGCATTAAAAGAAAAAGATCTTCTTTCAGCATTGATATTAAACGGGTATGCAGTATGCATTAAATAGTTTGGAAAAATTATTAAGTCTCTTTCTTTAGGCACAATATTAAAAATACTTCTGCTTAAAAACCCCCTTTGTCCGTTTATAAAATCAATTGTGCCATTAGTTTTATCTTTTTTATTTTTTAAAAGTTTATTTTTAGTCATATTTTTTGGCACTTTTAAATAACCTACACCAGATAAATCTCCATCATGATAATGAATAGGGTTATATTCACCTTTAAATTGACTAACTACCCATAAATTTAATATTTTTATATCTTTTACTTTTTTAATTTTTTCATTTTTAAGAAAATCTTTAATATTTTTTTTTATATCTCTTTCTAAATTTTTTTTTATAAAATTATTTGAAATTTTAATTTCTTTTTTAATTTGACTAGCTAGTTTAGAGCTATAATCGTCTTTTTTTGTTAAAACTTTATTATCAATCTCTTTATTTAAGATATTTAAAAATTTCTTTGTAATTTTTGCTTTTCCTATAGATGGACCAAAAGGCTTAATATTTTTCATAATGATTTAAATATCTTAAAAGCAAATTTATTCAATATTATGCTATTAGTTTTATTCCCATTCTTATTGCGACAAAAATTACAAGAAAAGAAGTTAGTAGAGCTAATATTTTGTTTGATAAAAATTTAATGTTTAATACGCTACCAATTTGTCCTCCAATAAGCACCGTTAAAAACAATGGCCAATAGGTAATAACTTGATCTAAAACCTGATCTTTTGTCAGCTGACCAGCTATCCCAAAAATAGAATTGATTAATATAAATAAAGATGCACTACTTGTGATATGTCTAGGGTATCCAGCTTTCATTAAAAATAAAAAAGGGCTTAAAAAAATTCCTCCACCAATTCCCACTATACCTGACATAAAGCCAATTATTGATCCAATAGAAATTGAGATTAATCTTGGTATTTTGTTAATTTTAATTTGCTCTTTATTAAAAGATTTACTCTCAATTAATAAAAAAATCCCTGCAACCAACAAAACACAAAATAATAAAATCTCAAATAAACTTTTTTCAATTGTTATTGATCCTCCAATAAATGCAAAAGGAATAGAGCCAATTAAATAAGGAAAAAGTAAATTAATATTTATATTTTTAGATCTTATAAAATTGATAGAATTACCAGATACAACAATAATATTACATACAAGAGCTATAACGGGAAATAATGTGTAAGGTACACCCCAAATTAAAAGTATTGCAAGATATGTTGAGCCTCCACCAAAACCAACACTTGAGTATATTAATGCAGTTACAAAGAAAAGAATTGATAATATAATCATTTTTAAATTATGGATGTAAATATAGCTTTATTAACTGTAACAGATACAAGAACATTTGATAATGATAAATCGGGTGCAATCTTAGTTGAAAAAATTAAAGAAGCAAAACATCAATTAATTGATCGAAAAATTTGTAAAGACAATAAAGAAGATATTGTAAAAATTTTAAAAGAATGGACTAATCAAAAAGATATAGACGTTATTATTACTACTGGAGGAACAGGTCTTACTGGAAGAGATATAACTCCTGAAGCAGTTAATGAAATTGCAGATAAACATATACCTGGATTTGGAGAGATTTTTAGAACAATAAGTCTAAAAACAGTTGGAACATCATCTATACAATCTAGAGCTTGTGCAGCTTTATCTAATGGTAAATATATATTTGCATTACCAGGATCCTCAGGAGGTGTGACTGATGCATGGGATGGAATATTAAAGCATCAACTAGACGTTAATCATAAACCTTGTAATTTTGTAGAATTATTCCCTAGACTTAAAGAGAAATAATTATTTTTGATATTTGTCTTTCCATTCAGAGTAAGGCATTCCATAAACATGCTCTCTTGCATCAGGATCAGAAATTTCTATACCTTTCTTTCCAGCTTCTTCTCGGTACCATTTAGAAAGACAGTTTCTACAAAAACCCGCAAGATTCATTAGATCAATATTTTGTACATCTTTTCTTTCTCTAAGATGAGAAATTAATCTTTCAAAAGCTGCAGATTGTAATTCTTTTTTTGTATTTTCGTCCATAATTTATTATATGTTTAATTTATGAAATTAACAGGATCTTATAAAATTAATTTAGAAAAACAAAAAGTTTGGGAAGCATTAAATGATCCAGAAATACTAAAACAAGCAATCCCTGGATGTGAAGAGTTTAATAAAAAATCTGAAACTGAATTTTCTGCAAAAGCTACAAATAAAATTGGACCTTTTAATGCAACATTTTCTGGTGATATTAAGTTAAAAGATTTAAACCCTCCTAACAGCTATAAGATATTAGGATCTGGAAACTCTCTAGTTGGCTTTGCTTCAGGAGAAGCTGAAGTTAAACTTGAGGATACAGACAATGGAACAAATTTAATTTATTCTGTTGAAGCACAAGTAGGTGGTAAAATTGCACAAGTAGGTTCAAGACTTATAGATATGACAGCAAAAAAAATGGCAGATATATTTTTTGGTAAATTTTCTGAATTAATTTCCTCTGAAAAAAATGAATCTACTGAGATAACTGAGTCAGATAATCAAAAAGTACCTGAAACAAAAATGAATTATACTTATTTTGCAGCCGCAGTAGTTTTGGGAATTTTCTTAATTTATTGGATGTTTTTAAAATAAATTTCTAGTCCAAGTAGTGTTCAATTTGACACTTGCCTTCATAATCTCAAAATGATTAAATCTTAGTATAATTTTAAGGAGAGATTATGGGTAAAATTTCACTAGAAGTGAATGGAAGAAAAGTTGAAAAAGAAGCTCCTGATAACACTTTATTATCTACATTTTTAAGAGAGTATTTACAGCTAACAGGCACACATATCGGATGTGATACTAGCCAATGCGGAGCATGTGTAGTTCATGTTGATGGAAATTCTTTAAAAAGTTGTACGGCGTTAGCAGCTGATGTTAATGGATCAAAAGTTACAACAATTGAAGGTTTAGAAACAAATGGAAAAATGCATCCAATGCAGGAAGCGTTCAAAAAACTTCATGGTTTACAATGTGGTTTTTGTACTCCTGGAATGGTTATGAGTGCTGTTGATCTTTTGCAAAAAAACAAAAAACCATCAGATACAGAAATTAGAGATTGGTTAGAAGGAAATATCTGCAGATGTACTGGATATCAAAATATTGTTGCAGCAGTTAAAGAAGCAGCAACAAAAATTTAATTTTAAGGAGGAAATATAAAATGGCAAGTTTAGTAGGTTCTAGAGTTGAAAGAAAAGAAGATAAAAGATTTTTAACCGGTAAAGGTAGATATACAGCAGATATTAATTTAGCAAATCAAACTTATGCAATTTTTGTTAGGTCTCCACATGCAAGAGCATCTATTAAAAAATTAAATATTGATAAAGCATTAAAATCGTCAGGGGTAGTAAGTATACTTACAGGCAAAGAAATAGCTGATGATAAAATTGGGGGCTTGATTGCGGGTTGGGCAATTAGAAGTGAAGACGGTACAGAAATGAAATGTCCTGGAAACCCTCCACTGGCTAAAGATAATGTAAATTTTGTTGGAGATCCTGTTGCAGTTGTAATTGCTGAAAGTTTAGCAGAAGCAAAAGAAGCTGCAGAAAAAGTTGAAGTTGATTACAAAGTATTAAAAGCAGTCACAAGTACTGCAGATGCTATGAATGGTGATACTATTCATGAAGGCATCGATAAAAATCTTTGTTTTGACTGGTTGTTAGGGGATAGACAAAAAGTTAAAGAAGCATTTGATAAGGCTGATAAAGTAATTTCCATTGATATCATTAATAATAGATTAATTCCAAATGCTATGGAGCCAAGAGCATGTGTTGCCGATTACAATGCAGCATCTGAAGAGATTACTTTATATACAACAAGTCAAAATCCACATTTATCAAGATTGATAATGTCTGCTTTTGGAAATGTAGCTCCTGAACATAAGTTAAGAGTTGTAGCTCCAGATGTTGGTGGTGGTTTTGGTTCAAAAATTAATGTCTACAACGAAGATATTGTTTGTAGCTGGGCAGCTAAAAAAATTAATAGAGCTATAAAGTGGGTTGCAGAAAGATCAGAATCTTTTTTAACTGACATACATGGAAGAGATCATGTAACTCATGCAGAATTAGCAGTTACTAAAGATGGAAAGTTTCTTGGTTTTAAAAATGAGACTATAGCAAACCTTGGAGCTTATGCTCGAGTATTTGGTACAGTGACACCGACTTATTTATTTGGACCTTGTGCAACTGGAGTTTATGAAATTCCAGCAGCTTATACAAATGTCAAAGCTGTATATACAAATACAGCTCCAGTAGATGCTTATAGAGGTGCAGGAAGACCAGAGGCTACGTACACAATTGAAAGATTAGTTGAAAAAGCTTCAATGGAATTAGGGATAGATAAAACTGAACTTAGAATTAAAAATTTCCCTACTGCATTTCCTTTTAAACAAACATTAGTTCATACTGTTGATTCTGGTGATTATGTTGCTGGAATGGAAAAGGCAAAACAGATGGCAGACTACAAAGGTTTTGAGGCAAGAAGAAAAGAGTCTGAAGCCAAAGGAAAACTAAGAGGAATAGGTGTTACTTCATATTTTGAAGCATGCGGTATTGCTCCTTCAGCTGCTGTAATGTCTTTAGGATGTGGAGTTGGATTATGGGAATCTGCAGAGGTTAGATTTAATCCAACTGGACAAGTCACTGTTTACACAGGTTCACATAGTCATGGACAAAGTCACCAAACAACTTTTGCTCAAATAGCAGCTGATGAGTTAGGTGTACCAATAGAAAATATAGATATCGTTCATGGAGATACAGATAAAGGAACATTTGGTATGGGAACATACGGTTCTAGATCTTTAGCCGTTGGTGGTATTGCTATTGTCAATGCTTGTAAAAAAATAGTTGAAAAAGGTAAAAGAGTTACAGCTAAAATGTTAGAGGCAAATCCAGAAGATGTTGAATTCAAAGACGGAGAATTTATTGTTTCTAAATCTAATAAAAAGAAAACAATAGGAGAAGTAGCTTTTGCTTGTTATTTACCTGGTGTAAGAGATGAAATGAAATCTCCATTGCCAGAAGGTGATGAACCTGGTTTAAAAGAAACTTCTTTCTATGATCCTTCAAACTTTTCTTTTCCAGCAGGAACACATATTGCTGAAGTTGAGATAGATCCTGAAACAGGTCAAGTTAAGCTTGAAAAATATACAGCTTGTGATGATTTTGGAAGAATAATTAATCCAATGGTGGTCGAAGGACAAGTTCATGGTGGTCTTGCTCAAGGTATTGGTCAAGCATTGTATGAAAATGCAGAGTACGATGAAACAGGTCAGTTGATGACAGGTTCTTATATGGATTATACAATGCCACGTGCAGATAATTTTCCTGAGTTTAACATTGGTTATACTTGTACGCATGCAACCACAAATCCTTTAGGAGTTAAAGGTTGTGGAGAAGCGGGAGCAATAGCAGCACCACCTACTGTGATGAATGCTGTAATTGATGCCTTAGGCGGACAAGAGGTTACAATGCCAGCTACAGCTGAAAAAGTGTGGAAGGCTTGTAAAAATCTAAAAAAATCTAACGCAAAAGCAGCATAGGAGGTTTATGAAAGATTTTAATTATCATTCAGCAAAAGATAGTAAAGAGGCATCTCAACTTGCTTCATCTAGTTCTGCTTTTTTAGCAGGAGGAATGACTACTATTCCTTCAATGAAATTAGGATTGGCTACTTACCAAGATTTAATTGATATAAAAAATATTAAAAAATTAAGTGGTATAAAAGTAAGTGGCAAATCAGTTACAATAGGAGCTGCAACTAAACATGTTGAAGTTTCAAATTCTAAAGATGTTAAAAAAGCAATTCCATCATTGTCTAGTTTGGCTGAAGGAATTGGTGATCCACAAGTAAGAAATAGAGGAACGATAGGTGGTTCAATTGCAAATAACGATCCATCAGCTGATTATCCATCTGCATGTATAGCTTTAAACGCAACAATACATACGAACGAAAGAAAAATTGAGGCGGCAAAGTTTTTTAAAGGAATGTTTGAGACAGCTTTAAAAAAGGGTGAGTTAATTGAAGCTATAGAATTTCAAATACCAGAAAAATCTAGCTATCAAAAACATCCTAATCCTGCATCTAGATATGCAATTGTTGGAGTATATGTGGCCAAATATAAAGGAGATGTAAACGTTGCAGTTACTGGTGCAAAATCATGTGTTTATAATGATAAAGAAATGTCGAAAGCTCTATCAGGTAATTTTTCCTCTTCTTCAATAAATGGAATGGATCTAGATAGTTCAGAAATGAACACTGATATGCATGCTTCTGCAGAATTTAGAGCTAGTTTAGTTGTCACTCAGGCTAAAAAAGCCGTTGATGCTTGTTAGTTAGAAACTATATTTTATCAGATGAAAAATTCATTTGATGAGAAAATATTAGACGAAGCTCAAGATTGGATCAACGCTAATCAAAAAGTAGTTTTAGCAACAGTAATTCAAACCTGGGGTTCATCACCTAGACAAGTTGGTAGCAGAATGATTGTGAACGAAAAAGGAGATTTTTCAGGATCAGTTTCTGGAGGATGTGTGGAGTCTGCAGTTGTAAGCGAATGTCTATCATTAATTAAAGACAACAAGCCTTGTAAAAAAATAGAGTTTAAAGTTTCGAATGAAAGCGCGTGGGAAGTGGGTCTAGCATGTGGCGGAGAGATAGCGGTATATATTGAGCAGATACACTAATGAAAATTAAAACACTTGAAGAAATATTAAAAAAAAAATCATCAAAAACTGAGTTTGCAATTCTTACAAATTTAGAAAATGGTGATAGTGAAATTTATTTGCCTGGCACTTCTCCAAAAGGAGAATTTTCAAAATATGCTGATGAAATAGAAAATTTTTTTAAATCAAAAAAAAACGGCGTTATAGAAAATTCAGAGATATTTGTTGAAACTTATATAAAACCAATAAAAGTAATTATTGTTGGGGCTGTGCATATTGCACAATATTTAGTTGATTTTGCAAAAAATTTAAATTTTGAAATTAGTATCATAGATCCAAGAGGATATTTTGCATCTGAGCAAAGATTTCCTGAAATTAAAGTTATTAACAAATGGCCAAAAGAAGCTTTTGAAGAAATTGAAACAAATTCAAGTACAGCCTTAATAGCTTTAACACATGATCCAAAAATAGATGATCCTGCTTTGCAATACGCTTTAAAAAATAAATTTTATTATATTGGAGCACTTGGGAGTAAAAAAACTCACGAAAATAGATGTCAAAGATTAGCCGAAGCTGGATTTAATAATGATGAAATTAATTCAATTCACGGACCAATTGGTATTAAGCTCGGTGGTAAATCTGCTCCAGAAATTGCTTTATCAATTATAGCCCAATTAGTATCACAAACTTATAAAAAGTGATTAAAGTTATATTACTTGCTGCTGGCCTATCTAAAAGAATGAAATCAGAAAATAAACTCATTAAGTTATATAAAAAAAAACCTCTAATTAATTATTCACTAAATGTATTAAAAAAAAGTAAAGCAAATAAAATTATTATAGTTCTTGGTCATCAATTTAAAGAAGTTAAAAAAATAATTAAAAAAAATAAAAAGATTATTTTTATCTATAACAAAAATTACAAAAAAGGAATGGCCTCTTCTATAAAAGTGGGATTAAAAAAAGTATCTAAAAACGACGATGGCTTTATTGTAGCTCAGTCAGATATGCCATTTGTTAAACTATCAGATATAAATAAAATTTGCAGATCTATACAAACTAAAAAATTTTTAGTCCACGCATTAAATTATAAAAATAGACTAGGTAATCCCATTGGTTTTGATATTTCTTTGATAAAAAAATTTAAAAATATTAAAGGTCAGTTTGGAGCAAAATTTATGGTTAAAAGGCTTAAAAATAGAACAAATTTTATTAATACAAGCAGCCTTAAATCCTTTAAAGATTTTGATAAAGTTTCAGATTTTAGAAGCTGATTTAGTAATTTTAATCCTAAAAAGTAAAAGAATAATTAAAAGTATTAAAAATATTAGTGGTTTAAAAAATATTGTTTTTGATAGCCAAATATAATGAAGTACGCCAAAAATCCCAATTATATAAATTAATCTATGAATTTTTTTCCAATTTTGTTTTAACAGTCTAACCATTCTATCAGATGAGGTTATAGCAAGTGGAATTAATAATAGCCAAGCTGAAAATCCTATAAAGATAAACTTCTTCTTTAAAACATCATTTATTAGTGGTTCAAAATCAAATCTGTAATCAAGACCAACATAACTTAACATATGAATAGATGCATAAAAAAACGTGAACAAACCAAGCATTCTTCTAAACTTGATCCACTCTACTGACTTTGTGATTTTCTTAAGCGGTGTCATTGAAAGAGTTAAAAGAATAAAAATCAAAGTCCATTCTCCAAAGTGATTTATGATTCTATCAACAGGCTCTGGACCTAGTTGATTAAAAATTATTTGATAAGAAATTACATAAAGTGGCCAAAGAGAGAGAAAAAAAACTAGAGTTTTATAATATCTTCTCAATTTAATTTAGTAATTTTTTTTTAGATCCATACCGCTATAAAGACTTGCAACTTCATCTCCATAACCATTAAACATTAAGGTCTTTACTCTAGGTGCCCAAACACCTTCGCCTATTATTCTTTCAGTTGCTTGAGACCATCTTGGGTGATCAACATTGGGATTAACGTTTGAGTAAAATCCATATTCTCTAGGCGAAGCCCACATCCATGATGAGGTAGGCATGTTTTCGACAAATTTAATTTTAACAATAGCTTTTGCACTTTTAAAACCATACTTCCAAGGAATAAAAATTCTTAGTGGTGCTCCGTTTTGATTAGGTAGTTTCTTGCCATATAAACCTGTCACTACTGTTGTCAAAGGATGCATAGCTTCATCAATTCTTAAACCTTCATTGTAAGGCCAGTTTAAAACAGGGTATCTTTGACCTTTCATTTGTGCAGGGTCATACACACTTTCAAATTCAACAAATTTTGCTTTATTAGTTGGATTTACTTTTGATAGTAATTTACTTAAAGAAAAACCCATCCATGGAATAACCATAGACCAACCCTCAACACATCTTAATCGATATATTCTTTCCTCAGAAATAAACATTTCTGAGATCTCTTCTATAGATAATTTTATTGGTTTTTCAACTTCACCCTCAATAGTTATATCCCAAGGAGTTGTTTTAAATATTTGAGAATTTCTATGAGGATCACTCTTTGATGTTCCAAACTCATAATAATTATTATAAGTCGTTATGTCTTTATAACTTGTTAATTTATCTCTCTCACTTGCTAAAGATTTATTTACAAAGGGTATAGCGGACATTGCTAATGTGCTTGCACTAAGACCTATAGATTTAATGAAAGATCTTCTTTTTTTATAAATGTTCTCTGGTGTAATTTCTGAATTTTTAAATTTTATCATTTTAATTATTTAGAGATATTCCTTTTAACCACTCACTGTCCTCATTTTCATAGTGCTCTTTTTTCCAAATAGGAGATCTTTTTTTAATTTCTTCAATTATATATCTAGACAATACAAAAGCTTGATCTCTATGTTTGCAAGCTACACCAATAATGATGCTTTTTTCTTTTAAACCTACATATCCTTTAACATGCTCAATAAATACTGCTTTTTCTTTAATATTTAGCTTGTTATCAGCTTCTTTATAAATTTCTTCAAAACTTTTTATAACCATACTTTCTTTGGCATCATAGGTAATACCAGTAACTGTTTTATTTTCATTTAAATCTCTTACAGTCCCAACAAAATATATTACAGCACCAAATTTCGATTGATTTAAAAAATTTTCTGCTTTTGAAATTTCTATCTTCTCATTTATTGAAGCATCAATAATTTTAGTATGTAGCATTAACCGCCTCCTATAGGAGGTATAATGCTAAAGTTTTGTTTTTTAACTATTTTATAATTGTCTGAGACAATTTTATCATCAGACGAACAAAAAGCTGATGATTTAATAATTTTTTTAAAAGTTTCATTTCCTTTAAATTTTATATCAATAAACTCTATCATTTGGTTTCTAAGATCTTTTATTGAGGAATTTTCAATTAATTCAAAGTCTAAATGGGATTTAGTACTAAATTCTCTAGCTGCGCCAAATAGTTCAACTGATATTTTCATTAAAAAATATTTTTTAAAAAATCTGGGAGACCATCAGGGTTTTTCCATAGTCCACTTTTTCCACCTTCTTTAATTAATAATTTTACATTATCAATTTTAAGATGTGGATTTACTATTTTGCTTAAATCATAAATTGTGATTAAGGCAGAGTTAACACCCATTATAGCTTCCATTTCAACACCTGTTTTTGCTACTGCAGAAACTACACAAAAAACTTCTAATGAACTGTCTAATTCATTCATAATTATTTTAGTAGCCGTATGGTCAATTGGAAGTGGGTGACATAGAGGAATAAGTTCACTAGTTTTTTTTACACCCAACACAGCTGATACCTCAGCTAAAGTAATAGGATCTCCTTTAGGCATCTTCTTATTTTTAATTAGATCAAAAACCTCTTTTCCAACATAAATTTTACCTGACGCAAGTGCTCTTCTAAAAGTTTCTTTTTTTGAAGAAACATCAACCATATTGAAAGAGTTTTTTTGAAATATTTCTTTAGCCCAATCATTAAGTTCTTCTTGATTTATAATTTTTAAATTTGACATTAGCCACCCGTAGTAGATAAATTTTTAGTTAAACCAGTTTCGCCTAGTTCCAAATAGTGAGATTCTTTTTTAAATTTCATTTGACCCATTATAAGATCTTGTAATTCTTCAATTTGATCATCTTTTTGCAATAAATGTCTTATACTTATTCCAGTATTTCCAAATAGGCATAATCTAAGATCTCCTCTTGATGTAATTCTTAATCTGTTACAGCTTCTACAAAAATCTTTAGAGTAGGGCGCTATAATTCCAAATTTCCCTTTGTATTCTGGATTGATATAATTTAGCGACGGCCCTGCATCTTTACCTAAGGTTTGATAAATCCAATTATTTTTATTTAAGTAATCTTTAAAAATTTTTGAAGATACATGATATTTTTTAAAATAATCTAGGTTATCACCTGTTTGCATAAGTTCTATATATCGAAAATCCACTTTGTTCTTTTTTATAAATTTCCCCCAAGACTCAAAATCTTTTTCTGATGCATTTATTCCATTTAAAAGAACTGCATTAATCTTAATATTTTTAAAATTTAAATCTTGTAGAATATTAATTCCTTTTAAAATCTCTGGTAATCGATCATGACCTGTAACATTTTTAAATGTATTTCTATCTAGACTATCAATGCTAATATTAATACCGTTTAAGCCACTATCTACTAAAATCTTTGCTTTTTCATCTAAATGATAACCGTTTGTGGTAATTACAACTTTTTTTATTCCAGCTTCATTTTTTAAGATCTTGATTATATCAAAAAAATCTTTTCTTACTGTTGGTTCACCTCCAGTAAGTCTAATTTTACATACACCCAATTTTGAAAAAACTTTTGCTAGGCGCTTAATTTCCTCTAAGTGAAGAAATTTTCTATTATCGCTCTTATCAATTTGATATCCATTTGGTAAACAATACCCACACTTAAAATTACATACATCGGTAATCGACAGTCTTATATATGGAAAAGTTCTGCCAAAGCTATCTCTTAATATATTCATTTAAGTTAAAGCTATCATAATTAATAAAATTAATCATGATAGAATTAACTTAAAAATTTAGCTTTAACCTGCTGGTTTATAATTAGCCATAGCCTTTGATGCCATGCCAGCAGCTTTACCCATATCCATCTCTTCTAATATGGTAAAATTTGTTATAGCTCCAGAAGCTTCAACCGCTAGCTTAACTGCTGCTGCGCCTTCAAATCCAATACTACCGCTCACAACTCCTACAAAATCATAAGCTCCTCTTGTGATCATAAAAGATTCCATCTTTCCTCCTACTGCCTCTGATAAAGCAGTAGCTGCTGCAGCTCTATCTTGGTCTGGATTACCTATAAATCCTTTAAAAGCTTGAGCTGTATAGTTTCCCATTACTATAAATTTAGCCATAAATACCTCCTTTATTAGTATATAATTTAAATTACATCGCACAAAAAATAAATAAATTTTTTGTAAAAGTCTAAATTAAAAATTTAATTTATTATCCTGGTGTATAAACCCTATCAGATTCAGGGTCTTTACTTGAAAAAGGTAATTTTAAAATTTCATCCCAACATTCTTGTGGTATCTCAATGCTTGCCCATTCAAGATTTTTTTCGATACTTTGTACACTTGTAACTCCACAGAGAGTTGATGTAATTCTTTTATCTTTGATTGAAAATTGTAATGCAGCAGCACCAATATCGATATTGAAATTTTTACAAATTTTTTCAATTTTTCTTGCAGGTTCTAACTTTTTCTCTGAGACATTTTGATAAGTTATCTTTTTAAAAATATCAGGTCCCTTTGCAAGAACTCCACCAGCATATGGAGCTGCATTAATTATAGCTATATTTTTATTATGAGCATAATCGTACATTTCATTAGCTTCTCTATTAAGCAAAGTAAATCTGTTATGATTTATGAGAACATCAAAATCCCAATTTTTAATCATTGGAAACATAATGTCTATTTTACCCATGGCTAGACCTATCGCTTTTGCTAATCCCTCCTCTTTTAATTTGAAAAGTTCATCAATAGCACCATCTTTTTTTGTAATATCGTTAATATCTTTTACATATTCTGGATCATGTAGAAAAAGTATATCTACCGAATCTACTGATAAAGTTTTTAAACTTTCTTCTATAGACTCCCTTGTACGTCTTTTATCTAGAACCAGTGTTTCCATATTTCTATCAACTTTAGTGGATAAAACAAAATTTTTTGGCCAAGCTCCAATTTTTTTAATTGCTTTTCCAATTCTTTTTTCACTCTCTCCCATTGCGTAGTTTCTTGATGTATCCAGCATATTAACTGGTCCTTGAAAAAACCTATCAAGCGTCTCTAAAGCTCTTTGTTCTGGAACTTCATATCCATATGTATCTGGCATGCTACCTAGTGAAGATGTACCAAAACTTAATTC
This sequence comes from uncultured Pelagibacteraceae bacterium, assembly GCA_902633985.1. Lineage (GTDB taxonomy): Bacteria > Pseudomonadota > Alphaproteobacteria > Pelagibacterales > Pelagibacteraceae > Pelagibacter. The sequence continues at coordinate 55,359 of CACPHV010000001.1, forward strand.
AGTTATTTCAACGCCAGTATTTCTTATTTTATTTTTTTTTAGGAATAAATTTTTCATCTAAAATTTGACATTTATAACCTTACCACTTTTTAGAGATTTGTATGCAGCGTTTGCAATTATTAAAGCATTTTTTCCATCTTCAAAGGTTACCTTTGGAGTAGTTTTTTTTATTACACATTTTACAAATTCATTAAATTGATCTTTATAAGCTTGTTCATATCTTTCAATAAAGAAAAAGTGTAAAGTATCCTTAGTATTAGTTGATTTACTTGTAAATCTCTCGACAGAATTGGGAACTTGATTATTTGATATTATCATTCCCTTACTTCCAAACACTTCAACCCTTTGATCGTATCCATAAACAGCTCTTCTTGAATTATTAATATGTATCAGAACACCTTTTTTTGATTTTAAAATAAACATAGCAGTATCTTGATCCTTAATTTTCTTTGCATTTTTATCAAAAAGTGCCCCACCAAATGCGGAAATTTGTACAACAGGGTCGTCTCCTAATATAAACCTTGTTAAATCAAAATCATGTATTGTTGCATCTCTAAAAAATCCTCCTGCAGCTTTTAAATAATCTATTCCCGGAGGTTTAGGATCACGACTTGTTATGACAATCATTTCTAGTTCACCTATTTCTTTATTGGCTCTAGCTTTCTGAGCTTTTAAGTGGCTCAAATCAAATCTTCTATTAAACCCAATCTGTATTGGTACTTTAAAATTTTGAATATCTCTCTGACAAGCGTTTACATTATTTATATTTAAATCTATAGGTTTTTCACAAAATACTGCTTTTCCTGCTTTAGCTGCTAATGTTATGTATTTTGTGTGAGTTGGAGTAGCTGAAGCTATTAAAACTGCATCTACATTTTTTGAATTGATCGCTTGTTCTATTGACTTTGCTTTTGTACAGCCAATTAATTTAACTACATCATTTGCTAATTTAGAATTAACGTCAAAAACATACTTTAAATTAGTTTTTGGATGAGCTTTTATAATTTTTGCATGCATCTTACCAATTCTACCTGCACCAATAAGAGAAAAATTTAGCATAATAAAATAGAACAGAATTAAAATTAAAATCAAGATACTTTTTAAAAAACGAAATATTATTAAAAATCTAAAAATTTCTTGATGCCAATTAATTCATATTCTATGAATAAATATTATTATAAAAACTTGTAAAAGATTATGTCTGTAAAATTAGGAGTTGCACCAATTGCCTGGAGTAATGATGATATGCCAGAACTAGGAGGGGAGACATCATTAGAACAATGCTTGTCTGAAGCGAGACAGGCAGGATTTATTGGAATAGAGTCAGGAGGAAAATTTCCCAAAACATCCGAGGAGTTAATTCCGATATTAAAAAGATTTAATTTAGACCTCTGTTCTGGATGGTATGGAGCAAATTTAAGAACAAATACAGTAGATGAAGAAAAAAATGTTATACAAGCTCAGCTAAAATTGTTTAAGGATTGTAATGCACCCTGCATAGTCTTTGCGGAAGTATCTGGTTCAATCCAAGGAGATCCAAATAAAAAATTGTCCACAAGGCCAAAAATGAATCTAGAAGAGTCAAAGAAATATTATAAAAAAATTTCAGAAATGGGAAAATATCTTCAGGATGAAGGAATGCCACTTGCTTTTCATCATCACATGGGCACCGTTATTGAAAGTCAAGTTGATACTGTAAGGTTGTTAGAAAATACTAATGATAGTGTTAAACTGACTTTGGATACTGGTCATATGCTATTTGCAAAAGGAAATTCGTTGGAAATTTTAAAAAATTTTGGTGAAAGAGTTATTCATATTCATTGTAAAGATATAAGAAAAAATATTTTAGAAAAATCTTTAAAAGAAGATTTTAGCTTTAGAGGAGCTTTTTTAGAAGGTGCTTTTACTGTTCCAGGTGATGGATGTATAAATTATACGCCATTATTTGACATTTTAAAAAAAAATAATTATTCAGGGTGGCTAGTTGTCGAAGCAGAACAAGATCCTGCCATAGCTAATCCATTTGAATACGCAAAAATTGGTTATAATTATCTGACTGATACTCTGAATAAGAGTGGAATTAATATTTATAAAAAATAATTGTTTTTATATTCTATAATTTAACAATTTTTGATTTTTCTAGTTTTTCATCAAAAAAATCAATAATATTTTGAATTGTTTCTTTTCCCATCCTAGTCATACATTCTTCTGTGAATGCAGCAGTATGTGGACTTAAAAATACTTTATTATTTTTTAGCAAAGGATTATTTGGATCAGGTGGTTCAATCTCAAAAACATCTAAACCAGCTCCAAGAATTAAATCTTCATTTAAAGCTTTATCAAGATCAATTTCATTTATCACTCCACCTCTTGCAGCATTGATTATGATGCAATTTTTTTTCAGATTTTTTAGTAAATCGTAATTGATAATATTCTTAGTTTTTTCATTAAGCGGTACATGAAGGGATATAGCATCCATGCTTTTCGAGGCTTCTTCTAAACTATCTACTTTTGTACCACCGTGTTTTTCAATTATTTCTTTAGAAACAAATGGATCATAGACAAAAACTTTCATTTCAAATCCATGACATCTTTTTATTAAGGCTTGTCCAATACGACCAAATCCAGCAATTAATATATTTTTATTCCACAATTCAACAGTTTTGGGCAATTTATTTCGATCATTGAATTTACCACTTTTAACAGTTTCATCATACATATTTCCTTTTTTAGAAATATTTAGCAGCATAAACATTACATGCTCAGCTACAGCCACTGCATTCGCACTTGCCGTAATTGCAAGAGTGATGTTATTTTTTTTAGTGCTCTCTAAGTCGATATTATCATAGCCAACACCATGTCTTGATATTATTTTAAGTTTATTTGCACTATCAATTACTTCTCCAGCTAGTTTTGCAGTTCTAATTGAAACGCCATCACAATCTTTTATTTTTGTTTTAAGAAATTCAGTATCTGTGTTTTCTATAACCTCGAAGTCGTAATCTGGATTATTTTTAACAAGCTCTATTCCAGCTTTATGTATAGGTTGGATTACTAATATTTTTTTCATAAGCACTTATACACAAATATAAGTTTTATAAAATATTAATTATTAAATTAAATTAGATAAATCTCTTTTATTATTTTTGAAAGTTGGCAGAGGATATTTAAAAGCAAATTTTCTTGGAATACATTTTTGTTTAGCTTTTTCCCAGAGAGCTAGCCATTGTTTAAAATTTTTAATTTTAAGATTTTTTTTATTTTTACTTCTAACATAAAAATTGGGAAGAGGTTCTCTTCCAGATGGTTGTCCAGCAATATTATATCTTAGATCGGCACTTATTCTAAAATCATTTGATCTATTTGGCAAAGAGCAGTGTATTGAATGTTTGTGCAAAAGTATCAAATCACCAATGTTCGCCTCTAAATAAATATGCTTCATGTCATCTAATAATTCACTATTTTTTAATTCTACCTGTCCTCTGTATCCTGATATGTGATTTAGCAATCCCATTTTATTGATTTTTTTAACAGTAATCATACATCCATTTTTTTTAGTAGTTTTAGTAAACGGAATCCATACAGTAACCATGTCAGTCAATTTTTGTCCTCTTGTATTTAATACAGCCGCATCCTGATGCCAAGGTGTTCTTCCACTTAGACCATCATAAATTGATCCTTTTGGTAATTTTTTTTCAGGTTGTTTAATTCTAGTATTTTGAACAGGGTTAGACATTATTTCTTTACCCAAAATTTTTTCTACAACATCCAAAATTTTTTTATTAGTAATTAAATTCCACAATGATTGGGTCGCAAAATAATCACTATCTCGCTTTACATGATCTCTTGGTAATCTTGTATTAAAATATTGATCCAAATCATAAATATTAAGTTTTGAAATATATGAATATTTTTTTTTAAAATCTAAGTTAAGAACTTTTTTGATCTCTCTTTTTTTTGCATATTTTTGAATAAGACAGTCCATTACAAATTCCATATCATTAAGAATTGGTTTTAAATCTGTGTTAAAGTTAAGTACATTTTTGACGATTAGGTAACCGTTCTCGTGTAGTTTTTTTTGAAGACTATTTGTCATAACTAAAATTTATTTTATCATTTAGATAATTTCAATGTTTTGGTGCTGCGGTTAAATAGTTTGCATCATGAAAAGAGGTTAGCATTCTTTTTTTTGTATTAATTATATGTGGATAATATGAGATTCCTTTGTAATTCCATATAACAGGTTTATTTAAAGCGTAACTACCATAAATGAAAAAACGTTTTGGGCAATTTCTCTCAATAAACCGCTTAACTCCGTGATAGGAATTTGGAGTAGATTGAAAAAAAACAACGGTTCCTTTTTTGGGGGTAAAAGATTTGACTATTTCAAGCTCACTTATTTTAGGAAATCTTCTAAAACTTTTTCTTAAATTTTTTTTTGCTTTTTTCCTATAGATGGTAAGAGAGCCGCCGTTTTTTTTTGGTATGTCTGTTAAATAAATTAAGAAATTATATAATCTAGTTATATCATCCCTATGAGGTCTTAATCTATATCCTCCTTTTGATACAGAAAAGTCTATATCTAAATTTACTTTAGGATTGGTGTAATTGTTACCCAATATTTTTTTTAATTCAGTAGAATTTAATTTTTTTTTAATAGTGAACTTTTTAGGATTAAATGATTTAGGTTTATGTAAATTTACCCATGATCCATCCTTAAAATTTTTTGTAAAAAGATTTTCAATTTTTTTATAAAAAGACTTGCTATTAAACAGTCTAAAAAGCTTTGCAGAGTTAATTGAATTTTTAATATATAAATTAAAATTTTTAGAACCTTTATTAATCCTGTTTCTGCCCCCCATAATCATATCATCAAATGATTTTGATTTACTTATTTCTTTAATTAATAAATTACAGATGTTTTTTGAAACAACGTTGTCTCCAACTAAAACAGGAAAGTTACTTTTGATTTTTTTTAATTTGTTTGTACTGAGCATTTAGCTGTACATTCCTTCTTTCACTTTAATCATTTTATACATCAGATCATTTAAAGGTGTCTTAACACTATGTTTTTTGCCTATTTTAGAAACTGCACCACTAATAAAGTCTATTTCAGTTTTTCTTTTATATTGAACATCAAAAGCCATTGAAGATTTATTGGTTTGCATAGAATCTACAATTTTATTGAACATAAATAAGCACTCATCTTCAGAAACATTCACACCATCAGCAAGTGCAACTTCTCGAGTTTCTAAAATTATTTCTTTACCTAAACCACGAGATACTTCGTTTGCTTTGTTGTTTATGTATAAGTCAGTATGATGAAGATCAAAAATCGCAGACAATGGTCCAATTGCTGTTAAAGCAAAAAGTTTCATCCATTTTCTTTTTTTTACATCTTCAGCAGCAATCATTTCAAGATTATGAGCTGTAAAAGTATCTGCTATTTCTTTTATTCGATCAGAAATTCCCCCTTCGTACTCACCTATCCAAGATGGTAACGAACCATGATTCATTATATGTCCTGGTCCCAAAATATTTGAAGCCTGAGTTGTTGTTCCACCAATTACTTTTTCATCACCCACAATACTTTGAATAATTGCTTCATGACCAATACCATTTTGAAAAGACATGAACACCGTTTTATCTCCTATAATATTTTTAATACTATTTAATGCTGGATCTAAAGCTGTTGCTTTACACATAACAATTACAGCATCTACTTTGTCTAAAGAGGATGGATTTGAAGTGGCTTTGACTTTAATTATTCGATCACCTCCATAACCGTCTATTTTCAAACCATTTTTATTTATTGCATCTACATGTTCTTTCCAAACATCAATTAAAATTACATTTAAACCTTTTTCTGCAAGTAAACCGCCAAATAAGCAACCCATTGCTCCTGCACCAAGGACAGCTACCTTCAAATGTTTGTTTATCATCGTTACCTTATTTAAAATTATTTATGTATAGAAATTATATATATTATCTATAGACAATATGCAAAATAAATAATAGCTTATTATCAACATGCAATTAAAAATAGAAAAAGGAACTTTTAAAAATTATCCACTAGAAGATATTTCAGATGCATTAAGAAAAGGATTGTCTGAAAATTTCAAAAAAGTTGAGGTAGAGGTGGTAGATTGTCCTAATCTTAGAGATTGGGATTGTCCATCAGAAGGAATCAGTGGAAATCAAAAAATAATAGACGTTGGTGGAGAGCCTTATATGCATGATCCAAAATTTATTGGTGCAGAGTTTGACTACCAAGAAATATCTAAAATGATTGACTCTGAAAAATCTTATGCCTTAGGAGCTGGATCAGGCGCAATGTCATGTTTAGATGGTCACTGTGGAGAATTAATTATTAATGAAAATTTAATTACTGATGAGTCTAAATCAATAATTGCAAGAGTAAGTCCAGATAAAAAATGTATTGTTGAAAAATATTCTGCAAAAAAACATGGTGGACTTGGAAATATTTATTACACAGATGGTAAACAAGGAAAAGTTATTAAAATAAAAATCAAAGGAAGAAATGGAGAACAAGGTTCTTTACCTCAAGCAATGAGGTCTTCTTTATCAAAAAATTTAAATATTAAAAATAATGAGCATATGTCTCTATCTGGTGTATTTAGAGTGTTAGATGGAAAAATAAGATCACATGTTCAGCCAGATTATAAAAATATAAAACATGAGTATTACGATCCAAAACAAATGAAATGTGTTAAGAATTTTCTTCAATTCTATGAGCCAGTTGGACCAAAATTGCAGTGTTATACAGTTCTTTGGACTGGTGATCCTACAGGAGGAGACTTAAATCTAAGAGAGTCTGGTGAGCATACCCACTTTCATTCTTATGAGCACGATAGAGATGCTGGTCATTATCATTTTGACGTGACACCTAATGAGATAGAATATGAGGGATATTTCAATACTGCAAATGAAGTACACAGAGTAAACAATATTTATAAAGAACTTCTAAACAAAAATAGTATTGAATAGAAAACTGAATGTGTTTAAATTTATTTAATGAAAAGACAGTTTAAATACCCAAAACACTTCGAAGAACAAAAAAAAATTCCAAAACTAACTCAAAAAAGAATTCAACTAGCAGAAATATCACTTGGTGATTTTGAAGGAAGATTAGCCAATGAATTATTGAATTGGTTTTCTTTAACTCCACAACATTGGATAATGTTGCATATGGTTATGCTTGCTTATTATAAAAATAAATCAATTACTAAAAATCAACTACTTAAAGTAATTGAGAAATCGTATTTGACTTCAAACGTCTATATCGATACAGCAATTAAAAAAGGTTATTTTAGAATTATTAGAAATGAGAGAGACAAAAGATCTATTTTTATTTTACCTTCAGTAATTACTATCAAAACCTTTGAGGAGTTTATTGATAGAAGAGATATTCTTTATAAAGGAATTAAATGAAGAATATTTATACATGGGCTGCTAAACCAGCAAAGCGAACTTTAACTGTTGGAGACTTAAAAACAGCTAAAGGAAAAAGAAAATTTACACAAGTTACTGCTAACAGTATTGAAGAAGCGGAGGCAGCAGAAAAGGTGGGATTTGATATGATTATATCAAACGCAAAAAATGTAATACCTGTAAGAGAGGGTTCAAAAAATTTATTTTTAACAGCTGCTTTAGTATTAAATGAGTTTGTAACTGCAGAGGATATTATGCGTGGAGCTTTTAAAGCTTTAGAAAATGGTGCAGATGCAGTTATGACTCCTAGAAGTATGGACATAGTTGAAATGCTAGCTAAGGAAGATGTTCCTGTAATGGGGCATTTAGGTTTGGTTCCAAGAAAATCTACTTGGATTGGTGGTTTGAGAGCAGTGGGCAAAACTGCAGAGGAAGCATATGATCTATTTAAAAAATTTAAAAGATTAGAAGATGCAGGCGCTTTTTCTGCAGAGTGTGAAGTTATACCAGAAAATGTAATGGGTGAAATTTCAAAGCGTACAAATATTGTTACTGTTTCATTAGGTTCAGGGAAAAATGCTGATGTAATGTATTTATTTATGGAAGATATTTGTGGTGATACTGAAAATCCTCCAAGACATTCTAAAGCATATGGAAATTTATTAAGATTAAGAAATGAAATTAAAATTGAAAGAGTAAAAGCTCTTAAAGCTTTTAAAAAAGACACAATGACTGGTAAATTTCCTGGAAAAAAACAATCATCTAATTTAGAGAAAAAACAATTTGAGAAATTTTTAGATCAACTAGATTAGTAAGTAGCGTTATCATCTTTTTTTGATAAAGAACCCTTCATTTTGTCAACTGTAGCTTTGGCACCAGCACTTAAGGCCCTTAAATCAGATGCTATAGTTACAAAATTAAAACCTATTTCAATCATCTTAGTTGCATATTCTGTAGTACCATTATGAATTCCTGCAAAAATATTATTTTTTTTAGCATGTTCTAAAATTCTTAAAATTTCGGAATAAGCTTTTGTAGACTCAGGTCTGTCAAACCCCGGTTTTTCACCTATAGCTAAACTTAAATCTGCTGGCCCAATATAAATACCGTCAACCCCAGGTGTAGACATAATTTCATCAAGATTTTCTAGTGATTCTTTTGTTTCTATCATTGCTAATTTTAGTATTTCATCATTAGCGTGATCTGCATAATCAACTCCACCATAAATTAAACCTCTAACTGGTCCAAAACTTCTATAACCATCAGGTGGATACATACATGCTTGAACAAAGTTTTCAGCCTCTTTTTTATTACTTACCATTGGGCAAATAATTCCATAACACCCAGCATCTAATATTTTCATTATTTGACCTGGTTCATTCCAATTTACTCTTGCTAAAGGAGTTACTTCTGTTGTTGATATTGTTTGCATCATTGGAAGTGCATTACTGTAATCAATCAAACCATGTTGCATATCTACGGTTAGAGAGTCCCAGCCTTGATGAGCCATTGCTTCAGCTGATGCTGTACTTGGAATTGCACACCAACCATTGATGACGGGTTTACCGTCTTTCATCATTTGTTTAACTTTATTTTTTCTCATTAATTCAGATTTTTAAGCCCATGTGAGTGTATTTCACATTTAAATAATCTTTTATTGCGCCTGATCCTCCCTCACGCCCGTAACCAGTTTGTTTTATTCCTCCAAATGGCGCCTCTGCAATTGCAACAACACCAGTATTAACTGCTACGCAACCAGATTCTAATTTCTCAGATCCAATATGAGCTTTATCCATAGAATTAGTATACAAATAACTACATAATCCTAAATCATTGTCATTTGCTCTTTCAATTACTTCATCAAAAGTTTTAAAAGTCAAAATTGGAACTAGTGGACCAAAAGGCTCTTCTTTCATTATTGTAAAATTATCTTTAACGTCATCAAAAACAGTTGGTTCATAATAATATCCTTTATTGAAACCAGAGGGTCTTTGTCCACCCATTAATACTTTAGCTCCTTCTTTCTTAGTTGTATCAACTAGTTTTTCTATTTCTTCCAGTCTCTTTGCAGTAGTTAAAGGTCCCAAATCAACTCCTTCATCCATACCATTCCCAATTTTTAATTTTTTCGCTCTTTCTATAAAAGCATTAACAAACTCATCTTTTCTATTTTCTTGGATATAAAATCTATTTGGAGAAATACAGACTTGGCCATTATTTCGAAATTTACCAGTTATTGCTATGTCAGCTACTTTATTCATATCTACATCTTCACAAACTATAAAAGGAGAATGTCCACTAAGTTCCATAGTTACTCTTTGAACTTTATCGGCTGCCTTTTTTAAAATTAATTTACCAACTCTTGTAGATCCTGTTACTGAAACTTTTTTAATTATATCTGACTCCATTAATTCGTTTGAAACTTCAGCAGGATCACCAGATAATAGATTTACCACTCCGTCTGGCACACCAGCTTCCTTACAAATATTAACTAATTCCATTACAGCACCCGGTGTTATTACATCTGGTTTACATATAACAGAACAACCAGCAGCTAAAGAAGTTGAAATTTTTCTTGAAGCCAAAACTATTGGAAAATTCCAAGGAACTAGAGCAGCCACTACTCCAACTGGTTGGTAATAAACGTGGACTCTTGTATCTGGAAATCTACTTTGCTGAGTTTGACCATAAATTCTTTTTGTTTCTTCAGCATTCCACTCAAAAATGTCAGCACCACCACCGACTTCACCAACAGCTTCGTTTAGAGGTTTTCCCACCTCAAGTGTTAACCATTTTGCAAGTACATCTTTTTTTTCTCTCATCAGATCGGCAATTTTTCTCAACACATAGGCTCTTTGCCACGGAGCAGTATTTTTCCAAACTTCCAAACCTTTTTCTGCTGACTTTAAAGCTTTCTGTACTTCAGTTGATGAAGCTTTCGACGCTTTTCCAATTACTTCTTCAGTTGCAGGATTGATTACATCATAAGTTTCTTTTTTTTCAGCTTGTTGCCATTTACCATCAATGAATTGTCCAAATTTTTCGTACATAGATTTTATTTTTAAGTTTACTTAATTGGGTTTTTTAATTTATAAATAGAATTATATATAAAGACTATACATATTAAAAGACAAACATACTTTATGAAAAAAATTACCCTTACATGCGCTCATGCAATCGTAAAATATTTGATAGCTCAAAAAATATTAATTAATGGTAAAAAAGAACGTTTATTTCCAGGTGTCTTTGGAATTTTTGGGCATGGAAACGTAGCTTGTTTAGGTCAAGCACTAGAGGAAAATCAAAAAGAACTTCCAACATATAGAGGACACCATGAACAAAATATGGCTCTTACAGGAATTGGTTATGCTAGGGCTAAAAGAAGACAACAAATTTTTGTAGCGACATCTTCTGTTGGTCCTGGCGCAACAAATATGGTTACAGCTGCTGCAGTTGCAATGAGTAACAGATTGCCTATTTTGTTTCTACCAGGAGACACTTATGCAAACAGAATGCCAGATCCGGTTTTGCAACAAGTTGAGCATTTTAATAATCCTGGAATAACAGCTAATGATGCATTTAAACCAGTTACAAGATATTTTGATCGAATAACTAGACCTGAACAAATTATTCAATCATTCCCGTCAGCAGTTCAAACAATGTTAGATCCTGCTGACTGTGGTCCGGCGTGTATCGCTTTAAGTCAAGATATACAAGGTCAAACATTTGATTATCCTGAGGAATTTTTCAAAGAAAGAGTAAACTCAATCAGAAGACCTCGACCAGATGAATTTCAAATTAAAGAGGCAGCCGAAAAAATCAAGTTATCTAAAAATCCAATTATAATTTCAGGTGGTGGGGTTTTTTACTCAGATGCAATGGATGAGTTGAGTCAGTTTGCAATTAAACATAACATTCCTGTAACCCAAACTGTAATGGGATATTCAACAATGAAAAGAGATCATTCTCATTTTGCGGGTCAAATCGGAGGTTTAGGTGGAAAAAATACAAATACTTTAGCAAAAGAAACAGATTTAGCAATTGCAGTTGGAACTAAACTTGCAGATTTTACAACTGGATCATGGGCAAATTTTGAAAACGAAAATTTTAAACTTGTTTCAATAAATGTATCAAGATTTGATGCTAACAAACATTTGGCTCAAGCTGTCGTTGGAGATGCTAAAGTTTCATTAATTGAGCTTTCACAAGCATTAGGTAATTGGAAAGCAGAAGAAGAATGGAATAAAAAATCTCAAATTGAACTTAAATCATGGAATGAACATATAGATAAAGAGAGTGCGCCAACAAATCAAGAAGTTCCAAGCTATGTTCAAGTAATTGGTGCAATCTATAGAAATTCTGACCCAACAGATATTGCTGTTACGGCAGCTGGAGGTTTGGTTGGTGAAGTAGTTCAAGTTTGGAGACCTAGAGAGCTAAATACTCATGAAACAGAGTGGGGTTTTAGCTGTATGAGTTATGAAATTTCAGGTGCCCTTGGAATTAAAATGGCTCATCCAGATAAAGAAGTAATTTCTTTTGTGGGTGATGGCTCTTATCTATTAAATAATACAGATATTTATTCATCAGTTATTACTAAAAATAAATTAATAATCATAGTATGTGACAATGGTGGGTTTGCAGTTATCAATCGACTTCAATTATTTAAAGGTGGTAAAGAATATAATAACTTATTAAAAAGCTCTAACACACCCGGGCTAGTTGATGTTGATTTTGCAAAACACGCAGAAAGTATGGGAGCTAAATCTGAACATGTTAATTCAATTTCAGATCTTGAAGCTGCATTTAAAAGAGCAAAAGCATCTGATGTAACTTATGTTATTTCAATAAAAACTCATGCATATAAATGGGTTGAAGGTTCAGCTTTTTGGGACAGCCCAACACTTGAAATTCCAAAAACTAAGGAAAATGAAGAAGCTTTAAAACTTCATAAAGAAGGAAAAGATAAACAAAGACAAGGCGTATAGACCTTTATGAATAAAATTTTTAAGGTTGGTCTTATCGGTTGTGGTCATATTGCTGAAACATATTTTAGGGGGCAACAATATTTCAATAATTTTAAAATAGTTGCTTGTGCAGATATTGATCAAAAAGTAGCTGATAAATGTGCAAAATTATACAATATTAAATCTAAAACAGTTGCACAAATTTTAAAAGACAACGAAATAGAAGTTATTTTAAATTTAACAATTCCACAATCTCATTATTCAGTCTCAAAAAAAGTTTTAAATTCAGGTAAACATGTTTATTCAGAAAAACCATTAGCAACTTATTTTGAAAAAGGTAAAGAACTCGTCTCACTAGCAAAAAAAAATAAACTTTATCTTGGAAATGCTCCAGATACATTTTTAGGTGGAGGAATTCAAAAAGCTAGAGAATTAATTGACTCAGATTTGATTGGAGAGATTAAACTTGGTAATGCAATTTTCGCATTTCCTGGAGTAGAGTCTTTTCACCCAAAACCTGAGTCTTGGTATAAAAAAGAAGGAGGTCCAGTAATCGATATGGGACCATATTTTTTTACAACATTGGTAAATTTACTTGGACCTGCAAAACAAGTTCAAGGAAGAACATTAACTGCTTTTAAAAAGAGAATTTATGGAGTGGGACCTAAAAAAAACAAATCATTTAAAGTGGAAACACCTACAACATATTTAGCAACAATCCAATTTCACAGTGGTGCTATAATTCAGGTAACACTCTCATTTGATGTAATTAATCATCAAAGAAACCATATGGAGCTTTATGGCACAAAAGGATCGATTATTGTTCCAGATCCTAATATGTTTGGGGGTTCTGTTTTTATTTCTGTTACAGAAGGTGGAAAATGGGGTGAACATAAAACAGATAAGATGTATTTAGGAAAAATTAACATAACTTCGTCTAGTGGAAGATCAAATGAAGCTGCTACAAATGCAAACTATCGGAGTGTTGGTTTATCTGAAATGTTATATTCTATTCAGAAAAACAAAAAACACAGGTGTTCAGGTGATTTATCTTTACATGTATTAGATATAATCGAGTCAACCATGAGGGCAGCTAACACAGGAATTCCTCAAAAAATACTAACAAAATGTGATAAACCAAAAAAATTTACTGAAGAAGAAGTAAAAAAAATTTTAATTTAGATGCCAAAACCAATTGTTATATCTGATCCTTTCCCAAGAACATTGGATCTGATTTTTACTAAAAAAAAATTAATTGAATTAAAAAAAGAATATAAAGTTTTAATAGCACCTTATAAAAAAAAAAGACAATTTTATGAAAACTATATTGATAAGGCTACTTTCATTATGGGTCAGCCAGACTTAGATAAAAAAATTTTGTCAAAAGCAAAAAAATTAAAAGCAATAATAAATGTTGAAAGTAATTTTATGAATAATGTTGATTATGCTTATTGTTTTCAAAAAGGAATTCATGTAATTGCAACTTCTCCAGTATTTTCAAAGCCTGTAGCAGAAATTGCATTAGGAATGACACTTTCTTTATTAAGAAATATTCATAATGCTCATTTTGATTTTGTAAAAGGTAAAGAGAAATATGGATTAGAAAGTAACTTAAAATCATCACTTTTATCAGGAAAAAAAATTGGATTATTAGGATTTGGTGATTTAGCAAAATCTTTATACCCAATGTTGCTACCATTTACTAAAGATATAAATGTTTATGACCCTTGGCTGTCTAAGAACAAAATAAAAAGCTTTGGATTTAACCCAGTTAGCTTAAATAAAATGTTTAAATCATGCGAAATTATTTATGTATTAGCAGCAGTAACAACCAAAAATAAAAATTTAGTAAATAAAAGTTTAATCAATAAAATGAAAACAAACTCATTATTAATATTGATGAGTCGAGCAGCAGTTGTAAATTTTAAGGACTTGATCACGAGAGTTAAAAAAGGAGATATTTATGTAGCTACTGACGTATTTCCTGAGGAGCCAGTGAGAAAAAATGACCCAATCAGAAAAGTTAAAAATATTTTGTTTTCAGCACACAGAGCTGGAGCTTTGACAGAGGCTTTTTTTGCTATGGGGGACATAGTTTTAAAGGACATGCATTTAATAACAAAAAATTTAAAACCTAAATTTTGTAAAAAGGCTGAATTAAAGACAGTAGGATTATTAGCTTCAAAACCGGTTGCAATTAGTTGATATTTTAATAATTTTATAATTTATGTCATCAACCAAGAATCCACTTCTAGAGGCAAAAGGAATAACAAAATATTTTGGAACCATAACAGCATTAGAGAATGTTAACTTAAAGGTTCACGCAGGGGAATGCTTAGGTGTTGTTGGAGATAACGGAGCTGGGAAATCAACTTTGATGAAAGTATTATCTGGTCTTTATAAACCTAGCGCAGGCTCATTATTCTTTCAAGGCAAAGAGGAAATTTTAGAAAGTCCAAGAGACTCTCAAAACTTAGGATTAGAAATGGTTTATCAAGATCTTGCATTAGCTGGAAACTTACCAATAGGAGAAAATATATTTCTTGGAAGAGAACCCACTAAAAATTTAGGATTTATAAAATTATTAGACTTTAATAAAATAAAAGAATTAACAAATGCTCATCTAGATAAATTAAAAATAAATGTAAAAAGTGCAGATCAAAAAGTAGAGGAACTATCAGGTGGTCAAAGACAAGCAGTTGCTATTGCTAGATCTACAGCTTTTAATGCTAAAGTAGTAATTATGGATGAACCAACTGCTGCATTAGCAATCAAAGAAGTGGGTAAAGTATTAGATCTGATTAATAGTTTAAAAAAAACAGGTGTTGGAGTGATTGTAATAAGTCATAGAATGGATGATATATTTACAGTATGTGACAGAGTAATGGCTTTGTTTCAGGGAACAAATTTTGCAGAAGCAAGTCTATCGAATACTTCTAGAGATGAAGTGATTGGTTGGATTATGGGAAAAAAATAAATATGGAAGATAAAGATAAAAAAATTGTGAGCCTTCATTTGAAACTAATGCCATATTTAGAAAAATATGGAATTCTTCTTTTATTGGTAATTATGATTTTGGTAATGCACATTTTACAACCAGATGTTTTTTTATCTTGGAGAAATGTAACTAACGTTTTTAAACAAATATCTTGGCAGTCAATGTTAGCTTTGGGAGTATTTATGGTAATTGTGACCGCTGGAATAGATCTTTCGGTAGGTTCAATCATGATGTTATCATTAATGATTTTAGCTGTTGTTGCTAAAGCCGGAGCGCCTTGGTACATAGTGGTTATTACACCATTAATTGCAGGATTTTTATGTGGTCTATTTAATGGCCTAGGTATCACCTTACTTCGCATGCCACATCCTTTTATAATGACTTTAGGTACACTTTATATATTTAGAGGAACTGGAAATCTAATCTCTGGTGGAACTCCTATAAGTGGTTTTACAGACGAAGTTAGGTACCTTGGTCATGGAAGAATTGATCTTCAATGGTTAGGATTAGAAAAATCACAATACCTTCCTGTAAGTTTAGTTTTGATTGCAATTGTATATATAATTTTTTGGATTTTTTTAAATCATAGTAAAACTGGAAAATGGATTTACGCAATCGGGGGAAATCCAAATGCTGCTAGAGCATCTGGAATTAATGTTAACAAAATTTTAGTTATAGTTTATTCGTTATGTGGATTTCTATCTGGTATTGGTGCTTTAATTTTAGCAGGCAGAACTGACTCAGGCTATCCTAACGCTGGACTTCAATCTGAACTTGATGCGATCGCTGCATGTATAATTGGAGGAGCAAGTTTTTTTGGTGGAAGAGGTACAGTTCTAGGGGTATTTGCAGGTGTAATGATTATGGGAATTCTAAGAAATGGTCTCAATTTGATGGATGTTAGTTCTTTTTGGCAGCAAGTTTTAATTGGTTCAATAATAGTTCTTGCAGTCTATATTGATGTATTAAGAAGAGATTTGGGAACTAGAAAGTAAATTTTAAGCGTTTACACTCCCTAGTTGTATTCAAAATTGTCTTATCACCTTTATAAACAGTTGAACTCTTCTCATTTTTTTTATTTAATTTAGTTTTTTAAATAACAATAGGGGAACCAAATGAAAAACTTAACAAGAAAAATTGTTGCTTTTTTTACAGCAATTTTTTTATCAATCAGTATCGGTTCAGTCTCTTTTGCTGATGGACATGGTAAAAAAATTCTATTCAGTATTAAAGGTCCTGGATCAGGAAACCCTTTTTGGGCATCTGTAACAAAAGGTGCTGAAGAGGAAGCTAAAAAACTAGGTGTTAAATTAATTTTAATTGCACCTCCGCAAGAAGGAGATGTTCAAGCACAGATAAACCAAGTTGAGGACCAACTGGCAAAAGGTGTTGATGCTTTAGCACTTGCACCAGGAGATCCAAATGCGTTTGCTCCGATTGTTGATGATGCTATTAAAAGTGGAGTTCCAGTAGTATTCGTTGACACAAAAGGAATAAACGAAGGAGTAACTTTTATTGGAACAAACAACATGAATGGCGCAGAGTTAGCTGCAAAATTTATTTGTGATAAAACTCCTAAAGGTTCAGATGTTGCAATTTTAACTGGTATTGAGTCACAATCTACAGCTCTGTTAAGAAGAGATGGTGCAATAAAAGGTTTTAAAAATTGTGGATTAAACATTGTTGCAACTCAAACTGCTGAGTGGGATACTGCTAAAGGTAGATCTGTAACTGAGTCGATTATTTTAAAAAATCCAAACATCAAAGCAATATTTGCTTCAAATGATAATATGGGCTTAGGTGCAATGCAGGCTCTTAAAGATGCGGACATGAATGATGTGGTTGTAGTAGGTTTTGATGCTACGCCAGATGCAGCTACAAGTATTTTAAAAGGAGAAATGACAGCAACAATTGCTCAGTTTTCTTATAACATGGGTGCATATGGAGTTAAATATGCTCTTGAATTAGCTAATGGTGGAAGTATTGATCCAAATATTGATACAGGAACGCAATTAGTAACAAAAGAAAACGCTAACGATTTTAAATAATCATTAGATAATAAAATATTAAAAAGGGTGGAATTTAATTCCACCCTTTTTTTTTATGTAATATAATATTTTAATGTTAATAAATATTAATCCAGTTTTAAGTCCTGAATTATTATTTCATCTAAGATCTATGGGTCATGGAGAAAAATTAATTTTAGCTGATGCGAATTTTCCTGCTAATACTTCTAATGATAAAGTAATAAGATTAGATGGAGTTGGTATTAAAGAAGCAGCCTCAGCAATTCTTTCAGTTTTTCCTCTTGATAGTTTTATTGTTACACAAGGTGGATCTCCAGCTTTGAGAATGGAAGTGGATGATCAACCAGATGAATTAACAGAGACGCATAAGGAATTTATTGATGTAGTTAAAAATGTTTCTGGAGAAAATTGGAAAGTTGGTTCAATATCTAGGCAAAATTTTTATGAAGAAGCAAAAAAAGCATACTGCATAGTTACAACTACAGATGCTAGACCTTTTGGATGTTTTGTTTTAACCAAAGGTGTAATTTTACCAGATGGCAAGGTTTGGTCATAAAATTTAACAAATGAAATCTATTTCTATATTAGGAGTTTTTGTAGCAGATTTATGTTTTATTGGAGATAGAATTCCCAGCAAAGGTCAAACAATTTTAGGAAAAAAACATGTAGTAGGTCCAGGTGGAAAAGGATCAAATCAAGCGATTGCAGCTGCTAGATTAAATGGAGATGTAAGTTTTATTACCAAAGTTGGTAAAGATAGTCATTCTGAAATGGCATTTAATCTTTATAAGGAAGCGGGAGTAAAAACTCATTCAATTATTCAGGACGAAAAACTTTTTACTGGAGTTGCTGGTATCATGATCGATAAAGATGGAAACAATGCAATCAATGTTGTTTCTGGAGCGGCTGAGCATCTATTTGCTGAAGATATAGATAATAAAGTTGAAACAATTAAAAATTCAGAAATATTTTTGACACAAATGGAAACTCCTGATGAAATTACTATTTACGCTTTAAAAAAAGCAAAAGAATATAATTGTACAACTATTTTAAATCCTGCCCCAGCACGTAAAATTGATGAGGATATTTTTAAAATAATAGATTTTTTTACACCCAATGAAACAGAAACTGAATTTTATTTAAATAAAAAAATTGAAACAAGCGAAGATATAAAAAACGCAGCTAGTGAGTTGTTAAAAAAGGGTATACAAAATGTGATTATTACTTTAGGTGAAAAAGGTATTTATTTCGCAAATGGAAAAGAAAACTTTTTCCTGGAAGCTTATAAGCTAAAACAACCTGTAATAGATACTACAGGAGCAGGAGACGCATTTAATGGAGCCTTTGCTGTAGGTTTAGCAAATGATCTAGATATAAAAGAAGCCTTATCATTCGCAAATAAAGTTGCAGGTATTTCAACGACAAGATTAGGCGCTGCTTCATCTATGCCATTTGCTAAAGAACTAACAGATTATTAAATCTAATTCTTTTTATTTTTAGCCATTGATAATGCAATTTTAAAAGAATTTAAAATTGGATCTAGATTAGCTTCATTTTTTCCAGCGATAGCAAATGCTGATCCATGAGCAGTAGTCGTTACTGGTACAGTCAATCCACCTTGAACTGTTACTCCTCTATCAAAGCCAAATGCTTTAAGACCAGATTGAAGTGCATCATGATACATACCAACCATACAATCATGGTTTTTATTTTTATAAGCTACTACAAAAGATGTATCACATGGCAATGGACCATCGACATTGTAGCCAAGTTTCTTTGCCTCTTCAATCGCAGGAATGATTTCGTCTTTTTCTTCTGTACCAAACTCTGCGTGTGGATTTAGAGCTTGAATAGCAATTCTAGGATTTTTAACACCATTCAACTTCATAACCTCATTTATTAATTTTATAGGCTTCATGATATTTTCTTTAGTAATATGTTGAGCAACTTCTTTTATTGGAATATGAGAAGTTACTCTTGCTGTCCAAAAATTATCTATTACATTAAACTCACAACAAAAACTATTTACTTCAAGTTTTTCAGCCATTAACTGTAATTCATCTGAATGTTTATTGCCTCCAAGTTTTAAACTTGTCTTATTCATTGGCGCAAAATTAATTGCATCTATTTTTTGTTCTTTAGCAAGAGTTAAAGCTAAATCTAAAGCTTCCAATACACTTTCGCCAGATTCTTTTGATGGTTCAGATAATTTATATTTATGATTTTTTCCTTTAGAAATATCTAATAAAAATCTATTTGATTTATCAAAATTTACCTCATCAAAATTTTCTACAACATCTATATTATGTGAAATTCCTGTAATACTATTTCCACTTTCAAATACTTGCTTTTCACCAATTATGACGATGTTTGCTTTTTTTGTCATCTCATCATTTAAAAGCTTTGAAATTAATTCTGGTCCAATCCCAGCTGGATCACCAAGTAGAAGAGCAATGTTAGATTTATTTTCAGTCATTTTTTTCTTTACGTCTTGTAGCAGATTATGTTTAAATTATTAAATATAAATTAACTAAAGAGGGAAATAATGAAAAAAAGCTTTAAACTATTTTTAGCAGCTGCTTTTCTAGTAACTGAATTTTTTGTTGTAGCTCTTCCATTAATGATTACATCAGCTAAAGCTGATGGTCATCCAATACAAGCAATTACACACGCTGGTTTTGGTGGTGGAACTGACGTTACTACTAGAATGATGTTATTAAGAGCAAGAAGAGTCCTTAAGCAAGACATGCAATTAGTAAACAAAAAAGGTGGTGGTGGAGCCGCATCTATGGATTACATGATGTCTTTACCAGCTGATGGAAATCATACTTTAACTTGGACAACAGGTCATGCTGTTTCTATGGCTTTAGGAAAAACTAAAGTTAAGCTAAGTGATATGCAACCACTTGCTAGAGGAACAGACGACCCTCAATTATTTGTTGTAAATTGTAAAAACGACATTAAAGATGCAAAAAAATTTATTAGCACACAAAAATCAAAATCGCTAAAATATGGAACTACTCATACTGGTGGTATTGACGATGTTAGTGCAATCGCATTTACAAAAAAAGGTGGATTAAAAGATCCGACAATAGTTGCGTACAAAGGTGTTGCACCAATTAAAACAAACCTTATCAAAGGAGATATTGATGTAGGTGTTTTAAACCTAGGTGAAGCATTAACTGAAATTAATGAAGGTAAACTTTGTGTTTCAGTTGTCTTGGCAAATAATAGAATGGCAAAAATCGGAGACTCTCCAACAGCAAAAGAACTAGGTATACCTGTTTCTTTATCTACTGTTAGGGGTTTCGTAACTAAAAAAGGTGCTCCAGCTGACAGAGTAAAACAATTAGAAGCTGGAATGATGAAAGCTATGAGCCACAACTACTACAAAAATTTCTTAACAGAAATTGGTCTTGATGAGACAAGTGTTGTAGGTGCAGATGAATGGGGTAAGCAAATGGAAGAAATGCTTGCTGAGATGACTGCGCAGCTTAAAGCTTTAGGTTACATTAACTAATCTAATTAAAAGTACATTTGAATATGAAAAATGTACAAAATCAAAAAAGGGCAAACAAAAGTTTGCCCTTTTTTTTTAGAGATGAGTTTAGAGTTTCTCTTCTAATTATTTTAATATCTGTAGCATTATTAATCACAACTTTTACTTTTGATATTGTTCCTCCAATTTTAAATAGAGGAATACAACCAGCGACATTCCCAAAAGCGCTCTTAATCTTAATAATAGCAATGACATTATTAATCTGTTATTTGGCAACTAAAAATCCCTGGAAAGTTGAAAAAAAATTACCAAGATCATTCTTTCTTACTTTATTCAGTTTTGTTATTTTTATAATAGTTTCTAAAACACTTGATTTCTTTTTAGCAATCTCAGCTTTATCTATCTTTGTTTCTTATTGTTGGGGAGAAAAAAGATTATTTTATTTATTACTAGTTGGGATTATTTTCCCAATTATTGTTTTTATATTTTTTGAAACCATTTTAGGTTTAAGATTTCCACCAGGAATAATTACTAACATTTACTATAGTTAAATGGATAATTTATTATTAATGCTAGCACCACTTTTCAGTTCTAAACTATTATTAGTTTTATTTTTTGGAACATTATTTGGTTTGATATTAGGTGTGTTACCAGGGTTAGGACCAACAACAGGGGGAGCATTGATCCTACCTTTCACAATGACTCTAGATCCATTATCTGCAATTGTTTTATTAACATCTATTTATTGTGCAGGAACCTATGGTGGTGCAATAACTGCTGTACTTATTAATACACCGGGAACCCCAGCAGCTGCAGCCACTTGTTTAGATGGCTATCCTTTAGCACAAAAAGGTGAAGCTGGAAGAGCTTTAGGTATGGCTACAGTCTCAAGTACTGTTGGAGGAATTTTTAGTGTAGTCATATTAGTTTTCTTTGCTCCTATATTAGCACAACTTGCTTATGAATTTGGTCAGCCAGAATATTTTGCATTAGCAATATTTGGTTTAACAATGCTTGCTTCAATAGGTGAAGGTAGTCCAATTAAAAATTTAATCGCAGGTTCATTTGGAATATTAATTTCTACGGTTGGAAAAGATTTTATGACTTCAATCGACCGTTTTACTTTTGGGATCAATGAGTTAACTGAAGGAATAGGATTTATACCAGTAGTGGTTGGACTTTTCGCAATGAGTGAAATGTTAACCCAATCGACTTTAATCAATCAAGTGTTTAACAGAATAGCTTTAAAAGCAATTAAATTACCAAGCAAAGATGATTATAAAAAAACATGGAAAACAATTTTAAGATCAAGTGGGATTGGATCATTTATTGGAGTACTGCCTGCAGAAGGTGGAACAGTTGCTTCTTTAATTGGTTATTCTGAGGCTAAGAGATTTTCAAAAAATCCAGAAGAATTTGGAAAAGGATCTATTGAAGGCATTGCTGGTGCTGAGGCTGCAAATAATGCTGCAACAGGGGGTGCGATGGTTCCAACTTTAGCTTTAGGTATTCCTGGTAGCGCAACAACAGCGGTTATACTTACAGGATTGATTATTCATGGGGTTAGACCTGGACCAGATTTGTTTAGAGAACAGCCAGATTTTTTATATGGAATTTTTGGTGCTATGTTGATTGCCAATATTCTATTTTTTATTTTTGGATTTTTTGGAGCAAAAATATTTGCAAGAATAACTTTAGTACCTAACAAGATCTTATGGCCAATGATATTTGCAGTTTCAGTATGTGGAACTTATTCTTTAAATCAATCAATAATTGATGTTTGGATAATGTTATTTTTTGGAGTGCTAGGTTTTTTTATGAGAAGATATGGTTTTTCAGTTGTTCCAGTTATTATTGGATTAATTTTGGGTGAGTTGGTTGAAGGAACTCTAAGACAATCTCTGGTTATATTTGATGGTAATTGGCTAATGTTTTTCACAAGACCAATTGCATTAACATTCTTTATTTTGTCTTTAATTGCTTTAGCTTTTCCTTTATTAAGATCGAGAAAATTTAAAAAGAAATTATGATTAAGTATGATCTAAATAATCGAGTAGCGGTTGTTACTGGTGGAGCCCAAGGATTTGGTTTAGCAATAACCGAAAGGTTTATAGAAGCAGGTGCAAAAGTTGTGATTTGGGATATTGATGACAGAGCAGCTATAGAAGCAATCAACAAAGTAAAATCAGAAGATTTAAGTCATCAAATCGTAGACGTAACTAATTTTGAAATAGTAAATAAAAATTTAGAAGAAGTAGAAAAAAAATATGGAAAAATAGATATTTTTGTTAATAACGCAGGTATTGCAGGTATGAATACTACTGTCGCTGAATATCCTTTAGACGAATGGAAAAAAGTAATGAACTTAAATTTAAACTCTGTTTTTTACTGTTGTAAAGCTGTGGTTCCATTTATGTTAAAAAATGATTATGGAAGAATAGTTAATATTGCATCTATTGCAGGAAAAGAAGGAAACCCAAATGCAAGTGCTTATAGTACTTCCAAAGCTGGTGTTATAGGTTTAACTAAGTCATTAGGTAAAGAGTTAGCGCAAAAAAATATAGCTGTAAATTGTGTAACTCCTGCAGCAGCAAAAACAAGAATTTTTGACCAAATGACAGAGGAACATATTAATTATATGTTATCAAAAATTCCTAGAAATAAATTTGCAAAAGTTGAAGAATTAGCTTCATTAGTAACCTGGTTAGCTAGTGAAGAAAATTCATTCTCCACAGCTGCTGTTTTTGATTTGAGTGGTGGAAGGGCAACTTACTAACATGCAAGTAGGTATTGACGTTGGAGCTACTAAAATTGAAAGTGTAGTACTTGAAGAAGATGGACAAGAAAAACATAGATCTAGAATATTGTGTCCAAAAGATTATACCCAAATTGTAACCGCAATAAGAGATATACATAAAAAATTAGAACAAGAATTTAAAAAAGAGCTTCCAATTGGAGTTTGCCATCCAGGAGTACACTCTCCTCAAACGGGATTGGTTAAAAATGCTCCAAATATTACATGGTTAGAAAAAAAACCTTTTCAAAATGATTTACGTAAAGCACTTGGAAAGGAAGTTTTTTGTGAGAACGATGCTAATTGTTTTGCTTTGTCTGAAGCTATAGATGGATCAGGAAAACATTATAAAATTGTTTATGGTATTATTTTAGGATCTGGTGTTGGTGGTGGATTAGTAATAGACAAGAAAATTGTATCTGGCCCTAACGGTGTAGCAGGAGAATGGGGGCATAATCAAATACCATATTTTGCTGCTAAGAAAGAAAAATTTGACTCTAGTAATGCACGTGAAGCAGAGATCGAAAGTTTTTTATCAGGTTTGGGACTAGCTAAAAGATTCAATAAAATCTATGGAAAAAATTTAAAAACAAATGAAATTTTTGAATTAAATAGAAAACATGATTTAGATGCGGAAAGATTTATTGATGATTTCAAAGTTAATTTAGCAATGTCACTTTCAAGTATTATAAATATTTTAGATCCAGATGCTTTTGTATTTGGAGGTGGTGTTTCAAATGAAATAGATTTTTTACATGAAGTAGATTCTTTGGTTAGAAAATTTGTAATTGGGCGTGAATACGAGGGTGTCTTTTTAAAACCAAAATTTGGTGACGCTAGTGGTGTTCGTGGTGCAGCAAGACTTGGAAGAAGCGCGACATATTAAAGCTTCAACTTCTAATTGAATTTACTTTTTTAACTGTTTTTCATAATTAAAAAAAATACTGTAAAATAAAGATAAAAACCAACTTCAATTATAAGTTGTAAAGTGTTTTTTTAGTTATCAATTGGAAATTATTCTACTTATAGTTTCGTTTTTAAAAAATAGTTAACTAAATAAAAAGAGGAAGAGAAGATATGAAAAAAATAATAATTGCTTTAATTACATTAGCATTCACATCTACTTCATCAATTGCAGGACCTAAAATCGAGGTATTGCACTGGTGGACGTCTGGTGGTGAAGCTGCTGCACTTAAAGTTTTAAAAGATGATTTCGCTGCGAACGGCGGTGAATGGATGGACATGCCAGTAACAGGTGGTGGTGGAGACGCTGCTAACGTTGCTTTAAAAGCAAGAATAGTTGCTGGAGATCCTCCATCAGCATCTCAAATTAAAGGTCCTACAATTCAAGAGTATGACCAAGAAGGTGTTGTGGCCCCATATAACATTGATGCAATTGCTCAATCTGAAGGTTGGGATAAACTTTTAGATCCAATGATTGCTGCTGTACATAAATGTGAAAATAACAGTGGACCATATTGTGCTGCGCCAGTTAACATTCACAGAATTGATTGGATGTGGGCAAACAAAGCTGTATTTGATGCTAATGGTATTTCAGTTCCAACAACTTGGGATGAAGTAAATGCTGCTGCAGAAAAATTAAAAGCTGCAGGAATAATTCCATTCGCCCATGGTGGTCAAGCTTGGCAAGATGCTACAGTATTTGAAGCCGTTGCAATGGGTATAGGTGGAAATAACTACTATAAAAACTGTTATGTGGATCTTAAAGAAAGTTGTTTAAGAAGTGAGACTACAGTTAAAGTTTTTGATCAAATGAGAAAACTTCAAAGCTATACAGATGAAGGTAGTCCAGGAAGAGACTGGAACGTTGCTACAGGTATGGTAATTGAGGGAAAAGCTGGTTTCCAAATTATGGGTGACTGGGCAAAAGGTGAATTTACAGCTGCTGGAAAAGTTCCAGGTGTAGATTACTATTGTGCTCCTACTCCTTCAAATAATGGATACTTATACAATGTAGATAGTTTCATATTCTACAAAACTAGTGATCCAGAAAAACAAGAAGGTCAAAAACTGTTAGCGAAACTAATGATGGGTAAAAACTTCCAAAAAGTATTTAACCTATACAAAGGTTCAATCCCAGCTAGACTAGACGTTCCAATGGATGAGTTTGATAAATGTGCAAAAACTTCTAACTCTGATATTAAAACAGCAGGTGCTAGTGGTGGATTAGTTCCAAGTTTTGCTCACGGTATGGCTCAAGGTAATACTATGAAAGCTGCCCTACAAGATATCATCACAGAGCACTTTAACTCTGACATGTCATCTGTAGATGCTGCTAACGCTTTAGCTGACTCAGTTTTAGCTAATATGTAGTACATAAAAATTAAAAGGCCACTTTTTATTAAGTGGCCTTTTTTTTTAAATCTTAAAATAAAAAATATTTATAATGTTCAAGTGGTTAGAAAAAAATTTACCTAAAATTGTAATGGCTCCAGCTGTTGGTTTGATTGGCTGGTTCGTTTATGGGTTTGTTCTTTGGACTTTATATATATCTTTTACAAATTCTAAAATTCTACCAAAGTACGAACTTTGGGGATTTGGACAGTATGAAAAACTTTGGGCATCAAGAAAATGGCTTATTGCAGTAGATAATTTGCTTATTTTTACAGCACTATTTTTAATCTTCTGTGTTGTTATAGGAATAATTCTTGCAATTTTTTTAGATCAAAAAATCAGAGCAGAGGGTTTGCTAAGAACGATTTATTTATATCCAATGGCGCTATCTTTTATCGTGACAGGAACAGCTTGGAAATGGATATTAAATCCTACTTTAGGTATCCAAAAAATGTTTAGAGACTGGGGTTTTGAGAACTTTACCTTTGATTGGTTAGTAGATAGGGAGATGGCCATTTATACAATAGTTATTGCAGGTGTTTGGCAATCGGCAGGGTTTGTAATGGCACTATTTTTAGCTGGATTAAGGTCAGTAGAAGATGAAATTGTTAAGGCAGCAAAAATAGATGGCGCAAGTTTATTTACAGTTTACTGGAAGATTTTACTTCCAATGATGAGACCTGTATTTTTTACAAGTTTTGTAATTTTAGTTCATATATCTATTAAAAGTTACGATTTGATCGTAGCACTGACACAAGGTGGACCAGGTATATCAACAACTATGCCTGCTTTATATATGACACAAACTGCATTTCATAAAAGCCAAGTTGGTTTATCTGCAGCGAGTGCGATGATGATGTTTATGGCTGTAGCAGCTGTGATTATCCCATATTTATATTCAGAATTAAGGAGAGAAAATGCAAGATAGTTTGAAATCTTCTTCTTATCAGCAATTAGAACAAAAATCTAAATATACAAATATGTTTTTGAGATGGTTTTTATATTTTATTTTAATTCTTTTTGCTTCTTATTTTATTTTTCCACTTTACGTGATGGTTGTTACTTCGTTAAAGACAATGGAAGAGATCCGTCAAGGAACACTTTTAAGTTGGCCAAACGGATTAAATTTGGAATCTTGGGCTGTAGCGTGGGGTGGTAGAGGATATGGAGCTGGTGATACTTTTTTAAGACCATATTTTTGGAATTCAATCAAGATGGTTGTACCAGCAGTATTTTTTTCAACATTTATTGGAGCGATGACAGGTTATGTTTTAACTAAATGGAGATTTAAAGGAGATCAGTGGGTTTTCCTTTTTTTATTGTTTGGATGTTTCATACCATTTCAAGCAATATTGCTACCAATGGCCAGAACCCTTGGAGTATTAGGAATTTCAAATTCAGTAATTGGGTTAGTTTTAGTTCATACAGTTTATGGAATACCTTTTACAACATTATTTTTTAGAAATTATTATATTTCTGTTCCAACAGAATTAGTTAAAGCTGCCAGAATAGATGGAGCCGGGTTTTTTAAAATATTTTTCAAAATTTTACTTCCAATATCAGCACCAATTATTGTCGTAACAGTAATTTGGCAGTTCACACAAATATGGAATGATTTTTTATTTGGATCAACTTTCTCATTTGGAGAAGCAGCACCTATACAAGTAGCATTAAACAATATGGTTTTATCAAGCACAAGTGTGAAAGAATATAATGTAGATATGGCTTCAGCTATTATAGCAGGTATTCCAACACTTATAGTTTATGTATTAGCGGGTAAATATTTTATTAGAGGATTAACTTCAGGAGCAGTGAAAGGATAAAAATGAAAACGTTAAAAATTGAAGAACTATCAAAAAACTTTGGATCGACTGAGGTTTTAAAAAAAATTAATTTAGAAATAGATGAAGGAAATTTCCTAGTTCTTTTAGGACCATCTGGATGTGGAAAATCAACTTTATTAAATATTATTGCAGGATTAGAAACAATTAATGAGGGTGATGTTTTTATTGATGATTATAATGTCAGCAAAGTAGAGCCGAAGGACCGTAATATTGCTATGGTTTTTCAATCTTACGCTTTATATCCATCTATGAATGTTAAGGAGAATATGATTTTTGGTCTTAAACAGGCAAAAACATCAAAGGAAAAAATACAAGAACAGCTAGAAAAAGTCTCAAAATTTCTACAGGTAGATCAATTGTTGGAAAGAAAACCTTCTCAATTATCTGGGGGACAACGACAACGTGTTGCTATTGGTAGAGCTCTCGTAAGAGAGCCAAGAATTTTTTTGTTTGACGAACCTTTATCTAACTTAGATGCAAAGCTACGTGTTGAAATGAGGAGAGAAATTAAAAAACTTCATCAACAGCTAAAAACAACGGTTGTTTATGTGACCCATGATCAAACAGAGGCAATGAGTTTGGGTACTAATATTGCAATTATGAATCATGGAGTAATTCAACAAAATGATACACCTGAAAAGATTTATAATAAGCCAAGCAATACTTTTGTTGCAGACTTTATTGGGTCACCATCAATGAATCTTGTTAAGGGAATCTTAAAAGAAAATTCAGGAGAATTATTATTCACAGTAAGTGGATCAAATTTAGAAATTCCAATAAAAGATTATGATTTTAAAAATAAATCAAATTTAAATAATAAAGAAGTTTTCTTTGGTATTAGACCAGAACACATTTTCTTCAAAAAATTTAATGAAAGTGATTTTGAAATTAATTTAAGAGCAGATCTTAGTGAGTACATAGGTCATGAGCAAATAATGACATTTGATTATGCAAATCAAGAAGTTTTAGCTAAATTTCCATCTACAATTAAAATAGATTTGGGGAAAGAAACAAAATTATACTTTGATTTAACACAATCATCTTTATTTGACGCTCAAACAGAGGAAAGAATATAATATGAAAGTAAAATATTCAGATTTAAAAAATAAAAGAATATTTGTAACTGGTGGAGCTTCAGGGATTGGGGCATCAATCGTTGAGCATTTTTGTGAGCAAGGAAGTGAAGTTCATTTTGTTGATATTAATTTAAAAGAAACAAAGAAATTATTAAACAAAATAAAAAAAAATAAATTTAGATTACCAACTTTTATTGAGTGTAATTTATTAGATATCAATAAATTAGAAAAAACAATCAAAAATATTATTGCAAAAAAAGGTCCCATACATGTTTTAATTAATAACGCTGCCAATGATGATAGACACACAACAGATCAGGTGGATGAAAAATATTGGGAAAATAGAATGGCAATAAACTTAAAACATTATTTTTTTGCAGCTAAAGCTGTGGTTAAATCTATGAAAAGAAAGAAAGCTGGCTCGATTGTAAATTTGAGTTCAGTCTCATGGATGTTGGGAGAAGGAGATAAAGTGGTTTATGAAACTGCTAAATCTGCTGTTGTAGGTTTAACAAGATCATTTGCACAAGAGTATGGGAAATATAATATCAGAACAAATTCAGTTGTACCTGGTTCAATTGCAACTGAAAGACAAATTAAACATTGGTTAACACCAAAATATAAAAAGCTTATCTTGGACAGCCAAGCTTTAAAAAGACAGTTAAAACCAAACGATGTAGCTCAGTTAGTGATGTTTTTAGCATCAGATCAATCATCAGGATGTACAAAACAAAGCTTTATCGTTGACGGTGGTATAACTTGATCTAGGTGAAAGTTGAAAGCTTTAAAATTCAAAATAAACATCTAAGAGTTCAAACTCTTAATTACGGTGCCACTATTTTTGAAGTTTATCACAAAAAAAAGAAAATAAATTTAATTTTAAATTTAGGATCAAAACAAAACTATCGTTATAAACATCCAAGTGTTGGATCAACTTGTGGAAGATATGCGGGTAGAATTTCCAATTCAAAATTAAAGGTAGGTAATAAAAAATTTATTTTGAATTCAAATGAGGGAAAAAATACACTACATGGTGGTAAAGTTGGTTTCTCAATCCTACCATGGAAAAAATTAAATCAAACAAAAGATAAAATAGTATATCAAATCCATTCAGCAGATAAAGATCAAGGCTTTCCAGGCAATTTAATTGTCAATTGTACTTATAAATTAAGAAACAAATTTTTGATTATAAAATATGAATACAGATCTAATAAAAGCACTCATGTTAATTTAACTAATCATAGTTATTGGAATTTAGAAAAAAATAAAAAAAATATGATTTATAATCATGAGTTAAAATTAAACTCATCTAAATATCTTCAAATAAATAAAAATCTAATCCCAACTGGTAGATTCAAAAATGTAAAAAAATCTATTTACGATTTTTTAAATTTTGAAAACATTGGCAAAAAATTAAATTATTTTAAAACTAAAAACCTCAAAAATAAATTTAAAGGTTTTGACACAACTTTTGTTGTAAAAAAAAACATTAGAAATTATGTTGGAACTTTAAAAAATAATAATACTAATATTCAAGTTGATTTTTTTTCAAATTTACCTGGTGTTCAACTTTATTCAGCACAAAATTTAAATTACAAAAAAAAATTATTTCCTTACCAGGGTGTTTGTTTAGAAACTCAACACTTTCCTGATGCACCTAATAAAAAAAATTTTCCAAGTACTTTAATTAAACCTAATAAAAGGTATATATGCTTTACAAAAATTAAAATTAGTTAATTTATGTATAAAAAAATTAATATCTCTATAGTTGGAACAGGTTTAATGGGCCTACAACACATTAAAGCTATTCAAAAATCAAAAAAAGCAAATCTTCATTCAATAGTAGATATTAGTAATAATGCTAAAAATTTATCCAAAAAATATAAAATTCCATTGTATTCAAGTGTATCAGAGCTTTTATATTCAAAAAAACTTGACGCTGTAATTGTTGCTACTCCTAATCAATTGCATGAAAAACATACTGTAAGTTTTTTAAAAAATAAAATACCAGTTCTGTTAGAAAAACCTATTTCAGATAATATTCAATCTGCAAAAAAAATTATAAATAGTGCAAACAAGAACAAAACACCATTATTGATTGGATATCATCGTCGACACAATTCGATAGTCTCTAAGGTAAAAGATCTTATTAAGAAAGGTAGATTGGGTAATATTGTTTCCGCAAACGTTTTATGCTGGCTATATAAACATAAAGCTTATTACAAAGAAAAATGGAGAGTTAGGAAAGGTGGAGGGCCTTTAGGTATCAATTTAGTGCACGATATTGATACGATTTGTTATCTGTTAGGTTCAATAAAATTTGTTCAAGCATTTACAACTAATAAAACAAGAAAATTTCAAGTAGAGGATACAGCTACAATAAGCTTGTTCTTTAATTCAGGAGCGCTTTGTACACTTAATTTATCAGATACAATTGTGGCACCGTGGAGTTACGAATTAACCGCTGGGGAAAATCCTGCATACCCAATTACCAACCAATCTGCATATATGATTGGAGGCACAAAAGGTTCTTTACAGTTTCCTAATCTTAAATATTGGTTCTATAAAAAAGAAAGAAGCTGGTGGAATAAGATATTTGTTAATGAAGATAAAAACAAAAAAGATGACAACACATTAGTAAACCAAATTGACCATTTTGCTGATGTAGTGACTAAAAAAATTAAACCAAAAGTGAATGGTAATGATGGTTTAATTTCTCTCAAAATTTTTGCTGCAATAACTAAAAGTGCAAAAACTGGTAAAAAAGTAAGAATTTAAAATTTTTATTAAAATTTAAATCATTCATTGTTTTGACATATTTTATTTGTTAACTTTTTATATGAAAAAAATTATCTTACTTGCTTTATTTAGTTTGTTATTTTTTACAAATTCAAATGCTGCATGTGATGATCCTTTAACAGAAGGTGTAGATTATTCTAATTGTAGATTTTCAGACTCACAAGATTTACAAGGAAGTTATCTTCCAAATTCAAATCTTTCTTTTGCAAGTTTTATTCAAGTAAATTTTGATAAAAGTATAATGATGACTTCAAATTTATCGTTTGGAACTTTTCCAGAGTCTACCTTTGTTAGAGCTAATCTTTATGAGTCTGTTTCAATTGGTGCAAATTTTGAAAAAACTAACTTTACTGGAGCAAACCTAACTAGAGTTGATTTTATGGGAGCAACTTTAATAGAAGCAAATTTTCAAAACTCTAATTTAATGGAAGCCAACTTTACCTCTTCTAACATCACCAATGCTAATTTTGATGGTGCTAATTTAACTGGAGCAACATGGACCAATGGTCAAATTTGTGGTCCAGAATCTATCGGTACCTGCAAACAATAATAAATGAATACTTCAGTTAATACTGATGATGTTATCTTTAATTTTTTTAAACAAATTTGTGATGAAAAAGATGATCAAAAATGTGTTGAGCTTGGAAACGAATGGATAAAGGCAATGGAAACTAATATATCCGAAATGGAGAAAAATCTAAACGGGGCTGATTATATTAAACATAAAGATGACATTCAAAGTAACAGAAACCATCTTAATAGCTTAAAAAACAAAAACTCATCTGAATGGAGAGAGTACGCAACTCAATGCATGATTGAAATAATGAGTCATAAGGGTCGAAAATAATTTAAGAAAGAAATTTTAAATCACTAGCTATATCGATTAATATAATATAAACACTATAAAAAGGGGTGTCTTAACAGACTGAGATCATACCCTAAGAACCTGTCCGGTAATTCAGAAAGGGATAAAATGGATAAAACATATTTTTTAACTCAATCAACATCATTAATATTAGTTATCGCAATTAGTTTAATATTCTCTTTTTTAGGAATTTTTCACTCTAATAAATATAAGGGCATAAATAATTATTTAACTGCAAATAGAAACATTGGTTTATTTTCACTTACTACAAGTCTTGTAGCATCAGCTTTAGGGGCTTGGATTTTATTTGGTCCAGTTGCGGCTGCAACATGGGGTGGGGTAGGTGCTGTTATTGGTTATGCATTAGGTACAGCTTTTCCAATGATTTTCTTAATTTATTTTGGAAATAAAATTAGAAATGAGTTTCCAAAAGGATCTTCGTTAGTTGAGTTTATGAGAAAGAAATTTGGCAAAAGTCTATTTAAGTTAATTTTGTTAATGACAATCTTTTATATGTTCATTTTTCTTTGTGCAGAAGTAACGGCGGTTGCTGTATTAATCAATTATATATCTGGAACAGAATTGTGGACTACAGCGTTAATAGTTTTGGTAGCTACCTTAAGTTACACTCTTTATGGGGGATTAAGAGCGTCAATATTTACTGATAATATTCAAATGATTGTAATTGGTATTTTATTATTAATTTTAATTTCAATTATTAGCTCATCTTCAGGAGATAATTTTTCTTTTTCTTTAATTAATAAGAAAAACCCTCAACTAATAAGTTCAAATTATATTCCAGGATATACTGCTGGGTTAACTTTCTTTATAGCAGTTGCAGCAACTAATTTATTTCATCAAGGAAATTGGCAAAGAGTATATGCAGCAAAAGATTATCAAACACTAAAAAGTGGTTTGATAATTTCTTTCTTTATTATTGTTCCAATAGTTTTTTTAATGGGTTTTATTGGAATGGTTTCATTTTCAATTGACTCATCCCTTAGACCTGATTTAGGATTTTTTAGTTTATTATTAAAAGATCAAACAGAAATTTTATCCTTTTTGATTGTTATCCTTGGTCTTGCATTAACAATTTCTACTGTTGATACTTTGGTTAATGCTATCTCCAGTTTGTTTGTAGTTGATGGTGAAGCAACTTTTAACTTAGGAAAAAAAACCGATTACTTAAAAATATCTAAATATTTTATTTTAATCTTGTCTATCATTGCTTTTGGAGTTGCTTCAAGAGGATTTGATATTTTATATTTATTCCTTCTTGCAGATTTATTTTGTTGTGCGTTTGTAGTGACTGTTTTTTATAGTTTCTATAATAAAGTGGATGAAAAAACTGCCTATGTTTCAATTATAATTGGTCTAGTTGCTGGATTTTTAATGTTTCCATTTCCAGATTTTTCTAAAAGTTTGTTAGTGGGAGTATTTTTGTCTAAAGACTTGTTTTCACCTTTTATAGCTCAATCTTTATTATTTTTATCTTTTTTAATTGCAACATTTTTGCCTGCAATAATTTTAAAAATTAAATTCAGATAGAAGATTTTAAAGCATCATAAATAAGTTCTTTGGTAGTCTCACCAATACTTCTGTAAACTTCTTTATTATCTTTGAAAATTAAAAGCGTTGTTTGATATTGAACGTTAAAAAATTGAGCAATTTCTTTATTTGTTACATCAAAAGCAAAGTATTCCATATTTTCAAAATCTTTTTTTGCTTTTTTTAACACTTCCATTTGACCTGCACATGATGAGCAATATTTAATCCAAGAACTTACTACAACAACTTTTCCCTCTGATAGAGCTTTATTGAATAATTCTTTACTGTAAGTAGTTTCTTTTCCAATTGCTTTGGTACTAAATGTTAATACAAAACAGATAAATACTAAAAATTTTTTCATTGTATTTAATTTAGGAAAATTAAAATTTATTGTAATACCATAAATTGTCTCTATATATGCTTATCTACATGTCAAACGATCAAATAAGCATAAATAACCTTTCAAAAGTATACGACAATGGTTTTGAAGCATTAAAAAACATAAATCTTAATATTAAAAAAGGTGAAATTTTTGCAATGCTTGGACCAAATGGCGCAGGAAAAACAACTCTCATAAGTATTATCTGTGGGATAGTAAGACCATCTTCTGGAAAGGTTACAGTGGACGAATTTGATATAATTGATGATTATAGAGAAACAAGGTCAAAAATTGGTTTAGTTCCACAAGAGCTTACTCTGGAACAATTTGAAACCGTATTTAATAACGTTTCCTATTCTAGAGGTTTGTACGGAAAGAAACCTGACGCAAAACATATTGAGAAGGTTTTAAAAGATTTAAGTTTATGGGATAAAAAAGATTTAAGACTTAGACAATTGTCTGGAGGAATGAAAAGAAGAGTTTTGATTGCAAAAGCATTATCTCATGAACCAACTATTTTGTTTTTAGATGAACCAACTGCTGGAGTAGATGTTGAGTTAAGACAAGACATGTGGAAAGTTGTTGAGAGATTAAGAAAAACTGGCGTTACAATAATCTTAACTACACACTACATAGAAGAAGCAGAGGCTATTGCGGATAGAGTGGGAGTAATCAATCAGGGAGAAATCATAGTTGTTGATGAAACAAAAGAATTATTAAAGAAAATGGGTCATAAAAAACTTACTGTAGACTTACAAGAAGAGGTCAAAGAGATACCAAGTAGTTTAGAAAAATATAATCTTGAAATTGGAAAAGATAAAATATCTATTGATTATACTTACAATGTTCAAGCAAAACAAACTGGTATTACAAATTTACTTCAAGATTTAAAAGATGCAGGATTTAAATTAAAAGATTTAAAAACAGAACAAAGCACCTTAGAAAAAATTTTTGTAAGTTTAGTAAAGGAAAATAAAAATGTTTAATTATTATGCTTTTAAAGCAATTTATCTTCATGAGATGGATAGATTTAGACGAACATTGATGCAATCTTTATTATCACCAGTATTATCTACTTCTTTATATTTTATTGTTTTTGGTTCAGTAATCGGAGGCTATGTTGAAAATATTGATGGCATTAGTTATGGATCATATATTGTACCTGGTTTATTGATGCTTACATTATTAACTCAATCAATAAGCAACACATCTTTTGGTATTTTTTTTCCTAAATTTAATGGAACAATTTATGAAATTTTAGCGGCGCCAATATCAACATTAGAAATAGTTCTTGCATTTGTTGGCGCAGGAGCAACTAAAACTTTAATTGTAGGTTGTATGATATTTATTACCTCAACTTTTTTTGTTGAAGTTGAAGTAAAATTCCCAATATTAATGATTTTTCTTTTAGTGTTAGTTTCATTTACTTTTGCATTGTTTGGTTTTTTAATTGGATTGATGAGTTCTAATTTTGAACAAATGTCAATTATACCTACTCTTGTTATAACTCCCATGGTTTTTTTAGGTGGAAGCTTATATTCTTTAGATATGCTTCCTGAGTTTTGGCAAATAGTTACGTATTTTAATCCAGTAGTATATTTGATTAATGGACTAAGATTTTCATTTTATGGAGTATCAGATTTTAATATATGGACAAGTGTTGGTTTAATGTTAAGTTTTTTGGTTATTTGTATAGTGATAGTAACGAGTCTTCTTAAAAAAGGTTATAATATAAAAGCATAAATAATGATTAAATATATTCTTCCAGCAATTATTATTTTTTTGATTGTTTTGTTCTGGGAGAAAATAACTGATTTTGTTGAGAAAAAGTTCAACATTAAGCTTAATTATATTGTTGTTAGCTCCATTATTGCTGCAATAGCACTTATCCTTATACTCCTAAATTACTAGGATTCATGAACAGTCTGGAAGTTACAAATTTTAAAATTGAGGAAACTGAGGGAGTTTTTACCTTTAAAAATGAAAATACAACAATAGGCTTTGTTAGATTTAATGAAAAAGGTGAGGTAGAGTATATTTTTGTTAATCCAATTTTTAGAAAACAAGGGTTGGCAACTAAACTATTACAATTAGTAAAGCAAAAAACTGGAAAAGAAATAATACTTCAGGAACCAATTAGCCCTTTAGGATCTAAATTATTAAAATCATTATATAAATGGAAATAAACTTATTATTTTTTTTCACAGTTGTTCCAGCCATAATTTTGTACGGAATTGCAAAATCAGGCCTAGGTGGATCCATGACTTTAATTTCTGTTCCGTTAATGACAATAGTGATGCCGCTAAATCAAGCTTTAGGAATTATTTTACCTATTTTAATATTTTCAGATTTCATTGCTGTTTATAAATATAGAAAGGAATTTGACTTAGGAACTTTAAAATTAATGGTGCCATTTGCAGCTATTGGGATATTTATTGGATCATTAACTTTTTCATATTTTTCAGAGGAATTACTAAAATTCATAATTGGAGTTATGGGCTTCTTGTTTGCCGGTCATTATTTTTTTTTTAAAAAAAATAAAGAAAAAAAATCAGAAAAAAACTTTTTTAAAGGTGGTACTTGTTCGGTAGTTGCAGGATTTACAAGTTTTTGCGTTCATGCAGGAGGAACTCCAACTAGCCTTTATTTACTTCCACTCAGAATGAAAAAAGAAATTTATGTAGGTACAAGAATATTTTTTTTCACTTTCGTAAACCTAATTAAACTTCCTTTGTATATTAATTTGTCTATGACAAACTTTGAGTCTTTTAAACAGTCAGCAACATTGTTTCCAGTTGCATTGTTTGGAATATTAATCGGATATCAATTACTTAAAATTATAGAGGAAAAATTATTTTACAATATTTTATATGCTTTAATTTTTGTTACTAGTGCAAAGCTTTTGTATGATTACCTGGTATGATTTAATAACGCATTAAAATTTTAAAATAAGTGTTAGATAATAATTATCATAAAAATGAAAAAAAAATTTAAACCAAGAATTAAAGCAAGATTAAGAAAAAATAGACAAGTTTTTAGTAAAAATATTGATAATTTTTTTGGATGGGTAAAAGGTGCAAAACTTGTTGAGCTTAAAGAATGTAATCCTGAAGAGGATCCTGTTAGACCAGAATTAGATAACAAGTTTAGAACAGGATATGGAAGAAAGATTTTTGGTGTCGAATATCAAGGAGAAATTCATGCTGTAATGTGTTTTGCTTATACAAATGAAATTCCAAAAAGTGTTGAAGAGTTAGAAAAATTAAGCACTGATGCATTTCTTCAAACAGCAATGAGAGATCAATCAGGTGGTCAAATAGCAATTGCTTATACTGTCTGGTCCAAAAAAAAGGGTGGGGGAAAATTAATTGTAAAAGAGGTATTTAAAAATATAAAAAAATCTAATCATTTAAATAGATTGGTAACCCTTTCACCTCTTACAGAAATGGCAACAAATTTTCATGAGAGAAATGGCGCTAAATTAATTCAAATTAATGAAACTACACAAAATTTTGAATATAAAGTTATGTAACAATGAAAATTATTAAACTTTGTTTCATAGTATTTTGTACTTTATTTATTTTACCTTATTCTGCAGTTATGGCTTACGAAGAAGCAAATTATAAAGTCGTCTCTAAAAATGAAGTTTATGAGATTAGGAAATATTCTGATCGTTTAGCGGTGGAAACAATGACATCTGGAACAGATAGTAATTTTAGAAAGTTATTTAATTACATTTCAGGCAGAAACGATACCCAAGAGAAAATTAAAATGACTACCCCAGTTACCCAAGTTGAAAAAAATGGAAATATGAGTATGCAGTTTTACTTGCCCTCTAAATTTAATTCAGAAAATACACCAAATCCTATTAGGGAAGACGTTAAAATTGTTAATATAGAGGGAGGACACTACGCGGTGTTAAGATACTCTGGACGAGCATCAGATGGAAACTTTCTTAAGCATAAAGAAATTTTAGAAAAAGAGTTACAAAAAAACAATATATCAATTATAAGCCCACCAATTAGAGCAACCTATGATAGCCCATTTACTCTACCAATGAATAGAAGAAATGAGGCTATGTTTAAAGTGGAATTAAATTGAAGAAATCAAAATTTAAAGCAATGGTATTATCTTGTATAGATCCAAGATTTCAACATTTAGTCCACAATCATTTACAGAAAAAAAAATTAATAGGAAAATATAGCGCTTTTACAATTGCAGGTGCAGCTGTTGGGGTTACACATAATAAATTCAAAAAATGGCATAAAACGTTTTATGACAATTTAGGAACTTCTATTCAATTACATAAAATAGAAAAATTAATTGTTATTAACCATAAAGATTGTGGTGCTGCTAAAATAGCTATCGGAAATAAAGAATTTAGCCCGGATAATGAAAAAAAAATTCATATAGAGTCGTTCTCTAAAATTAAAAAACAAATAAAAAAAAGATTTCCAAAATTAAAAGTAGAATTAAATCTAATTTCTTTGGATTGTAAAATTACTAAATTCTAATTATTGATTTCTTATAAGAGGATAAACTTTAGGATTTAGATATTTTAAGTTTGTTATCAATATTAAAATTAAAGTAACAAAGCCAATTGAAAATCCTAAATAAATTAAAACTTTAAAGTCAAACATCCACACTAGCTCAAAAATATTTTCCATAATAAATTTTGAACCAATCACTGCAAAAAATATTGCAATTAAAATTACAGATTTAAAAATAATAATGAATTCAATTAACGATGAAAAAACAATTTTTTTTTTTGAAAAACCTAAAATTTTAAAGACTAAATTTTGATATTCTTTTACTTTTCCTTGAACCATAATTGCACTCGAAATTACAATTAAACCAATAACAATAGTAACTGCTGAAATTAAAGTAACTGCAATAAATACTTTATTTAAAACAGCTGTAACTTTAGATAAATAATCTGCAATTTTTATCATTGATAAACTTGGCATGATTTCAAGCATTTCAGTTTCATCAAATTTATTTGAATTAAATTTGGCAGTAGCCAAATATTCGTGTGGAATATTTTTTGAAAATTGAGGATTAAATAACATTGCAAAATTGATGCTTAAATCTCGATAATCTACTTCTCTAAAATTAATGACCTTTCCTTCAATTTCACGTCCATAAATATTTAAAGTGAAAATATCACCTAACTGAATGTTAAAATCTTTAGCGACTTTTGCATCTAGAGATATTTGAAGTTGATCTGGGTTTGATAAATCCCACCATTTACCCTCTAAAATTGGATTATCTTCAGGTATATTTTCCACCCATGAAGATCTTCGTTCGCTACCAATTACCCAATAACTATCATTATCTGGTTTAATATAAGTGTTAGGATCCACACCATTAATTTTAACAATTCCAGAAGATACCATTGGCACAATTTCAATAGATGCATTGGGGTCCATATTTAAAATACCTTGCTCAAATTTCTCTCTTTCTCCTTTTTGAATACCGACGAAGAAATAATCAGGTGCAATATCTGGAATAGATTTAGCTATTTCTCTTTGAAAATTTGTACCAATTAAAGCTAATGTTAATAACAAAGTAACCCCTAAACCAAGAGACATAACTGTAATGGGAGTTATACTTTTTGTTTGGGTAATATTTTTAATTGAAACTTTTAAAGAAATTATTGAACTAGATTTAAATTTTTTTAGGAAAAAAATAATTAATTTAGAAAGTAAGAAAAATACAATTAAACATACAAAAAAAGCAGCAAAGTAGCCCAAGCTATAAGAGGGCTGTTCAGATCCAACTGTGAATAATAAAATTAAGATAGATAATAAAACAAAGCTAAGAACAACTGATCTTTTAGAATAATAAAATTGAAGATTTTGAAATACGTTTCTAAATAAATTAGATGCTTTAACTTGATCAATAGAACTAATTGTTGGGATAGAAAAAATTACTAGAACCAATAATCCCACTAAAAATATTTTTAAAAAATTTAGTAAAGAAAACACTGGATAAACATTCAATCCTAGTCCGTCAGATAAATATTTATCTGCTATTGGTACAATTAAAAAACTCGATCCATAAGCAAGAACAGTGATGATAAATAAAAGTATAAATAACTGCAGATAATATAGTGTCTTAATATTGCCTGAATAAAAGCCAACTGCTTTTCGTACAGCTATCGACATATTGTTTTGGTTAATAAAAGAAAGTAAAGTATTTGCTATTCCAATACCTGCTATCAACATTGCACTGATAGATACAAGAGATAAAAATTGAGAAAAATTATTTATAATTCTCTTTATCCCACTTGCTGAATTTTCAGGGTATCTAAGTTTTACTTTTTGATCGTCTTTAAAGATTTCTTCAATTATTTGTTCAATTTCTTCTGGCTTATCATTTTCATTAAACTTTACTTTGTATTCATAGTTTAAAAAACTTCCAATTCCGTTTAGTTTTAAAATTTCTAAAGTTTGTTTTCCTGCTAAAGCCCAATCGCCAAATGCAACAAATCCACTTACATCTGGTACTGATTTAATAATTCCAATTACTCTAAAATTTTGATCTTGGACTTTTACTAATTCATTAATTTTAATATTTAGAGTTTTTGACAAACTGTCATTGATTAGGATAGTGTTAGGTTCTTTTTGCATTCTTTCATAAGCACCCATTGGTTCATAAACAACATTTCCATACAAAGGATATTTTTCATCTACAGTTTTAATTCTAGTAAATAATGATTTATTTTTTTCTCTGCCAGTAGTTGAAAGCATAGTGCTGAACTCAATCATTTGAGAAACAGTTGCAAATTCTTTTACTTTGTTAACTAGATCTAAATTTCCTTGATTACGATTGTAATCAATCTCTAAATCTCCACCTAGAAGAGCTTTGGCATTATCATTTAGTTCTTTTTTAAGACTATCTTCAATTGTGAAAATGGCACTTAAGATAAACAAACTTATAAAGAGCGTAACAATGATACTGGAAATTTTATGATAATTTCTGCTTAAGTCTTTTAAAGCGTGTTTAAATATCAAACTAAATTCTGAGGGATTATTTAATTTTTCCATCTTTAATTTTTATTTTTCTTTTAGCCCTGTCAGCAAGTTTAGGGTCATGAGTCACCATGATTAAAGAGGAATCCTCTTCTTTTACATATTTAAATAAAATATTTGCAATCATGTTAGAATTTTCAGTATCTAAGTTTCCTGTTGGTTCATCTGCTAAGATTAATTCAGGTTTCATTGCAATTGCCCTGGCGATTGCGACCCTTTGTTGTTCACCACCTGATAATTGACTTGGTAAATTATTAAAACGATGTTTCAAACCAAAACGATCTAATAAAATCTTTGCCTCTTTTTCTGGATTTTTAAAATTATTAAGTTCAAGAGTTAAAGCAACATTTTCAACTGCTGTGTAATTAGGAATTAAATAAAAAGACTGAAATATTATTCCAATATTTTTCTTTCTTATCTCCGATACTTCGTCTTCACTAAGGCCTGTTATGTCTTGATCATTAAAAATTATTTTACCAGAGGTTGGTTTTTCTAAGCCTCCGATTAACATTATTAAACTTGTTTTCCCTGAGCCACTTTCTCCAACTACTGAAACAGTTTCTTTTTTCTTAATATTTAAATTAATATTCTTTAAAACACTGATACTATCTTTACCAGTTTGGTATTTGAGATTTATTTTTTTTAATTTAAGAAGAGCACTCATGAATAAAACTATATTTATTAAAATTTTGATATTCTTTCTAGTGCACATAAACGCAAGTGCAATAGAAAAGGTAGTTTTATTCGGTGATAGTTTGATGGCTGGTTATGGATTACCTAAAGAACATCATTTATCAATAGTTTTAGAAAATAATCTTAGGCAAGCTGGGTTAAATATTAAAGTCATTAATGGAAGTGTCTCAGGAAGCACATCGTCAGGTGGATTGAATAGAGCAGATTGGAGTTTATCAGAGCCAGGTATTGATTTAATTATT
This sequence comes from uncultured Pelagibacteraceae bacterium, assembly GCA_902633985.1. GTDB lineage: Bacteria > Pseudomonadota > Alphaproteobacteria > Pelagibacterales > Pelagibacteraceae > Pelagibacter. The sequence goes on from CACPHV010000001.1 coordinate 97,931, forward strand.
TTAGGATTAGGAGCCAATGATATGCTTAGAGGAATTCAACCAGAAGAGACGGAAAGAAATTTAGAACAAATAATAAATGTTGCACAGAATAAAAAAATTAAAATTATTTTAGCTGGAATGGTTGCACCAACTACTCATGGATTTATTTATAAAAAAAAGTTTGACTCTATTTACCCAAAGTTGTCGAAAAAGTATAATTTACCATTAATCCCATTTCTTCTTGAAGGTGTGGCACTTAATCCAAGTTTGAATCAACAAGATGGTATACACCCTAATAAAGATGGAACAATTAAATTAAGTGAAACAATAAAAAAAAGTATTATTAATATAATTAATTAAATGAAAATTTTTCTATCAATATTTAGCTTATTATGTTGCCTTAGTTTTGCTCAGGCTCAAAATACAAATATTACTTTAAATTCTGATTTAAACTTAAATTGTAAATTTGAAAAAGTAATTTTAAAAAATCCAGACCATAACTTTGAATCTTTCACAAAAGATCAAATTAAAAGAAAAGATATTAATAAGTTAATAATCGAGTCTAAATCACCAGATGTTCTAAATGTTAAAAATTTATCAGAATTTTTAAATAAAATTGATTTAGAGGTTAAAATTTCGAATAAGGATATATTTTTAATTCAAGCGTTCGATAAAGAGAGAAATTATTCTGAGTCTGCAGTCTATACTAGAAAAACAGGCGAACTTATTCACGAAATCACAACCAATATAAAACAAGAGGAAAAAGAAAAAGATATTTCTTTTTATAGTTGTAAAAATAACAACAAAGACACTTAAGACCAAAGACTCTAATTCTAATATTTGATAATATTTCAACGTGAAGAAATTATTCTTTGTAATTTTGGTTTATATATTTTCACAGTTTAGCTCTTTAGCAAATGAAAGGGATACTAGACTGAACCAATTGTTTAATGAGTTAAAAGCAAATAAATCGAAAGTAGCTTTTATAATTGAGCAAGAAATTTGGGCTTTATGGAGTACGCATCCAACAGATGAAAAACTTACTGCAAGATTAGAGGAAGGTTCTCAATTTGTAAGAGATCAAAACTATATAAAAGCAAAAGATATTTTTACTGAAGTGATTAATCTTGATCAAAATTGGGCTGAGGCATGGAATAAAAGAGCAACAGTTCTTTATATGTTAGGGGAATTTGAAAAATCTCAAAATGATATAGATCAAGTATTAGCCTTAGAACAAAGACACTTTGGAGCTTTAGCAGGGCAGGGTTTAGTAAATATTCAGCTAAAGAATTATGAAAAAGCAATAAGAAGTTATGAGCAAGCTCAAGAAATTTACCCTGCTATGAGATCACCAAAAATAATGATAAAGCAAATAGAAGAATTAATGAAACAACAAACAATATAATGTGTGGAAGATACGTATTAAAAAACCCCGTATCAAAAACAAATAAATTAGTAAAATCTGCAATTCAGGTTGAAGATTTTGAAAACTATAACGCTCATCCATATCAAAAACTGCCTGTAATAAAAAAATATAAAAATGGAAATACTTTAGAAAATCTACAATGGGGTTTAGTTCCAGGATGGGCTAAAGACAAAGATTTTAAAGCTTTGATTAATGCAAGACTTGAGACCATTGATGAAAAAGTTTCATTTAAAAAATTGATAAAAAACAACCGATGTGTTGCAGTTGCAGATGGTTTTTATGAGTGGAAAAGAGAAGAAAAAGAGAAAACCCCTCATTATTTTACCCGTGAAGATACTAACCCTATTTATTTTGCTGGCATCTTTGAAAATGATCAGTTCTGTTTGATTACAGAGGAAGCAAAAGAAAATATAAATGAAATTCATCACAGACAACCAGTTATTTTAAATCAAGCTGATATTAATCGTTATTTAAATTTAGAATTACAAGGTTCTACATTTTTAAAGGAACGTAAAATTCCTAATTTAATTTTTCATGAAGTTTCAAAAGATGTTAATAAGCCTACAAATAATAGCGCATCCTTAATTCAAAAAGTTTAATTAGTCTCTAAAATTAACAAAATTAATTGGAAGCCCAATATCAATTGTTTTGATTGCGGAAATAGCTTCTTGAAGGTTATCTTTTTTTTTTCCATCTACTCTTAATTCATCGCCTTGGATTTTAATTTGAATTTTAAGTTTAAGTTTTTTAATGTCAGCAATAACTTTTTTAGCATTTTCTTGGCTAATTCCCTCTTTTAATTCACTGACTTGTCTAATAGATCCTCCTGACGCTCCTTCAGAGCTTTTAACCTCTAAAACTCTTGGGTCTACTTTTCTTCTAACTAAATGGGTTTGTAATAATTCATTTACTTGCTTTAATTTTAATTCATCAGGTGCATTTGTAGTAACCATTTTATCTTTTCGTTCAATTGAAATATTAAGCCCTTTAAAGTCATAACGATTACAGATTTCTCTCAAACAATTAGCTAGAGCATTATCAAATTCTTGATAATTTATTTTACTAATCACATCAAATGAAGGCATGTAAATATTATACAGTATTAATGATCAAAATTTAAACTAAAATATAAAATCTACCAATAATAAGGCATTTTAGCTTATTGAGTTAATTATAAATATAAATATATTTAAAGTATGTTTACTTATATTATTCCATTTTTAATACTTATCTTAGTAGTTGTTTTTATACATGAATATGGACACTACTATTTTGCAAGAAAATATGGAGTAGGTGTCACAGATTTTTCAATTGGTTTTGGTAAAGAATTATTTGGTTGGAATGATAAATCAGGCACAAGGTGGAAAATATGTGCAATTCCTTTAGGTGGATATGTAAAATTTTTTGGAGACAGAAATGTTTATTCACAAGCTGATCATCAAGAAATTTTAGAAAAATATAATGAGGAAGAAAGAAACAAACTATTTACATTAAAACCTTTGTACCAAAGGGCATTGATAGTATTTGGAGGACCTTTAGCTAATTTTTTGTTAGCTTTAATAATATTTTTTTGTCTTTATACCTTTGTTGGTAAAGATTTTACCCCTGCAGTAATAAGTGAGGTTCAAAAAGATAGTCCTGCAATGGTAGGAGGGCTAAAAGCTGAGGATATAATTTTAGAAATAGATGGAAATGAAGTTAAAAGTATTATGGAAGTTTCTAAATTTATAACTTTATCTACCGGTGACTTTATAGATTTTAAAGTTAAGCGTTCCTATGATGAATTATTATTAAAAGTTAAACCCAATATTGTTGAAGGTGATGATGGATTAGGGAACAAAATTAACAAAAGAATGGTTGGTATAAAATTATCCGCTTATAATGATAAAATTAATCATGTGAAATTAGGACCTGCAAAAGCATTATATCACGCGGCAAATGAAGTTTATTTTGTGAGCGTTTCCTCACTAAAATACATAGGAGGAATGATTTTAGGTAAAGCGGACACCTCTCAATTGGGAGGCCCAATAAGAATTGCTAAAATTTCTGGACAAGTTGCAACGTTTGGGGTTTTGGCTTTCATTAGTATGATGGCTTATATTTCAATAAGCTTAGGACTTATTAATCTATTTCCAATACCAATGTTAGATGGAGGACATTTAATGTTTTATGCATTTGAGAAAGTTTTAGGCAGGCCTTTGTCTCAAAAAACTCAAGAAGGTTTTTTTCGAATCGGATTGTTTTTGTTGCTATCATTGATGTTTTTCACCACATTCAATGATCTAAAAGACTTAGGTTTATTTAGATAATTCACATCTTTGAAAGTTAAAAAAAGTCAATAAAACCAACATTTATTTATGTTTTTACAATATATTGTGTGTTTTAAAAAACGAAACACTAAAAAAAAGCTTGATTTATCAACGTTTATGACAAGTATAAATATTAATCAACAAAACCGGAGCTAAAATGAACAAAAAACAACTAATTGCTAAGCTTTCTGGCTCATTAAATTTGAGCAAAGCAGATGCTGAGCGAACTTTTGATACAATTACCAACACTATTTTAGATGCTCTAAAAGGTGATGATTCAGTAAAAATTGCTGGATTTGGTACGTACAAAGTAGCTAAGAGAAAAGCAAGAGTTGGAAGAAATCCAAGAACAGGTGAACAGATACAAATCGCTGCTTCTCAAAAGGTAAAATTCTTACCAGCTAAAGCTTTAAAAGAAGTATTCAACAGATAATATTTTTTTTAACAGCCCTCACGTTTTAAAAACACGTTAGGGCTGTTACTATATGCAAAAAATGCATAGCCACTTTTCCTAATCAGCGTTACTTTTAAATTTTATTAAAACTATAAGACACTACTTAAACAAGTGGAGGTCTTATGACTAAATTTATAAAAAAAGTGTCCGCACCAGTTCTTAGTTTGATATTTTTATTAAACATGAGTAGTGCGGGAATGGCAGAGACAACAGTTTCTGCTGAAGTTCAAGCTATATTCAATTCACTACTATTTTTAATGTGTGGTTTCATGGTCATGTTCATGGCAGCAGGTTTTGCGATGCTAGAATCTGGAATGGTAACTTCTAAAAGCGTTTCTGTAATTTGTGCAAAGAACATTGGTCTTTACTCAATTGCTGGAATTATGTTTTGGTTATTTGGATATAATTTAGCGTACGGAATACCAGAAGGTGGATATATAGGAACATTCACACCATGGTCAGATGCAAGTTCAGTTGACACCGGATACGCCGATGGATCTGATTGGTATTTTCAAATGGTTTTTTGCGCAACAACAGTTTCAATTTGTTCAGGAGCTATGGCTGAAAGAGTGAAACTTTGGCCTTTCTTTCTTTTTGCAGCTATCTTATCTGGAATTATTTATCCAATTGTTATGGGTTGGCAATGGGGTGGAGGCTGGTTAGCAGAACTAGGCTTCTCTGATTTTGCCGGTTCAACATTAGTCCACTCGACAGGTGGTGCAGCTGCTTTAGCAGGTATTATGTTGTTAGGCGCTAGATATGGAAGATTTGGTAGCAAAGGTGAAGCGAAAGCTATTAAACCATTTGCAGCTTCTTCTATTCCACTAGTAACAGTTGGAGTATTCATTCTATGGCTAGGTTGGTTTGGATTCAATGGCGGATCTCAACTAGCTATTGGAACATTTGATGATGCTGTCGCTGTATCAAGTATTTTTATAAACACTAATCTGGCTGCCGCTGGTGGAGTAATGGCCGCTGCAATAATTACAAGATTAATGTTTGGTAAAACTGACGTTATTCAAATGTTAAACGGAGCAATTGGTGGTCTTGTAGCTGTAACAGCTGAACCATTAGCACCTTCGCCTTTAGCAGCTATTTTCATTGGAGCTGTTGGTGGTTTAATAGTTGTGTTTGGAACAAAATTACTATTTAGTTTCAAACTTGACGATGTTGTAGGTGCAATCCCAGCTCACATGTTTGCTGGAATATGGGGAACATTGGCAGTGCCATTAACAAACGCTGATGCATCGTTTAGTGCACAATTAATTGGTGTGCTATCAATTAACATTTTTGTATTTGTGGTGTCATACATTGTGTTTTCAATTATGAAAGCTACATTTGGAATTAGGCTAAGTAAAGAGGCTGAGGCCAAAGGTACTGACGTAACAGAAACAGGAGTAATAGCATACGCAATACGAGACTAATTGCATGTAATATAGAGGCTCTTCGATCTCCATGTCGTTATCTCATTGAAGAGCCTCTAAAAGAATTAACTATAATCTCTCTCTCTAGTTAGTTAACTAAAGGCCCCAGAAATGGGGCCTTTTATTTTTTTACAATATTTTGAAGAGTTTCTAATACTTCTTTAGCATGATCTTTAACTTTAACATTATCCCAAACCTTAAGTATTTTACCTTTTTTATCTATTAAATAAGTTGTTCTAATAATTCCCATAAATTCACGACCCATAAATTTTTTCTTTCCCCAAACTTTATATTTTTTAAGAACTTTTATTTCTTCGTCAGCAAGTAAATCAAACTTAATTTTGTATTTATCTTTAAATTTGTCATGACTCTTTAAATTATCTTTTGATACTCCATATATCTCACAGTCTAATTTTTTAAATTTAGAAAAAAATTTGTTAAAGTCATTCGTTTCGATAGTGCATCCCGGTGTATCGTCTTTTGGATAAAAATATAAAACCAGATATTTACCAATTGAGTTTTTTAATGAATATTTACCAACCGAAGTTGCAGGAATTTCAAAACCTGGTGCTTTAGAGTTTATTTTTAATGTCATATTTTATTCTCTTTCCATAATTTTTCATAATCTATTAAAGGTGATAAACCATATATTGAATTAATATTAGTAAAATGAACTGCTAAAGCAGGCATTGGACTGATACATAATTCTTTTTTATATATATCATGAAATGGTTTTTCAAAAGGATAGTGTTCAAATTCACAAGCACTAATAAATTTTTTAAAATGTTTATTAATGAGTTTTTTGCTAGTTAAAAAAGTACATAATGATTCCTTTATAGATCTCCAGTGATAGTTATTACCTAGAATTATTTTAGAAACTTCTAATTTATTATAAAGATATGGATAGTCAGCAGGACACATAATTAATTCTTTACCTATTTGTGAAGAAATCCTTTCATAAGAAAGGATCATTTCCTCTATAGCATCTCTCTTATGTAAGTAATCATCCTCTACAAAATAAACTAAATCATCACAGTTTTTTCCAATATTAAGTGATTGATTAATATTAGACATATTTGAAATTTGATTATACGTAACTTTATTTCCTTGTTGATTAATTTTTTTAATTTTCTTTTTATAAAAATTTATATTTAAATTATGAATTTCACTTTTAAAAAACTGTTTTTTTAAAAGTTTTTTAAATTTTTCAATAACTTTAGGATTAGAGTTATGATCAATTATAGTAAGTTTGACTTTGATGTTTTTAAATATTTTTTTATTATTATTGATTGAATTAATAAGTGATTTTAATGTTTTTAAAGAATAATCTTCTTTATTTGATTTAAATATCCTTTTCTTTGATTGAGTTAGCATGTTAACTGAGGCACATGTTCTTAAAATTATATCTAGTGATTTAATCGGTCTTTTTATTTTAATTCTTCCCATTGGTAGCACAAGAGACTGTATTCCTAAATTGGATAAGTTTTTTGATCCCTTTTTATTAGTTGTAGGAAAACTAAAATCACCTTGATCGACTATTTCATAATCAAAAAACCTACAAATTTTTATAAAAAGTTTTTTAAAAAAACTCGATTTTCTTGTTTTATTTTGAACTTTCATAAGCTAGAAATAATTAATTATGACAGTTAAATCAATTCAAAGTTTAGTTAATTCAGCAATGCAGGAAATAAAAACTATTACTGCAAACGAAGCTTATGAAATGCTTGAGGATAATAATTGTAATTTAATTGATATCAGAGAGATAAATGAATTAGACAATACTGGTAGAGTTGAAGGTGCAAATCATATCCCAAGAGGTATGCTAGAAATTTATTTAGATCCAAATAGTCCAATCATACAAAATGGACAGGTTGATAAAAATAAAGAGCTTATTTTATTTTGTGCAGGAGGCGTGAGATCTGCTTTGGCTGTAAAATCATTGAAAGAAATGGGCTATGAAAAAATTTCTCATATTGATGGCGGATTTGCTGCAATGAACAGCAGTGGTTTTAAAGTAATTTAATTATTATACAACTCTTCTAAAGCATATTCTAGTCTATCTTGTCCCCAAAAAGTTTTATTATTAACTATAAAGGTTGGAGTTCCAAAAACTTCTTTTTGAAAAGCATCAGTAGTTAATTTAATCAATTTATCTTTAACTGATTGTTCTTTTATAGATTGAAAAAATTCTTCACTATCAATATTTAAATTCCTTATTAATTTAGACATATTCTCAACATTTGATAAGTCATAATTATCTTTCCAATAAGCATCGAAAAAACAATTTAAGTAATCGTTTTGTTTGTCCTTACTAACACTAATATATCCTCTCATTATATTTAGAGAATTTATTGGAAAATTAGAATTCCATTTGAATTCAATGTTATTTTTTTCAGATACCAAATTGCAATCATTTATATTATTTCTTAATTTATATTTATTAAATGCAGGAGAATCAATTCCAGCTAGTTTATGAAGACCCCCTAAATAAATTGGTTTGTAATTAAATAAGATATTTTTATGTTTAAGAATTTTTTTGTGTGCGATATATGCATAGGGGCTAATTATATCAAAATAAAAATCTATATGATTACTCATATAAACTAATTCTTTTTGCGTAAAAAATTCTAATTATCCAATATAAAAATAAACCTATAGGACCAATTAAATAAATCATAATTAATGGCACAGCCATCAAAACTCTGTTAATAGAAAGCCTTTGAGAATCTTTAACAATCCAGCCTCCAATAAATAAGTTTATTGCTATGAAATGAGTCCAAAATATCATTATGTACAAATGGTCTTCAAACAATCTAGATAGTTCATTTAGACCTAAGTAAAGAGTGAAGTTTCCATCAAAATCGTATCCAGTCAAATATGATTTATACAAAATAAAGATATAAACCCCACTTAATATGAAAAAAGGAAAAATTGATGTTACAAAAATTCTACTTAAATGTGTTTGAGGAAACACTATCAAGATAAACCAAAAAGGTAGTACTCCAAGGTTGATCCACATGTAAAGTGTCTCAATTGTGAAATAAGTATAAATTTGTTCAATCATATAGATATATTATATTAAATCTAACAATGATTCCTATAAGAAATAGAAAAAAAACACTTCAAGTAACCGTTGATGAGATGCGTAATTTTGCCTTTGCTTATGTTGAAAAGTACGCTCCTTCAAAACAACAACTCAAAACTTTTTTATTAAAAAAATACATGAAACTATCAGCATCTGATGAAAGAAAAAAAGATGTAAATAAATTAATTGATATAGTTTTGTCCGATCTAGAAAAAAACAGATTTATAAATGATCAATTTTATTCTGAAAGCAAAGCTAAAAGTATGATTCAAAGAGGAAACTCAATTAATAAGATTAGAAATTATTTAATTGGAAAAGGAATTAGCGAAACATTTATCAAAGATACAGTGGATAGAATAAAGGAAGATAATTCTGATCAAGATTTTTTTTCAGCAATAAAATTATGTAAAAAGAAAAGAATTGGTCCAGCTAGAGCAGAAGATAATAGAACTTTATTTTATAAAAAAGATATATCTTTACTTGCAAGAAATGGATTCGATTTTGAAACATCAAAAAAAGTAATGGATATAGAAAAGGATGAATATCTAAAAATAATTAATCTACTTTGACTTTTTATTTTTTTCGTCCTTGACAAGCTGAATTATTTTATTTCTTATGTAATTTTTTACAAAAACAAATACTAATAACCCGAAAATTGAAACAGAAACAATAATTATTAGTATTATCCTTAATTGTTCATCCATTATAAAATATTTTTATTTTTCAAAATTATACTTGGATTTTTTAAATCTTTTTTCCCATACAAAATTTCATTTCCTTCAAAATCAGTTACAGTTCCACCTGCATGTTCTAAAATCGCATGGCCAGCTGCTATATCCCACTCATATGCCCTAGGTTCTGCAGCATAACCATCATATTCGCAAGCAGCAACGACACAGAATTTCAAAGAACTTTTCATTCTAATATTTTCTTTTACCCCCAAATCATTATAAATTTTTTTAATTTCAGGCTTTATTTTAGTTGAGTATGAAATAAATTTTAAATTTTCTTTGTTCTTAGCAGGTAAATTACTTAAGTTTGTTTTTTTACCGTTGCTAAGCTCAAAAGCATTTCCTTTTCCATATGAGTAAAACATTCTTTTTTTTGCAGGTGCATTTATTAATCCTGCAACAGGTTTGTTATTAATTATCAAACCAGCATTAATGGTAAATTCTTCTAAATTATTAATATAATCATAAGTTCCATCAATAGGATCAACAAGCCAGAAATCTTTTAAATTTAGGTTATCTTTATTTTCAGAGGACTCCTCTGAAATAATAGGTAAATTAGGAGTAACCTCAGAAATTTTTTTTGAGATAAATTTATTTACTTCTAAATCACCATTACTAACTGGCGTATTGTCTGATTTTATTTTTTTTATCAAACCCTTTTCTCTTAATTGAATAGCCAAATCTCCAGCTTCTAAAAAATTATCAATTATATTTTCAACAATCTCTTTTAAGTTTAACTTCATTTTCCTAGTTTTTTTAATTCAACGTTTTTTGCGTTAATTACTTTTTTTCCAGCATTTTCAAAATTAACTGTCACTTTATCGTTAATTATAGATTGCACTTGCCCAATTCCCCATTCTTTTTTTTGAGGATTAGTGACTTTGTCACCTGGTTCATAATCTAAAATCATTTAATTTAATTTATATTGTAAATAAGTATAAATATCACCTTATGAATAAAGATTTAAATTCTATTGGTTTAGATAAAAAACCATCAGATACTACCGTAGTTGTTGCAATGTCGGGTGGAGTAGATTCTTCCACTGTTGCAGGAATTATGAAAAAGGAAGGTTATAATGTAATCGGAATAACTCTAAAACTTTATGATGATGGTAAAGAAGTAGCAGCTTCAAAACAATGTTGTTCAGGTCAAGATATAATGGATGCTAAACGTGTTGCACATAAATTAAGTATAGAGCATAAAATTTTATATTACCAAGATAAGTTTAAACAAGGTGTTATAGATAATTTTGTTGAGAGTTATTTAAAAGGCGAAACTCCAATTCCATGTGTTCAGTGTAATCAAACTGTTAAGTTTAAAGATTTATTTGAAGTTTCAAAAGAACTCAAAGCTGATGCGTTAGTTACTGGCCATTATGTTAAAAGTATTACCGAAAATAAAACTACCAGCATGTATAGAGCTATAGATGAAAATAGAGATCAAAGTTATTTTTTATTTAATACAACAAGAGAACAACTAGATTATTTAAGATTTCCATTAGGTGGAATGTTAAAAGATAAAACTAGAGAAATTGCAAAAAATTTAGATTTAAACGTTGCTGATAAACCTGATAGTCAGGACATCTGTTTTGTTCCAAATGGCGATTATGCTTCTGTAATACAAAAGTTCAGACCAGACTCTTTTCAGAAAGGAAATATAAAAAATTTAGATGGTGAGGTAATTGGTGTTCATGATGGAATTATTAATTTTACAATTGGACAACGTAAAGGTATTAAAGTTTCAGATAAAGAAGCCCTTTATGTATTAAAGATCAATTCTGATAAAAATGAAATAATAGTTGGACCTAAAGAAAAACTTGGGAAAAAAACAATTTCTTTAAAGGAATTAAATCTACTAACAAACAAAGAGGATTTAGATCAAAATTTATTTGTTAAGGTTAGATCTACTGGAAGTCTTTTAGAGGCAAAGGTTGATCTTATAGATAACAATAATGCTAAAGTTAATTTAGTAGTTCCAGAAGATGGTATTTCACCTGGTCAGGCATGTGTCTTTTATCGTAAAGACCAGTTTGGCCATAAAGTACTTGGTGGTGGTTGGATTAAAGAATAGTAGAAAATTATTTCTTTTTGTTTTTTCTTTTAGCTCTTCTTTTTTTAGACCCTTGTTTTCTTCGGCCTCTATGTTTCTTTGGGTAACTCATTTAATCCTATTTTAATTTTATTGACGTTTTTCCTGGGATATAGCATTGTCTTAATAACATATCAAATTTATTATGGGCAATTCCTTAAAGACTTTCCTGAAACATACGGCTAAAGATTTTCATAATCAGTCTGTAAATCCTCCTGTAGTTAGAGCCTCAACTATAATCTTTAAATCAATGCAGGATATTAAAAAAACACAAAATAAATACTTAAAAAACCCAGTGAGTGGAAATTTTGATTATGGGAGACAGGGAACATCCACCACTTATGCATTGCAACAAATTCTAAGAAAAATTGAAGAATGTTATAAAGTTTATCTTACACCCACTGGTTTTGGTGCAATATTTCTTGGAGTATTAAGCGTTGTTAAACCAGATGATGAAATACTTGTTACAGATTCTGTGTATTCTCCTTCAAGATTATTAACAGAAACATACCTAAAAAAATTTAATATTAAGGCGATATTTTATAATCCAAATGATATTAACGACCTTAAAAGTAAGATTACAAAAAAAACAAAACTTATTTTTGTTGAAAATCCTGGAAGTAACACTTTTGAATTCCAAGATTTATCTAAAATAGTTACATTAGCAAAAAAAAATAAAATTTATACAGCAATAGACAACACTTGGGGAACACCTTATTTTTTAAAACCAATAAAGCTAGGTTTTGATATGTCGATTGTCTCTGCAACAAAATATTATTCTGGTCATTCAGATGTAATGGGTGGAAGTTTAGCTATAAGTAAAAGAGTTTTTAAATTAGTCGAAGCAACAAATAAAGTTTCTGGGTTAAGACTAGGTCCCGATGATGCGTATTTAATTCTAAGAGGTATTCGAACTTTAGATGTAAGATTGGAAAAACATCAGGAAAATGCACTGAAAGTCTCTAAGTTCTTATCAAAGCAAAAAAAAATAATTAAAGTTTTTTATCCATATAAAAAAAGTAGTCAAAATTATAAATTATGGAAAAAATATTATTCTGGAGCATCAGGTTTATTAGGATTTAAAATAAAATCAGAAAATAAAAACTCAGTGTTAAAATTTGTTAATTCTTTAAAACTTTTCGGGTATGGATTTAGCTGGGGAGGTTTCGAAAGCTTAGCACTTTATCAAACACACCAAGCACTAGGAAAGAGACAATTTACACATATAAATAAAGATGAACATATAATAAGGATGCATATCGGACTTGAAGATCCTAAAGATATTATAGATGATATAAAACAAGCATTAAAATTTATTAAATGAGTTCAGAAAGTTTTACTATTAGCAAAAAAGCACTAATCACTTTAATTGCTGCTTCTATAGTTGTAATTATTTCTTTAGGAATAAGACAGACCTTTGGATTGTTTTATTTTGATTTTAATACTGACTTAGATATTTCCATTTCTCATTTTGGTTTTGTTATGGGATTGCAGTTATTACTTTGGGGAGTATTCAGTCCGTTGTTTGGTGTAATTACTGATAAATACGGAGGAGCTGTTGCAATATTTATTGGTTTTGTTTTTTATTTAGTTGGGGTTTTGCTTTTTTATTCTGGCTATAATACTGGAAGTTACTTTACTTTAACTATAGGAGTGATGATTGGAATAGGCTTAGGCTCCACTGCAATAGGTATTCCGGTATCAGTAGTAGCTAAACATTTTCCAGCATCTAATAGAACTATTGCAACAGGAATTGTTACATGTGCAGGTTCATTTGGATATTTTGTATCACCTTTACTTGTAAGATATTCCTTAGTTGAAACAGGCTGGGAAAATACTCTTTTATATTTTTCTCTTCTTTTAGGATTAGGATTAGTGGTAGCTTTGTTTGTTAGTACTCCAAAAATACCTGTAGGAGTTAATCAAGATAATAATCAAACAGTAAGAGATGCTCTAAAAGAGGCATTTGCAAACAAAAGTTTTATTTATCTCACTTTAGGTTTTTTTGTTTGTGGTTGGCATATTGCTTTAGTAGCAACACACATTCCTACTTATATGGCAGACAAAGGTTTGCCTGACTGGACGCCTGCAATGGTTTTAGCTTTGATTGGTGTATTTAATATGGCTGGTACGATTACCAGCGGTTATTTAGCAACAAGGTATAGTAAGAAAAAAATTTTAAGTGCTATTTATCTATTAAGAGGAGTTTCTATAATTTATTTTATTTTCTTACCGCCAAGTATATTTAACTCGGTAGTTTTTGGAGTTACTTTTGGTTTTTTATGGTTATCCACAGTTCCCCCAACAAATGGAATTGTTGCACACATATTTGGTACAAAATATGTTGGACTGTTATATGGAATAGTTTTTGTAAGCCATCAAATTGGTTCTTTCCTAGGAGCATATCTAGGTGGTGTATTTTATGAGTTAAATGGAAATTTTGATTATGCATGGTACGGATCTATCGCATTATCAATTTTTGCAGGTCTGATACATTTACCTATAGTAGAGAAAGCAATTGAAAGAACTCAACCAGCATAAGTTTAAATTTAACCCTTATCTAGAGGATCTGTATCAATCAGATAAACCTTTAATTATTTATAAAGTAGATGACGGGTATAATATTTACACTGATTTTTCAAAAAAAATTGTTTTAACAAAAAAAAATATACATAATTTTCTTAGCTCGTTAGAGAATAAAAAATACAAAAAAGAAACAGATTTATATCTTGGTTTTTTTGGTTATGAAATTTTATGTAATTTAATTGGTATTAATTTAAAAAATAAAAAAAGGATAAATTTTTATAAAGGGGTTTTTTATAAACCTGAGACGATAATTAAAATTAGAAAAGATATTAAAGTTATATCTAATATAAAAAAACATACTTTCAATTGTCAATTCAGCAAAACTCAAATACTAAGTCCCTTTAAGATTAATATTTCTTATGAAAAATACAAAAAAATATTTAAATTATTTTCAAAAAAAATAAGACAAGGTGAAACTTATCAAATTAAAATTTGTACAAAATATAAAAATAAATCTTTAATTAATCCTGTTAATTTTTTTTGGAAATTAATGCGTGTTAATGCTTCCCCAGAGTCATTTATGATAAAAGACAAGGATTATTCTATAGTAAGTTGCTCCCCAGAAACATTGATAGATAAGAAAAAAAACAAAATAATTACAAAACCAATTGCTGGTACATTTAAGAAAAAATACTCTTCTAATAAAAATATAGCTCTTAAATATTTTAAAAATAATGAGAAAGAAACCAAAGAACACAACATGATAGTTGATATGGAAAGAAGTGATTTATCTAAAATTTGTAAACCAGGAAGTGTTAAAATACTCAAAAAAAAATATGTTGAGGAATACAAGCATCTTTTTCATTATGTTACTTCAATAGGTGGAATATTAAATAAAAATACAAAATTGATTGATATCATTAAAGCAATGATGCCGGGAGGATCCGTAATTGGTTGCCCTAAAATTAGAACATTAGAACTTTTAAATAATCAAGAAAAAGAAAGTAGAAATATTTTTACAGGTAGTTTTGGATTTATTAAATTTAATCAAGATATGAAGTTTAACATTATTATTAGATCTATATTAAATTATAAAAATCAATCAGAGATATCTGCTGCATCTGGAGTAGTATTAGATAGTTCACCAAAGAAAGAGTTCAATGAAAATTATATTAAAGCAAAATCTTTACTGGAGTTATTTAAATGATTTACATAATTGATCATCAAGACTCTTTTACTTGGAATGTGGTTCATCAATTTGCAAAATTTGATAAAGTAATTTGTGCAAACTATTATGAAGTAAATGATAAATCGCTTGATAAAAGTGATGCGATCGTTTTATCACCAGGACCTGGATCACCAAAAGATTATCCAATAACATCAAAAATTTATAAAAAATATAAAGGAAAGAAAAAAATTATTGGTATTTGTCTTGGTTATCAAATGATTTTGTATAACGAAGGAGGTAAAATCATACAGCAAAAAAGAATATATCATGGATTTCAATCCAAAATAAAAATAAACAATCAAAGTAAAATCTTTAAAAACAATCAACAATTTAAAGTTGGTAGATATCATTCATTAAAATTAATGGAGCCATTCAAATCGACTTCAATTAAAATAACTATGAGATGTAGTAAAACAAAAATACCAATGGGCCTTGAGGATAATCAAAACAAAATATATGGATTTCAATTTCATCCAGAATCTTTTTTAACAGAAAATGGCAACACTCTTATTAAAAAAATCTTATCAGCTTAGTAATCTTAAAGAAGTTAATTTCAATGATCTTTGGGGATCTAGAGGTGTATTCACCACAATGCGAATGGTTGGAAAACCTCCTAAGTTAATACTTTTAAAACCGCATTTAAAGAACTTAATAAAATCTACAAAAAAATATGGAATAAAAAAAAAAAATTTAAAAAGCATTATTAAAGATTTAATTGACAAAAACACTCTATACAAAGGTCCTGATAATTTATTTCGTATAGCTTTAAATAAAAAACTGATATCAGTCTCAATTAGAAAAAGACCAAAACCAAAGAGTAATTTTAATCTGTTATTATTTAGATATAAACGAGTAGAACCAAATTATAAAAATCTCTATTATAAAAAAATATTAGCAAAATTAAGTAAAGTTGACTCAACTAAATTTGATATTGCTTTAGTAGCTAATGATAAAATTTTAGAAACTGGTACTTCAAATTTAGTTTTTGTGAAAAAGGGAAAAATTTTTTCACCTAAAAAAAATTGTTATTTTGGGAACACACTTAAATTTATAAGTAAGAAAATTAAAATTAATTTTAAAGATATTTCTATTAAATCTATTGATGATTATGATGAAATAATTCTTATTGGATCTGGTAAAGGAGTAACATCAGTTTCAAAAATAAATGATCTTAAATGGAATAGAAGAAAGACTGGTTGCTACACTGAGTTAAATAAAATATATAATTCTCTAGTTTAAACATGAAAGATCCAAATAACCCTTGTATATTTTGCAAAATTAGAAAAGAAGAGCTGCAGTTTGAAAATCAATTGGCTTACTCATCCTTAGATAGCTATCCAGTCTCAGAATTTCATAGTCTTATCGTCCCTAAAAGACATGTAGAGACATACTTTGAGCTTACTAAAGAAGAAATTCAGGCATGTAACGAGTTAATTTCAAAAACTAAAGAAAAAATTTTGAAACAAGATTCTAGTGTTAAAGGTTTTAACATAGGCACAAATGCAGGAAAATCTGCAGGCCAATCAATTATGCATTGCCACATTCATTTAATTCCAAGAAGAGAAGGGGATGTCGAGAATCCTCAAGGCGGTGTTAGGTCAGTGATTCCCAACAAACAACACTACAAACGTAGACTCTGAGTTGTTATTAAAGACAAATTGACCAATACTTTTAGTTGAACTATATAAATTTCTAGAATAGAAAACCTTAAATTAATTCAATTTTATTTTACAAAGGTATTAAAAATGTTTGCAACAAATCCTTTTTCAATACTAGCTGAGACAGTTCCATCTATAGTCATGCAAAGTTTTGTGGTGTTAATGGTTTTATTAATTGTTGCAGGCACTTTTTTAGACATAATTCATAAAAAGAATGTGAAATACTTTTTTGAAAACGCCAAAAAAGCAAAAAAAAATGCGACCAAAGAATTATCAACTGGTGAAAGAATTGCAGTTGTTTCAAAAACAATTGCATACGACATCGGAACTACATCAGAACTAGGGGCGGGTAAAAGAAGAGTAGCACATGTTCTTGGTATGTATGGTACTATATTGTTTTGGGTTGGATCTGTTGTGATGATATTTTGTTATTCTTCAGTAAATGCGGAAACTCCAGCTATTTGGCCAATGATCTGGCACGTAGGTGCATTAATGACTATCTTGGGAGGATCGTGGTTTTGGTTTTTCTTGAGAGTTGATGTTTATTCTGAAGCGCAACCTTGGTACAGAATTATTAAAGCTGATTTATTTGTATTAGCATTAATAGCAACATCGTTAACAGGATTTATATGGTCATATCTTCAAAGTTTAAGTTTAGAAGGAAGATGGGATGCAAATTTATTTTTAATATTATTTGTAGTTTCAAACTTAGTTTTGTTTGGAGGAGTTTATTGGTCTAAATTTGCACATATGTTTTATAAACCTGGAGCGGCAATACAAAAGAATTTAGCTGAAGCAGATGGATCTAGAGATAATTTACCACCACCTGCAGATGCACCTGAACAATTTGGTTTAGGTATTAAAAGAGAACAACCTAAACATTATTAATTATGATAAAATTTAAAAAGGAGAGAGAATAATATGTCAACATTTGTTTATATGACAAGATGTGATGGCTGTGGTCATTGCGTAGATATTTGCCCATCAGATATAATGCATATTGATGAAAACATAAGACGAGCAAAAAATATTGAACCTAACTTTTGTTGGGAATGCTATTCTTGTGTCAAAGCTTGTCCTAACCACGCTATTGATGTTAGAGGATATGCAGACTTTGCTCCAATGGGACATAGCGTTAGAGTAAGAAGGGAAGAAGAAAAAGGCACAATCTCTTGGAAAATTAAATTCAGAAATGGAACTGAAAAAAACTTTGTATCGCCAATTACAACTAAGCCTTGGGGAAAATTTATTCCTAAATTAGCTGAAGGAGATAAACCTAATCAGGGAGAGATAAATTCACAGAGATTATACACTGAACCAGAGGGATTAAATATAGACGGAGAGCTTCCGACTGTACCTAAGGAGTCGTTCAAAAAAGGAGTTTACTATTAATGGCTAATCATAAAACACATTACGAAGATTGCGATATATTAGTTGTTGGCGGAGGTATGGCTGGAACTGGTGCTACCTTTGAAGCAAGACACTGGGGTAGAGACATGAAAATTGTTTGTGTTGAAAAAGCTAACATTGATAGAAGTGGAGCTGTTGCTCAAGGACTTTATGCGATTAACTGCTATATGGGAATGCAATGGGGTGAAAACCAACCAGAAGATCACGTAAGATATGCAAGAAATGATTTAATGGGAATGGTGAGAGAAGATTTAGGTTATGATATGGCACGTCACGTAGACTCCACAGTTCATATGTTTGATGAATGGGGCCTTCCAATGATGAAGAACGAAGAAACTGGAAGATACTTAAGAGAAGGTAAATGGCAGATAATGATCCATGGTGAAAGTTATAAACCGATTGTTGCTGAGGCAGCAAAAAAATCTGCAGATAAAATTTATAATAGAATAATGATTACTCATCTTTTAATGGACGAAACTCAAGATAACAGGATTGGTGGAGCAGTTGGATTTAATATGAGAACGGGTGATTTCCATGTATTTAGAGCAAAAGCTGTAATTGTGGCTGCTGGAGGAGCTTCACACATCTTTAAACCAAGAGCGGTTGGAGAAGGAATGGGTAGAACTTGGTACGCTCCATGGAGTAATGGATCTGCATATGCATTACCTATTGCAGCAGGTGCAAAGATGACTCAAATGGAAAACAGAATTGTATTATGTAGATTTAAAGATGGTTATGGTCCGGTTGGAGCATATTTTCTTCATTTAAAAACATATACACAAAATGCTAACGGTGAAAATTATGAAAAAAAATGGTATGATCAAACTAAGGAATTAGTTGGAGAATATATTGATCATCATCCAACACCAACTTGTTTGAGAAATCATGCATTTATTCAAGAAGTAGCTGCAGGTGGCGGACCAATTCACATGGTAACTACTGAGGCTTTTCAAGACCCACATTTAGAAACAGTAGGTTGGGAAAATTTCTTAGGAATGACAGTTGGTCAAGCTGTTGTTTGGGCATCTCAAAACATTGATCCAAAATATACAAATCCTGAGTTAACTACATCTGAGCCCTATGTAATGGGTTCTCATGCTACTTGTTCTGGCGCATGGGTTAGTGGTCCAGAGGATTTATCACCACCAGAATATTTCTGGGGTTATAATAGAATGCTGACTATTGATGGTTTATTTGGTGCAGGAGATACAGTTGGTGGAAGTGCTCACAAATTTTCATCTGGATCTTTTACTGAAGGCAGATTAGCTGCAAAAGCTGCTGTAAAATATATTGAAGACAAAAAAGCTGAAGGGGTCAAAGTTTCAGATAAACAGTGTGAAGACTTTAAAACTGCAGTTTATAAACCACTAGAAAACTATATAGTTGCAAGAAATGAAATAACTGGTGGAACAGTTTCTCCTAGCTATATATCCCCAATTCAAGGTCTTCAAAGATTACAGAAAATCATGGATGAATACGTGGGTGGAATTACTTCAAATTATATGACCAATGGTAATATGCTGAAAAGAGGACTTGAGTTGTTAGATTGGCTACAAGAGGACTTAGAGCATGTTGGAGCTGAAGATTATCACCAGCTAATGAGAGCTTGGGAGTTAAAACATAGAGCTTTGACTTCTCAGTGTGTAACAGAACATACTTTATTTAGAGAAGAGACTAGATGGCCAGGATACTACTATAGAGGTGATCATATGAAGCTTGATGATGAAAATTGGCATTGTCTAACAGTTTCTAGACGTGACCCTAAAACTGGTAAGTTTAGTATGGAGAAAGTTCCCGTCTACCATATAGTGGATGAGAACGAGAAGAAAAAAGCTTCGTAGAAGATAATTTAATTAAATCAAATGGATATTTTATCTAAATCAGATGATGAAATATATGAATTAGCCAAACCTATTTGGGATAATTTGGTTAAATCATCTAATCTTAAAGATTATGGTGGGTTTACTAGAGATTTCTCTACTCAAATGCTTTTTGGTGCTAACGAAGTAGAGCTCGGGAAACAGTGGGCCAGTAACAAGCTAATCACTAATCTTAAAGAGACTTTTGAGCCCTTTGGTTGCCTTAGAAGAGGAGATCACATAACTGTTTTGATCAAACAGACAAATAAAGAGATCCCAGGAGAGTTCCTTGGAAGGTTGGTGTTAGGAGTTGAGGACGATACAGTTAAAGTTTTTGGGGCTACCATCTACTAGGCAAAAAAAATTGCTTAATAATAAATAATTGTTTGACAAATTTCGTTGTGGGTGTATTGACGAATTTAATGTTACTTTCTAACGTAAAAATTATTAATAAACTCTCAAATTTTAAAACCACATTAATCAAGGCAGGAATTATAGCAAGCTTAACAGCTTACTGGGGAGTGATTTTAGTTGGAACTTTTATCACTTTTAACTAAGTTGTTTTTTAACAACTTTTAAATTTTATATGGAAGTATTTTTACCGATAGCTCAAGTATTTGTTAACCCTATCGAGATACTTTTATTAAGTGCAATTGTTGGAGTGCTTTCAGGTTTATTTGGTGTTGGTGGGGGGTTTTTGATGACACCTTTTCTAATTTTTTTAGGAATACCTCCTGCATACGCAGTTGCTAATGAAGCAAATAATATTTTAGCTACTTCAGTATCTGGATCTACCACGCATTATTTAAAAAATACTTTAGATTACAAAATGGGTTCAATGATAGTGATTGGAGGTGTAGTTGGGACTTCTTTAGGAATTTATACGTTTACTTATTTTAAAGGTATTGGAAAAATTGATACAGTTATCTCTCTGGCATATATGTATATATTAGCAATAATCGGAACTTTGATGTTGGTTGAAAGTTTAGGTGAAATAGATAAAGCAAAAAGAAATGTTGTAGTAAAAAAAAAATTACATGTTCATTATTGGATACATGGTCTTCCATTAAGAATGAGATTTCCAAAGTCAAAATTATATGAGAGTATTTTTACACCAATTATAATTGGTCTATTAGTTGGATTTATTGCAGCCATTATGGGAATTGGAGGTGCTTTTATTTTAGTTCCTGCAATGATTTATATAATTAAAATGCCTACTAAATTAGTTCCTGGTACATCTTTATTTGTAACAATTTTTGTAAGTGTGGTTGTTACTTTTCTTCATTCATTTAATTATGGATCTATAGATTTATTTCTAGTTCTTATGTTGGTTGTAGGATCTATAATAGGAGTTCAAGTTGGGCAAAAATTAGGAGAAAGAATCGATAGTTCTGGTTTAAGAGCTTTACTAGCAATTTTACTACTGATAGTGGGTATAGCAATAGCATACGATACATTTTTTGCAGAAAAAATTATAAATGGAACTGCTAAAGCCACTAGTTCAGATTTAAACTTCTTTTCTGAATTTATAATTGATTTTTCTAAAGAGATGCCTTTCTTTTACGGACTATTTACAATTATGTTTGCAATTATTTTAGGTGTTGGAGCAGCTTTTATAAGACGATTTATTTCAAACTTTAGAAAAAAATTATTAGTTAAATCTTAATTAAAAAAATTTAAATATAATTCGATAGTTGTAATACTAACCAATCCAACCGTTGCCATACCTATAAAACCAACTATAAAAGGTTTGTAGCCCATATTTTTAAGTTCTTTTAAGTTAGTTGAAAGCCCTATTGCTGCCATTGCCATTGTTAAAAATATTTTTGAGGACAATTTAATACCCTCAATTGTAACCAACCATTCGTAATTATTTGAGTACATTAGATCACCTAAATTTCTAATTATTATCATTGCTACAAATCCTAATACAAAGTAAGGAAAAATATCTACTATTGAGTATTTCTTTTCTGAGGTTTTTCCTCGATTATAAAGAAAGGCAAATAAAGGGATCATTATAACAAGAAAGGTATTCCTAATTAATTTCGTTACTGTTGCTATATTTAAAGTTTCAGGACTATTAAATTGCTGGTCATAAATCAATCCTGCAGCTGCAACTTGAGAGGTTTCATGGATAGAGGTTCCCAAAAACAACCCAATTAATAAAGACTCACTTTCAAAATAAAAGTTAGCAAAATAAGGGTAAATAAGCATCGAAAGTATTCCAAACAAAGTAATATTAGCAATTGCATATGATACTTCATTTTTTTTTGCTCTAATAACTGGAGCGGTAGCCATTATTGCAGTAGTTCCACAGACAGTGCTCCCTATTGATATCAAGTAAGCCATTCTAGTTGGTATTTTTAATTTTTTAATTAGGAGTTTGATTACTATTAACACACTGATTATGCAGATTATAATTAATGGAATTGCTATTTTTCCAAATTCTAAAAATTCAAATGGCTTCAATTGAATACCTAGACAAATAATACCTAGTTTTAGAATATATTTTTGTGTAAAATCTAATCCTCTTAAAAAACTTTCTCTAATTTGAAAAACATTTCCGAAAAACATTCCTAATAAAATAGCAATCATTGCAGTAGATATTGGGCTTTTTTCATAGCCTAATAGCTCAATACCAAGAATATTATTGAAACCTTGAGATAAAGTGTAAAGAACAAATGCCAATATAATACCTGGTAATACAACTAGGTATTTCTTAATATTCATGAAAGACTAAAGTTAATTAAGCACTTCTGTAAAGTTTAGTCATAACAAATTCTTTATGACCCAAAGCTTCAGCACAAGTTAATCTACCGTTTGCTACTCTAAGTGTCGTTTTAATTAATTCATCACCTGCTTCAGATAAATTCATTTCTCTTGAAAGAATTTTTGAAACATCACAATCAATATGCTCTCCCATACCTTTTACAGTTAATGGATTAGCTGTTAATTTAACAACAGGTTCAATTGGATTTCCAACGATATTACCTTGTCCAGTTGGAAATAAATGAATATTAAAACCAGCAGCAGCTTGAAGCGTGACACATTCTGCAGCAGCAGATGATGTGTCCATAAAATATAAACCTTTTCCTTTAGTTGGTTCTTCAGCTGGTTCAAGAACATCAATAAATTTACAATTTCCAATTTTTTGAAAATTACCAAAAGCTTTTTCCTCAATTGTTGTAAGTCCTCCAGCTATATTCCCAGCTGTTGGTTGACTTTCAGAAAGATCATCCGTTGCTTCTTTTAAAATAAAATCATTATAAGAGCTCCAAGTTTTCATAAATTTTTTCAGAAGCTTCTTTAGTAGCCCCTCTAGTTGCACAAACTTGTTCTGCACCAGTTAATTCAGATGTTTCACCAAAACATAAGTGAACACCAAATGGTTCAAGTTTGTCCATTAAGTTTCCAACGGTTGGGTTTGCAGCTAGACCTGAAGTAGTATCAGATTCTCCACACTTAACTGAGATCCATAAATCACTTAAAGGACATTCTTCTCTTTGTTTTTTCTGAAGCCCACATCACAAATTCTTGTGCTTTTTTTGATGCTTTCATTGTCGTACCAATGTCACCTGTACGCTCAATATGAAATCCTTCAACAGGTTTTCCAGTTTTAGCAATTCCATCTACAATTTTCTTTGTCCATTTCGGTTCAATACCAATAACAATTACTGCTGCAACGTTTGGATTACATCCAGTCCCTATCATTGTTCTAAAATGAAGCTCTAAATCTGCTCCAAACTGAAGTCTTCCATAAGAATGAGGAAGTGCAATTGTACCTTTAATGTTATTTGCAACTGCCTCTGCACACGCATTTGAAATGTCATCAACTGGCAAAATAATTACATGATTTCTTGTTCCGGCTCTGCCGTTTTCTCTTTTATAACCTAAAAAGCTTTTTGGAATTTCCATACTATTACCACTTCTTTGTTTTTACATTGTGAACATGGACATGCTCACCTTTTTTGATTGATTTAACAACTTTACCAATATCGTGACCATACTTTAAAATAGTATCTCCCTCTTTAAGGTCAACCATTGCAATTTTATGACCTAAAGGTATTTCATCTGCGGATTGAATATTAGTTGAACTGTCGTCTTCCATTATCCAGCAAGCACAGTCTTGTTTAGGAGTGATTTTTTCAACAACAACTACTCCTACATTGTCTTTTTTATCATGTATGATTATATCTGTTGCCATATCGTGTCGATTTGTTTGTTTGAAATTCGTAAAAACTTATATATTAATCGCACAAATTAACAAACGAATTTTATAAATAGTATAATTACACTTTAGAGAGGTTCTAGTTTTATGACAAAAATGACTACAGAAGAAGCTTTTGTAAAAGTTTTACAAATGCACGGTATTGAACATGCGTTTGGAATTATCGGTTCAGCCTTTATGCCAATTTCAGATATTTTTCCAGATGCAGGTATTACTTTCTGGGATGTCGCTCATGAAACAAATGGTGGTTTAATTGCTGATGGTTACACAAGAGCTACTGGTAAAATGTCAATGGTAATTGCTCAAAACGGACCTGGTATTACTGGATTAGTTACACCAATAAAAACAGCTTATTGGAATCATACTCCTCTTTTGTTAGTTACACCGCAAGCAGCGAACAAAACAATGGGGCAAGGTGGATTTCAAGAAGTAGAGCAAATGAATTTATTCAAAGACATGGTTTGTTATCAAGAAGAAGTAAGAGACCCATCAAGAATGGCTGAAGTACTAAATAGAGTTATAGAAAAGGCTATAAGAGGATCAGCGCCAGCACAAATTAATGTTCCAAGAGATTATTGGTGTCAAGTAATTGACATCGATCTTCCTCCAATTGTAAGACTTGAAAGACAAGGAGGAGGAAATGATGCTGTAGCTAAAGCAGCTGACTTGCTATCTAAAGCAAAGTTTCCAGTAATATTATCAGGAGCAGGTGTTGTTATTGGAGGAGCTATAGAAGCTACAAAAAAACTTGCAGAAAAATTAGATTCACCTGTTTGTTCGGGTTACCAACATAATGACAGTTTCCCAGGAAGCCATCCTTTAGCTGTTGGTCCTCTAGGATATAATGGATCAAAAGCTGCAATGGAATTAATTTCAAAAGCTGACGTAGTGTTAGCATTGGGAACTAGATTAAATCCATTTTCTACTTTACCTGGTTATGGAATTGATTATTGGCCAAAGACTGCAAACATTATTCAAGTTGATATTAATCCTGATAGAATAGGTTTGACTAAAAAAGTTACTGTAGGAATAAGTGGTGATGCAAAATTAGTTGCCGAACAAATTTTTGAAAAATTATCTTCAAATGCTGGTGATACTGACAGACAAGCTAGAAAAGACTTAATTCATCAAACTAAATCAGCTTGGCTGCAAAAACTATCAAGTTTAGATCATGAAGATGATGATGAAGGAACAGTTTGGAATAAAGAAGCTAGAGAAAGAGACGCAGATAGGATGTCACCAAGACAAGCTTGGAGAGCAATTCAAGCAGGAATGCCTGACGATGTAATTATATCAAGTGATATAGGAAACAATTGTGCGATAGGTAATGCTTACCCTACATTCGAAAAGCCAAGAAAATATTTAGCACCAGGTTTATTTGGCCCTTGTGGTTATGGTTTTCCGTCAATATTGGGAGCAAAAATTGGTTGTCCAGATACTCCTGTTATCGGATTTGCTGGCGATGGTGCTTTTGGAATAAGCATGAATGAAATGAGCTCATGTGCAAGAGAAGAATGGCCTGCAATAACAATGGTTATTTTCAGAAATTATCAATGGGGTGCAGAAAAAAGAAATACGACACTTTGGTTTGATAATAACTTTGTTGGTACAGAATTAGATCCAGAATTAAGTTATGCTAAAGTTGCTGACGCATGTGGCTTAAAAGGTGTAACTGTTAGAACAATGGAAGAAACCACAAATGCAATCAAGCAATCTTGTGAGGATCAGAAGAAAGGAATTACAACATTTATTGAGGTAATTCTTAATCAAGAGCTTGGGGAACCATTTAGAAGAGATGCTATGAAAAAACCAGTAAGAGTAGCTGGCATTAAAAAAGAGGATATGAAGAAGCAGCCTTCTTTAAATTCTTAAAATCTTTTAAATAACAATCAATTATCGTAATCTTCTTTCATGGAAGTTGTGAACGATAATAGCTGTAGCTGGGTTAATGATTTAAGTCCAAGAAATAATATTGTAACACTTTCATCTGATATAGATTGTGAATGGTTAATTGTAGGAGCGGGTTATACAGGATTATCTGCAGCAAGAAAATTAGGCCAACTATATCCTGGTCAAAAAATATTATTAGTAGATGCTCAGCTAGCAGGAGAGGGTGCTAGCTCAAGAAACTCGGGATATTTAGTGGATACAACACTTAATGATGGTTTTACCTCTAATAAAGAATTAGATAATTATAAAAAAAAAGCAGACATCTATAAATTGGGAATAGATGTTATTAAAAAATTTATTAAAGAATATCAGGTAGATTGTGATTGGAATGAATGTGGAAAATATTTTGCATCATCAAAGCAAGAAGATAAAAAAATATTGGAAAATTTTTCAGGTACCTTATCAAAACTAGGTTTTGAACACAATTTGTTATCTAACGAAGAACTTAAAAAAAAATTAGGTACCAATTTTTACAATATTGCTCTTCATACAAAGGGAGGGATTTTATTACATCCAGGTAAGTTGGTTAGAGCCATGATTGATACATTGCCTGATAACATAAATCTTTATGAAAATTCTTCATTATTAGATTGGAAAAAGAAAAATGATACAATTATTTGTAAATTTAAAAATGGTTCAATTAAAACTAAAAAGATTATTTTTGCTATAAACGGATTTCTGAAATCTTTAGGAATAAAATCAAATTATAATTTTCCAATGACTTTAACAGCTAGCATGACTAGATCTTTAACTAAAGAAGAGTTTGCATCTATTGGTGAACCTAAAGAGTGGGGGGTATTACCTGTTAGACCAATGGGGGCCACTATCAGGATGACTAAAGATAGAAGAATTTTAATTAGAAATACTGCAGAAGTTTTTAATCCTTATCAAATGTCTAAATCTGAATTAACCAAAAGATCATTGAAACAAAAGATTGGAATTAAAAAAAGATTTCCAGAATTACCTGATGATATTATTCAATCTTCTTGGTCAGGCATTGTTTCAAGAACAAGAAATAGTTCCCAAATTTTTGAAAAAATAGATGAAAATATATTTGTTGCTGGTTGTTATAATGGCTCTGGTATTGGAGTTGGCACTTTATTTGGAGAGCAAATAGCAATCAAAGCAAGTAATGATAATACAAAAGAGATAGAAGTTATTGAAGCAAGAAACAAACCAACTTGGCTCCCTCCTGATCCAATTTTAAGTTTAGGAGTTAGAGCTAGATTGATTTATGAACGTTTCAGAGCAAAATCTGAGATTTAGTTTAAGACAGACATGGGATCAAGCCGTGTTTGAAACCAATTCACTCTAAAATCCAAATGTGGTCCTGTTGATCTTCCTGTTGACCCTACAGTTCCTATTATGTCTCCTTGATTTATCTGATCACCGACTGAGACTAATACATTTTCTAAATGAGAATATATTGTTGATATCCCATGACCATGATCCATTATAACTGTACCACCAGTATAGTATAAATCATCTTCAGCCATAGTAACCATACCCGAACCAGAGGATTTAATCATCGTTCCCTGTTTAGCTGCAATATCTATTCCGTAGTGAGGCCACCTTGGTTTACCATTTAAAATTCTTTGACTACCATAAACACCACTAATTATACCTTCAACTGGCATAATAAATTTTTCTTTAAAAAATTGCAGATCAGAATTTATTGCTCTTGCTTCTCCAATTGCATTATTTTCTTTTTTAATTCTTTTATAAACAGACTCAGGTGGGGTTACTTTGCTTTCTGCCAAACCATCTATTCTTTGTATATTGTATTTTCGCTTTAAAACTTTTTTTTGTAATTATTGATTTTTTTCCATGAATAATTTTTGTAAATGTTAAGTCGTACTTTTGATCTCGATCTATACCAAAAACAAAAAAGCCATCTTTTGAAACTTTTACCTCTTTTTTTCCAACCAAAATTTTAGCGTTAGGATCAGTTTTACCTAATATAAAATGACCTTGCAGAAATTTTCCTTGAAATTCAATAGCTTTTACTGGTGATATAAAAATTAAAAAAACAAAAAAAAATCTATAAATTATTGAGCTGTCCATCCACCATCTATAATTATTGATGTTCCAGTTATCATTGAAGATGCAGAGGATGCCAAAAAACATACTGTTGTAGCAACATCACTTTCGGTAGCTGCTTTTCCCATAGGAATATTTCCAAGTGCTAATTTTTTAAATTTTTTATTTTTAAAAAAGTTTTTAACCATAGGTGTTTCAACGAAAGTAGGTGCCACTGTATTTACTCTTATATTTTTTTTTGCCAATTCGACGCCCATACCTTTGGTTAAACCCTCAATACCAAATTTAGTCATATTATATACGTTTCTTCCAACCATACCTACATGACCTAGTTGAGATGACATATTTATAATTGAACCAGGTCTTTTTTTATTTTTAAGCATTTTTTTTACAACAAGTTGTGCCACGTTAAATGCTGCCTTTAGATTTAAATCTACTAGATAATTCATGCTTTTTTGTTTAATTTTTTCAAAAGGTTCTGGGATGTTAGTTCCAGCATTATTTACTAACACATCAATAATTTTAATTTTATCTAATTTTTGTTTTAAATCTTCGTAGATCATTACATCGCATGAAATTTTGATAATTTTACCTTTAACTTTTTTTATATCCTTTTCTAATTTATTAAGATCGGAAGATGTTCTGCTTAAAGCTATAACTGTTGCCCCTGCTTCAGCTAATGCAATTGAACATGCTCTTCCAAGTCCTTTACCTGCACCAGTAACTAAAGCATATTTGTTTTTAAGATTTATTTTTTGAAGATACATTAAAAGAATAATATTTTAATATCTGTGTAAATCAACTCAACTGCTACAATTAAAATAGCTAATAATCCAAGCCAAGCTATCCATCTATATTTTTTAATCCATCCAGAAATTAAGGTTGCTGCAGTTGCCATTAAAATAATTGATAAAACTAACCCAAAAACAAGAAGTCCGTAATGATCACCAGCTGCACCAGCAACACCCAAAACATTATCCAAACTCATTGTGAAATCTGCCAGCAAAACAGTCCAAATTGCTTTTAGAAAACTTGAATTATCTACTTTTACATCCTCTTCTTTTTCTGAACCTTTAATTACGTCTACATAAAGCTTGTAAACAATATAAAGTAACAACAAACCACCAATTAACCTTAAGCCATTGATTTGCAGTAGATAAGCTGTAAGCAAAGTAAGTATGATTCTTAAAATTACTGCACCACCAATTCCCCAAAAAATAACTTTTTTTCTTTGTTCGACTGGAAATTTAGATGCAACCATTCCAATTATTATTGCGTTGTCACCCGCTAAAACTAAATCAATAAGAATTATTTGAGTTACTATTGCTATTTGTTCAGGTGTAAAAAATTCTACAAACATTACTGGTGTAGTATCATGTCAGCACCTTTTTCTGCAATCATTATTGTTGGAGCATTAGTATTTCCTGAGGTGATATAAGGCATTACTGATGCATCAACCACTCTTAAGTTTTTTACTCCATGAACCTTTAACTGATCAGACACTACTGCATTTTCATCTTTACCCATTCTGCAAGTACTAACAGGATGAAAAATTGTATTAGCATATTTTCCCGCTTCAACAGCTAACTGCTCATTGTCAGTAATATTTATACCTGGTCTTAATTCTTCTGGTCCATAATCTTTATAGGCTTTCGACTCCATAACTATTTTTCTTACTATTTTAAGAGACTTACCTGCTATTTCTCTATCTTCATCTGTAGACAGATAATTCATTTTAATCTTTGGAGGAATTCTTGTATCAGAAGATTTAAGTTCAATAGATCCTCTGCTAGTAGGTCTTACATTAGTAATTGTTGGTGTGAAAGCAGGAAATTTGTGTAACGATGATTTTCCTAAGAGATCTGTACTAGCAGGAGAAACATGAAATTGTAAGTTAGGAGTTTCTAAATGTGGATCACTTTTTACGAAACCACATAAATAACTAGCACCAACTGTAAGTGGACCAGTTCGTGTTAAGAAAAATTTTAATCCAGTAAATATTTTCTTTGTAAAACTATAATAAATATCATTTAAAGTTTCTAAATTATTTATTTTATATACAGGTCTTAGCATTAGATGATCTGTTAAGTTTTGGCCTATACTTTTATGGTCCATTATAACTTCAATGCCGTTGTCTTTTAGTAATTTAGCAGGACCCAAGCCTGAAGCTTGAAGTATATGTGGAGATCCAATAGTACCAGCGCTTAATATGATTTCACTATTTGCTTCAACAGTATTTAACTTATCACCAGTCCAAAAATTAACTTTTTTGGCAATTTTATTTTCGAATTCAATATTTTTGATGTGAGCTTTAGTTATAATTTTTAGATTACTTCTATTCTTTACTGGATTTAAATAACCAACTGCAGTGCTACACCTAAAACCATTTTTTACCGTTAAGGGAAAATATCCCATCCCCTCATTATCACCATTATTAAAATCATCGGTTTTTTTATATCCAAATTCCTCTGCAGCTTCCAAAAATAAATCTAAAACTTTAAAAGTAGATCTAATTTTTTCTACTTTTAAAGGTCCACCAGCACCATGAAATTCACTTTTTCCAAACTGGAAATCTTCAGATTTTTTAAAATAAGGAAGAACATCTTCCCATGACCATCCTACATTTCCTAATTGTCTCCAATAATTATAATCATTTGATTGCCCTCGAATATAAAGCATTCCATTTATAGAAGAACTTCCTCCAAGTGTTTTTCCTCTTGGGTAAGTCATCTTTCTATTATCACAGAATGGCTCTTCCTCTGTGTTAAAACACCAATCGGTCTCAGGATTATGCATTGTTTTGAAATACCCTCCAGGAATATGTATCCATGGATTAGTATCTTTGCCACCTGCCTCTAAAAGTAAGACTTTATTTTTAGGATTAGATGAAATTCTGTTGGCAAGAACACATCCAGCTGATCCAGCACCAATAATAACATAATCAAAATTATCCATTTCTTAGAACTCTTATAAATTAAAATTTTTTATTTGTAACATTTCTGTACACAAAAAAATTGAAATAATCCAATATTAACACTTGTTTTAGATTTCATTCTTTGACAAGCTTTAATTTTTAAAAATATAGAGAGGGAAAACGATATGAAAAAAATCATTTCAATGTTATTTGCAGTTGCGATGGTATTTGGATTTATTTCAAATGCGAATGCTGCAAAAACACTAAAATGTCAGACAGTTCTTAATACTAAAGCTGATGAAGTTAAGATGTTAAAGGACTTTACTGATACAGTTACTGAATTAACTGGTGGATCTTTAAAATTCGAAATCTTACCTGCAGGAGCAGTTGTTGGAGTAAAAGAGACTCTAGATGCTGTAGACAAAGGTTTGATTGACTGTGGATTTGCATGGACTCACTATTGGTCAGGCGAACACCCTGCTGCAATGCTATTCGGTTCTCCAGTAGCTGGTGGTGGAATAGGTATAGATAATTTAGCGTTTTTATCTTGGTTCCAATATGGTGGTGGAAAAGCGCTTTATGATCAATTATGGAAAGAAATGGGAAGAGACATTAAAGGATTTATGCTTCAACCTGTTGGACCAGAGGCTTTAGGTTGGTTTCCAAAACCAATTAAAGATATGGCTGATTTTAGAAAATATAAATTCAGAACTCCTCCAGGAATTCCAGGACAAACTTATAAAGACATCGGTATAGCATCTGTTGCGATGGGTGGTGGAGACATTCTACCAGCTTTAGAAGCAGGAACTATTGATGCTGCTGAATGGTGTTGTCCAAAGCCAGACTTAACTTTTGGTTTCCAAAAAGTTTTAAAGCACTATTATTTACAAGGTTTACACCAAGTAGTGGTAAATGCTGACTTTTATATTACTGGAAAAACATATAATGCTATGACTGCACATGAGAAGAAGTCTCTTGAAGTTGCGGCTGATGCCTCTTTGATAAAATCTTTAAGTTATAGAATTTTATCAAATGGTGAAGCTTTACAAGAACTTACAACAAAACATGGAGTGATTTTAGAAGATACTCCATCTGACTACTTCACTGAGTATATGGCAGCTGCTAAAGCAACTTTGAACAAAAATGCTGAAAAAAATGCATTTTTCAAAGAAGTTTATGACTCTATGAAAGTATTTGCTGATAAAGCAGTTCCTTTCTGGAGTGGTGCTCAAATGTCAAATGCTAAGCTAGGAATGGCTCACGCAGCAACATTAAAGTAATCATTAAATAATTAGAACATTAGAGCGGACTTGTTAGTCCGCTCTAATTTTTTTTAATAAAAATTTTTATGGCTGAAGAACCAAGTAAATTTGATATTTCAGATGAAATGATTGCCGAAAGGCGAGGTGGTTCAGGAAAAATGCCAGAAGATATGCCATCTTGGATGGCAAAGTCTATAATTAATATAGACAAATTTAGCAAGCGGGTTGGTAGTGTAGTCTGTTGGATATTAATGCCACTTATCTTTGCTATGACCTATGAGGTACTTGCTAGAAAATTATTTTTAGCACCGACAATATGGGCTTATGATATTAGCAGATTTTTATATGGAGCTCTTTTTATGCTGGGTGCAGGTTATGCACTCTCAAAAGGAGTTCATATTAGAGCAGATTTTTTATACAGAAATTTTAAAATTAAAAACCAAGGATTAATCGATTTTTGGCTGTATCTTTTATTTTATTTCCCGGGTCTAATTATTTTTTTTTATATGACTTTTGGATTTGTTTTAGAGTCTATCCAAAGAGGTGAAAGAGGAATGGATACTACCTGGATGCCATATATGTGGCCTATTAAAACATGTTTATTAATTGGAATTATATTTTTACTTATCCAAGGATTTTCAGAATTACTCAAAAGCTACTGGGCAGCTAAAAAGGGTGAGTGGCCAGGAGAGGATAAATGATAGCAGAATTAATTGATCCAGCTATTTTAGGTTTTATTTTAGTTGGAGTAATGCTTTTTGCAATCTTTGTTGGATTTCCAATTTCTTTCACTTTAATTTTTCTAGGTTTTGTATTTGGTTATTTAGGATTTGGAAAATTAGTCTTTTATTTAATGACACTTCAATTTTCGATGGTGATGACCGAACAAACCCTTGCCGCCGTCCCACTCTTTGTTTTTATGGGAATTATGATGGAACAAGCAGGTTTAATGGAAAGGTTATTTTCAGCTTTTCAAATGATGTTAGCTAGAGTTAAGGGCTCATTATATTACGCCGTATTGTTTGTTTCAGTTATTTTTGCAGCTGCAACTGGAATAGTTGGTGCCTCAGTTACTATACTGGGAATTATGGCTGCAAAATCAATGAACAGATCAAATTACGATGTAAAACTTGCTGCAGGTACAATTACAGCTGGTGGAACTTTGGGAATTTTAATTCCACCCAGTATCATGCTTGTAGTTATGGGGCCAATAATGGAAATTCCTGTTATTGATTTGTTTGCTGCAGCAATTATTCCAGGAATACTTCTTGCAAGTTTATACGCAGGCTACACAACAATTAGATGTATGATTAATCCAAAACTTGGCCCTGTGCTACCTGAGGAAATGCGTGCAGCTAGTATGAAAGAAGTCTGGATTGAGTTTTTTTTAGGTCTAGTTCCACCCGCAGCATTAGTTTTTGCAGCATTAGGAAGTATTTTATTTGGTTTTGCAACTCCAACCGAAGCTGCTGGTTGTGGTGCAATGGGAGCATTGTTGCTTTCATTAGCATATAAAAAATTAACTTTATCAAAACTTCAAGAAGCTTTAGTTAAAACTTTAGAAATAACAGCTTTGATTATGGTTTTAGTTGCTGCCTCAAATTTTTTTGGAGCAGTATTTGCTAGATTGGGAACACCAACTTTACTAACAGAATTTTTATTAGGTTTAGAAATGAATAAATATCTGATCTTAGGAATGATTATGGTTATGATATTTTTGCTGGGCTGGCCATTAGAATGGGTACCAATAGTTATGATCATTGTTCCAATAATTTTGCCACTAGTAGAAGCGTTAGGTTTTAATTTAACTTGGTTTGCAATATTAGTAGCTGTCAATCTCCAGACCGCCTGGCTATCTCCACCTGTAGCACTATCAGCATATTTTTTAAAAGGTGTAGTTCCAGAATGGGATTTAAAAGATATTTACTACGGAATGATGCAATTTATGGTTCTTCAAATTATAGGTTTGGTTTTAATTATTATATTTCCTAAAATTGCCTTATGGTTGCCAACTCTCTTATATGGACAGTAGAATTTATTAGTTTAAAATAAATTTAGTGAATCAGCCAAAAGTAAAATACTCTCTTTCTAATTGGGACTTAGTCACAGTTAATCCAAATTATAAAACTTGGAATTGGAAAGATCTATTTTGTTTTTGGGGAGCAAATGTACAGAGTTTAATTGGTTTCTCTTTAATATCTTCGCTTTACTTAATATATAGCCTAAATGTATTTGTAGTATTTTTTGGAATTATATTGGGATCTTTTTTTGTTTATTTATTTTCAAACATCATAGGAAAGCCTTCTCAAAAATTTGGTTTACCGTTTGTGGTATTATTAAGATCTTCGTTAGGATTTAATGGTGCTAAATTATTTGGATTAATCAGAGGTTTAGTTGGGATTTTTTTATTTGGTATCCAAACTTATTTTTTGTCTAAAATATTGGTTTATCTGATAAGGATAACAATTTTTTCAATTGATAATTCCTTATTGGAACAAGAAATTTTTATTATCTTCTATTTTGGTTTAAATATTATCGATTGGTTTGCAATATTAATAACAATTTTCCTACAGACTTTGTTTTTTTCTGTTGGAATGCAGTATAATAAAAAAATAATTAATTTTTCAGCGATGACAGTCTACGCTGGTATGCTTATTTTTTTCTTTGTTGTTTTATTAAGTGATGTAAAAATAACTACCGAAGCTTTTTCAAATATTTTCAACCTTAAAAATTTTTTAGATGTTAATAATTTGGCCCCTTTATTGACAGTTGCCGGAACAATATTTGCTTATTTTTCAATTTTAATCATTAGTTTTGGTGACTTTTCTAGATATGTAAAAAATGAGCAGGAATTAAATAAAGGAAACTTAAGTTTAATTTTAAATTTAATTATTTTTTCCTTTTTATCTGTTTTTATCGTTACAGGTTCTGATGTTTTTCTAAATCAAAAATTTTCAGATATAGATAGAATTTTTACTAATCCTACAGATATAGTTGGAAAGTTTGACAATATACAAATTACAATAGTAGTTTTGTTTTTTATTATAATCGCTTCAGCTTCAACAAATTTAGTTGCTAATTTCATACCATCTCAATACTCTTTAATAAATCTAGTCCCTTCAAAATTAGGCTTTAAAAGTGCAAGTTATTTAATTACATTTATTGGATTATTGATTGCAATTTTCTGGCTAACTATATTTAGTCAAATAGGAATTTTGTCCTTCGTTGATACCTTTGGTGCTTTTTTTGGTCCTTTATTTGGAGTGATGGTAGCTGATTATTATTTAATTAAAAATAAAGAATTAAGTAATAAAGATCTATATTCTATAGATAAAGAGAGTGCTTATTATTATTCAGGAGGTTGGCATATAAAAGGCGTTTATTCTTTAATATTGGGATTTATTTTCTCAGCGTCTACAATTTGGAATACTAATTTAATGTTTTTACAATCTTATGCTTGGATAATAGGTGCATTTGTTGCGTGGATAACATACTACTTGTTAGCAAAAAAATAATTTTAATGCACACATTTGATTTTAAAAATAGAACAGCTGTAGTTACTGGTGGAGCCCAAGGGTTTGGTTTAGATGTTGCAAAAAGATTTTTAGAGTCTGGCGCTAAAGTGTTTATATGGGATATCGATGAAAAGCTTCTTAAATCAGTAGTTGATGAAGTAAAAAACCCTAACTTATTTTACAATGTTGTTGATATATCAAATTATCAAGATGTAGAGAAAAACGTTGCAGACATAACCTCAAAATCAAATATAGATATTTTAATCAATAATGCCGGGATAACAGGTCCTACAGGTCCTTTATGGGAGTATGATGTCGATATGTGGAATAAAATAGTCCAGATAAATTTAATGGGTACTTTCAACTGCTGCCGAGCAATTGTCCCAAATATGATTAAAAACAACTATGGAAGAATTGTTAATGTAGCTTCCGTTGCAGGTAAAGATGGTAATGCAAATGCAAGCGCGTATAGCTCAGGAAAAGCTGGTGCAATTGGGTTAACAAAAGCTTTGGGTAAAGAACTAGCTGACAAAGATATAGCTGTAAATGCTGTCACCCCAGCAGGTGCTAAAACTAGAATTTTAAATCAAATGAGTAAAGAGCATGTACAAAGAATGCTGTCAAAGGTACCAAGAGGTAGATTTCTTGAAATACATGAGTTTACCTCATTAGTTTGCTGGCTTTCTTCACAAGAAAATACTTTTTCCACAGCTGCGGTATTTGATATCAGTGGTGGTAGATCCACATATTAGTCTCAAAAATTTGAAACTATTTTTCGATCTTTATTTTGATTTTTAATAGAATTTTGACCCATAACTGGTGCTGTGATCATTATTGACCAATATATAAGAAGTATAAAGACAGAAATTATTTTCATATTATTCATTTAGCAATCAATCCTGAACTTAGAATGTTTAAATTGTGACTGAATATTGAAATTATAAATATTTTATCTATAAGAAGACCATGTTAAAATTTTTTTATATTTTTATTACATCATTAATTTTTATTAACTCTTCGCTCGCTGAAAATATAAATATTTTTAAATTTACAGAGCAAGAGCTTTCAGAACTCGATGTTCGTAAGGTGAGAGGAGCAGATAACAAAACAGTGTATACTGTTGGATCAAATGAGAATGGTAATTTTTTAAAAGCAGTAGCTGATAACGCTGCTTCTGGCCTTGGAAAAGAGGTTAAAATTGATCTAAATAAAACACCTTTTATTAATATTACCTGGAAAATTGAGAAAGATTTGCAAGGCATTAATGAGAATTCAAAAAAAGGTCATGATTTTGCAGCTAGAGTCTTTGCTGTAAAAAAAACAGGAGCAACTCCACTTTCAAATAGAGCTATTAATTACGTTTTTTCGAGCAATAGTGCAGTTGGTCAGAGTTGGCCAAGCCCTTATACAAAAAAATCAATAGATAATGTATTAGCAACTACAAAAGATAATCTGAATGTTTGGGTAACAGTGAAAGCCAATGTTAAGGAAGATTTTAAAAAATTTCATGATTTAGATGTGAATGAATTAGATGGCCTAGCTATAATGGCTGATACTGATAATTCTAAAATGAAATCAGTTTCTTATTTTCAGAATATTTATTTTTCAGCAGATTAATTACCATTTTACATACTTTTTTAATCCAATACTTAAGAATGATAATAAAATTGCTGCGATAACATCAGCAATCGGAATTGCATTTGGAAATCCAAAGTTCCATAAAATTACACCAATTAACCAAATTAAATAAATTTTCATTAAACATATTATATCTTAGTTTATATTAAATTTTTATTTATTTGATATTATTAAATTATGCATAAAAACTTTACTCATAATGTTAAAGTGTATTATGAAGACACAGACGCTGGTGGAGTTGTGTACTATGCTAACTATTTAAAATATTTAGAAAGAGCTAGAACTGAAGCGTTATCAACTATTGGATTAAGCAACACAAAAATAAAAAATGATTTTGGTGCTCTAATAATTGTTAAATCATGCAATATTGAATATAAAAAATCTGCATATTTAGAAGATGATTTACAAATCAAATCTTTTGTTGAATCTACTTCAAAAACCTCTTTTTTAATGAATCAATCAATATTTAAAAATGAGGATCTGATAGTGGAGGCTAAAGTTCATCTAGTATTTATAAATGAAAAATTCAAACCAGTTAAAATTCCAGAAAAAATAGTATCTGATTTTAAACCCTATAATTCTAGTTTATAGATATTTTTGTAGCTTTTTTAAATAAGTCTACAATCATTCTTTCAGATATAAGTTTAGTATTTACATTTCTGGGGCTAGGGTGATAACAGGCAATAAGTTTAATATTTCCTGGTAGTAAATAGGATTTTCCGTGAATAAATTTTATCTTCTCATTAAAATTATATTTTTTTTTATAAAATTTAACACAATTATCAAATGCTACTTTTCCTAATGCAATAATAGTTTTTAATTTTTTTAAATTATAAATCTCACTATCAAAGTATTTTGAACAATTATTAAGCTCTTCTATTTTAGGTTTGTCTCCCGGAGGAACACATTTTAAAATATTAGTTATATACGTTGATTTTAATTTAAGAC
This sequence comes from uncultured Pelagibacteraceae bacterium, assembly GCA_902633985.1. Lineage (GTDB taxonomy): Bacteria > Pseudomonadota > Alphaproteobacteria > Pelagibacterales > Pelagibacteraceae > Pelagibacter. The sequence goes on from CACPHV010000001.1 coordinate 136,603, forward strand.
CATCATTTAGATTTTCTGAATTTGGTTGGTTTGAAATTTTAGCTTTAAATAAACATTTAAATAAAAAATCTCCAGATTTATCTCCTGTGAACGCTCTTCCTGTTCGTGTACCTCCATGGGCTGCTGGCGCCAATCCAATTATTAAAATTTTTGCATTAATCTCACCAAAACCCGTAACTGGTTTTCCCCAATAGTTTTCGTTTATATTTTGTTTCCTTTTTTCTGTCGAAATTTTTTTAATAAAATTAACAAGTCTTGGACATTTTTTACATTTAAGAATTGTTTTATTTAAACTATCTATTTTAATATTCATAAATGAAAATTTTAAATTATTTACTCATAATATTTATATGTATTAATCCCTCAGTTAAAGCAGATTCAAAAAAAACTTTAATTGATGAACTGCAAAAGGGTGGAAAATTAATTTTCATAAGACATGCTTATGCTCCTGGTGGCGGTGATCCAGATAATTTTGATATTAATGATTGTAACACTCAAAGAAATTTAAGCGATAGCGGTAGAGTTCAATCACAAAAAATTGGTAATTTTTTTAAGGAAAATAAAATTTCAATTGGAAAAGTTTATTCTAGTGAATGGTGTAGATGCAAAGAAACTGCATCAATTGCTTTCAAAAAATACGAAACCAAAAACTTTTTAAACTCTTTTTTTAGTGCAAAATTTTCTGAAAATAGAAAAAAGCAAATAATTGATTTTAATAAATTTCTAAGTACTTGGGATGAAGAACAAAACTTAGTTTTTGTTACTCATTATGTAGTGATTTCTGAAATTTTAAATTACGCACCCTCGTCTGGTGAAATTGTCATATCAGATAAGAGCTTAAAAGTTATTGATACTTTAGAAATTGAATATTAAATTAAATAATTATGTCATCAAAAAGAGCTATGAGACAAGCACAAAAACAAGCTTACGCAAAGCATCGTTCAAACATTACAAATAGTAGATTTGAACTCAAAAAAAAGTTTCAAACAAAAAATAAAGAGGTAAAAAAAAATAAAGATTAGCTTTGTTGATCAAATTTTTCTATTTTTTTACAAGTTGACATTTTTGATAAACTCTCAACGTCGTTTAAAACAGCTTTGATATAAATATCTGGTTTATCTTTTTCAAATAATATTTGGGTGTAAAATTGAGGATACCCATGTTTTAGAGTCAGTATTTTCCCCTCCTCCTCATAAATATTTCTAACGTAAGTGTTAGATTTTTTTACACTTAAATCTGTTATTCGATATTTTTGATATGTTTCTTCGTTATAAACATAATTTCTTGTCATAATTAATTCATTAAGATTCAAAACATATTCATTTTTTAAAAAACCGTCCTCTTTATGATCACATTTGCTCAACACAATTATTTCTGAGTGAGAATTAAAGGATATAAAAAAAAATGATAAAAAAAATATTAAAAACTTATTTTCTCTCATTCTTATCTACAAAAAATAAAGCTATAATAAATATTACAGTCCATGCAAATACAGACAATGTTTTAAAAGGAGTGGTATCTGCTCCCCAAACATCAAAGAATAAAGCACCAATAATTATCCCTATAGCATAGATAATACTTACAATTTTAACTTTACTCATATTTAATTACTCTTTAATTAAGTTTTTCTTAAAAAGAGACATGCCATTCTTGATTTTATAAGAGTAAGACTCTTTAAAGCTCTCAAGTTGCCAACCAGTAAGCCTTTTTTCAATTTCAATAATATTTTCTTTTTTCCAATCATCAGTTGTTTCTTCTAGCTTCCAAAGTCGTTTTTCTTCATTGCTTCTTCCACAACCATAACAGTAGCCTGTTGATGGATCAGTTTTACAAATGCTTATGCAAGGTGAAATAATCATTTTTTATAAGTTAGTATAAATTTTATTAGATAAATAGATAATTTTTTAATAATTGTCATTGGACAAATAGTTTCAATAATATATAAAACCTCGTAATTTGTGGGGCGATGGCGGAATTGGTAGACGCGTTGGTCTTAGGAACCAATATGGCAACATGTGAAGGTTCGAGTCCTTTTCGCCCTACCATTAAGATATTATGAAAGTTACAGTAGAAAATAAAAAAGGTTTAAATAAAGATCTTAAAATTTTTATAGATAAAGAGACAATGAACTCGTATATGGATGAAAAATATGAAGAGATCAAAGGTAGTGTAAATCTTAAAGGATTTAGACCAGGTAAAGTTCCAAAAGAAATTTTAAAAAGACAATTTGGTAAAGCAGTTTTTGGAGAAGTCTTAGATAAAGTTTTAAAAGAAACATCAACTAAAGCACTAGAAGAAAAAAAGATCAAACCAGCTGGTCAACCAAAACTTGACTTAAAGACATACGGTGAAGACAAAGATTTAGAATATGTTTTATCGGTCACGGAATTACCAAGAATAGAAATTAAATCTTTAGAAAATATTAAATTTGACGAATACACTGTAAAGATTGATGAAAGTGAAACAGATAAAAGAATTAAAGAAATAGCCAAAAACCAACCAAATTTTAAAGAAGTAAGTGCTGATACAAAAGCTAAAAAAGGTGATTTAGTTTCTTTAGATTACAAAGCAACTGTTGAGGGTAAGGATTTTAAAGGAAGTGAAGGAAAGAATACTCAGTTAACTTTAGGTAAAGACTTATTTTTAAAAGGCTTTGATGAACAATTAATTGGAGTTAAGAAAGATGATGAAAAAGTTGTAGAAGCAACTTTGCCAGAAAATTTCCCTGAAAAAGAATTAGTAAATAAAAAAGCTAAATTTAATTGTAAAATTTTAAGCGTTAAGCAATCAGAAGAAGTAAAAATTGATGATAGTTTTGCAAAAAATTTAGGAGCAAAAGATTTAAAAGATTTAAAAACATTAATTTCAAAACAAATTAATGACGAATACAAAAATTCTTTAAATCAGTTATCTAAAAATCAAATTTTGAAAGAAATTGAGAAAATCAAAGTAGATGAGGTGCCAGAAAATTTAATTGAAGAAGAGGTAAAAATTCTTTCCCAAGGTATGTCAGAGGAAGAAGCTAAGAAAAATAAAAAGGATTTTGTAGATCAGGCAAAAACTAGAATTAAGACTGGATTAATTTTAAATGAGTTTGGTGAGAAAAATCAGGTTAAAGTTACAGAACAAGAGGTTCAAGTTGAGGTACAAAAACAACTAAGAATGATGCCTGGACAAGAAAAAATGGTTATGGATTTTTACCAAAAAAACCCGTCTGCATTAGCAAGTCTTAGAGGCACTGTTTATGAAGAAAAAATCTTAAATTTAATTAAAGAAAAAGGGAAACCAAATAAAAAAGAAATTTCTAAAGAAGAAGCTGAAAAAATTTTAAAAGAAGCTAATAAGCATGCTCATGATGATGACCATAGCCATTCAGAAGAGAAAAAAGAAACTAAGAAAAAATCACCCACAAAATCTGCTAAAGAAAAAAAACCAGCAACTAAAAAGGCAAAATCAAAGCCAGCAGTGAAAAAGACAAAAAAAGTTAGCAAAAAGTAATCTCAAGTTGTATAAGTAAAACGAATCAACTTATGACAACAAAATTATCAGAACAAATGAGCAATCTTGTACCAATGGTTGTTGAACAATCAAGTAAGGGTGAGAGAGCTTATGATATTTATTCTAGACTTTTAAAAGAAAGAATTATTTTTCTAACAGGTCAAATTAATGATAACGTTGCATCATTAGTTACTGCTCAATTATTGTTTTTAGAAGCTGAGGATCCAAAAAAAGAAATTTATTTATACATTAATAGTCCCGGAGGCTTAGTTACTGCTGGTCTTGGTATTTATGATACAATGCAATATGTAAAACCAGATATATCGACTTTATGTATTGGCCAAGCAGCTTCTATGGGATCTTTTTTACTTGCTGCTGGTACTAAAGGAAAAAGATTTTCACTACCCAATTCAAGAATAATGGTTCATCAACCATCAGCAGGTTATCAAGGTCAGGCAACTGATATTGAAATTCATGCTAATGAGGTTTTGGCTTTAAAGAAAAGACTTAATGAAATTTATTCAAGACATACTGGAAAAAGTGTTGATGAAATAAAATCTGCGCTTGAAAGAGATAATTTTATGACTGCAGATGTCGCACAATCTTTTGGTCTTATTGACGAAGTAGTAGAAAAAAGATCTTAATACACAATATATTGAGTCAACTTTAATCGAAACTTGATTAGTGTGAGTCTTCTATAATAAAGTAAATAAATTGATTCGTTATAAAAATTAAAATGACAACAAATAATAAAAATATTCTTTACTGCTCTTTCTGTGGCAAGAGCCAACATGAAGTAAGAAAGTTGATTGCTGGTCCAACTGTTTTCATCTGTGATGAATGTGTTGAGCTATGTATGGATATTATAAAAGAGGAAAGTAAAGATACTTTTGTAAAACATCAAGACGGTCTTCCATCTCCAAAAGAAATCTGTTCAGTATTAGATGATTATGTAATTGGTCAAGCTCACGCTAAGAAAGTATTGTCAGTTGCAGTACATAATCATTACAAAAGATTAAATTATGAGAGCAAAACAAGTAAAAATGTTGAGCTTTCAAAATCTAACATTCTTTTAGTGGGTCCTACAGGTTGTGGTAAGACATTGCTTGCACAAACTCTTGCTAGAATTCTAGACGTTCCATTTACAATGGCTGATGCGACCACTTTAACAGAAGCGGGTTACGTTGGAGAAGATGTTGAAAATATTATTTTAAAATTATTACAAGCATCTGATTATAACGTTGAAAAAGCACAAAGGGGAATAGTTTATATTGATGAGGTCGACAAAATAAGTAGAAAATCTGAAAACCCATCAATTACAAGAGATGTTTCTGGTGAAGGTGTTCAGCAAGCTCTTCTTAAAATAATGGAAGGAACAGTTGCAAGTGTTCCTCCCCAAGGTGGTAGAAAACATCCTCAACAAGAATTTTTACAGGTAGATACAACAAATATTTTATTTATTTGTGGAGGAGCATTTGCTGGACTAGATAAAATTATTTCTCAAAGAGATAAGGGAACCTCAATTGGTTTTGGTGCAGATGTAAAAAATACACAAGATAAGAAAACTGGTGAATGGATGAAAGGATTAGAGCCAGAAGATTTATTAAAATTTGGATTGATACCAGAATTTATTGGAAGACTTCCAATGATAGCAACACTTGAAGATTTAGATGAAAAATCTTTAATAAAAATATTACAAGAGCCAAAAAATTCTTTAACAAAGCAATATCAAGAGTTGTTTAAATTGGATGGCGCTAAACTAACTTTTAAAGAAAATGCTTTAAAAGAAATAGCGCAAAAAGCTATTAGCAAAAAAACTGGAGCAAGAGGTTTGAGATCAATTCTAGAAAATATTTTGTTGAAAACAATGTACGATCTTCCGAGTCAAGATAATATTGAAGAGGTTATTATTGATGCTGGTGCAGCAAAAGGTCAGTCACAACCAATCTTAGTTCATGCTAAAGGTGACAATAAATCTAAGTCAAATAAGACCACAGCGGCTTAATATCTTAAATAAGTAATAAAAACCTATTGCATTATAAAATATAATATCCATATTGTTCGTATGGACGTCAAAATATCACTACCCTTACTGCCTTTAAGAGACATTGTAGTCTTTCCAAGTATGGTAATTCCATTATTTGTAGGAAGAGACAAGTCTATTTCAGCACTCAATGAAGTGATGAAAAAAGATAAAAAAATTATTTTAGTAACTCAAAAAAATTCAGAAATTGATGATCCAAAGAAAACTGATGTTTTTATGTACGGTTGTGAAGGAAGCATTTTACAATTATTAAAATTACCAGACGGGACAGTCAAAGTTTTAGTTGAAGGTATTAAGAGAGTAAAAATTTTAGACTTTAAGGATAATGAAAAGTTCATAACATGTGATTACACTTTCTATAACGATGTCTTACCTAAAGATGAAGATTTATTTCCTTTAGCTGTTACAGCTTTAAGAAGACTAGAAAAATTAACATCTATAAATAAAAAAATTTCTAATGAAACTATAAGCACGATTAAACAATTAAAAGATCCATCAAAAATTGCAGATAATATTGCATCTCATATAACAGCTACTATTTCTGAAAAACAACAAATATTTGAAACTGTAGATTTGAAGAAAAGACTAAACGCCATTATTAAAATAATGGAGAATGAAACAAGTATTATTGGTGTTGAAAAAAGAATTAGGGGCAGAGTTAAAACTCAAATGGAAAAAACACAAAGAGAGTATTATTTAAATGAGCAACTAAAGGCTATTCAAAAAGAACTTGGTGAAATTGAAGATGGTAAAGACGAGACAACAAGTCTTAATAAAGCTATTACAAAAGCTAAGATGCCAAAAGAGGTAGAGAAGAAATGTTTACAAGAATTAAAAAAATTAAAAAATATGAGCCCAATGTCTGCAGAAGCAACGGTTGTAAGAAATTATTTAGATTGGATGACAGAACTTCCTTGGCATAAAAAAAGTGATGTTGATATAGATTTAAAGAAAGCTTTAGATATTCTTGATAAAGATCACTTTGGATTAGAAAAAGTTAAAGAAAGAATAATAGAATTTTTAGCTGTTCAGAAAAGAATGGAAAAAATTAAAGGTCCAATTTTATGTTTAGTTGGACCCCCGGGAGTAGGAAAAACTTCTTTAGGAAAATCAATTGCTAAAGCTACAAATAGAGAATTTGTTAGAATGTCAGTTGGTGGAATGAGAGATGAAGCAGAAATACGTGGTCATAGAAGAACTTACATAGGATCTTTGCCAGGAAAAATTGTACAGATGATGAAAAAAGCTGGAACAAAAAATCCGTTAATTTTATTGGATGAAATAGATAAAATTGGAAATGATTATAGAGGAGATCCCTCTTCAGCATTGCTAGAAGCTTTAGATCCTGAACAGAACACAACATTTAATGATCATTATTTAGAAGTTGATTATGATTTGTCTGATGTAATGTTCGTAACGACTGCTAACACTTTAAATATTTTGCCTCCTTTATTAGATAGAATGGAAGTAATAAGATTAGCAGGTTATACTGAAGATGAAAAAATAAGTATCGCAAATAAATATTTATTACCAAAACAAATCAAAGATAACGGTGTTAAAGAAAAGGAAATGAAGCTGGATAATGATATTATAAAAGAAGTTATTAGGGGATACACAAAAGAGTCAGGTGTAAGAAATCTTGAAAGAGAAATTTCTAAACTTGCAAGAAAAGTTGTTAAAAAAATTGTATCTGGTGAAGAAGAAGAGGTTAAAATAAATAGTAAAAATTTATCTGATTTCTTAGGTGTTGCTAAATTTAAGTTTGGAGAATTAGAGAGTGAGAATAGAGTAGGTATAGTAACAGGGCTTGCTTGGACTGAGTATGGTGGAGAAATTTTAAAAATTGAGACCGTTACAATGCCGGGAAAAGGAAGAATGCAAATCACTGGTAAGTTGGGTGATGTTATGCAAGAGTCAGTCAAAGCTGCAAAATCTTTTGTAAGATCAAAATGCTTAGAATATGGAATCATTCCACCTATTTTTGAAAAAAAAGATTTTCACATTCATGTTCCTGAGGGAGCAACTCCAAAAGATGGTCCATCTGCTGGTATTGGTATGGTAACTTCAATTGTTTCATCAATAACAAACATTCCTGTAAGAAGAGATGTTGCTATGACTGGCGAAGTAACTTTAACAGGACAAGTATTGCCAATTGGTGGTTTGAAAGAAAAATTATTAGCTGCACATAGAGCTGGAATAAAAGAAGTTTTAATTCCTAAAGAAAATGAAAAAGATCTAGTAGATATGCCTAAGAAAATTATAGACGATATTAAGATCACACCAGTTGAATATGCTGATCAGGTTATAAAAATAGCTTTAACAAAAGAACTTAAACCAACCGAGTGGGTTGAGGTAGATATATCTAAAAAAGACGACAAATCTCAAGCTAGTATTCAATAATAATTAATTTACATTATTTAAGTGTTGATGTAATAAATAGCCTTGTTTTGGGCGGTTAGCTCAGTTGGTAGAGCATCTCGTTTACACCGAGGGGGTCAAAGGTTCGAGTCCTTTACTGCCCACCAAAACTTGAAAGTGGGGGTGTAGCTCAGTTGGTTAGAGCGATCGCCTGTCACGCGATAGGTCGAGGGTTCGAGTCCCTTCACTCCCGCCACTTTTCCCCACTTTTTAATGTTAATATTAATAAAAATGTGACGTATCAGCCCTTCAACAACAGATAAAAACTGATATATAGATTTTCATGTTATCTGAATTTTTAAAAGATTACTTGCCAATAATAATATTTTTAGTTTTAGCTCTAGGGTTGAGTTGTGCTTTCGTGGTAGTAAATTTTATTCTATCACCAAAAAAACCTGATCCTGAAAAACTTTCAGCTTACGAGTGTGGTTTTGAACCATTTCAAGACTCAAGAATGGAATTTGATGTAAGATTTTATTTAGTAGCAATTCTATTTATTATTTTTGATTTAGAGATTGCATTTTTATTTCCATGGGCAATATCTCTTGGCAATATTGGATTATTAGGTTTTTCATCAATGATGATTTTTTTGTTCATACTTACAATAGGTTTTATTTATGAATGGAAAAAAGGTGCTTTAGACTGGGAATAAAAATTATAAACCACAATGAATAATAAAATAGATCAAGTTCCTGAGGAATTTAAACAACTTGCAGAAGATTTTAGCAAGAATGGTTTTATAACCACATCACTTGATAATTTAATTAACTGGTCAAGATCAGGATCACTTCATTGGATGACTTTTGGATTGGCTTGTTGTGCTGTTGAGATGATGCAAACAGCTATGCCAAGATATGATTTAGAAAGATTTGGAGCAGCTCCACGAGGTTCACCAAGGCAATCAGACGTTATGATAGTTGCTGGAACTTTAACAAATAAAATGGCCCCAGCTTTAAGAAAAGTTTATGACCAGATGCCAGAACCAAGATATGTGATTTCTATGGGTAGTTGTGCAAATGGAGGTGGATATTACCATTATTCATATTCAGTTGTAAGAGGTTGTGACCGTATTGTTCCTGTAGACGTTTATGTGCCAGGATGCCCCCCATCGGCAGAGGCGTTGTTGTACGGAATACTTCAATTACAAAAAAAAATTAGAAAAAAAGGATCTTTTATTAGATAGTTATGAAAAGTTTAGAAGACCTAGAAAAAAAAATTAATTCTGAGTTAAATACAAAAATTAACAGTACAGAAATAAAACATAATCAAATTTATATAGAAATAGATAAAGAAGATATTATTGATGTTGCTTTATTTTTAAAAACAAATCATGATTCAAAGTTCAGACAACTAATAGATATTACAGCAGTTGATTATCCAGAAAACAATCAAAGATTTGAATTAGTATACTTATTTTTAAGTCATGAATTTAATCAAAGATTGATTGTAAAATACAATATTGTAGAAAATGAAGTTGTCCCATCTTTAACCACTATTTTTCCTTCAGCAAATTGGATGGAGAGAGAAGTTTTTGACATGTATGGAGTATCTTTTAAAGATCACCCTGATTTAAGAAGAATATTAACAGATTATGGCTTTGAAGGTCATCCATTAAGAAAAGATTTTCCATTAACTGGTCATTCTGAAGTCAGATATAGCGAGGATCAAAAGAAGGTAATTAGTGAACCAGTAAAACTTGAGCAAAATTATAGAAATTTTGATTATGAAAGTCCATGGGAAGGAACAAAATATATTAAAGAAGAAATAGAGAACAATGACAAAAAAAATTAAAAATTTAAATTTAAATTTTGGGCCTCAACATCCTGCAGCCCATGGTGTTCTAAGATTAATTTTAGAGCTTGATGGAGAGGTGGTTGAGAAGGCAGATCCACATATCGGTTTACTTCATAGAGGCACAGAAAAGCTTATTGAGAATAAAACCTACATGCAAGCTGTTCCTTATTTTGATCGTTTAGATTATGTAGCACCAATGAATCAAGAACATGCTTTTGCATTAGCGGTTGAAAAAATACTTAAAATAGATGTACCAATTAGAGCCCAATACATAAGAGTTATATTTTGTGAAATTGGAAGAATTCTGAGTCATATTTTAAATGTTACAACTCAAGCTCTTGATGTAGGAGCGTTAACACCATCTCTTTGGGGTTTCGAGGAAAGGGAAACTCTAATGACATTTTATGAGAGAGCTTCAGGGTCAAGACTTCATGCAAATTATTTTAGAGCAGGAGGTGTTCATCAAGATTTGCCAAAAGGTTTAGAAGAAGATATTGCAAAATTTTGTGAAACGTTTCCGAAAATAATTAACGATTTAGAAAGTTTGTTAACTGATAATAGAATTTTTAAACAAAGAAATGTAGATATAGGAGTAGTTACAAAAGAAGATGCACTAGATTATTCTTTTTCAGGCGTTATGATTAGAGGCTCAGGTGTTCCGTGGGATTTAAGAAAGTCTCAACCTTATGATTGTTATGAAAGTTTAGAATTTAAAATTCCAGTTGGAAAAAATGGAGATTGTTACGATAGATACCTATGTAGAATTGAAGAAATGAAAGAAAGTGTTTCAATTATCAAACAATGTCTAGCTAAAATGGAAAAGGGTCCAATTAAATCATTAGATGGCAAGATTAGCCCTCCACCTAAGGCAGAAATTAAACAATCAATGGAAGCTTTAATTCATCATTTTAAACTTTTCACAGAGGGATACAGAGTTCCAAAAGATGAAATTTATACAGCTGTTGAAGCTCCTAAAGGAGAATTTGGTGTTTATTTGATATCTGATGGATCAAGTAAACCTTATAAATGTAAAATAAGAGCACCAGGTTTTTCACATTTACAATCAATGGATTATCTAATTAAAGGACACATGTTAGCTGATGTTCCTGCGGTATTAGGTTCTTTAGATATTGTTTTTGGCGAGGTAGACAGATGAGTTTAAGAAGACCAGCTAAAGATCAGCCAGAAAGTTTTGAATTTAATACTTCATCACTAGAAGCAGCAAATGTTATTGTTGCAAAATATCCTGAAGGTAAACAGCAAAGTGCTGTAATGGCTTTGCTATATATTGCTCAAAAACAAAATAATAATTGGATACCATTAGCTGCAATGAAGTACATCGCTAAGTTTTTAGACATGCCTTATATTAAAGTTTATGAGGTAGCTACTTTTTATACAATGTATAATTTAGCACCTGTAGGAAAATACTTTGTTCAAGTATGCACAACAACACCCTGCATGATTAGAGGCGCAAATAAATTAGTTGAGGCATGCAAGGAAAAAATTTCTGAAAATGAATGCGAATTATCAGATGACAAAAGTTGTTCTTGGATGGAAGTTGAATGTTTAGGGGCATGCGTCAATGCTCCAATGATGCAAATTAATGATGACTATTATGAAGATTTAGATAAAGAAAAAACTTTAGATATCTTAGATAAAATTTTAAATGGAGAAACCCCAAAACCTGGTTCGTATAGAGGAAGAGTAAATAATGAACCAGAAAATAACAGGAAAACCTTAATGGATTTAAAAAATGCTTAAAGATCAAGATAGAATTTTTCAAAATTTATATAATGACAAAGGCTCAGATGTATCTTCATCACAAGAGAGAGGTGATTGGGTAAATACAAAAGAAATTACTGACAAAGGAAGAGACTGGATAATTAATGAAATTAAAGAGTCTCAGTTAAGAGGTAGAGGTGGGGCAGGATTTCCTACTGGTTTAAAATGGTCATTTGCGCCAAAAGAAGTTGGATCTAGACCACATTACCTGGTTATTAATGGTGATGAGTCTGAACCAGGAACTTGCAAAGATAGAGATATTTTAAGATTTGAACCTCACAAGTTAATTGAAGGTTGTTTAATTGCATCTTATGCAGTGCAAGCACATGTCTGTTACATTTATATAAGAGGTGAATATTTTGTTGATGGTCAAAAACTTCAAGCAGCAATTGATGAAGCTTATGAAAAAAAATTGTTAGGTAAAAATGCAGCTGGTACAGGATGGGATTTAGATATTTATATTCATTATGGTGCCGGTGCTTATATTTGTGGAGAGGAAACAGCTTTATTAGAAAGTATCGAAGGTAAAAAAGGACAACCTAGATTAAAACCACCATTCCCAGCTCTAATTGGTCTTTATGGATGTCCAACAATAATTAATAATGTAGAAACTATTGCGGTAGTCCCAACAATTCTTAGAAGAGGTGGAAAATGGTTTGCTTCTCTTGGAAGAGAAAAAAATACAGGCACAAAAATATTTTGTATATCTGGAAATGTAAATACTCCATGTAATGTTGAGGAAGAAATGAACATTCCTTTAAAAGAATTAATTGAAGTTCATGCAGGTGGTGTTATTGGAGGTTGGGATAATCTTCAAGCAGTAATTCCGGGTGGTTCATCAATGCCACTAATTCCAAAAGAGAAATGCGAAACATTAACTATGGATTTTGACTCACTTATGGCTGAGAAAAGCGGTTTAGGAACCGCAGGTATTGTTGTCATTAATAAAGATCAAGACATAATTAAATGCATGGCAAGAATTGCAAGATTTTATAAACATGAGAGTTGTGGACAATGTACACCATGTAGAGAGGGTTCTGGTTGGATGTGGAGAATGCTTGAAAGAATGGCAAAAGGTGAGGCAACCAAAGACGAAGTTGATATGTTGGGTGATGTTACAAATCAAATAGCAGGACATACTATTTGTGCATTTGGTGAAGGTTCATCCTGGCCAGTTCAAGGATTGCTTAGACATTTTAAAAAAGAAATTGAGAAAAGAAATAATTTAGACCCTATTGTTCAAAAGAAAAACAATATTCCATATTTAGTTGATCAACATTTATTAGATAAAAAAAATGCTTAAATTAAAAGTTAACGAAATCGAAGTTGAAGTTGAAGAAGGTTTAACGGTTCTTCAGGCCTGCGAAAAGGCTGGTGTTGAAATTCCAAGATTTTGTTATCATGAAAAATTATCAATTGCAGGTAATTGTAGAATGTGTTTGGTTGAAATGGAAAAATCTCCTAAACCAATTGCATCATGTGCTATGCCAGCTGCAGAAGGCATGAATATAAAAACAAATACTGCTTTAGTAGAAAAAGCTCGTAAAGGGGTTATGGAATTTTTATTAGCTAACCACCCTTTAGATTGTCCAGTGTGTGATCAAGGAGGTGAATGTGATCTTCAAGATCAATCTATGTATTATGGAATAGACAAATCAAGGTATAAAGAAAATAAAAGAGCAGTTCCTGAAAAAAATATGGGACCATTGATTAAAACTCAAATGACCAGATGTATTCATTGTACGAGATGTGTAAGATTTGCAACTGAGGTTGCAGGAGTTCCGGAGCTTGGTGCTATTGGAAGGGGTGAAGATATGCAAATTTCAACTTATTTGGAACAATCAATGCAATCTGAATTATCTGCAAACGTTGTAGATTTATGTCCAGTAGGTGCACTCACATCAAAACCTTATGTATTTGAAGCTAGACCATGGGAACTAAAAAAAACAGAAACAATTGATGTAATGGATGCGATTGGATCAAATGTAAGAGTAGATACATATGATTGGGAAGTCAAAAGGGTACTTCCAATTATAAATGAAGATATCAATGAGGAATGGATCTCAGACAAAACAAGATATGCTTGTGACGGTCTTTTACATCAAAGATTAGATACTCCATTTATCAAATACAATGGCAAATTTGAAAAGGCCTCATGGGGTGAGGTGTATAAAATAATTAAATCTAAATTTGAAAACACATCTAAAGAAAAAATTTGTGGTTTTGTTGGTGATTTAACAAATATGGAGACTAGTTATATTTTTAAAGAATTTTTTGATCGAACAATTGATACTAAAAATTACGAGTCAAGATCTGATAACAGATTTATAAATACTTCAAAAAGAGAAAACTACTTATTTAATTCTTCTATAAATGGCATTGAAGAGGCAGATTTAATTTTTATAGCAGGTTCAAACCCAAGATATGAAGCAACTATTTTAAATGCTAGAATTAGAAAAGCTTACTTAAACAATAATACAAAAATTATTTCACTTAATAATGTTGGTGATTTAACTTATCCTTATCAAAGTTTAGATGGTCAAACGCAAACTTTAAATAATATTCTTGAGGGAAATCATGACATATCTAAAGAAATTATAAATTCAAAAAAACCAATAATCATTATTGGTGAGTCTATACTTAGATTAAAGTCTTCAGATTTTTTGTTTAATAAAATGAAAGAATTTTTATCAAAAAATAATAAAATTTCAGATGAATGGAATTCTTTAAATATTTTATCAACAGATGCAGCAACAGTAGGAAATTTTGACCTTGGATTAATTAATAATGAAAATAATTTAATAAGTGATTTAAAAGAACATAAATTTGATATTGTTTATCTTGTAGGTCAAGACAATTTAGAATTTGATAAAAAAGATGAATTTATAATTTATCAAGGTAGCCATGGTGACAAAGGTGCAGAGTCCGCCGATATTATTTTACCGGGCTCTGCATATACTGAACAAGATGGATACTTTACCAATCTAGAGGGTAAAATTCAAAAAGCCTACAAAGCATCATATCCACCAGGCGAAGCAAAAGAAGATTGGCAAATAATAAACGAACTTACTGAAGTTATGAATAATAGAAAATTATTTAATGATAAAGATGAATTAGAAAGCAGCATGTTTAATTATTTAAATTTACAAAAGGAAAAACAGGTAAATGACATTAATAATTCTACTAATGAGTTTCAAAATGAAACTTTAATAATCAAAGTTAAAGATTATTATTTTTCAAATGTTATTGCAAGATCATCAAAAACGATGGTTGAATGTAATAACTCTAAATTAAATCTAAAATCAACAGGTACAGAAGGTTAATATGGAATACTTGAGCATAGTTTTTCAAGAGGTTTATAAGATTTTATTCTTATTAGTTCCTGTTCTTGTTTCTGTAGCAATGATTGTTTGGCTAGATAGAAGAGTTTGGGCTTTTGTTCAAAAAAGACAAGGACCTAACGTTGTTGGTCCGTTTGGCTTATTACAATCTTTAGCAGATGCTTTAAAATATATATTTAAAGAAATCATTATTCCATCTAGCTCAAACAAAGTAATTTTTATATTGGCTCCAATAGTCACGATGACTTTAGCTTTAATCGCTTGGGCTGTAATCCCATTTAGTGCAACTCAGGTTTTGGCTGATATTAATGTTGGAATACTTTATTTATTTGCCGTTTCTTCACTAGGTGTCTATGGAATAATCATGGGCGGGTGGGCATCAAACTCCAAATATCCTTTTCTAGGAGCAATTCGTTCTGCTGCTCAAATGGTATCTTATGAAGTTTCAATTGGGGTAATAATTATAAATGTTTTACTTTGTGTTGGTTCATTAAACTTAAACGACATCGTTATTGCTCAACAAAATATGTGGTTTGTAATTCCATTATTTCCAATGTTTGTAATATTCTTTATTTCCGCTTTAGCTGAAACTAACAGACCACCTTTTGATTTACCAGAGGCAGAAGCAGAGTTGGTTGCTGGTTATCAAACAGAATATTCAGGAATGATGTATGCAATGTTTTGGTTAGGTGAATATGCAAATATTTTGTTGATGTGTGCAATGGGAGCAATATTATTTTTAGGTGGTTGGATGTCCCCAATTGATGTTTATCCATTTACATTAGTTCCAGGTGCAATATGGTTAATATTAAAAATTCTTCTTCTATTCATCCTTTTTGCTTTAGTTAAGGCGATAGTACCAAGATATAGATACGACCAATTAATGAGACTTGGTTGGAAAGTTTTTCTTCCTCTTTCTTTAACTTGGGTGGTATTAACAGCTAGCTATTTATTTTATTTTAACCTTTTACCTGTGAATTAATAATGAAGATTACAAGATTTTTTAAAACAATATTAATGACAGATTTCATTGGCGGTTTGTTAATTGCTATTAAAGAATTATTTAAACCAAAAAAAACAATTAATTACCCTTTTGAAAAAGGTAAAATAAGTCCTCGTTTTAGAGGTGAGCATGCTTTGAGAAGATATCCAAACGGAGAAGAAAGATGTATTGCTTGCAAATTATGTGAAGCAGTATGTCCTGCTCAAGCAATAACTATCGAGTCAGCTGCGAGAGAAGATGGAAGTAGAAAGACTACACGTTACGATATTGACATGATGAAATGTATTTACTGTGGTCTATGTGAAGAATCGTGCCCTGTAGATGCAATCGTACAAGGTCCAAATTTTGAATTTTCAACAGAAACAAGAGAGGAACTTTATTACACTAAAGAAAAGTTATTAGATAATGGCGACAGATGGGAGAATGTTTTGGAGGCTAATATTAAAGCTGACAATATCCATAGATAAAATGATTGCACATGCTATTTTCTTTTATACTTTTTCAATAATTGCTGTTGTTTCAGCTATAATGGTAACAGCCTCTAAAAATACTGTTCATTCAGTATTTTTCTTAATTCTTGATTTCATAAGTATCTCTTGTCTTTTCATAATGATTGGTGCTGAATTCTTGGGAATGATAATGCTAATTGTTTATGTTGGAGCTGTAGCGGTTTTGTTTTTATTTGTAGTGATGATGTTAAATGTAGCACAACAGAAAAATCAATGGTTTGCAGGTCAAGCAACCTCAAAACATATCCCAGTTGGTCTAATTATAAGTACATTAATTTTCTTTGAAATTATAATTGTAATAGGTGGCTGGAAATATAAACCAGAAATTTTTGATATTAATAATTCACTTGCTAGTACAAGTGTAAGTAATACCCATTCGTTAGGTCAAGTTTTATATACTGATTATATCCACGTATTTCAAATTAGTGGAATGATCCTTTTAGTTGCCATGATAGGGGCCATAGTATTAACTTTTAGACAAAGATCAGGTGTTAAAAAACAAAGTTATATCAAGCAAATATCCAGAGAAAGAGCAGAAGGTGTTGAGGTTCTAGAGGTTCAAAGTAATAAAGGAGTTAAAATAGATGACTGAGATAGGTTTAGGACATTATTTAACTCTAGGTGCTGTGATTTTCTCAATTGGAATCATTGGTATTTTTCTAAACAGAAAGAACATCATTGTTATATTAATGAGTATTGAATTGATATTACTTGCTGTAAATATCAATTTAGTTGCTTTTTCTATTTATTTAGGAGATTTGGCAGGACAAGTCTTTACTTTATTCATTCTTACTGTTGCAGCAGCAGAAGCAGCTATTGGATTAGCAATCATTGTCGTGTATTTCAGAAACTCTGGAACAATACGAGTTGAAGAAATAGATAAGTTAAAAGGATAACCATGGAATTATCGATTATATTTCTTCCACTTATTGCTTCAATTGTATCCGGTTTTTTTGGCAGATATATAGGTGATAGAAATTCTGAAATAGTAACAAGTGCTCTGGTTTCAATTTCTGCGCTTTTATCAATTTATGTCCTTTATCAAGTAATTGTAAATCAATATGAAGAAAATATTGTCATAGCTACATGGATAAGCTCGGGTTCACTTGATGTAAATTGGTCAATGTTAATTGATCCATTATCAGCAGTAATGTTAGTAGTTGTAACTTCCGTATCTGCTTTAGTTCATATTTATTCAATTGGTTACATGTCTCATGATCCTCATAAGCCAAGATTCATGGCTTACTTATCATTATTCACTTTTGCTATGTTGATGCTTGTAACATCAGATAATTTTATTCAATTATTTTTTGGCTGGGAAGGTGTTGGTCTTTGTTCTTATTTCTTAATAGGTTTTTGGTTTAAAAAAGAAAGTGCAAATGCTGCAGCAATAAAAGCATTTGTTGTAAACAGAGTAGGTGACTTTGGCTTTGCTTTAGGAATTTTTTTAATATTTTATTTATTTGGAACTGTTAATTACTCTGAAGTTTTTCAACAAATTCCAACTGTTGTAGATAAAAATTTATCCTTTTTAGGTTTTGAAGTTAAAGCAATAGATCTAATTTGTTTACTTTTATTTATTGGAGCAATGGGTAAATCTGCACAGATATTACTGCATACTTGGTTACCTGATGCTATGGAAGGTCCAACACCTGTTTCTGCATTAATTCATGCAGCAACAATGGTAACAGCTGGTGTTTTCTTAGTTGTAAGATGTTCTCCAATCTATGAATATTCACCATTGATACTAAATTTTATAACTATCGTTGGAATGACTACAGCATTCTTTGCAGCAACCGTCGCTCTAGTTCAAACAGATATAAAAAAAATTATTGCTTACTCTACATGTAGCCAACTTGGTTATATGTTTTTTGCAGCTGGAGTAGGTGCATACAATGTTGCTATGTTTCACTTATTTACTCATGCATTTTTCAAAGCTTTATTATTTTTAGGATCTGGATCAGTAATCCATGCATTTAAAGATGAGCAAAATATAAATAACATGGGAGGTGTATGGAAAAAGTTACCATATACATATACTTTAATGATAATAGGAACACTTGCATTAACAGGTTTTCCATTTTTATCAGGATTTTATTCTAAAGACGCAATTATAGAATTTGCATATTTAAAAGGTAATACCACTGGTTATTATGCAGCTGGAATTGGAATAATTACAGCATTTTTAACATCTATTTATTCATGGAGATTGATATTTAAAACTTTCCATGGAGAGTATAATAACAAAGAGATCAAAATAGAGGAAACACATGAGTCCCCATTGGTTATGCTCGTTCCATTATTTATTCTCTCAATAGGAGCTGTTTTTGCTGGTTTTCTATTTAAAGGACTATTTATTGGTCATGGTGAGAATTTATTCTGGGCAGAGTCTATTAAATTCTTAGAACCTTTGAGTGCTGAGCACCCACCTTTATGGTTTTTACTTTTAACACCATGTTTAGTTTTAGTATCTATTCCAATTGCTTATTACTTATTTGTAAAAAACAAAGAGCTTCCTAATTCAATAGTTTCTATAAACAAACCTTTGTATAATTTTTTAGTTAACAAATGGTATTTTGATGAGTTGTATAATGTGTTGTTTATTAAATCCTCAAAAAAACTAGGACTATTTTTATGGAAATTTTGTGATGGAACTATAATAGAT
>CACPHV010000002.1 GCA_902633985.1 uncultured Pelagibacteraceae bacterium
AATTCTTGCTACTCTAGTTGTTGGTTGAGCTCCTTGACCAAGCCAATATTTAAT
Organism: uncultured Pelagibacteraceae bacterium; assembly: GCA_902633985.1. GTDB lineage: Bacteria > Pseudomonadota > Alphaproteobacteria > Pelagibacterales > Pelagibacteraceae > Pelagibacter. The sequence goes on from CACPHV010000002.1 coordinate 55, forward strand.
TCTCTCAGCTTCTAGACCCACTCTTTCTTTTTTCTCTTTTGGTAATAGAGGATTAAAGAAACCAACCTTTTCTATAAATCTTCCATCTCTTGCAAAACGACTGTCGGCAACAACAACTTTATAAACAGGACGTTTTTTTGTTCCACCTCTTGATAATCTTAATTTTAACATTCCTTCTCCTTTTTACTTTAATTGGTTAAATAGCTCTGGCGGTATACCTTTATCAGACATGCCTTTCAGATTTCCTTTTGACATCTTTTTCATCATTTCAGACATCATTTTAAATTGCTTAAGCAATTTATTGATAGTGGCCGGATCTGTGCCAGAGCCATTAGCAATTCTTTTTTTTCTAGAACCATCTATTATTTTTGGGTTCTCTCTTTCTTTTTTTGTCATTGATAAAATAACAGCCTCATTTTTAGTAATTATACTTTCATCAATTCCTGCTGAATCCATTTGAGATTTAATTTTAGAAACTCCTGGCATAAAAGACATAATTCCCTCTATGCCACCCATTTTTTTCATTTGTCTTAATTGAGATAAATAATCTTCCATAGAGAATTGACCTTTTTTTAAATTTTCCTCTGCTTTTTTAAGATTTTCTTCTCCTAAATCTTTAGCTGCCTTTTCTACAAGGGATACGATATCCCCCATACCAAGTATTCTGTTTGCAATTCTATCTGGATGGAATACTTCAAGATTATCTATTTTTTCTCCTATACCTAAAAATTTAATTGGAACGTTTGAAACATATTTCATACTCACTGCGGCTCCACCTCTTGCATCACCATCAGCCCTAGTTAAAATAATTCCAGATAAATTAACTGTATTTTTAAATTCTTTTGCCACTGAGGCTGCAACTTGACCTGTTAAAGAGTCTGCAACTAAGAAAGTTTCTGTTGGATTGATGACAGCTTCAATTTGCTTAATCTCACTCATCATTTGTAAATCAATTTGAGTTCTACCAGCAGTATCAAATAAAATTATTTCAGCTCCATTTAAATTAGCGGCACTTATTGCTCTTCTACAAATATCAGCAGGTTGCTGACCTTCTATAATAGGTAAAGTTAAAATATTATTTTGTTCTCCTAAAGATCTAAGTTGTTCTTGTGCAGCTGGTCTGTAAATATCTAGACTGACCATCATTACTTTTTTCTTTTTATTATTTTCTAAAAATTTTGCTAATTTTGCTGTTGTTGTTGTTTTTCCAGAACCTTGTAACCCAACTAACATCATTGGCACAGGCGGTACTGCGTTTAAGTTTATGTCATTATTTGTTGCACCTAGTAAGTCTACAAGCTCATCGTAAACAATTTTAACAACCATATCCCCAGGAGAGGTAGACCTTATTATCTCTTGGCCTAATGCTTTTGGCTTAACTTTTTCAATAAAATCTTTTGCAACATCCAATGAGACATCTGCTTCAAGTAAGGCTTGCCTAATGCCTCTTAAACCTTCATCTACTTGAGTTTCATCAAGTGAAGGTGCCTTTTTCAGAGAAGAAAAAATTTCTTCAAATTTATTTGTTAAATTTTCAAACATATTTATTACGCATAGCAGTAACTCACTAGTGGGCGAACCCTCGCTGACTAGTGTCGATCTCTTTGTTTCCAAAGACACCGCAAAGTTAATGTTTTTGCGGAAACGGCAACAACCTATAATAGAGGTTCAAAAAGTCAATAAATAAGTTAAATATCTATATATGGATATTAAAGCATTTAAAATGGACGGTTTAGGTAATGATTTTGTCATCATAGATAATAGGCAAACAATTACAAATTTAACGAAAGAGCAAATAATAAAGATTTGTGACAGAAAATTTATTGGTTGTGACCAACTAATATTGATTAAAAAAAATGATATTTCAGATGCTTCACTAGAATTTTATAATTCAGATGGAGGAATGTCTGGTGCATGTGGAAATGGTACAAGATGTATTGCTGATTTATTAGGTAAAGAAAATAACAAAAAAGAAATTGTCTTAACAACTTTATCTGGCAAATTAAAATCAAATATTGTTGGAGAAAAAATGGTTTCTACAGAAATAGGTGTTGCAAAAACAAAATGGGATGAGATTCCATTGTCTAAAGAATTAAATACGAATAATTTAGGAATTAAAATTAATGACAAAAATAATAACGAATTTTCTGGTGGAACTGCTGTTAATGTTGGAAACCCACATGTAGTTTTTTTTGTTGATAATAACGAAAATTTTGAAATTGAAAAAATTGGACCAAGGATTGAAACCCACTCACTATTTCCAGAAAAATGTAATGTTACTTTAGCAACTGTTGTTAACAAAGAATTGATAAAAGTTAGAGTGTGGGAAAGAGGAGCTGGGCTTACCAAAGCTTGTGGAACTGCAGCTTGTGCAACAGCTTTTGCCGCAAAACAAAACGGACTGGTAAATGATAAAGTGGATATTGAATTTTCTACAGGTAGATTGGCAATTTCAATTGATGAAAACAATAGTATTCATATGAAAGGACCAGTTTCAGATATTGAGGAGATAAATTTTAAAATTTAATGGGAATTTTTGAAAAATTTAAATCAGGTTTTAAAAAAAGTGCCTCAGCTTTTACAACAGGTTTAAGAGATATAGTTGTAAAAAAAGAGATTGATGACAAAACACTAGACAAAATTGAAGATTACTTAATTCAATCCGATGTTGGTATTGTTTCGGCTTCAGAAATAAGAGAAATAATTTCTCAAACAAAAATTGATCCCAATAAAGATTTAACCGAAGAAATAAACAATATTTTAAAAAATTATATTATTTCAATTATGAAACCTTTAGAAAATATTGAATTCTTCAAAAAAAAAGAAAAATTAAATGCAACATTAATTTCAGGTGTCAATGGTGTTGGAAAGACAACTACTATTGGAAAAATAAGCAAAATATTAAAGGGTAATGGAAACAAGGTAATGCTAGCTGCATCAGATACTTTTAGAGCAGCAGCTATTGAACAACTAGAAAATTGGGCAAACAAAGTTGATGTTCAAATTACAAAATCATCTCAAGGTTCTGATCCTGCATCAGTCGCTTATAAGGCTATTGAACAGGCATTAAATAATGATTTCAATCAAGTTTTAATCGATACAGCTGGGAGATTACAAAATAAAAAAAATTTGATGGAAGAATATAAAAAAATTGCAAACGTTACTAAAAAAATTGATCCTGATGCTCCACATGATGTTATTTTAGTTTTGGATGCAACTTCTGGCCAAAATGTAATTAATCAAGTTGAAGAATTTAACAAAATTATTCCGATAACTGGTCTTATTATGACAAAATTAGATGGGACAGCAAAAGGAGGTATTCTTTTAGCTGTTGCTAAAAAATATAAACTACCAATTATTGCACTTGGATTAGGTGAAAAAGAAGATGATTTACAAATTTTTGAGGCCGAAAAATTCGCAGAGGCATTTACTCAAATTAATTAATTAAGGTACTTGAAATTAAAGGTTTATAAAAACTACATTTGTAGTGTTCTTTAAATTCATAATGTCCACAATTTTTGGCTATCGAAGAAATAATAAAATCAAATTTTCCATTTACAGGATAAAGCTCAAGTTTTTTCTCAATTATATCAAATTTAAAATTAGCTTTTAAACTTTTTACAGCACTAATCATCACTAAAGTTTTATTATCTTTTAAAAGATAATATGCAAAATCATCTGGAAAAACTGGAAAATCATATTCCTGTAAATAATATTTTGCAGTTTTGGGAAACCATTCATAAGAAATCAATGGCAAAGACTCTTTCGTTTTATAGTTATAAATATAAAGATCTTTTGGAAAATCATTAATATAATTTGAATTTTCTCCTCGAGCTAAGACAGCTTTTTCACGGGTTTTAAAATATAATGCAAAATTTTCATCGTGTGAATTCATTTGATCAATATGAAAAAGGCTGTCTACAGATGCTAAATTTTCTTTGGCATTTGATAAATTATTTAAAGAAAACAAGATAATAAAAAATAAGAAAAAATTTTTCATAAATTAACCTAAAAAAAAAATTTGAATTATCTTTGTTTAGATTATGGCTTAATTTAAACTATCAACAAATAATTTAAGAGCTAATACAAGTTTATCATCATATTCCATCATATGATCGTCATATTTTGTAAAATATGAATATTTAGGTTCACTTGCTAAATTAAAAATTTTTTTACCCATCCAAAATGGAACTATTTGGTCAGCCTCACCGTGCATTACTAATACTGGAATATTAATATTTTTAATTTTTTCATTATTTTCATACTTATCTTTTAAAATTAAACCTACTGGAATATATGGATAAAAATTTTTCGCAGCCTCTATCATTGATGTGAAGGGCGTTTCTAATATTAATCCTGCAAAATTTTTATTCTGAGTAATTTCAGTAGCAATGCCAGTTCCTAATGACTCTCCATAAATAATTATATCTTCTTCATTTAGACCTTTTTCTTTAAGCCAGTTTATTGCACTAGCACCATCTGTATAAAGACCCTCCTCACTTGGTTTTCCTTTATTGCCACTAAACCCTCTCCATGCAATAATTAAAAAATTAACATCCATGTCTTTAAAATGATTTAACTTATGGATTCTGTTTTCAAGTGTCCCTGCATTTCCGTGAAAATAAACTATTGTTTTATAACTTTTTAAATTTTTATTATGAAACCAGCCTAAAAGATTAATATTATCAGTTGTTTTGATGGTAACTTTTTCAATGTTAACTTCTAAATTATCTCCAGAATAATTATTCTCATCAGGATGATACATTAAATTTCTTTGAAAAAAGAATAAGAAAATTAAAACGATTAAGTAAATGACTACAATACCAATAAATAATTCCAAAAAAAAATTCCTACGTTTTATTTTCATATTTTTTTTTATTTAAATAGATAAAAAAAATATAACTTAATACACAAAGAATTAAAAATACAGAAAATGAAATTCTATAACTACTTACAATGTCAAATCCTTTATTACTACATATATCAATTACCAATCCTATCCCCCACTGGATAAAAAAAGTTCCAGAAAAAAGAAATACATTAAATGAAGTAAGAGATTTGCCAGCTAGATTTTTTGAAAAGTTTAGCGCAATTGCTGGCTGAGTTAATGAAATTACAATTGATGTCATTATGTATAAAGTAAATAAAAATGCTCCTGCATTATTACCAAGATAAATAATAAGGAATAACGAAAAGTAACTAATTGGCAGGCCCAATTTAATTATTTTAATACTGCTAATACCGTATTCTGAAATTTTTGGTAAAACATATCCCCAAATAAAATATGAAATCAACATAGTAATATTTATCCAAAATAAACCTGTGGCACTTTGAAGAGGTGTATATCCGGTAATATTTAACATCCATGGACCAGCCCATAGAGTTTGAATTGCTTGAATTCCTCCATAATTAATGAATGCAAGAGGAATCATGCTTATAAAAAATTTATTTTTCCATATTTGTCTTAATGACTCTTTTTCAGATTTTGTTGATGTGCTCTCTTTTTTCTCCCAATTAGGAATTAATAAGAAAATTAAAATTATGCTAAATAAAATAAGTATAGCTATTAAAATAAAAATCCATCTCCATCCAATATACGGTAATAGTATTTGAACCGGTAAAGTTGACGACACAAATCCAAAATTTGCTACCATCAACATCCAAGAATTTGCTCTCTGTTGATATTTTTCTGCAAACCATACTCTATATCCAGTAAGAGGTCCCATCATGCAAGCACTGACACCAATACCAATAAATATTCTAGATACAAATAATCCAGTAAAACTTTTTGCAAGTGCAAATGATATTGTTCCAATCAATGCTATTATTAAAAAATAACCAATTACCTTTTTTGGTCCAATTTTATCTAATAAAAGCCCTACAGGGATTTGCATTATCGAAAAACCAATAAAATATCCTCCTGCCAATAATCCCAGATTTCCTGCAGTTAGATCAAACTCAGAAGTAAGAACGGGAGTTAAAGTTGCAGTTATAGATCTAACCAGATTAGACAGTAAAAATCCAAAGGCGAAAACACAAAATATGATAATGCTTTTATTTACTTTAGTAATCATTTATAAATTTTTGAGAATTAATCATTACTATGAATAATCAATCAACAAAAGTCAAAGATGCACGTTCTTCAAATGCAATGGCTGCAACTTCACATCCTTTAGCTACAGAAGAAGCATTGAAAATACTTAAAATGGGAGGAAATGCAGTGGATGCTTCAATTGCTGCCTCGATTGTTTTATCTGTAGTAGAGCCTAATGCAACGAGTATTGGTGGCGACTGTTTTGCAATAGTTAAAATGGATAACAAGGATGCTGTGTCTTTTAATGGATCAGGTTTAGCGCCTGAAAAATTAAATTATGATTTTTTTAAGGATAAGCATATTGATAAAATTGGATTAACTAGTCCACATTCAGTCACAATTCCTGGTGCACTGAATGCTTGGGAAAAAATTCATAAGGAATTTGGTAAGCTAGATTTTGAACAATTATTTTTAGGTGCAATTAATATAGCAAAGAATGGTCATAGAGTTACAAAAGTCGTATCAAATGCTTGGAAAAATAGTTTGAATAAAATCAATGGTAATGAAAATTCAAAAAAAATTTTTTTGAAAGATGGTCGTACTTATCAAGAAAATGAATTAATGAAAAATATTGCTTTAGGAGAAACACTTGAAGCAATTAGCAAAAAAGGAAGTAAAGAATTTTATGAAGGAGAAATTGCAAAAGATATAATTGAAACTTTAAATGAATTAGGTGGTGTACATACTTTTGAGGATTTTTCAAAACAGAGTACAATAAGATCAGATACAATCAAATCTAATTATAAGGGTGATTTTATTCATCAATGCCCTCCCAATGGTCCTGGTGTTACAGTATTGATTATGATGAAATTGTTAGAAAAATTAAATATTCAAAATTATAAATTTAATAGCACAGAAAGATTCCATCTTGAAGCAGAAGTTACAAAACAAGCTTATAAAGTTAAAGAAACTATTTTAGGCGATCCAAATTTTGTTAACTTTAATTTAGAAGAAATTTTAAGTGATAAAAATATTGAGGAAATTTTTAATAAAATTAACTTAAATTCATGCAGTGATGTTGGTGACTTAAATATTCCAGCTCATCCAGAAACAATATATTTAACAGTAGTAGATAAAGATTTAAATAGTGTATCAATAATCAATTCTGTTTGTTATGTATTCGGATCAGGTATTACTACAAATAAAAGTGGAATACTTTTACATAATAGGGGTACAAATTTCAGAGTAGAAAATGAACATCCAAACTGTATAGCAGGCTTAAAAAGACCGTTACATACTATTATTCCTGGTATGCTTATTGATAAAAACAACAAAGCAACTTTAAGTTATGGCGTTATGGGAGGCCAATATCAACCAGTGGGACAAGTTCATGTTTTAAATAATATGATTGATTTTGGAATGGGACCACAAGAAGCTTTGAGTTTTCCAAGAGCTTTTCATTTTAATAATATTTACAAACTAGAAAAAACTGTTGATAAAGAAATTTTCAATGGACTCAAAGAAATAGGTCATAATGTAGAATATTTTGATGGTACCCATGGTGGGGGCCAAGCAATAAAAATAAATAGAAGTGAAGGTGATCTCATAGGTGGATCAGATCCTAGAAAAGATGGGTATGCAAAAGGATATTAATTCTCATCGAAGAATGATAAAAAAACAAATTCCAAAGAATTAAAAGTTTAAAGATATATCTCGGTGAACTGAGTTACATCTTGCAACAAATTTAGCTTGTTCTTTAGTTAATCTGTTTTGAAGTCTAAGACCAATATTATGTTTGATAACATCATTATATTTAATTAATTCAGGCATCAAATTCTTATTAGCATCGTCTCTCCATGAAACTTCTAAATTGAAAAGATCAAAAGTCTCTGAACTTACTTCAGACAATTTTTGCTCATCTACCTCATCATTATCTATAACAGATATTAGGTCATCTAATTTATTTGCAAATTCTTCGGTTCCAGAAATTTCTCCTAGTTTTTCAAAAAGATTATCAATTATTGATATTGCGTTTTCGTAATTTTTATTATCAATATTATATTTTAATTCTTTTATTTCTGGTGAAAGTTCTTTTAATTTTTCATTATCATTTATAAACATTACTATTTGATCCAGAGTTTCATATGCTTCATCAACGTTTTTTCTATATCTTTTAGTTCTTGTGTTTTTTGCTTTGTGCAATATTTCAAACTCTCCATTTTTAGCTTTCCAACTTTCAGGAACTTTATTTTGAAGTTCTTTAATTTCTAGCTCGTAATTCTCGATCTTTAATTCTAATTTATTTTTATCTGAAAAGTCATCATCATCTAAATTTCTAATTTCAGCTTTTGTTTTTTTAATTTTCTGGTCTATTTTTCTAATTTTTTTCTCAATTTTTCTTACATTGAAATGCAAGTCCCTATAATCTTTTGTAAATAATTCATATTCTTGTTCCGTTTTTTGAAGTTTTTTAACAATAGCAAACGTCCCAAGCGCATTATCAAAATGCTCTTCAAAAATATCTAATTTATCCATTGGAAGCTTTGCAGGAGTTAATTTCTGCATGTCTTTTATTGCATTGGTAATTCTTTGTTCTTCAGTGTTGTAAATCGCAAATTTGTACTCTTGTAAGCAATATTGTAGCTTTGGATTCATCGGTGGTGGAGCAACGTTCGATGTTAAATATGTTCTTGCTGGTAGATAGTTTACTAATGATGGATAGAAACCGACAATTCCAAGGCCTATTAATTGTAAAATAATGAATGGAACCACACCTTTCCAAATATTTAAAGTAGTAACAAGTTTTGAAGCTACACCTTTTAAGTAAAATAATGCAAAACCAAATGGTGGGGTTAAAAATGAAGTTTGTAAATTTACCCCAATCATAACACCAAGCCAAATTGCACTTACATTTGCACCTGGTTCAGCTAATAATATAGGAGCAATAATAGGAACAACAACTACAGCTATCTCTATAAAATCTAGAAAAAAACCTAATAAAAAGATAACTACCATTACAACAACGAATTGTGTCCAAAATCCCCCTGGCAAATCTTGAAGAAAATCTCTTACTAGCTCTTCACCTCCAAATGCTCTAAATCCAGAGGTTAACATTGCAGCACCTAATAAAATTATAAAAACCATTGAGGTGGTTACACAAGTTTCTACAACAACTTCTTTTAAAACATCATCTATTTTAAATGCTCTCCAAAAACTCCATATAACACTAGCTAAAAATGTAATTGTAAAAAATAATGCAATTAATATTGCGCCTAGATCTCTAGTGTCAACAGCTTTAATATTTAAGTTATAATTTTTAGATAAAAAATAAATTGGAATTAAAGATACAATTGCAATAATTATTGGATAGTAAGCATTCTTTTTACCTTGATGTAATCTGTAGCCTGCCATCATTGTTGCACCAATAGCACCTATTGATCCAGCCTGATTTACAGTAGCAATACCCATAAGTATAGATCCTAAAACTGCAAAGATTAGGGCAAGTGGTGGAATAATTACTAATATAACTTTGATCCAAAATTTAGTGTCAAAATTTCCTTTGAACGGTACAGGAGGAGCTGCTTTTGGGTTTAATCTTGCATACACAAATATGTAAAGCATATACAAACCAACCAAAACTAATCCAGGTAATAATGCACCTAAAAACATATCTCCAGCTGAAGTAGACCCTACTCTAAATTCTCCAGGCATATTAAATTCGCCAGTTAAAATTTTATAATCAGTCTGACGCATAGTATTTGCAACGTCAGCGGCACTTGCCAATTGATCGGCAATTATAATTAAGACAATTGAAGGAGGTATAATTTGACCAAGTGTTCCAGAGGAACAAACAATTCCACTTGCTAGTCTTTTATCGTATTTATTATTTAGCATTGTGGGCAAAGAAATTAGTCCCATTGCTATTACTGTTGCTCCAACAATTCCAGTTGTTGCTGCAAGTAATGCACCAACAAAGATAACAGAAATACCAAGTCCTCCTGGAATTGGTCCAAATAGTTGTCCCATAGTAACTAAAAGGTCTTCTGCAATTTTTGATTTTTGCAACATTATCCCCATAAAGATAAACAATGGGATCGCAATTAAGGTGTCAGTTTCTACATCCCAATAATTACTCCTAAAATTAGTAATACCAGCAGTTAACCATTCTTTAGGCCCATCAACAGCAAAATAAGCACTGGGGTCTCCTGCAAATAAATAACCAAAAAAAGCAGCTAATCCTATTGAAATTATTGCTGATCCAGGTAATGCAAAAGCTACTGGAAAACCAGATGCCAAAGCTCCAATCATTATAATTACCAGTAAAGCTAAAAATAAATGTTCCATTATTTAATTCTTTAAAAGTTTGTGACTACTACTCATAAAGTAGCTTGTGAATTGAGTTAACATACTTACTGCAAATACTGCTAAGTAAACTGCCATTAAATAAAGTAAATATAATCCATTTGAACCTTGCTGAGTAATTTCAAATGAAATTACCGGACCATTAATGATACTAGCTTTACCACCCATACCCAAAAATATAACTATCAAACATAAAGGAATGCCTAAAATGAGAGATCCAATTGCATTCGTCCATGCCTTCTTTCTCTCACTAAAATTAGCATACAAAACATCAACTCTTACATGACCTTCGTGAATTAATGCATATGCACTTGCAAAAAGATAAAGTGCAGCATACCAAAAACGAACAAGATCTCCTTGAAAAGCTTGTTCATATTGGAATATAAATCTTGATACAACTATCAAGAATTCACTTCCAACTACTAAAACTGCTAACCAAATAAATCCTACAGATCTTGTGAAATAACCAATTATAAAAGAAGCTAAAATAAGAGGGAAATGTATATATGTAATCCTGAATGCGGGTATTACTAAATTAATTTTAACTTGTTCCCCAAAAATTGGCTCAACCAATTTTTCTACAACCATAAATGAGATTAAAAAATCTGCTACTCCAACAATAAACACTGCCCAGAATGAAGATCTAATAATATATGCTGTTATTTTTTTTAGTATCTCTGAGTCTGTTTGTAATGTTTGTTTTAAGGATTTTAAAACAAACATTATAACTCCTATAAAAGATAAAAAATAAAATAATAATTGAATATACGACAGACTCATCGCAAGTCCCTCTAAAGGTTCATTTAATTTTTTAAATCCAAATATTTCATAATGAGAAAAAAGTTTTTTAACTCCTGGCCAATCAAACCAAACTGTTAAAACATTATTTATTAAAAAAATTAATGTTAATGTTAAGATAGAATAACTAAATATTCTTATTAAAATAGATAAGTTTTTTTTCTCAATCATATGACAAAACTTTTAATGGTATATAAAAAGAGGGCCCATTTAAGGGCCCTCTAGTATTAATTAGAATTAAATTATACTCCTAATGCTCTATTTCTTTGAGAAATGTAAGGTGAATCAGACAAGTTTGTCCAAGCACCTATTTCTTTTCGTCCTTTAACAAAAGCAGCATGCACTTTCTGAGCAAGGGCACTATGTTGCTGAACTTCGTCAAAAACTTCTGCAGCACCTTTAGCAAAAGCGTCATAAACTTTATCGTTAAACTTCTCAAGCTTAACTCCATTTTCGTTTACTAAACGATCTAATGCTGCTCCATTTTTTGCATTGTATTCCGCCATAGTAGTTGTATCAGCCCAATCACAAGCAGTTTTTATAATCAATTGATCTGACTTAGTTAGACTTGTGAACCAAGATTTATTTACACCACAACATAGGGTTGATCCTGGTTCGTGCATACCTGGATAATAATAATACTTGGCTGCTTCATAAAACTTAAAAGCCTCATCATTCCAAGGTCCTACCCATTCGGTAGCATCAATTGCACCAGACACAAGGTTTTCATATATTTGTCCACCTGGAAGTGAAATTGGAGAACCACCAAGTTTTCCAAGTACTTGTCCACCTAAACCAGGCATACGCATTTTTAAACCCTTAATATCATTAGCTGATCTAATTTTTTTGTTAAACCAACCACCCATTTGCACTCCAGTGTTACCAGCAGCAAAACTTTGTGTTCCAAAATCATCAGTCAATTCATCCCACAACTCTTGTCCACCAGCAAATTTTAACCACGCATTCATTTCAGCATATGTGAAACCAAATGGAACGGCAGTAAAATATCCAAATGCAGGGTGTTTTTTAACCCAGTAGTAATCAGCACCGTGATACATTTGAGAGTTACCTGATGCAACTTCGTCAAACGAGTCAAATGCTTTTACCCTTTCGTTAGCAGCATAATAAGTAACTTGAATTCTACCGTCACTCATATCGCTTAATCTTTGAGCAAGTCTTTGTGCACCAGTTCCTAGGCCTGGAAAATCTCTAGGCCAAGTAGCTACCATAGAAGCTTCTATTCTCTCTTTGGCAACAGCTGGAGCAGATAAAGCAACAGCAGCAACACCCGTCGCAGCTGCAGTTTTAAAGAACTTTCTTCTTGAAGGTGAACTAGAAACCTTCAATGATTTTTTTTCTTTAATCATTAGTATCTCCTCTTCTTTGTTAATTAACTGCATAGATTAAATTACAATTGGACGTTTAAGTCTAGACTAAAATTCCTATTAAAGAATATAATACAATCAGAGGTAGTAAATTTAGAAATTATTAAATTTATTTTTTATCAAAAAAGGCTTCGTATAACATCATCGATATCGCAAGTATCATCAATATGTAAACTGGTAATACATCAAAGAAACCTATCATCATAGATCTTGTAAGTGTTGTTGCTAAACCAACAAGAAAAAAGATTGCAAAAGAAAGTCCTATTAGTGTTACAAGTTTATTCATTAAATTTCTCACTTTCCTTTTCAAGCCAACTGGAAACTCCTAAGAAACGATTATCATCATATCTCTCTCCAATAACTTGAATTCCTAATGGTAAATTATTTTCACCCTGAAGTAAAGGAAGTGAAATACAAGGAGTTCCTAAATAAGACCAAACTTTATTGAAATCAGCTGATCCAGTGCTCTTAAGACCCTTTAGAGCAACGCCTGGACTGGATGGGGACAAAACCCCGTGATAGTCCTCAAATACTTCTTTATAAGAATCGTAGCTTCTTTTCATAAAATCTATTGCTTCAGCATATTCTTTTGCGGTATGTTTTCTTCCATTTGCAATCGCATTTTGCATAATTTTTGAAAGTTTAGATTTATAATGTTTGTAATAATCACTAAAATTATTAGCTAGATCACTTTCATAAATTATTTGATGATATTTATGGATATCTTTAAAATAAGAAGGAGTATCATGAACTTCTATATTTTTTTTAAACGACTTTATAAAATATTCAAAAGCCTCCTTAGATTTTTTGTCAATTGATTTCCAAAATTCAGTTTTATAAAATATGAACTTAGGTTCATATAAAGGACCTTTTTTTACAGCATCAACCATATTATTCGAGGAATAATAAACAGTGGCAGGGTCATGGGAATCTTTTTTGATTAACTCTTTAACTAAATAAGCTATGTCCTCGACTGTTTTTCCAAAAACTCCTAAATGATCAAGTTTTTCGGAAGTCTTTAATACTCCGTTTCTAGAAATTAAGCCAAATGAAGGTTTGTATCCAACAACACCACAATAAGATGCTGGTCTGATTATTGAGCCACCTGTTTGTGATCCAATTGAAAGTGGAGCCATATAAGATGCAATTACTGCAGCAGATCCACTTGATGATCCTCCTGGTGTTCGTGAATAATCATGTGGGTTTTTTGTTTTAGAGGGATTTAAATATGCTAATTCTGTAGTAACTGTTTTACCCATCACAATAGCCCCTGAAGATGTTAATAAATCAATTATTTCCGCATTTTGTGAATAAGATTTTCCTTTTCTTATTGGCGTTCCACATTCTGTTGGCATATCTAAAGTACCAACAATATCCTTAACAGCTACAGGAATACCATGTAACGGTCCAGTTGGTTTTCCAGATTTTTTGTAAGCATCTGACTCTTTGGCTTTTTCTAATAATAATTCTTTATCAAAAAAGGCCCAAGCATTTATATCTTTTTCAAACTTATTAACTCTCTCAATATAAGCTTCACATATTTCGACAGAAGTAATTTGAGAATTTGAAATTTTATTTATTAATTCTTCAACAGAATAATTTACAATTTCATTCATTAAATTAGTTTGCAAATAATTGATCAGGTAACCAAAGAGCTATACCTGGAAATAAATACATTAAAACCATTCCAAAAATAACAATTGCTAAGAATGGCATGATGCCTTTGAATACCTCAATTAATTCAACATTTTTAGATTGTACACCTTTTAAGTAATAAGCCGACATGGCCATGGGGGGTGTTAAAAATGATGTTTGTAAATTTAACGCAATTAACATAGCAAAAAAATAAGGGTTAACTCCAAAAAATTCTACTAAAGGTAAAAATATTGGAACAAATATAATCAATATTTCAGTCCACTCTAATGGCCAGCCTAATAAGAAAATTATAATTTGTGTAATTACTAAAAATTGCCAAGGCTGTATGTCCATTGATTTAAAAAAATGCTCAAATACCTCATGTCCACCCAAATACGAAAATACTGACGCAAATGTCCATGAACCAATAAACAGCCACATGATCATCGCAGTAGTTTTTGCGGTAAGAAAAACAGACTCTTTAAAATTTTTCCATTTAAGAGATTTATAGAAGAAAGATAACACTAATGCTCCAAAAGCTCCAACACCTGCTGCTTCTGCTGGAGTAGCTAGACCTGCAAGAATGCTTCCTAATACTAAAATAATTAATGAAAATAATGGTAAGAATGAAACTAAAACTTCTTTTAAGATCACTGATCTTGGAGGAATTTCTTCTTTAGGAGGCTTGGGTGCAACTGATGGATTAAAGTAAGCCAAAATAATTGCATATAAAATATATAAACCCGCTAACATCAAACCAGGAAATATTGCTGCTGCAAATAATCTTAATGGGGATAACTGAGCTATTACTGCGTAAACAATAAGCATAATACTGGGAGGAATTAAAATTCCTAAACATCCTCCAGCACATATTACTCCTGATGCAAATTTTTTATCATAACCAGCTTTGACCATTGCAGGCCAAGCAAGCAAACCCATTAAAGTTACAACTGCTCCAATTATACCCGTTGCTGTGGAAAATAAAGTGCAAGTAACAAGGGCAGCAACTGCCATTGATGCTGGAAGAGAATGAGATGCAAGTCTTATGGCATAAAACAATCTTGCAACTATACCTGCTCTTTCAACTAAATAACCCATAAATAAAAATAAAGGTACGGCGGTGAGGACATGGTTATCCATGACAGAGTAGGTATTTGAAACAAATAAATTAAATATCCTATTGTCTAATAGATGATCCATTCTTGAGGGATCAAAATATGCGTAATACCCAAATCCTAAACCCATTGCCATTAAGGTAAATGCAATGGGAAATCCTAGTAATACAGCAAACAGAAATATCACCATCATTAAAATTGCAATTTCTGGATTTGTTAGACTAAACAACATCTATTTTTTCTTCCTCTTTAGATTTTCTCATTAAAATTTTTTCTGTTTCTTCTGCACCAGCATCTCTCTCTGGCCAATGTCCCGTTCTAATGCAAATAATTGCTCTAAAAACTTCACTAATTCCTTGGAGAGTAAGAAGCATTCCGGATAAAGGTATCAGTGATTTTGCCATATAAATTTGAATTTGTGCTGGACTATTCCAGCTTGTTTCTTTTACCATCCATGCTTTAGCTGCATACTCATATCCATAAAATGCAAGTGCAATTACCCCTGGAAAAAAGAAGATAAAATAAAGTATTAAATCAATCCATCCTTGAACTTTAGTTGGGAACAACCTGTAAATAACATCTCCTCTCACGTGAGCCTCTGTTGCTAAAGTGTAAGCTCCAGCCATCATAAATATTGCTCCATACATCTGTAAACTAAAATCAAAATTCCATAAAGTAGGTGCATTAAATGCATAAGCCATTATGACCTCGTAACATGTTCCACCCATTAAAATTACTATGCACCATGAGAAGGCTTTGCCCATTGAGGAGCTAAGTGTGTCTGCAAATTTTATATAAGAGTACATATTTTAATAGCTTATCTTAATTTTCTTAATTAATTCAATTAAAAAAAAGGGGGCTAAAAAGCCCCCTTAATTTTTTATATTTTTAAACCTTAGATTTTAACTTTCGCTAACGGACCAAACTCATTTTCATAAGCAAGTCTGTAGTTAGGCTGATTCATTAGTAAGTATTTCATTACTCTTTTCGCATAAGCTTTTTGTGAATCAACAATCTTCTTAAAGAATGGATCTTTAGAAGAAAAATCACCTACAACTTTATCCCAACCTTTTAACTGCTCTGCTAAAATTGCATCTGAAGTTTGGTAAACGTTTACTTTGTGCTCATTCATCAATTTAGATAAATCAGCTGAGTATCTTACCAAAGCTTTAAAGTAGTTAGCGGTATTTGCTGCATACGAAGCATTTTTTAATATTGCTTGGTTTGCAGGAGATAAGCTATTAAATGTTTTTTTGTTAATAGGTATTTCAAACATCTCTTGTGATTGGTGGAAAGATCCTAAGTGATAATGCTTAGAAACATCTTGCATACCAAATTGAGAGTCTGAAGTAGGGTTATTAAATTCAGCAGCTTCAATCAAACCAGTTTTCATCGCTGGCTGAATTTCACCACCTGGTAATTGTCTAACTACCATACCCATTGCAGTAAGAACGTTAGTTGCAAGACCAACTGTTCTATACTTCATTCCTTTAACGTCGCTTACTTTGGTTACGTTCTTTTTGAACCAACCAAAAGGTTGAGCTGGCATAGGCATCGCAAAAACACCAACATAGTCGTATCCAACTTTTGCTAATGTTTCTTCATACAATGCTCTTCCACCACCTTCTTCCATCCAAGCCATTACTTCTTGAGATGACAGACCGTAAGATGGGCCAGTTCCGAAAAGAGACGCGGCAGGATTTTTTCCATACCAATAAGCAGTAACCCAGTGTCCCATATCAAGAACACCGTCACTTACAGCTTGTCCAATTTCTCCAGTTTTTACAACTGCACCAACAGGCTGAAGATCAATTTTTAAACTTCCACCTGACATGTCTCCAACCATTTTGGCATAGTCTCCGGCCATTTCAAAAAAGATATTAGCACCTGATGGCCATGCTGCTTGCATCTTTAATGTTTGCGGAGCACCAAAAGCAACGTTTGGCATTGCTACAGCTGTTGCTGCGGCTGCACCAGTTGCTGCTGCGGCTTTGAAGAACTTTCTTCTTGAAGGAGTTTTAGAACCCTTCAATGATTTTTTATTTTTAATCATTTCTTCTCCTCTAGTTAATTAACTGTCGAAAATAAAACATAGATTCAGATTAGAGTCTTTCTAAAAGATAAGCCAAAATGACCCATATTAAACAATTTTTTAAAAAAATTTCAATTTCTAATTGAAATTATTACATACCCCAACGCATAGCTGCAGTATGAACAGGTGCATCCCAATTTTTTAAAATTTCCTCATCACATTTTAAGAGTGTTACTGATGCTCCTTGCATTTCAAGTGATGTACAATAATTACCAACTAAACTCCTTGTAATTTCAATTCCTTTAGATTTTAAAATTTCACAAGCATCATCGTATACTAAATATAATTCAGTAAGAGGAGTTCCGCCCATACCGTTTATAAATAGAAGCGTCTTTTCATTTTTTTGTAGTTTTAAATCATCAAGTATAGCTTCCAACATATTATTGACTATTTTTTTTGATGGTTGAATTTTTTCTCTCTTTCGTCCAGGTTCTCCGTGTATACCTACACCAAATTCCATTTCATCATTTCCAATATCAAAAGTTGGTTTGCCTGCAGCAGGAACGGTGCAACTAGTAAAAGCAACGCCCATAGTTCCAGAGTTTTTGTTTACTTTTTCACCAAGTTTTTTACATTCTTCTAACGAACCTCCATTCTCAGCAAGGGATCCAACAATCTTTTCAACCAAAACTGTTGCGGCGACACCACGTCTTCCAGTTGTAAATGTTGAGTCTTCAACGGCAACGTCATCGTTAGTAATGATGCTATCATTTTTACCTGAGTACATTTCGGCACCCATTTGAAAATTCATAATATCTCCAGAATAATTTTTAACTATAAACAAAACACCAGCTCCGCTATCCACATGTTCAGCAGCTGCTTGCATTTGATCTGGAGTGGGTGCTGAAAAAACAAAACCTGGACATGCTGCATCTAGCATTCCATGACCAACAAAACCACCGTGCATAGGTTCATGTCCACTTCCTCCACCTGAAATTAAAGACACTTTTCCTTCTTTAGTTTTTGTCTTTCTAGAAATGAAGTTTGGTTCAAAATTTACTTTAATTATATCACTATGCGCTTTACCAAATCCACTAAGACTTTCTTTTAAAAAATCGTCAACATTATTTATAAATTTTTTCATATTTCCTCCTATTTGTTAATTAGTGATTTGCATATTGTATCGATTATAAGTTG
Source organism: uncultured Pelagibacteraceae bacterium (assembly GCA_902633985.1). Taxonomy (GTDB): domain Bacteria; phylum Pseudomonadota; class Alphaproteobacteria; order Pelagibacterales; family Pelagibacteraceae; genus Pelagibacter. The sequence continues at coordinate 18,613 of CACPHV010000002.1, forward strand.
TGATGAACGAGCGCCTGGATCTATATGACCTTTGGCACGTTCTCCTAAAAATGAAGCTCTACCTTTGGTAGCAAGCATGTCTTTTGTTGATAACATTCTGTCTTCAGCAATTTTTATTATCTCACTTAACCCTTCTTTCATATCTGCATTACTACTTTTTAATTCATTAAGTTTTTCTGATACTGGAATTAAAACATCCATCATTGTTTTTTCTCCAATATCTGCTTTTCCTCTTTCTTTCATTGCATTAATTCCTGTTATGACCATTTCACACGCTTTGTTAAAATCTATATTTTTATCTAGATCTGGTGTTTTAGCCATAGACATGAAAAAAGTTCCAAACAAAGCTCCAGAGGAGCCACCTATACCTGACAAGACTTTCATAGCGATCATATTTAAACCTTTTTGCAAAGGTAGGTTTTTAATATCATTTTCAAGCTCAACTACTAACTTAAGACCTCTTTGCACATTAAATATATGATCCCCATCCCCAATATTTTGATCTAGTGCTTCAATTTCTGCTGCATTTTCATCAATGACTATTTGAATATTTTTTGCTTGAGAAATTAAAAAACTAACGCTCATATATCCTTTGGTCTTCGTTATCAAATTTTAAAACTTTATTTGTATTAAAGTCAAAATTAATTTTTTCATTAATTGATGATTTATAGCTACCCTGAATTGATGCTAATATTTCATTATCTTGAAAATTAATAGCCACAACAGTCTCTGAACCTAAATTTTCTATAGAAATAACCCTTCCTTCATATGGTCCGTCACCTAAATCTATATTTTCTGGTCTAAGTCCAATTTTTGGTATGTTGTTATCTAGTTTAAATAAAGAACCAGGTAAAATATTTATTTTTGGTGATCCCAATCTTTGGGATACATAAATTGAATTTGGATTTTCATAAATTTCTTCAGGAGTTCCAATTTGAACAATTTTGCCTTCTTTTAAAACTCCAATTTTATCTGCCAATGTTGTTGCTTCAGCCTGATCATGTGTAACATACAAAATAGTAGCGTTTAAATTTAATTGAATATTTTTTAATTCAACTCTAAGTGTTTCTCTTAGTTTGGCATCTAATGAAGATAGTGGCTCATCCATTAAATAGATATTTGGTTCACGAACAAGAGCTCTACCAATAGCTACTCTTTGCATTTCTCCACCCGAAAGTTGAGTTGCTTTATTTTTTAATTTGTTTGTAATTTTGAGCATTTCAGCAATTTTCTCAACTTTATTTTTTATTTCTTCCTCAGGAAGTTTTCTCATTGGTGACCTTAATGGAAAAGCAAGATTTTCATAAACAGTATAATGAGGATAAAGAGAGTATTGTTGAAAAACAAAAGTCACATCTCTTGAAGCAGGTTGATCATGAGTTATATTTTCATCATTAAATAATACATCTCCAGAATCAATTTTCTCTAGACCAGCTATACATCTAAGTGTTGTGGTTTTTCCAGCACCAGATGGACCCAGTAATACAAAAAATTGACCATCTTCAATTGTTAGATTTATATCCTCTAGAGCTTTAATTTTTTTGTTATAAGTTTTAAATAATTTTTTTAATTCTACTTTTGCCATTATTTTATAAACTCGCTGTTTAAAGATTTGTCAGTCTCACCGTCAAAAATAATAATATTATTATTTGAGGGTTTAACCTGCACATTTTCATTTAATTTAACGTTAACAGAAATATCTGTTTTAACTTTAATTTCACCAAAACTCGTTTTAACTGTAATTATTTTTCTAGATCCTAAATACTCTAGTCCAAAAACTGAACCTTTAAGACCTTCACTATTACTTAGTGTTAAATTTTCTGGACGTATACCAAAGAAATTTTTACTTCCATTTGACTCCTCAAGTTGTTTGGGAATATCAAATTTAGTACCTTCAATATTTATAAAAGATTGATCTTTAGAAATTCCCTCATTAACCTCAAAAAAGTTCATACCTGGAGATCCTATAAATGAAGCTACAAATTTAGTTTTAGGTTTATTGTAAATAATATTAGGCTCATCAGCTTGTAATATTTCACCACCATCCATAACTGCAATTCGATCAGCTAATGACATTGCTTCTAACTGATCATGAGTTACATAAACTGTGGTTGCTCCAATATCCAAGTGTAGTTTTTTTAATTCCAAGCACATTAATTCTCTAAATTCAGCATCCAAAGTTCCCAATGGCTCATCCATTAAAAATGCTTTTGGTCTTCTAACTAGCGCTCTACCTAAAGCTACCCGTTGTCTATCTCCACCCGAAAGTGAAGAAATGTTAGAATTTAAAATGTGATCAATTCTTAAAAGTTTTGCTGCTTCTTCAACCCGATTTTTGATATCACTTTTTTTATAGCCCTGCATTTTAAGAGGGAATGATAAGTTGTTTCTTACATTCATGTGTGGGTAGAGGGCAAACAATTGAAAAACAAAAGCAATATCTCTTTCTGATGCTCTTAACATTCCAACCTCTTCATCTCCAAGATATATCTCACCAGATGTAGGTAATTCTAATCCTGCAATCATTCGAAGTGTTGTGGTCTTTCCACAACCAGATGGTCCAAGTAAAACAAAGAACTCTTTATCATTAATCGTTAAATTAGAATTTTTAACTGCAGTAAAATCACCAAATGATTTTTGTAAATTTACTATTTTAATTTGAGACATATTAATCCGGAAAGTGGCTTGTGATTATGAAACCTATAGTTCCTACTAAAATTACAATAAAAGAATATGTAAACATCCACATTGCAAATGGTTGCAACAACATGAAAACCCCAATTAAAATTAATATTGTAGATAAGTTTTCCCAATAAACTCTTCTAAATATTTTCCTCATTAATGATTTTTCCTCTTGCATTATTTTCTAACTGCTCCAAAGGTAATTCCTCTTAAAAGATGTTTTCTTAAAATGATTGTAAAAATCATTACTGGTAGTAGAAATAAAGTTGTTCCCGCACCAATTGCTGGCCAATCAAGTCCACCTTCACCGATGATTGTAGGAATAAATGGTGGAGCTGTTTGTGCATTGAATTGAGTTAGTAAAACAGCAAAAGCGTATTCGTTCCATGAAAAAATCATACAAAAAATTGCAGTTGCAGCTATGCCAGTCATTGCTTGTGGAAGAACAACTTTAAAGAAAGCTTGAAGTCTAGAATATCCATCAATCATGGCTGCTTCTTCATATTCTTTAGGAATTTCATCCATAAATCCTTTTAATAACCATACTGCTAAACTTAAGTTTACAACTGTATACAATATGATCATTCCAAGATGAGTATCCCCAAGCCCTAATTTTCTATACATAATAAATATAGGAACAGCCACTGCTATTGGTGGGAACATCCTGGTTGAAAGAATAAAAAATAACAAATCATCTTTTAAAGGAACTCTAAATCTTGAAAATGCATATGCAGCCAACGCTCCTAAGAATACAGACGCAAAAGTTGAACCAAAACCAATTATCATTGAGTTTGAGTATCTTCCTAAAAATTTCGATGGTCCTGTTATAACCATCTCTCTGCTTCTAACTAGTTCTTCATACCAATTTTCTGGGGGTGGCAATGAGTCAAGATATTCCTGTGATTGTCTTGATCTATTGGTAAATAAGTTAACATATCCCTCTAGCGATGGTTCAAACAATACTTCTGGTGGATATGAAATAGCACTATCAACATTTTTAAAACTTGTCATTACCATCCAAGATATTGGTATCAAAGTAACTACGGCATAAACTATTATAATAGCAGCAGCCATTTTTTTTGAAAAAGACGAAGGTTCCAAATATGATCTAGAAGTATCCATCAGCGTTCCTTTATTTTGTTCATTACTTTTACATAGACATTTCCAAAACCAAATATGGTAACAAAAAGAATAACGGCAAATGCTGAGCTGTAACCTGTTTTCCATTTTTCAAACGCTTCTCTCTTTAAATTTATTGAGGCAAGCTCAGTGGCAGACCCAGGTCCACCAGAAGTTAACTCAACAACCATGTCAAACATTTTGAAATTCTCAATCCCTCTAAAAAGCAGAGCTAATAATAAAAATGGTAGAACGGAAGGCAAAGTAATATATATAAATTGCTGCCATTTACTGGCTCTATCAACCTCTGCAGCTTCATATAAATAATTTGGAACAGATCTTAGACCTGCCAAGCAAATTAACATTGTAAAAGGTGTCCACATCCATGTATCAACAATTACAATAGCCCAAGGAGCAAGCGTGCTTGAACCAATCATGTCAAAGCTTCCTAAATCATAGAAAAAATTAACCATGTAATTAAATAGTCCTACTTGAGGGTTATAAAGATAAGTCCAAAATACCCCTACCACTGCAGGTGATAACATCATGGGTAAAACAATTAATGTGGTTAGTAGTTCATTGCCTTTAAATTTTCTGTTTAGAAGTAAAGCTAAACCTAAACCTATAATTGCTTGTAGTAACAAAGTCCAAAACATGAAACTTGCTGTAACTTGCATTTTTTCCCATATGGCTTCTTTATTAAGAACTTTAATATAATTTTTTAAACCAACAAATTGAGGTTCTCTTCCAATTTTATTTGCGTAAAAATTTGTAAAAGACATTTTAATTGCATAGACCAATGGATAAATATTTATAGCCAGTAGCAGAAGTACAGTTGGTCCAATAAAAAGCCAACCTACAGCCTTATCGGAAAGTCCCTTAAATTTTTTTTTAACGCTCATATGAATTTTTAATAAAAAAAGGGGAGGTTTAACCCCCCCTAATTTTTTAATTTCTTAACTATTAATGTTAAAGTTTTCCGTCTGCTTCGAATACTTCAACCCACTCTTCGATAATTTTATCTAGAGCTTCTTTAGCAGTTCCTTTTCCATTAACAACATAGTCGTGAATTGCCTCTTGCATAGGAAGCATTAACTCAACGAAAGTTGGTTCTTGCCAAAAATCTTTGACAATTCCCATTGAGTCTAAGAATCCTTGTGCGTAAACAGTTGATGTTGGAAATGATGGTGAATTTAAAACATCATTATGACATGAGTATCCACCTAAATCCCACCACTTTTGTTGCACATCTGGTCTTGCAAACCATTTGATATATTCAAGAGCAAGATCTTGTTTATCTGAGTATTTAACAACAGATATACCTTGTCCACCTAATGTTGCAGCTGCAACATTTTGTTTAGGATTTGCAAAGAAGCCACTAACTCTTCCATCGCTGTCTTCTTTAGAAACACCAGGCCAGAAAGCATACCAGTTCATTTGGAATGCAACTTGTCCTGATTTGTAGGCATCTAAATTTGCAACCATGTAAGCATCAGAGTGTCCTGGAGGTGCGCAGTCTTCATATAACTTTCTATAAAACTCAACCGCTTCTACAGCTTGTGGTGAATTGAAATATCCTTCCATATCGTATGGTTTGTTAGGATTTTCATATTCCATACCCCATGCATACATAGCAGCTGTAACACCCATTGTTATACCTTCTGATCCACGCTCTGTGTTAATTGCAGCCCCATATCTTTTTTGACCATCAATTTCTCTTCCTTGGAAGAATTTACACATATCATGTAATTGGTTCCAGTTAGCAGGAACTCCTAGATCATATCCGTGTTTCTTTTTGAACTCAGATTTAAGTTCTGGTCTATCAAACCAGTCTTTTCTATAAGCCCAAGCCAATGCATCTCCCATGGCAGGTAATGCATAGTAGTTTTTACTGCCTTTAGGCCAAGTAGAATACGCATAAACTGTAGCTGGCGAGAAATCACTCATTGAAATTCCTTCTTTATCAAAGAAGTCATTCAATTTTACGTAATGCCCATAAACAGCTCCAGCACCGATCCATTGTGAGTCACCAATTAATAAGTCAAATGTTTTACCTTTGTTGTTAAGTTCATTTAACATACGGTCAGCAAAATTTGGCCATGGTACAAACTCAAAGTTAACTTCTATTCCAGTTTCAGCAGTAAATTCTTTCGTTAATTCTTGCAAAGCATTAGCTGGGTCCCAAGCGGCCCATCCTAATGTTATAGACTTAGCATTTGAATTTACAGAGAACGAAAATAGAGAAACAAACAATAAAATCATTATTTTTTTCATTTTATCTCCTCTTAGTTTATTTTTCTGAAGAATAGTCTATCCAAGATGAGTTGTGGCTGCTAGTATTTTTTTTTATATAAAATAAATTGTAAATATATTTAAAAAAGGGGGAGATTATGAACAATATAAAAGGTCCTGCAATTTTCCTAGCACAATTTGTAGGTGAAGATGCACCATTTAATTCTTTAGATAATATTTGTAAATGGGTATCTTCATTAGGTTATAAAGGTGTTCAAATTCCAAGTTGGGATGGTAGATTAATTGATCTAAAGAAAGCATCTGAAAGTAAAGATTATTGCGACGAAATCAAAGGAATAACAAAAAAATATAATCTCGAGATCACTGAACTATCAACACATCTTCAAGGGCAATTGGTTGCTGTACATCCAGCATACGACACAGCATTTGATGGATTTGCAGTACCTGAGGTTAGAGGAAATCCAAAAGCAAGACAAGAGTGGGCAGTAAATCAATTAATGATGGCAGCTAAGGCCTCAAAAAATCTTGGGCTAGATAGGCATGTTACTTTTTCAGGAGCACTAGCTTGGCCTTATGTTTATCCTTGGCCACAAAGACCAGAAGGATTAATTGAAAATGCATTTATTGAGCTTTCAAATAGATGGAAACCAATTCTTGATCAATTTGATCAAAATGGAGTCGATCTTTGTTATGAAATTCATCCTGGTGAAGATCTTCACGATGGTATTACATTTGAAATGTTTTTAGAAAAAGTTGGCAATCATAAAAGATGCAATATGCTTTATGATCCTAGCCATTATGTTTTGCAGAATTTAGATTACCTGGCTCATATAGATATTTATCATGAAAAAATAAAAATGTTTCATGTTAAAGATGCGGAGTTAAATCCTACTGGAAAACAAGGGGTGTATGGTGGTTTTCAATCTTGGGTTAATAGAGCTGGTAGATTTAGATCACTTGGTGATGGACAAGTAGATTTTAAATCAATTTTTTCAAAATTTACTTCATATGGTTATGATGGATGGGCAGTTCTTGAATGGGAGTGTTGTTTGAAACATCCAGAAGATGGAGCAAGAGAAGGAGCTGAATTTATTAAAAATCATATTATCAATACTACAGAAAAAGCATTTGACGATTTTGCAGGAAGTGGTGCTGATATTGAGGCTAATAAAAAAATGTTGGGTATAAATTAGTGCAAAGAAAAATCCGTATCGGAATGGTCGGTGGAGGAGAAGGCGCTTTTATTGGAGGTGTTCACAGAATAGCTTTGAGACTTGATGGCTATTACGAATTAGTAGCAGGATGTTTTTCATCTAATTTTGATAATTCAAAAAAAACTGGAATTAACCTTGGATTGGTGGAAGAGCGAATCTACGAAAGTTATCAAGAAATGGCAGAAAAAGAGTCTGCTCGTACTGATGGGATAGATGTTGTTTCTATAGTTACTCCTAATCATCTTCACGTACCAGTAGCAAAAATTTTTGCTGAAAAAGGTATTCATATTATTTGTGATAAGCCTCTTGCTTTATCAAGCGTAGAAGCAAATTCTCTCAAAGATATAGTAGAAAATAAGAAATTAATTTTTGCTTTAACACATAATTATACTGGATATCCAATGGTTAGACATGCAAGATCTCTAATTAAAAAGGGAGATCTTGGATCCTTAAGAGTGATACAGGCAGAATATCCTCAAGATTGGTTATCGACAAAAGCTGAAGATACTGGATTAAAGCAAGCTGAGTGGAGAACTGACCCTAAAAGGTCAGGAGAAGGTGGGTGTATAGGTGATATAGGAACTCACGCATTTAATCTTGTTAGATTTATTACTGGGTTAGAGTTAGATGAGTTATCAGCAGATATTCATACTTTTGTTAAGGGAAGAAAACTGGATGACAATGCACAGATCATGCTTAGATTTAAAGATGGTGCTAAAGGTTCAATATGGTCTAGTCAAGTTGCAGTTGGTAATGAAAATAATCTTAAAATAAGAGTTTACGGTGAAAATGGAGGATTAGAGTGGAGACAAGAAGATCCTAATTACCTATATTATACAAAGTATGGAAACCCAACTCAAAAAATTACACGAGGAAGTGGTAGCACTGGTAAAGAAGCTAATGATGTTACAAGAATTCCTCCAGGACATCCTGAAGGATATTTAGAAGGGTTTGCAAATATATACAGCGATGTTTCTAAAGTACTGTTTGCCAAAATAAATAAACAAAACTATGAGCAGTCAAATGATTGTTATCCAACTATCTATGATGGTATTGAGGGGATGAAATTTATAGAAACTGTTTTGGAATCAAGTAATAGAAATAGTAAATGGATACGATTTAATTACAAATAAATATTTTCAATCAATCGGATAATCCCAAGCATCACCACCTATTGATTTTGAAATCGCTGAAAAATCTTTAGTATCATTTCCTTCTTTACAAAACTGATCATAGATTTCTAGGGCCTTTTTTCCTAATGGTGTTTCAGCATTTACACTTTGAGCACAATCATTTGCAAGTTTAAGATCTTTATTCATCATTCCTGCAGAAAAACCTGGTCGATAATTGTTATTAGAAGGTGTTCCATCAATTAATCCTGGTAAAGGTGGATAAACAGAAATTGGCCAGCTGTTACCTGATGCATTTTTCATGATTTCATGAACTTTTTTAATATCGATGTTTAATCTTTTCGCTAACATTAATGACTCTGAAGCAGCAATCATTGCAATCCCTAAAGCCATATTGTTACAAATCTTAGCACCATTCCCACTACCTAAATCACCTGCATGAAATATATTTTTTCCCATGATTTTTAACAAAGGAAATGCTTTATCAAATGCTTCTTTGGATCCACCAACCATTATATTTAATGTTGCTTTTTGAGCTCCCATTACTCCACCACTAACCGGAGCATCAATCATTTTTATTCCTAATTCCGAAGCTTTTTTCCCAATTTCAACAGAAGTTTGAATATCAATTGTTGAACAATCAATTAAAAGACAATCTTTTGAAACTTTATTTATTATTCCGCTTTCTCCTAAATAAACATCCTTAGAATGCTTACCCTCTGGAAGCATGGTTATCACTGTTTCAACATTAGCTGTTATTAAATCATCTAAATTTTCGATTGTTTCAAGATTTTTATCTTTTGCAATTTCAAGCATTTTTTTTGAGACATCAAAAACTTTTACAGATTTACCTGCCTTCATTAAGTTTTCAGCCATTGGACAACCCATATTTCCAACACCGATGAAAGCTATCGATTTAGACATTTTAATTTACTTTATTTATACAGTTTCCAGTTCTAAAAAACTCATCTAGATTATCAATTGCTAAATTTCCCATTGCAATTCTTGTATCTTTTGTTGCACTCCCGAGATGAGGTAAAACAAAAGCGCTTGGGATTTTTAAATAACCAGGATTTAAATTTGGTTCATTTTTATAAACATCTAATCCAGCTGCATAAATTTTTCTTCTATTCAATGCATCAATTAAAGCTTCATCATCAACTATATCGCCTCTAGCAACATTTGTTATCACAGCACCTTTGGGGAAATACTCAACAGTTTCTTTATTAATTAAGTTCTCTGTTTCTTTAGTTGCTGGACAACAAATTGATAAAACATCTGAGACTGAAAAAAGACTTTTTATGCTATCATGATAAGTTGCACCTTGCTCTTTATCTTCATTTAATTTTGAACGATTATGATAATGAATAACCATACCCAGAGATTTTGCAATTTTTGCAATTTTTTGGCCAATACGACCCATACCTAAAATTCCTAATCTTGTTCCAGTAAGTTGTTTTCCAATTAGATAGTCAGCAGACCATTTCCATCCACCCTCTTTTGCAGATTCTATTCCTTCAGAAGCTCTTCTGCATGCTCCTAGAATTAATAAAATTCCAATCTCTGCTGTAGCATCTGATAAAACTTCTGGTGTATTTGTAACTGCTATACCTCTATTCTTTGCTGCTTCTAAATCAATGTTTCCAAATCCAACTGCAAAATTAGAAATTATTTTAATTGTATCTGGTAATTGATTGATTGTTTCTGCATCTAATTTTTCAGTTAGTGATGATAATATGCCATCAAATCCTTGACTCATTTCAATAATTTTTTTTTGTGAATAAAGTTCATCATTAGTATTAAATTTTGCTTCAAATAACTTAGATGCTTTGTCTTCACTTTCTCTTATCAAGCGTCTTGTAATTAAAACTTTTTTCATAATTTCTATTTTAAAATTTCAGGTTTTGGTCCGCCAGTGTACCAATCTAAAACTTCAATTGTATGTAATATTGGAACTTTAGTACCATGAGCGATTTGGGTAATACAACCAATATTTCCAGTAGAAATAAAATCTGGATTTAAACTTTCAATATTATTTACTTTTTTCTTCAATAATTGTTTTGCAATTTTTGATTGCAATATGTTGTAAGTACCAGCTGATCCACAACATATATGTCCTTCAGGAATTTCCATAATTTCATTATTAGTTTTCTCAAGTAATGAAACCGGCTGTGAGTGGATCTTTTGACCATGCTGCATTGAACACGCAGAGTGATAAGCTACTTTATATTTTTTTTCTTTATCTTTATCTTTAATATCAAGTTTTAAACTTTCAAAGATATATTCTGTTATATCTTTTGTTAATTCAGATATTACTTTAGCTTTTTTACTTAGTTCTTTGTCTTCACGAAAAATAAATCCATAATCTTTCATTGTTGTTCCACAACCTGATGTGTTTGATAAAATTGCATCTAAATTTCCTTTTTGATGCTCCTCATACCAAGTGTTTATATTATTTTTAAAATCTTGATGTGCATCCTCCTCTTTTCCAAGATGATGATTTAAAGATCCACAACAACGAATTTTTTTTGGAACAACTACTTCTACACCGTGTCTGTTTAATAGCCTTATTGTTGCTTCATTAATTTGAGGAGATATTTCTTTTTGTACACATCCTGTTAAAAGAGCAACTCTAGCAATTCTTTTTTTTAGTAGAGGATTTGTAAACTTCTTTAATTGGTAAGCTTTTCTTAGGAAATTTTGTAGGCATTAACTCAATCATATCCTTTATTTTTGAAGGCATTAAGAATTTGAATGGCTTAGATAATTTTACTAATAAACTTGATAATCTAAAAACTTTTGTATTTGGTAGAGTAATGGATAAAAAGTATCTTATTAATCTATCAAAGAATGATCTTTGATAATTTTTTTCAATATATTTTTTTCCGTGGTCAATTATGTGCATATAATTTACACCAGCTGGGCACGTAGTCATACAACTGTAACATGAGAGACATCGATCGATATGCTTTACAACTTTTTCAGTTGGCTTCCTATTATTCTCCAACATATCTTTTATTAGATAGATTCGTCCTCTAGGTCCATCTAACTCGTCACCCAAAAGTTGATGCGTAGGACATGTAGCATTACACATTCCACAATGCACACATTTTTTAAAAACTTTTTCGTTTGCAAAATTATCAGGATCTCTAAGTTGTTCTTCAGTAAATTTTGTTTGCATTAAATTCCTCTGTACATTTTACCTGGGTTTAATATTCTTTTTGGGTCAAAACTTTGTTTTACTTTTTCTGAAATCATTAAACGAACTTTATCAACAGTAAAGATTGGTTCACCATAATCATATTCTGATGAAGTTTTAATTACAGTTAAATAACCTCCAAAATCATTTGCCATTTTTTTTAATTCTTTAATCTTTTCCTCTTTTTTACTATTAACTTCAATCCAGAATAACGACCCACACCAATCAACAAAATAGTTATGGTTATTTTCTAAATGTTTGCATAATTTTGAACCATTTCCGGGTGGTATCACCATACGTACTAAATTATGCTCAGTCTTTTCAAATACTTCTAAATTATTTACTTTTTTCCAAAATGGTTCTGATTGGTAGACATCAAGAGTAGAAATTTCTGAATTATTTAGTTCAAGTTCTTTTTTTAAATTATTAATTTTTTCTTCAATTGAAATTTTATCTCCTTCAACTCTAAATGCTATAAACGATACATTTGATTTAAGATCATTAAACTTAAAAACAGAATTTTTTTTACCAATGAAATCTTTGTCTTTTGATTGTTCAGGAACAAAGACGGCACCAGAAATTTCGCTACTTGAGCTAGATAGTTTGTTAAAAAAATCATAAATTTGTTCGAAATTGTTAGGATAAATTATTATAGTTTTCGAGGAATCTTTTTTAGGTAAAACCTTTAATGTAATTTCGGTTAAAGCAACAAGAGTACCAAATGAACCAGCTATAAGTTTTGATAAATCATAACCTGTAACATTTTTTACAACAGTGCCTCCTGATTTAATTATATCTCCTTTTCCATTAACGCCCTTAAAACCTAGGACATGATCTCTCACACTGCCAACTTTAAATCTTCGTGAGCCTGCATAATTACAAGATAAGTAACCTGCTATTGTTCCTTTGTTTGACTTGCCCTCTTTAATATATCCAAAGTCTATTGGTTCAAAAGCTAGCTCTTGATTATTTTCGCTTAAGACCTGCTCGATTTCATTGATTGGTGTACAAGCTTTAACTTTAATATACAATTCTTCAGGTCTATAATCGATTATACCTGAAATTTTAGATAAAGACGTAGTATTAGCTGACTGCGTTTTATTTCCAATAAAACTTTTTGAATTATTACCGATAATTTCTGTTGGAGAATCTTGTTTATATAGTTCCCTAATTAAATCTGAAACTTCTGTCTCATCTTTGGGATAATAGACGTTATTAGAATCTTGGAAGATCTGGGAATTTATCTTTATTTTTGTGGACATGAACCCTTCCTTCCTCTGCACATTTTCTAAGTATAGGATAAACTTTTCCAGGATTTAATAAATTTTTTTCATCTAATGACTTTTTGATACTCAATTGTTGTTGAATATCGTTATCATTAAACATTTCACACATAAGTTCTCGCTTTTCTATACCAACACCATGCTCTCCTGTAATTACCCCACCAAGTCTCACACATGTTTTTAATATTTCTGAACCGAACTCTTCAGTTTTTCTAAGTTGTTCTTTATCATTTCCATCAAACATAATAAGTGGATGTAAATTTCCATCACCTGCGTGAAAACAATTTGCCACTGGTAGTTCATATTTTTCAGATAATTTTTTTATTTCTAATAATGCTTCAGCAAGCTTGCCTCTTGGAATGGAACCATCCATACAATAGTAATCAGGTGCCATAGCTCCACATGCAGGAAAAGCTGCTTTTCTTCCAGCCCAGAATGAAAGTCTTTCTTTCTCACTATTGCTAAGTTTAAGACTAGAGCAATTATTTTTTTTACAGATTACCTCAACTTTTTTAATTAACTCATTAACCTCTGATTCTGTACCATCAAGTTCCACTATTAATAATAATTCTGCGTCTCGTGGATATCCTGCTTTACTAAAATTATCTGTTGCCTCAATTAAAGCTTTATCCATTATTTCCATTCCTGCTGGAACTATTCCACTTGAAATAATTTCTGAAGCTGCGTCTCCACCTTCTTTAATAGATGGAAAACCTATCAAAGCAGCTCTTACTACTTCGGGTGTTTTTAAAATTTTAACTGTAACTTCAGTGACAACTCCCAATAATCCCTCTGAACCACAAATTAAACCCATAAGATCATATCCCTCTTGATCAAAAGATTTTCCTCCAAATCTACAAACAGTTCCATCCATCATAACCATTTGTACACCTAAAATATTATTTGTGGTTGTTCCATACTTTAATGAGTGAACTCCACCAGAATTTTCAGCAACATTTCCACCTATAGAACATGCTAGCTGGCTCGAAGGGTCTGGCGCATAATAAAATCCTTTGTGTTGAACTGCATGAGTAATACCTAGATTTGTAACTCCTGGCTGAGTCACAACACATTTATTTTCGTAATCAATTTCTAATATTTTATTAAATTTTCCTAAACCAAGAAGAATAGCATCTTGAAGAGGTAATGCTCCGCCGGATAATCCTGTGCCTGCACCTCTTGGTACAACTTTAATATTTTCACTATGACAATATTTTAATATCTGACTTACTTCTTCTGTATTTTCTGGAAGTACTACTGCTAATGGTGTTTGGGTATAAACTGATAAAGCATCAGTTTCATATGGTCTCAATTCATCAGCCTCACATAATACATTTTCTATATTGGTTAACTTTGAAAGTTTTTTTACTATTTCACTTTTTCTATTTAAAATAGAACTATCAATTTTTGGTAAAGCTATTTCAGACATAGCTTAGCCTAGCATTTTTTTGATATTTTCTAATGCGTTAGAAATGTTATCTCGAGAGGCTGCAAAGCTAAATCTGACGTAATCTTTACATGTTTTTCCAAAAGCGGTACCTGGAACTATAGCAACCCCTGCTTCATGCATAGATCTTTTACAAAATTCACTTCCATCCATTCCAGTTCCAATAACTTTAGGGAACGCATAAAACGCTCCACCAGGCAAACTGCATTCTACACCTGGTAAACTATTTAAACCCTCATGAATTAATTTTCTTCTTAAAGTAAATTTTTCCATCATCTCATCAATTGAGTCATCAGGTCCATCTAAAGCTGCAATACCTGCAAACTGAGCAGCAGCATTTACACATGAGACACTATTAATTAATAATTTATTTACATGCTCAACTAAATTTTCTGGCCAAAAACTCCAACCAAGTCTCCAACCTGTCATTGAGTAAGCTTTACTCCAACCTTCTAAAACTATTAATCTTTCTCTTAACTCAGGATAATTAAAAAATGTTGGCATTTCTTTATCATCAAAAATTTGTCTACTATAAATTTCATCACTTAAAATAGTAACATGAGGATGCTTTTTTAAACCTTCAGCTAATTTGTCTATTTCTGATTTTTCTACAAAACTTCCTGTTGGGTTGTTTGGATTTATTAAAATTAATAATCTAGTTTTATCAGTAATTAGAGATAAAATTTTATCTGCACTAAACTTTAAATCTTTATCTTCAGTAAGATCGTAAGGTACTGCTGTAGAACCAGTATAATTAATCATTGATTCATAAATGGGGAAAGCTGGAGTTGGATGAATTATCTCCGCACCTGGCTCACCAAAACACTGAATTGCATAATGCATTGTTGGCTTTCCACCTGGCATAATTATAATTCTTTCAGGATCTACGTCTGCGCTATATCTTTTCTTAATCCATCTAGTAACTGATTGTCTACATTCTAAAATTCCGTTTGAAAGCACATATCCGTGATGACCATCATCTAAAGCTTTTTTTGCTGCTTCAACAACGTGCTTTGGAGTTTTGAAATCAGGTTGACCTAGACCTAAGTGAATCATAGGTTTACCTTGTGCTTCAAGTTTTTTTGCTTCAGCTAAAACAGAAAAAGCACTTTCAGTTCCAAGTCTATCTAGAGATTTTGCAAGTTCCATAAAAGTTTAAAATTTAAAATCGACAAACTAAACGAAAATTAGTTTTTTGTCTATTTAGTTTGGAAATTTAATTTATCAAATAAATGCCTAAAATTCTTATATTTTAGTCTCTATATATTATTTTTGACGCATCAAGATCTTTAACAGACTTACAACCCATTAAAATCATATTTCTTCTAATTTCTTTTTGCATATTTTCTAAAAGTCTCTCAACACCTTTTTGTCCACCTGCGCCTAAACTAAAGAGAAATGCTTTTCCAAAACTGCAAGCTGTTGCTCCAGCAGCTAGAGCTTTGAGAACATGTGTTCCTCTTCTTACACCACCATCAAGAATAATTTCTAATTTATCACCAACTGCATCTGAAATTGCTTTTACTTGATCAAATGGAGATCTTGATCCATCAAGTTGTCTTCCTCCATGATTTGAAATCATGATTGATGTACAACCAATATCTATTGCTCTTTTAGCATCCTCTACTGACATTACACCTTTTAATGCCATAGGCTTATTCCATTTTTTTATACAATACTCTGCGTCTTTCCAATTCATTGCCGGATCATATTGTTCATTAATATAATCCATAACTGATTTTGCAATATTTGTCCCTTTATCAGTTTTGTTTTTTATATTTGCTAATTCAAATTTTTTATTAGTAAAGTATTTGAAAACCCATCCAGGTCTCATTGCAAAACTCAATAAACTATCTAAAGTAAATTTAGGTGGTGTCGTAAATCCAGTTCTATGATCTCTTTCTCTATTACCAGCTACAAGTGTATCAACAGTAATACACATTCCATCAAAATTAGCTCTACTACATCTTTCAATTAAATCATCAGTTATTGATTTGTCTTTGTGAATATAAAGTTGAAAAAGTTTTGGGCCACTGGAAACATTTGCAACCTCTTCAATTGAAAACGAGGCCATTGTAGACATACTATAAATTGTATCAAACTTCTCTGCAGCTCTTGCAGAAGCCTTGTCACCCTCAGGGTCATACAAACTTTGCATTGCCGTAGGAGATAAAAATAATGGCATACTAATTTTTCTACCAAAAACAGTAGTTGATAAATCTGGCTCACCTACACTGTTAAGAATATTTGGGACTAAATCACAATCATTAAAAGCATTTGTATTTCTATTTAAAGTAACCTCGTCATCTGCTCCACCATCTATATAATGAAAAATAGGAGCGGGTAATTTCTTTTTTGCTAATTTTCTAAAATCGTCAAAATTATAACAGTCGTTGATATTCATGATGTACCTTTATTAAAAGTTTTTGAAGAAATTAAACATATAACTATTTGCCCCAGGATTTTTATCTCCTAGACTAGCGTTAGATATATGATTGTAGGAAAAACCTAATTCACTTGTTTTTGACAGATCAAGTGAAATTTGTAACTCACTTTTAAATTCAATTAAATGGCCCAAGTCTTTACCATCTCCCTCATGATATATTCCCGGTGTAAAGCTGGGAGTTAAATTTAATACTCCTAATTTATATTGAGCTTGAACACCTGTATAAAGATATCCTGCATTATCAGCTGTAATTAAAAATCCAGTTATAGGAGAAAGATTTCCCAAGAAAGTATCTCTATTTAAGTTTTCATTCTGATGTTGAAAACCAATTAAAGTTGATTTTTTTCCGTCATCACTAAAATCAAACATACCTGTGTAAACACTGAATTCTGTATTTTGATCTTTTGAAACTTTTTCCTCTGCAATTGAAGAAAAGGTAAATGTGATAATTAACAGACCAATTATAAATTTTTTTAAATTCATCACTAATTAATTTATTTTTTAACTATAAAGCTTTTGAAGATTATTGCACCTCCGATTAAAAATATCAATATCGGCAATAACCAAAGAATATATGTGTTTTTATTTAAACCAGGATCGTAGAGTATCCATTCTCCATATTTTGTTTTAAAATATTCATATATTTGATCTTCAGAAAGACCCTCTTGCAGTTTTTTATCAACTACAATTTTTAAACTGTTTGCAAATTCAGAGTCAGAATCGTAAACCGATTGACCTTGACAAATAAGACATCGTAAATTTTTAGTTATCTCATTTCTTTTATCGTTTCCCTCTGAATTAACACTGCTTAAAGGTAATAATATTATAACAATTAAAAAAAATTTAAAAAATTTCATTTTATAAATAAATTAATTTCATCAACTAATTCTTGGTTAAGAGGTCCAATATATTTTTTAATAATTTCATTATTATAAATTAAAAATGATTCGGGAACCCCATATGCTCCCCACTCAATTGCAATTGTACCATCCAAATCAATAAAGATTTGTTTATAAGGGTTTCCTAGTTCTTTTAAAAAACTTTCTGCATTTTTTAAATTATCTTTATAATTCATCCCAATAATATTTAAATTATCCTCTAAATTTAAATTCATCAAAAGAGGATGCTCTTGTCGACATGGTACACACCAAGATGACCAAATATTTAATAAATAAACCTTATCTAACTCAAAGATACTTGATGAATTCACATTTTCTCCAGAAAAAAATTCTTTAGTATTAAACACTGGTATATCTTTTTTTGTATTAACATCTGGAGTGTATATTTTTGAGTCTTCTAAACCTTTATAAAAAATAAAAAATATTATTCCAAAAATAATAATAACTAAAAAAGGTAATATTTTATTTTTCATAATCTTTTTTGTAAAAAACTAACAATGCCAGCAAAAGATATTAGAATTACTGATAACCAGATCCATAACATAAATGGTTTAACTTGGTATCTTACGTTGAAAAAATCTTGATTTTGAACCAGATTAATTACAATAAATTTATCTGACATAAGTGTTGTTTTGATATCAGCTTCACTTGTGGCAATGACAGGTTGATTATAGATTCTCAGCTCTGGTGAAAATCTATCCTCTTCACCATTTAAATTACTTATAGAAAAATTCGCAACAATAGCATTATAATTTTTTTCTTTTTTCTGATCAACACTTTCAAAAACTATCTTAGTTTTCGAATTTTCAAAAGTTTCACCGACCTTAAGATTTGTTATAATTTCGCTTGCAAATATATTGTTAAACAAGATACTTAGAATCAATAAACTAAATCCAAAATGAGCAATATTTTGTGAAATATTTTTATATTTTTTTACAAAAAAATCTCGCAAGGTAATAAAGAATAAATAAAGCGCACTCGATATCAAAATTGTATTTATTAAAATATTTTGATTAAAATTTTTTAATACTAAAAATGCTAATAAAATTGAGATAATTAAAAAAGAAATTAAGTAAATTTTATCTTCTAATTGAGATTTTATCCATTTTAATTTTGGACCTATAGCCATCATAAGTAAAAATGGAATTAAAAATGGAATTATTAATTTATGATAAAATGGTGGTCCTACAGATATTTTTTCAGAAGAAATTACATCTAAAAAAATTGGATAAACGGTACCTATTAATACAACTGATAAAAAATACATCATAAACCAGTTATTAATTAATATTGAAGTTTCTTTGCTCAACCAAAAAAAACTATAAGATTTTGTGTCATTATCTTTATGAAAAAAGAAAAAAATTAAAATAGATAAAAAAATCAAAATGAATAAAAAAACAAGAATAAATAAACCCCTTTCTGGATCATTGGCAAATGTATGAACTGAATTTAATATTCCTGATCTTACTAAAAATGTTCCACACATACTTAATGTAAATGTTGCAATAGAAAGAATTATTACCCATGAAGTTAAAATAGATTTTTTTTCTAATACTAAAATACAATGTAAAAGAGTGGTTAATGCAAGCCACGGCATTAAAGAAACATTCTCAACTGGATCCCAAAACCAAAAACCTCCCCAGCCCAATTCATAATAAGCCCAAATTGATCCAAGCAGTATTCCTAAAGTCAAAAATATCCATGAAATTAAGATCCATTTTTTTATATGTGATGCCCAACTACTAGAAATAATTTTTAAACTTGTTGCTGCCAGAACAGATGAAAAAATAATTGAAGAACCAACATAGCCTAAATATAAAATAGGTGGATGAATTGCTAAAGCAGGGTCTTGTAAAATTGGGTTTAATCCAAGACCTTCAGTGGGTATTGGAAAAATATAATTAAATGGATTTGATGTTTTGATTAGAAATAAAAAGAAACCAACAATTATTATTTGTTGAAAAACTAGAGTTAAAATTTTGTATTTTACTGGTTGATTTTTAGTTCTTACTAAAAATAAAAAAATAAACAACGTTAAAACAAGTAACCATAGTAATAAACTACCTTCATGATTCCCCCAGGTTCCACTTATTTTGTAAAATATTGGTTTAGTAGTGTGAGAGTTATTAAATACTGTTTCATTACTAAAATCCGAAATAACAAAAGAAAAAATCAAACACAAAAAACTAATGACAACAAAAAATAATTGTAAAAATGTAAATGATATTATTTTGCTATCTAATACGTTTGAGTTATTAAAATTTTTATATGAAAAATAAAATAATGATAATCCAATAATTAATCCTATTACTAATGAATAATATCCAACAAGACTATAAATCAATTTATTTTTCCCCTAATGCTTCTTTTACTTCTGGTGGCATATAATTTTCATCATGCTTTGCTAAAATTTTTGTTGCAGAGAAAAAGTTTCTATCTTTCAAAAAACCTTCTGCAACAACACCTTTTTCCTCAGCAAATAAATTTGGTACTGCACCCGAATAAGTAACATTTATTTCATTTTTAAAGTCTGTTATTATAAAGCTAACTTCATTTGAATTTATAGAAATAGAATTTTTTTTAACCATACCTCCAACTCTTATTTTGCTTTTATCTATTTCAGTAAGCGATTTTATTTCAGAAGGCGATTGAAAATATACAACATTTTCCTCTAATGATTTTAAAATCAAAAATGTTGTTAAAATTAAAGTAATTAAGACTATTATTATAAACAGAAATCTTAATTTAACTTTTCGACCATACATGGTTAAAAAGTTAATTATTTATTACGTTTGCTAAAATTTCTTTATTTATTCTTTGTGATTTTGCAGAATTAGCTTGCTCATTAGTAAGTGATCCAAATTTAGCAACAAATTTGTTTTGTTCTTTAACAAATTGCATTTTAGTTACCAAATATAAACCTAAGAAACTTAATAACGTAAAGCTAAAAGCAGATAACACATACACTGCATATCCATTCATAAAAAATAATTCATTTATCATAATCTATCTAAACCTTTATTTTTAATTTTTATCAGTTCTGTATTATATTTCATTAAGAAAATTAACAATGAAAAAAGAGCAAATGCCGCAGTCATTATTAATAATGGGTAAAGCATTGATGAATGAATTGAGCTTTTTGATAAAATATTAATAGATGCAGGTTGATGGAGTGTATTCCACCAATCAACTGAGTACTTTATTATTGGAACATTAATAATTCCTAAGATAGTTATAAAAGTTGAGATCTTGTAGACTTTTTCTTCCTTATCATAAATTCTCCAAACAATTAAATACATTGCATAGAATAAAGCTAATATTAACATTGATGTAATTCTTGCATCCCAAGCCCACCATGTTCCCCAAGTTGGTTTTCCCCAAATTGATCCTGTAACTAAAGCAATAATATTAAAAACAAATCCTGAAGGAGCTAAACTTTTAGAGATTAAAAAAAAGTTTTTGTTTCTAAATACAAAACCACAAATAGATAACAAAGTTATAGAAGAAAATATTCCAAGTGAAATCCAAGCGGCAGGAACATGAACATACATAATCCTAACTGCATCACTTTGTTTATAATCTTCAGGCGATATGATTAATGCTTCAACTAAACCAACACTCAACACAACAATAAACAAAAATAAAACGTACTTAGGTGCTTTTGACGTGATTTTGAAAATCTTGTTAGGTTCAAAAAGTTTAATCATATTTTAATTTAGAATTTTTTTGGTGATTTCTATTATGAAATAGTTTTCTGATCAAGAATGCAGAGGGGAGATAATAAGATTGAAATTAACGTTTAACACTCTTGACCAGAAGTTACTAAAAATATAGCTAATTTGTATGGCCTAGATTTGAGCTAAATGTGGTTGAATGATGGTTGCCTTAATTAGAAAGCTTGAAATAACTAGAGCCTTTTTTTCCTGAAAAAATCTCTTCAATTAAAGGGTGTTTTATTGGTTCATCAGAGTCATCCATGAGCAAGTTTTGCTCAGAAACATAAGCTTCATAAGTTATCTCATCATTTTCTGCTAATAGGTGATAAAATGGTTGATCCTTTCTTGGTCTAACATTTTTTGGAATAGACTGATACCATTCCTCAGAATTATTAAACTCAAAATCAACATCATAAATTACACCTCTAAATTCAAAGTGTTTATGCTTTACAATGTCTCCAATTGAAAATTTAGCTTTTTGAACTGGCATTGATCTTAGTATGGGTATTTAGAAATAAAAATCAATGCTAAAAATATAAATGTTTTGTGATGTGGCAAATATGTTAATATCTTCTGAGTGAATAAATCTTTTTTAAAATTTGTTACTGATTTCGGTCCTTTAGCAATATTTTTTTTCTATTATTACAATAGTGGTAAAAATTTATCTGTAGCAATACCTCCACTAATAGTTGCAACTTTAGTTGCATTAGCAGTAGTTTGGTTTTTTGAAAAAAAAATTCCTCCAATGCCTTTGGTAAGTGGAATTTTAATTACTTTTTTTGGTGGATTAACAATCTACTTTAATGATCCTATATTTATTTACGTTAAACCAACTATCATTAATATTATGTTTGCTCTTGCGTTATTTTTTGGGAAATATTTTACCAATGAACCTATTCTTAAAAAAATTATGGGTAAATCTATTCCTCTAACTGATATTGGTTGGGAAATTCTTAATAAACGATGGATGTATTTTTTCTTTGGTCTTGCTTTATTAAATGAAATTGTTTGGAGAACTCAAACAGAAGAATTTTGGGTTAATTTTAAAGTATGGGGAATGCTTCCAATAACAATAATATTTACAGGGTTTCAGGTACCATTAATTAATAAACATAAGATTGATGCGTAGTAATTTAAAATTAGTAGTAAATAATCCACATAATAAAATAGAAGAAAAACATTTTTTTGAAAAAGATGAGCTAAAAATTATATTAGACTTATATGCCAAGATGGTTTCTGAAGGTTCTTGGAAAGATTACGGTTTAAGTATTTCAAGTAAACAAGTGGGGTTTAGTGTTTTTAGAAATGCTACTGAAAATGCCCTATATAAAATTTGTAAAAATTTTAAGCCTAAAAATAAAAATCTTAAATATTTGATTACTGATACGAGTGGTAAAATACTAAAAAATTCTTACGACCTTAGAATTTTATTAAAAAATACCAACTGGAAGAAACTTCAAAAATAAATTTATCTTCTTTGACCAAATAATCTTAACAACATTATAAATAGATTGATAAAATCTAGATATAAAGTTAAAGCGCCCATTACAGCTTTCTTCCCCATTAACTCTCCTGAGTCTGACGCAACATACATATTTTTGATTTTCTGGGTGTCATAAGCTGTTAAACCAACAAATATTAAAACACCTAAAATTGAAATCACAAAATACATCATAGAAGATTTCATAAAGATATTAACAATTGAAGCTATAATTATTCCAATTAGACCCATCATTAAAAAAGATCCTAACTTTGTAAGATCTCTTTTAGTTGTGTATCCATAAATACTCATCGCTCCAAATGTTGCAGATGTAATGAAGAAAACTCTTGTTACACTCATTCCAGTATAAACCAATAAAATTGAAGATAATGATAGACCCATCAAAGCTGCAAAAACCCAAAACGTAGTTTGTGCTTTTGATGCACTCATCTTATTAATTCCAAAACTCATGTAAAAAACGATACCTAGAGGTGCTAACATTACGAGCCATTTAAGACCTGATAAATAAATTGCATTCCCCATCTGCGTTAGACCAACGATTGAACCTGCATCATTAGTAACAACAGACATTTTAAATGTTAATAATGCTACTATTCCAGTTAGCAATATACCTGTTGCCATGTAGTTATAAACTTTTAGCATGTAGGCTCTTAAGCCTTCATCCATTACAGCAGCTGTTTGTTGAGCTGCTTTTGCTCTATTTAGTATTCCGTTTTTATCAAATTCCATAATGATCAATATATATATTCTTTTACTAATTATTCAAGATACCTTAAAAGATTAACAAAATTTTAACTTAATATTTCTAATGAATTACAAAAATTTAGGTAATACCAACATTAAAGTAAGTACAATTTGTCTCGGTACTATGACTTGGGGAGAACAAAATACTGAACTTGAAGCATTTGAACAAATGGATTTTTCATTAGATCAAGGAGTAAACTTTTGGGACACTGCTGAATTATATGCAGTACCTCCTCGAAAAGAAACCTACGGTGATACAGAAAAAATTATTGGGAACTGGTT
This sequence comes from uncultured Pelagibacteraceae bacterium, assembly GCA_902633985.1. Classification (GTDB taxonomy): domain Bacteria; phylum Pseudomonadota; class Alphaproteobacteria; order Pelagibacterales; family Pelagibacteraceae; genus Pelagibacter. The sequence goes on from CACPHV010000002.1 coordinate 42,528, forward strand.
TGAAAAAACAAAAAAAAGAGACAAAGTCATTCTTGCAACAAAAGTTGCTGGTCCAGCAAGAGATTATTTAAGAAGTGGAGAAAATAGTTTTACAGGTCCAAACTTAGAATCTGCTTTAAATGACAGTCTTAAAAGACTTAAAACTGATTATATAGATTTATATCAACTTCATTGGCCAGAAAGAAATGTAAATAATTTTGGAAGACTTGGTTATGTTCATAAGGAAAATGAATGGAATAAATTTGAAGATATTCTTGCAGAGTTAAATAAATATATTGATCAGGGAAAAATAAGATACGTTGGTTTATCAAATGAGACCCCTTGGGGAGTTTTAAATTATCTTCAGTTATTCAAAGATAAAAAGTTGCCAAGAATGATGTCAATCCAAAATCCTTATAGTTTATTAAATAGATCTTACGAAGTTGGACTAGCTGAAGTTTCTATAAGAGAAAACATTGGATGCTTAGCTTACTCACCATTAGCAAGTGGGTATTTAAGTGGAAAGTATAGAAATAAGAATTTCCCCAAAGGATCAAGAATGGAGAGAGATTTCGATTTCTGGACAAGGTATAGAAAGCCAAATACTGAGGATGCCGTTGAACATTATTATAAAATTAGTGAAAAGTTTGGTCTAGATATGAGTCAGATGGCGATAAAATTTTGTGAAATCCAAGACTTTATGACTAGTGTAATAATTGGAGCAACTACAATGGAGCAGTTGAAAACAAATATAGAAAGTGTAAATGTAAACTTATCTGATGATGTCATTAAAGAAATTAACCACATACAAACAATTTATCCAAATCCATGTCCATAATTAAAAAAATTATAATATTGTTAGGAATATTTTTTATAAGTGGTGTTGCTCAAGTTTCAGCCCAGGAAATTAAAAAAATTGGTAAATATAAAGATTGGGAGGCTATGGTCGTTATGGATGTTGACGGTAAAGTATGCTTTGCGCAATCTTTACCTATTTTGCAAGCACCCAAAACTAATAAAAGAGATGCAAAATTATTTGTAGCATTTAGACCAAACGACAATATAAAAAATGAAGTAAGTGTTACCCCAGGTTATGAATTTAACAAAAATAATTCAGTAACTGCTTCTTCAGGAAAAAACAAATTTAAATTTGATATTAAAGAACAAGGTTTTGCATGGATTGCTGACAACAAAATCGAATTAAAAATGATCAAACAGATGAGAAAAGGATCTAGAATTATGATCACTGGATACAATCAACAAGGTTCTCAAACAATTGATCATTACTCATTACTAGGATTTACTAAAGCTTATAACGCTTCAAGAAAAGCTTGTAGTTAATTCGATGAAATCAAAAAAGAAAATTGTTCTGGCTTATTCTGGAGGGCTTGATACCTCTATAATTTTAAAATGGCTTCAAGAAAATTATGATGCAGATGTAATTTGTTATACAGCAGATGTTGGACAAAAAATTGATAGAAAAAAAATTATAACTAATGCAAAAAAATTTGGTGTTAAAAATATAATTATTAAAGATTTAAAAGATATTTTTGTTAAGGATTATGTTTATCCCATGATCAGAGGACATGCGATCTATGAAGGAGTTTATTTATTAGGGACATCAATAGCAAGACCTCTTATTGCAAAAGATCAAATAAGAGTAGCTAAAAAATTTAAGGCCTATGCAGTTTCGCATGGAGCAACTGGTAAAGGCAATGACCAAGTTAGATTTGAATTAGGCTATCATTATTTTGGGTCTAAAATTAAAATCATAGCTCCGTGGAGAATTTGGAAACTAAAATCTAGAACAGACTTAATTAATTATGCAAAAAAACACGGCATAGCTATACCTAAAGATAAAAAAGGTGCACCTCCTTTTTCAGTGGATGACAATTTATTTCATACATCAACTGAAGGTAAGGTTTTAGAAAATCCAAAAAATTCTGCACCAGAATTTATTTTTCAGCGAACAGTTTCTCCAGAAAAGGCACCTGACAAACCATCGTTTGTTACTATCGATTTTAAAAATGGTGATCCTTTTGGAATTAACGGAAAAAAAATATCTCCAGCTAAATTATTAACAAAGTTAAATGACCTAGCAGGCAAAAATGGAATTGGAAGAGTTGACTTAGTAGAGAATAGATTTTTAGGTATCAAATCTAGAGGTGTATATGAGACACCTGGTGGAACCCTTTTAATTAATGCTCATCGAGCAATTGAGTCTGTTACTTTAGATAAAGAAACTATGCATAAAAAAGATCAAGTAATGTCTAGATATGCTGAATTAATTTATAATGGTTATTGGTATTCAAAAGAAAGATCTAATCTTCAAAAAATTGTAGATTTAAAAAGAAGTGAAGTTAATGGCTCAGTAAAACTTAAATTGTATAAAGGAAATATTACAATTCAATCTAGAGTTACTAATAGCAGCGCATATTCAATGAAGAAGGTATCTTTTGAAGAAAATAAATCATTTAATAAATCTAACGTTGAGAGATTTATCAATTTTCATAAGAAAAAGCTTCGTACTTAGATTGCTTTAGGACAAATTAACATTTGTTTAAATCACTAAAAATTATATCCTTAGACCATGGAATCAATAAAGAATTGGATGAGAGATGCTGCAAATATTTTATTTGATGATAGTAAGAATGATCTACGCGCGCTTCCTAAGACAGTTAGATTGCAAATACTTTTAGTTTTAAGTTTTATTTGGACTACTGTTTTTAGTTTATATGTTTTTTCTTACACAACTTTCGCATTTGGATGGGCAGGACTTTTTTTAGCTCATATAGGTTTAATATTTGCCGTCTATATGACTTTTAAACAATTCCATAGAGCAGAAGAGAAGTCTGCAAGTGTTTTTCAAACAAAGAATTTTGATCCTTTTAAAATCATGGTCATAGTTTTTGTAATAGTATTTATATTCGTATTTTCAAAAGGAATTGAGGTTTTGACAAGTCCAAACCCAAACTCTTATTCAATCCCTTATGATGGTCCCTTAAAATCTGCAATTGAAAAATGGTTACCTTTTAGTAAAGATAAATAATGGATAAGATAGCAAAAAACTTACAATTAGCATTAATGATTATTATCTTAATCAGTACTGTTATTGCTGTTGGGATTGAAATGAAAAATATGTTCTTAAATCAATCTGTTACGTTAGCAGATTTGCTTTTAATGTTTCTTTATTTGGAAGTACTAGCAATGGTTAGGGTTTTTTGGAACCAACAATCTATTAGTATTACCCTACCACTTCTTATTGCAATAACCGCCCTTGCACGATTTATTATTCTACAAGGTAAAGAAATGGATCCTACTGCACTTGTTTATGAAGCAGTAGCAATTTTGTTAATTGCTGGAGCAATTGTTGTTTTAAGATTAAGACATAGTGACAAATTGGGTCTAAAGAAAAAAAAATCAAAATAATTTTTAATGATGTTTGAAGCTTCAAGGGCTAAGGCCTTAAATCAATTAAATAATTTTGTTGAGAATAATCTTGGAGAATATTCAAAATTAAGAAATTTTGATTTTGGACCTGAAAAAAGATCTAATATATCTTGCTTATCACCTTATATAACTCATGGAATAATTAATGAACAAGAAGTCATTCAGAAAGCTCTAAGTAAATTTTCTTTTTCAAAAAATGAAAAGTTTATTCAAGAAGTTCTCTGGCGAACTTATTGGAAAGGTTGGTTAGAACTAAGACCAAATGTTTGGACAGACTATCTTGTTGAACTAAATCAAAAAAAAAATGAATTTCAAAATAATCAAGATTATCTTAATGCAATTAAGGGAGAAACAAACATAGATTGCTTTAATGAGTGGGTAAAAGAGCTTAAAGAGAACAACTATTTACATAACCACACTAGAATGTGGTTTGCTAGTGTTTGGATTTTTACTTTAGAATTACCTTGGCAATTAGGTGCAGAATTTTTTATGCAACATCTTTATGATGGAGATGCTGCATCAAATACTCTTGGATGGAGATGGGTTGCAGGTGTTCAAACTCAAGGAAAGCACTACCTTGCAACTGAATGGAATATTAAAAAATTTACTAACAATAGATTTCAAAATATAAAATTAAATGAAAATGCTACTCCAAAAGTATCTGAAAAATCTTACCAAATAATTAAACAAGATTTCAATAACCCACAAAATATTGAGAATAAGAATCTTTTAATTTTTGAGAATAATCTCTCGTTTGAAATCACTGACTTTAAGGAAAACGACTTTAAGAAAATTTACTTGGTTTCTAATAAAAATGAAAATAGAACAATAAAACTCAGTGAAAAATTAGCGAAATTTAAATCTCATTTAATAGAGGACCAAGAACAAAGATTAAAAAATCAATCTATTGATTGTCAAATTATAGATATAAATGAATTAACAAACATTGAAAATTATTACGGTTTGTATCCAACTGTAGGTGAAAATTTAGATTTTTTAAATTCTAATAATTTAAAGATAGATTTTTTATATAGAGATCTTGATCAATTGGCTTGGCAATACTGTAATAAAGGTTTTTTTAATTTTAAAAATTATATTCCTAAAATAGTTTCAAGCTTTAATTAAAACCAACGAACCATCCCAATAATTCCAGCTGTTGCATAAAAAAATTGTAATAACAAAATTCCTTTATGACCGCCCCTATAAGCCCAAATTCCAATTAAAATGGCTGACAATAATAGTAGACAAAAACCAAAAAATTCTATTCCTATGTTTAAAGCAACAAACAAAGAATACAATATTGCAGTTATAACCCCTGCCCATTCAAAGATTTTATTATTCATAAAAGTTTTTTAAAATTATTATAAAGGATTCTAGAATAGTTATTCATATCTTTCATGTTATCTTTTGCAGATTGATCAAACTTTTCTAATGCTCCATTGCCAAGCTGATTCTCTAAAGCTTTTTTATATTCTGGTACACATCCCCACTCGTTGACTGTGGTATCTTTTATTTCTATATGAAATTGAATTCCATAAGCATGGTTTTGATATTTAAAAATTTGATACTTAGTGATTGGCGAAGAAGCTAGTAAAGTTACATCTTTATTATTTTCAATACCTTGAACCTCATAAGAGTGCCATTGTAAACTTTTAATCGTATTAGGAAATTTTGAAAATAATTTATCCTCATCTTTTTCATTAGAGAAATTAATATCCATAATCCCTATTTCTGCTGGTTTAGATTTAACCACTTTTCCACCAACTACTTCTCCTAAAAGCTGACAACCTAAACAAAAACCTAAATAGGGTTTTTTTAAATTCACAACAAATTCTCTAATTTTTTTCTTTTCTTCTATTAACCAAGGATATTCTTGTTCCATATAAGTATCCATTGGACCCCCCATGCAAAACATTCCATCAAATTTACTTAAATCCTCTGGTATTTTTTCACCTTCATCTAACTCAATGGTAGTTAGGTTAAATCCATCAGCTAACATTAAATCTTTAATATACCCTGGATCTTCTATTTTAATATGCTGTAGTACTATTATATTCACTAAGCTTAGCTTAGCTTAGAACACTTCTTGGAACAATATTTTACTCTATCCCAATTTAACTTCCATTTTTTTCGCCATGTAAATGGTCTTTTGCAAACTGGACAAATTTTTGAAGGTAAATTTTGTTTTTTCAATTTAAAAAATTTTATTTGGATTAAGTATGTTTTTTGGATCAAAAAGTTTTTTAATATTTTTCATTAACTTTATTTCTTTTAAGCTTTTTGTCTTTTTAAAGTCGTCTTTTTTTAAAATACCTATACCATGCTCAGCACTAACAGATCCTTCAAATTTAATTATTAAATTATTAATTATATGTTTTATTTTTTTCTCATAACTATAAAAATCTTTTTTTATATTTTCTGGTTCAATTAAATTAAAATGAATATTTGAGTCACCAAGGTGACCAAAAATATGAAATTTGATCTGAGGTAATAATTCATTAATTTTATATTGAGATTGTAATAAAAAATTTTCTAATTGATTAATTGGTATAGATAAATCAAATCCTATTAATTTTCCGTCTATCTTTTGAGCTTCTGTTAATGACTCTCTAAATTTCCAAAAATCTATTGATTGTTGCTCATTTTGAGATATTAAAAATTCTTCAAAATTTCCTTTCAAATTTGTATATATCTTTTCAAAATTTATTTCAGAATTTTCAAAATATATAAATTTAACTAATAGATAATAATTCGATTTTTTTTCAAAAAATCTTTTATCAAGTAAATTGTGTTTTAAACATAATTCAAAAGATAAATCAGATATAAATTCTATTCTTTCAATTTTGTCTAAAAAATTTTGATTTAAATACCTAAATACAATCAGCAAACTTTTAATAGAATTCATAGAAATAAAAATTGAGGAATGATCAATAGGTTTTGGATAAATTTTAATTCTCGCTTTAGTAATTATACCCAATGTTCCCTCTGAACCACAAAATAAATCTTTAAGATTATAACCGGTATTATCTTTAATTAAATTTGATCCTAAGTTTAAAACTTCTCCATTTGCCAAAACTACTTCTAGAGAAAGAATGTTATTTCTTATTGAACCATATTTTATAACGTTCATGCCTCCTGCATTTGTTGCAATAGTTCCACCTACCTGAGAAGATCCTATTGAACTCATGTTTAATGGAAAAGTAAAATTTTTTTTTTCTAATTCTAAAACTGCTTTTTCTACAATAACACCTGATTGAAGTTCTATTGATTTATTATTTTCATCAATATTAATAAGTTTATCCATTTTCTCTAAATTAATTATTATTTCTGATTTATTTTTAGTAGGTGAAGTACCGCCAACTAATCCGGTATTTCCTCCTTGAGGAATTAATTTTAGATCGTTTTTACTAGCAAATTTTACTATTTTTGAAACTTCACTTGTTGATTTTGGAAATGCAACTCCCAAACAAATATTTGAAAATCTTTTTCTCCAATCAGCACTATAAATTTTAATTAACTCTTTATTTTCCTTATACGTTATAAATTTACAAATACTGTTAATTTTCGACTTAATTAAATCAATTTTCATGAAACTGTATTTTTTTTAATAAATTTATCTGCTTCTAATAAAATCAATTTTTTTCTTTCAGGTTTCATTTTATCAAATATCCTTACCATCATAGATAGACGTGGATTTTTCAAAAAAAATTTTCTATTTCGATCTATGAATCTCCAATAAAGACCATCCATAATATTACACCAATCACCTTTTTTAAAATCCATCATTTTCATAAAATATGCAGATCCACAAATATAAGGTTTAGTTGCAAAAATTCCTCCATCACTAAATAATCCCATCCCATATACATTTGGAACCATCACCCAATCTGAAGAGTCTACGAACATTTCCATGAACCATTTGTAAACAATTATTGGCTTAATTTCACAGAGGTTCATAATGTTTGACAAGATCATTAATCTTTCGATGTGATGTGACCAACCATGATTAACTGCATTCTTAATTGCATAATCTAAAGGTGGAAGACCGGTGGTGCCATCGTACCAAGAACTTTTCATTTTTCTATTTTGTTTAAAAAAATTTCCAGTCTCCATTTCTTGAGAATAGGACTGATAAATTCCACGCATAAATTCTCGCCAACCAATCACCTGGCGGATGTAGCCCTCTAAAGAATTCATTCTTATTTTATTTTTCTTATGAAAGTCTAAAACTTTTTGGATTACAAATTCAGGAGTAATTAAACCTAAATTTATATAAGGACTTAATGCACTATGAAATAGAATATTATCTTTTTGATCAACTGCATCCTCATAATCACCAAATAAGTTTGATTTTTCTTTTATAAAAAAATTTAAAAGTTTTACAACGTCCTCGTATTCAGTTGCAAACCAAAAATTATTTGTACTCCCTGGGTGATTTTTAAATTCCTTTTCAATAATAGGCTTTAGTTTTTTTGTATGACTGGTTTCATTTATTTTTGGAAATTTAGGAATTGAAATGTTTTTAGGTAATTTATTTCTGTTATCTTCATCAAAGCTCCATTTCCCCCCGATTGGATTACCATCTGAACCCATCAATATCCCTGATTTTTTTCTAACATCTTTATAGAAAGTTGCCATAAAAGGTTTTTTTGATTTTGATAAATAATTTTTAAATTCAGCTCTTGAATTTAAAAACATATGAGTTTGAACGATATTCCAATGTATTTTTTCTTTTTTTAAAAATTGTGAAATTTTTTTTTCAAAAAATTTATCCTCTACTTCAAAACTTGAAATTTCTTTTACTTTTTTTTGTGTAATTATTTTTTTTAATTTTTTTAAATAATCATCATTAAATTCTTTGTCTTCAATTTTAAAATAATCTAATTTAAATTTGTTTTTTCTTAATCCATCTGCATAAGAACGCATTGAAGATAAAAATAATAAAATTTTTTGTTTATGATGCTTTTCATAAGTACATAAACCCTTATCTTCAGCCATAAAAAATAGGTGGTCTTTTTTGAAGCGGTCTAGGTATTTTATTGGAAATAATTGATTACCAAGTATAAAAAATAACTTCATAATTAAATATAACTAATAAAATTTTTTATGTCAGAAAAATATGTAATTTTTGGTGCGACAGGTTCTATTGGATCAAGTTTAGCGGAACAATTAAAAAACTCTGGAAACAATATTCATTTAGTTGGAAGAAATGAAAGTGAACTTAGTTCTATCTCTGAAAAACTTGGATGCTCACATACAGTTGCAGATGTTTTAGAGGATGGGTTTATTGAAAAAGTTAAATCAGATATTTCTGAAGTTAAAGGCCTAGCTTATTGTGTGGGTTCAATTGATTTAAAACCATTAAGAATTGTAAATGAACAAGACTTTCAAAAATGCATGAAACTTAATCTTTATTCTGCTGTAGAAGCTATTAAAGGATATCAGGAAAGTCTAAAAAAAAATAAGGGTTCAATAGTGTTATTTTCAACTGTTGCTGCTCAAAGAGGTTTTACCAATCATGCAATCATAGCTTCAGCAAAAGCTGCTGTTGAAGGATTGACAGTTTCACTTGCAGCAGAATTCGCTCCAAACATAAGAGTAAATTGTGTGGCACCAAGTTTAACAAAATCTAAAATAGCAGAACCAATGTTAAAAAATACTGCTATAGCTGAAGGTATTGCAAAAGCACATCCCCTTAAAAGATTAGGCGAAGGTAAAGACTCTGCTGCTCTTGCTAAATTCCTACTAACAGAAGATAGTTCTTGGGTTACAGGCCAAATAATTGCTGTAGATGGTGGTAGATCTAAACTTTCATAAAGTGATCAAATATTTTTTATCGATATTTTTCTTTTTTTTATTTTCATCAAAAAGTTTTTCTGAAAATTTTACTTTTAAAAAATTGGCAGATTTAAGCGACCCATGGGGATCGTCTTTTATAAGTGATGAAGAGCTTATTATCACTGAAAAAACTGGAAAAATAAAAATAGTAAATATTATTTCTGAAGAAGTTTATGAAATTGAACATAACTTAAATTATTTTGTTCACGGACAAGGAGGTTTATTAGATATTATTTATCAAAATGATTACTTGTGGATTTCTTATTCAGAAAATAGAGGGAATTGGAAAACAAGCACCTCGATTGCAAAAGCAAAATTAAATAAAAAAAATTTAAATTTCGAAAATATATTTCAAGCTGAACCACCAATAGAATCTGGTTATCATTTCGGTTCAAGACTGGCTATAAAAGACAATTATCTTTTTGCATCTGCTGGTGAAAGAGGTGGTGGTATGATTGCACAAGATCCAACAAGCCATCCTGGAAGTATTATCAGAATCTATTTAGATGGTAGTATTCCAGAAGATAACCCTAAGTTTGATGGTAAATCAGATTGGTTACCAGAAATTTATCAAATTGGTGTTCGTAATCCTCAAGGTCTAACCTATTCCTCTTTTGATGGAAAAATTTATGCTAGCAACCATGGTGCAAAAGGTGGTGATTGGTTTGGTGAAATTAAAAAAGGAGAAAATTATGGTTGGAAAATTTTAGGTTGGGGTGGAACAAATTATTCAGGCTCAAAGATTGGACCTAAATGGAAACCAGGTTTTACTAAGGCAATCCAATACTGGGTACCTTCAATAGCTGCAAGTGCAATAACTATTTATAAGGGAAAAGAATTTAATGAATGGGATGGCGAAGCGCTCATTACTTCTTTAAAAGATAAATCAATGAGAAAATTAAATTTTCAAAATTTATCAAATGTAGAAGAAACTATTATTTTTCAAGACAAAATTGGAAGAATAAGAGACATACAAGTGCACCCTGTTAATGGAAAAATATTTTTTCTTGCAGGTAATAGCTTATGGTTAATGGAGAAAAAAAAATAATATGAAAAAAAGACCTTATCATCATTTACCTGATGGTACTTTCAGGAATCCAAAAGGTTCTCCAGTAATAATATCCAGATCAGGAAAATTTTCTTATAGAACTTTCAGTAAATTAAGAAAAAAAGTTGATTTATCTTATCCAAAAGAACATGTGATTGAAAAAGAAAAAGTATTAGCTGATTTAGATAAATATAAAGATAATGATTATATTGCTTGGATAGGTCACGCGACATACCTTATAAAATTAGGTAAAACCACTATTATAACAGATCCTGTATTTTCAAAGAACGCTGGACCACTTATCTTTGGTCCAAAAAGATTTACTAATCCCGCAATAAAATTAAATGAGATACCCCAAACAGATATATTTTTACTCACTCATAATCATTATGATCATCAGGACATGTCAACAATAAGAAATTTCCCTTTTAAGGGAGCAAAAGTATTAACGCCATTAAACCTCGGTAAATATTTTAAAGAATATAAAGATGTAAATGAAATGGATTGGTATGATCAAATAATTATAAATGAGGATTTGAAAATTTCTTTACTTCCTGCAGTTCATTGGTCAAAAAGAAGTTTAACAGACACTAATAAAACTTTGTGGGGTAATTTTTTAATAGAACATAAAAATAAAAAAATTTTATTTGCATGTGATACTGGATATGGAGAAATCTACAAAGAACTAGGTGAAAAATATGGTCCTGTAGATCTGACAATGATTAATATTGGGGCTTATAATTTCAAACCAATGTTTGATAAAACTATATATCATACTACGCCAGAGGAGGCCCTGAATGTTGCACAAGACCTAAAAAGTAAAAAAGTATTAGGGATGCATTGGGGAACATTTGTTTTATCATTAGAGCCAATTATGGAACCCCCAATTAGATTTAAAGATAGTGCTGAAAAATATGGTTTTAGTAAAGAAGATGCTATTATTTTTAAAATTGGAGAAGTTAGTCCTCTAGATAAATTGTTATAGAGTTAAATACTTAATTGAAAAAAATATAGTCCCTATAGAAGCAATAGTAGAAACAAAAATTGCTTTAATTATATTTTCGGGACTTACATTATACGCAGCACATAAAACTATAGAAGTAACTCCGCAAGGCGCAACACTCACAAAGAAAGCACCTGGTATTTCAGCTGGCAATCCTGCATTAAAAATCACTAATCCAATTAACAATAAAATTATGGGGGAAATGACTAATTTTAAAACTGAAATAGAAACAGATAATTTATTAATTACATTTTTAGTATAAAACGAAAGAATTATGCCAATTGCAAACAATCCAACTGGTGAAACGCATGCTGCAAGTTTAGACAATGTGTATTCAATCGGTGTTTGATCAATATTAAAATTTAATAATAAAAATAATAAACCTATAATTATTGAAAGAATAAATGGGTTTAAAAATAAATTTTTAATAAAATTAAATAAATTAACATTTGTTTTTGTGGATAATTCTAGAAAAAAAGCAATTACAGATAATAAAATTATCCCATCCATTAATATTATACTTGCAACTTGTGTAATTACATTTTGTTGAAAATAAATTTCTGTTATTGGTAAGAGCAAAGTCACATGATTTGATAATGCAACTGTTAAAGCCCAAATTATAGACTCTGGGATAGATCTTTTAAAATATCTTGAAGTAATTAAGTAAGCGATGATTCCACATATCGATTGCATAATTAAATAAGAGAAAATTTGTTTGAAATCTACTTGTCCAATTTCATTTTGTGCTATTAGCTTAATAATCAATGCCGGGACTGCAATATAGAACAAGAAAAGATTTAAAATTTTAGCATGACTAAGGTCTAAAACTTTTAACTTACCAAATACAAACCCTAAAAAAGTAATAAATATAAATGGAGTTAGTCCTAAAAAAATTGTGAACATAAATTATTTAATTGTTATTCTATGCATAATTCTATTTCCCTTGAAGGGTGTTGCCTGATGGAGCATAGATCTGTTATCCCATATAGCCAATTGATTTTTTTCCCAAGGCAATGAAAATTGAAACTTCTTCTTAATTTGATGACTGAATAAAAATTTTTTAAACTTTTCTTGATTTTTTATCTTTGAACTAAAACCAACAAAATGTCCTGGGCTGCAATAAATCGAATAATTTGTACTTATTTTTCTAATTATTTTATGTGAAGATCTAAGTTCTTTAATATTTTTTCCTTTTTCTTTTACTCTTTCTTTTGTTGTAACAGAAATTGGACCCTCAGAAGAATATTTAGCTTTAATATTTTTAAATTTTCTTTTTATTGAATTTGGTAATTCTTTATAAGCAAGATATTGAGAACAAAATTCTGTATTAGCTTTTCCTTTTTTTGGTACAAGTTTTGAAATCAACATTGTAAATCTTGGCGGCTTTTTTGTATAAATGGAGTCTGTATGAAATTGTTCACCAAAACTTGGTCCTTTATCAGTTGATTTTCTTTGTACCACTGTAATTTGAGGAAATTTTTTATTTAAACCTTTTAGTCTTGGATAGTTGGCTAAATTTCCAAAATATTTTGCAAACTTAATGAAAAGTTTAGAAGTTAATTTTTGTTCTTTAAAATATAACATTCCATATTTATTCAGTGCTTTTTTGATTTTTGAAATATCTTTATTTGAAATATCTTTTAAATTTACAATTATTTGTGCTCCAATATTTTTTTTATTTGGAATTATTTTTAACATTTTTTAGAAAAAATTTTTTTAGATGATTTATAGTTTGTTTAGGACTTTCCTCTGGAATGAAATGATCTGAATTAATTTCTGCACCATAAATTTTTTTATTTGTATATCTTTGCCAAATTTTAATTGGATTAAATTGCTTTCCAACTACTCCTTTTTTTCCCCACAAAACTTGGATAGGAATATTTAATTTTTTATTTCTATCTTTTTTATCGTGCTCTAAGTCTATAGTGGCCGCAGCTCTATAATCTTCACATGTTGCATGAATTCTTTTACCTTGTTTAAAGGCTCTAAAATATTCATCTTCAACTCTTCCAATTGCACGTTTAGATGACCTATTAAACCGACTAAGTAACCATCTTTTAGGGTCTGCCATTATCATTTTCTCCGGTAAAGGTGCAGGCTGTATTAAATAAAACCAATGAAAATATCCTTTTGCAAATTTCATATCTGTATGCTCGTACATATCAAGAGTTGGACAAATATCTAATACACTTAAAGCCATAATTTTATTTCTATAATCTCTTGCCATTCTGTGTGCAACTCTTCCACCCCTATCATGCCCAGCAACAAAAAATTTTTTAAAATTTAATTTATTCATCAACTCAACCATATCTTTTGCCATTTCTCTTTTAGAATAATTTTTATGATTAATTCCACCAGGCAAAACCAAACTGTCCCCGTATCCTCTAAGGTCAGCAACTATTACTGTGAAATATTTAGTAAGTTCAGGGGCAGTCTTGTGCCACATTACATGTGATTGTGGATATCCGTGAAGTAGCAATAATGGGGGACCGTTTCCTTTAAATCGACAAAATATTTTACCCTTGTTTACTTTAACAAATTTTTTTTTAAAGCTCTTAAACATGATTAAACTATTTAATTATTTAATAGTTTGTTTTTGGCCTTTTCAAATTCCTCTTGAGAAATAATTCCTTTTTCTTTTAAATCATTCAATTTTGTAAGTTCATCACTTAAATTGCTGCTTTGTTCATCAGAAGTCTCGCTTATCTCCTTAACCACACTTTCAGCTTCCTCTTTCTCAGCTCTATTAGCTTCCTTAGACTTAAAACCATTCATAATTGCCATTCCACCTAAGTATAGAACATAAGCCATAATAGGAATAACCAATCCAAAAAAAATTATTTTTTCCATAATTTAATCTTCATCTTCTTCACGCCAGTTTTTTTCATACATTAAATATGCAGCGTATATTACTGATACAGTACCTACAATCATACCATAATCAAAACCGGTTTGCTTGTCATGCAAATACCAACCTAACTGAGTTGCCCCAATAGGTGGAACTGTAAGAAGCAAAAAAATTATACCAAATCTGTATGGTCGTTTAGGTTTTTTCATCCTAATAAATTAACAGATTACAGCTTGGGGTTTAATTATTAAATTTGCGATCTTTTGAAACAGTCGATCGTATTTTTAAGCAAACAAGCAATGGTCATTGGACCTACACCGCCTGGAACTGGTGTAAGTGCCTTTGCATTTTTTGAAACTTCATCAAAATGAACATCACCAACTATACCGTTGTCAGTTTTATTTATGCCAACATCAATAACAATAGCATCTTTTTTAACCCAATCTCCTCTAACAAGTTCGGGTATACCTACAGCTGCAACAATTATATCTGCCTCTAAACATTCAGCTTTTAAATCTTTAGTTTTAGAATGAGTTATAGTTACAGTGCAATTTTCTTTTAAAAGAAGTTGTGTCATTGGTTTACCATTTAAATTTGATCTACCCACAACCACAGCTTTTTTACCACTTAAATTAGGTTCAATTTTTTTTATCAACAAATAACATCCAAGCGGAGTACAAGGTATCGAACTTTCATAACCAGATGAAAGATTACCTACATTCATTGGATGAAATCCATCTACGTCCTTTGAGGGTACAATAGCTTCTATAACCTTCTGCTTATCAATATGCTTCGGTAAAGGAAGTTGAACTAAAATTCCTGAAACAGTTTCATCACTGTTTAGTTCTTGAATTTTTTCTAGAACAGTCTTTTCTTCAACTGAATCTGGATATTTAATTACTTCAGATTTTAATCCTACCTCACTTGCTGACTTCTCTTTATTTCTTACATAAATCTGACTAGGTGTTAAATCACCGATCAGTATTACTGTTAAACCTGGTACTTTATTATATTTTGATTTTAATTCTGCAACTTCTTCCTTTAACTCTGCTCTTAATTCTGCGGCTGCTTTTTTTCCATCAATTAAAATCATATTTCTCTCTTAAAAAATCATTGGTGCGATGTACAGCTTCATACACATTTCGATAAACCAAATCAATAAAAGAAGAATGATTGGAGAAATATCTAGTGAACCTAAATTTGGCAAAAAACGTCTAATTTTATTCAGGAAAGGCTCGGTTAATTTGTAACTCAACTCTAAAATTGCATACACAAACCTATTTTGAGTATTAAGAACGTTAAAAGCTATTAACCAACTTACAATAACATTGGCAATTACAACATAAGAATACAATTTTAAAATTTGTAAAACTAAATAAAAAATAGCTATCATTTTTTCTCAACATAAATCGACTGACTTGGGAAAGCAAATGAAGCACCATTTTTTTCTACAATTTCCTTAATCGCAATTGCTAATCTTTCTTTTACATTAAGCCAATTATTCCAACTTCCTGTTTTTGTAAAGCATCTTACATACATATCTATTGAACTATCAGAAAATTTATCAACTCTTACCGCAACACCAATTGAGGTATTATAATCCTCACTTGAATTAATATGATTTTCGATTTCATCTCTGATTTTTTTTAACTGATCTACCGTAGTGTCATATTGAAGTGTAATAATCCAACTGATTAACCAATTTGAAGTTTCACTTACATTTACAACTGCGTTTTCAGCAAATTGAAAATTTGGAATAATAGCAAGAGATTTGTCAAACTTTCTAATTGTTGTTGATCTAAATCCGATCTTTTCTACTACACCTTCAATAATACCCTCGACAGATATCCAGTCTCCAATTTTAAATCTCTTTTCAACTAAAACTAAAATTCCTGATATTAAGTTTTTGAATAAATCTTGTGCCCCTAATGCAACAGCGACTCCAAACAATCCAAGACCTGCAATTATTGGACCTATTTTAATTCCCCATAATTCTAAAACTGCTGCTAAACCTAAAATAAAAATTAAAATTTTTAGCGATTTAATTATCCAGCCTATAAGTTCTCTTGTTAACAATTTGTCTAAACCACTAAGTATGTATGAGATTGGTTCTATGATTTGGTGAATTACCCAAAAAATTAAAATAGTGATCAACGTTCTGTTAATTGTATCTACCACTTCTCTTCCTTCTAGTGAGAAAGTCATGTAGTAGCTTGCAATAAAAAATCCTAATACAATTGGTAAAAATCTTGCAGGGCCTACAAGTGATTGAACAAAAGTATCATCTAATTTATTCGTTGTTCTTTTTGAGATAATTTCTAATTTTTTAATAACTAATTTACTTATTAGACCCCTAAAAATTAAGAATAGTAAAAATATTCCAATACCAATTAAGATTTGAAAGATATCAACACCGAGAATTCCTTTATTCCATACTGATAAAAATATCTCTGAAAAATTATTAATTAATTCCATTTCTAAATTTTATATAACAAAAACTCTTCTTCTCCAGGGTTAAAAAGAAAAATCTTTTTCCATTTGATTTCGTTCAATATTGACGAGGTTTTTTCGCCTATACACATCAAATTTGTATTCATCCATAAGTTTTCGGTTTGGTAAATCTTTATGAAACTTAAGAAACTTGACGCACTATTTTGAGAGTAAATATAGACCATATCAGGCATATTTAATTTTAATTCATTAACAAATTTCTCATCAAATTTTTGATTATGAACTACTCTGTAATTAATAATTCTTTTTATCTTAAAACCTTCGCTCAATAACTGTTGATCTAAATCAACCGATATTGTTTCGCCACTAACGTAAAGTAATTCTTTATTTTTGGACTCATAACTTTGAATAATTAACTCCTTTAAATTTGTAACATTTCCTTCAGCCGCAATTGTATTTTGAAAACCAACACTTCTTGCTTTATTTTCTGTAGCGTTTCCAACACAAAAGCATTTAATATTTTTATCTAATTTTAATGTGTTTAAAAATTTTACTGCATTTGCACTAGTAAAAACAATTCCACCATATTCAGAAAAGTTAATTTCTTCATAATTAACTTTTTCAATTGTTATTAATGGAAGATGAGAAACTTGATGTCCTAATGATTGAAATTTTAATATCATTTCAGAACAATCCACTAGTGGTCTAGTTAACAAAATATGCATATTATCTTTTATATGAATTATTTGATTTTGTTTTTAAAAGTATTCCAATCTCTTTACCAATTTCTTTAAACTCATTCAAATTACCAACTTTTTTTTCATAAAACCTTTGTTTACCATCTAAAGAAAATAGTTCAGCCTCCACCGTAATCTTATCTCCATCAATCACTGAATGAGCACCAATTGCTGTTTCACAATCTCCACCTAAAACTTTTAAAATATTTCTCTCAAGGTGAGCTCTTTTATGTGTTTCCTCATGATTAATTTTATTTAAAATAGAAATTGTCTCATCATCATTCTCCCTACACTGAAGAGCAATAACACCTTGTCCTGCACTAGGAATTATTTCTTCAGCTGAAAAAATTTCTGAGATTTCATTTTCAAATTTTAAAAATTTGATACCAGCATAAGACAAAATAATTGCATCATACATCCCTTCATTCAATTTTCTAATTCTAGTATCTACATTTCCTCTAATTAGTTTACAGTTCAAATCTTGTCTAATTTTTTTTATTTGAAATTCTCTTCTGTATGACGAAGTACCAACAATTGACTTTTGATCTAAGTCTTTAAGTTTTTTTTTGTTTTTTGTAATTAAAATCTCTCTAGGGTCATTTCTTTTGAGAAAAGAATCTGTCCTTAATCCTTCTGTCTCATAAGCGGGCATATCTTTCAGTGCATGGACTGCAATATCAATATTTTTTAACTGAAGTTCTTTTTCAATATTACTAGAAAACAAACCTTTGCCACCAAGCTCAGATAATCTTATATCCTGTACTTCATCACCTTTAGTTATAAATGATTTAATTAAAATATCTTCATTTCCAAGGTCGGTATTTTCAATAATCTTATCTTTAGCTTGTTGAGCATAAAGTAAGGCAAGCTTACTACCCCTAGATCCAATTATTATTTTTTTTCTCATAAAAAATTATTTCTTACTTGTATAAAGATTGTACAATTATTAAAAACTATTTGAATGAGCAAAAAACCCTTAATTCTTGGAATAGAGTCTAGTTGTGATGAAACAGCAGCTTCTTTAATAACTGAAAATGAAGAAGGATTCCCAGTAGTTTTATCCAACATTGTTTCTAGCCAAGTGGAGGTTCATAGGGAGTTTGGTGGTGTAGTTCCTGAACTAGCAGCACGTTCACACATTGAAAAAATTGATTGGATTATCAAAAAAGCTATTGATGAAAGTGGAAGAAAAATTGAAGAAATAGATGCGGTTGCTTCTACCGCTGGTCCTGGATTAATTGTTTGTTTATCAGTTGGGTTAAGTTTTGGTAAAGCTTTCGCAACAGCAATGAATAAACCTTTTATTGCTATTAATCATTTAGAGGGACATGCTTTAAGTCCAAAACTAAATACAAATTTAAATTATCCATATTTACTTCTTTTAATTTCAGGTGGGCACTCACAATATTTAAGTGTTCAGAACCTTGGTAAATATAAAAGATTAGGAACAACTATTGATGATGCATTAGGTGAGGCGTTTGACAAAACGGCTAAGCTTTTAGGAATAGAATTTCCAGGAGGACCTCAAATAGAAATTTTAGCTAAAAAAGGTGATCCAGAAAAATATGATTTACCAAAACCAATTTTCAGCAAAGGAGGATGCAATCTTTCTTTTGCAGGTCTAAAAACTGCCGTGTTGAAGATAAGCAAAAGAATTAAATCAGAACAAGATAAATATGATCTTGCAGCATCTTTTCAAAAAACAATTGAGGAAATTTTATATAAAAAAACAAAGATTGCTTTTACTGAATTTGAAAAAATAAATGAATTAAATGAAAAAATTTTTGTTGTTGCTGGAGGAGTTGCAGCAAATAAAAAAATTAGGTCTATGTTAATTAGTCTATGTGAAGAAAATAATTATAAAAGTATTTTTCCACCTATAGAGTTTTGTGGAGATAATGCAGCAATGATTGCAATGGTAGGTTTGGAAAAATTCAAATTAAAGCAATTTAATAATCTAGATTATCCAGCAAAACCTAGATGGCCTTTAGATGAAGATGCAGCTTTTCTCAAAGGTGCCGGGGTTCAATTATAATGAAATATTGGTTGATGAAATCTGAACCAAATGTTTGGTCAATTGACCAACAAAAAAAAGCAGGAATTAAAGGTGCACCTTGGGATGGTGTTAGAAATTATCAAGCTGCAAAGAACTTAAAGAGTATGAAAAAAGGTGATCTTTGTTTTTTTTATCATTCAAATATTGGAAAAGAGATAGTTGGAATAGTAAAAGTTATTAAAGAATCTTATATAGATGAAACAGACAAATCAGGGAGGTTTGTTGCCGTTACTGTTCAATTTAAGTCTAAATTTTCAAAGCCTATAACACTCGAAAGCATTAAAAAAAATAAGAATTTAAGCCATTTAGCACTTATAAAGCAAAGCAGGCTTTCTGTAATGCCTGTTGATTATAAAAGCTGGAAAATTATAAATAACATGAGTAGAATTTAAAAAATAAATTATCCTATGCCAAAAAAAAAGAAGAAGAAGAAAAGCAAGGTAAGAAAAAAAAAGTCAAAAGTTAGAAAAAAAACCTCAAAAAAGGTGAAGAGAAGATCTAAAGTTAGAAAAAGATCTACTAAAAAAGTAAAAAAAAGAATTAAAGCAAAAAAAGAAAACGAAAATACACCTCCTGAAGTAATTATTAAAACAAAACCGGAATGGGTTAAAAGTAGCTTAGCAAATAAAAGTAAATATCAACAAAAATATTCTCAATCTATAAAGAGTAATGATGAATTTTGGAGAAAAGAGGGAAAAAGAATTACTTGGACAAAACCTTATAAAAAAATTAAAGACGTAAAATACAGTACAAAAGAAGTCAAAATTAAATGGTTTGAAGATGGTACTTTAAATGCTTCAGCAAATTGTATTGATAGACATTTAAAAGATAAAAAAGATAAAACTGCTATTATTTGGGTAGGAGACGATCCAAAAGATAGTCAAAAAATTTCTTATAAACAGCTTCACCAAAAAGTTTCTAAAGCTGCAAATGGTTTAAAAAAATTAGGAATTAAAAAAGGAGATCGAGTAACAATTTATTTAACGATGATACCAGAGTTAGCGATTTTAATGCTGGCCTGTGTTAGAATTGGTGCAGTTCATTCGATTATTTTTGGAGGTTTTTCAGCAGATTCTATTTCGGGAAGAGTGAATGATTGCGAATCTGAATATATAATCACTGCTGATGAAGGAGTGCGTGGTGGAAAAACTATACCACTGAAATATACAGTTGATGAAGCTCTAATGAGTTGTCCAAATGTTAAAAAATGTATTGTTGTTAAACGAACAGGTAATTATATTAACTGGGATCAAAATAGAGATGTTTGGTATCATGATTTGATCAAAGATGTTCCTAATCATTGTGAACCTGAAGAAATGAATGCTGAGGATCCGTTATTTATTTTATATACTTCTGGTTCGACAGGTAAGCCTAAAGGAGTTCTTCATACTACTGGTGGTTATATGGTTTATGCATCAATGACTCATCAATATATTTTTAACTACAAACCAAAAGATATTTATTGGTGTACTGCTGATATTGGCTGGGTAACTGGACATAGTTACATTATTTATGGACCACTTTCGAATGGTGCAACAACTATAATGTTTGAGGGAATTCCAAATTATCCTGATAGTTCAAGGTGGTGGCAAATAGTTGACAAATATAAAGTGAATACTTTTTATACGGCACCAACTGCAATTAGAGCTTTAATGCGTGAGGGAGATAAACCGGTTAAAAAAACATCTAGAAAATCACTTAAACTTTTAGGAACTGTAGGAGAGCCAATAAATCCAGAAGCTTGGATGTGGTATTATAAAACTGTGGGTAATTCTAAATGCCCAATTGTAGATACATGGTGGCAGACAGAAACTGGAGGTATAATGATTGCTCCTCAAACCGGTGCGATTCCACTTAAACCTGGATCTGCAACAAAACCTTTCTATGGAATTAAACCTGTGCTTGTTGATAAAAACGGTAAAGAGATTAAAGGTGCAGGTGAAGGAAGACTTTGTATAGCTCAATCCTGGCCTGGCCAAATGAGAACCGTGTACGGAGATCATCAAAGATTTATTGATACATATTTTTCACAATTTAATGGAAAATATTTTACGGGTGATGGGTGCAGGAGAGATAAAGATGGTTATTACTGGATCACTGGTCGAGTGGATGATGTAATTATTGTCTCAGGGCACAACCTAGGAACTGCTGAAATTGAAAGTGCATTCGTTGCTCATCCAAAAGTAGCTGAAGCTGCTGTAGTTGGTTATCCTCATGATATTAAAGGAAATGGGTTGTATTGTTATGTAACATTAAATGCAGGAGAAAACGAAACAGGCGAACTTGAAAGGGATCTTAAACTTTGGGTTAGAAAACAAATCGGACCTCTTGCAACCCCGGATCTAATTCATTTTACTCCAGGTCTTCCTAAAACAAGATCAGGAAAAATAATGAGAAGAATTCTAAGAAAGATTGCTGCTAATGAACATGGTCAATTAGGAGACACAACTACTCTGGCAGATCCAAGTGTTGTTGATAGTTTGGTTGAAAATAGAAAAAATATTTAAAACTGAATTAAATCTTTAAACTCTTGTTTAACAACATCCCATTTTAAAATCATCGAATTTAAAACGATCTTTCGATCTAAAGTTTTTAATTCATCTGCAATCGGAGCCCATTTATATAAAGAGAGTGCACTAGGATTAAAAGGTAAGTCTTGATAATAAACATCCCAATTTATTTTATCTAATCTTTCATCAAAACTTTTCCTAGCTTCATCAATAATATCTAACGGCATCTTATTAGAAATTTCGTCATCTAAAATTTTGTTGAAAATTTCGTTTGCTTTATGAATATCCTGATAATTAAAATTAACTTTTAAATATGAAAAAGCAAAAAAAGTTAAATCTTGTAACGCAACTGAATAAATATTCCATTTAGCAAGATTTACTGAAGACATAAACTCATCATTATCAAAATGGAGAACATATCTTGTTCCCATTCTAGTTTTTAGATAATTATATAAAGTAACTTGAGTAGCCCAGGCAGATTTCGTTTGAATAAATAGTTCTAGTTCATCTAAATTTTTTATTTTTTTTTTGGGAATAAACGCCTTAAACATAGCGAATAAATATGTTTTGAAATCCTCAAGTTTTATATCTCTCCAAGTTAATTTGTATTTTCCCATGTTTATTTGTAAGTGCGCCAATTATATCTTAAAAAAGTGAGTAAATAAGTACCTAATATGATCAATTTTTAGGGTTTTCAAAGCTCTCATAATGGTTATGGTTTTATCCAGTTATAACTAAAAAGAGAGGTATAAATGTCAAATCAACAAAAACACTGGGAAAAAACCAGGGGATTGTTATTTATAACACTGGCAATCTGGTTTGTTTTCTCAATTGGCATCTTTCTCTTTGGAGCTGAAATGAACGAGGTCACAGGACCTTTCGGTTATCCATGGACATATTGGTTTACGTGTCAGGGATCTCTTGGTGCTTTCGTAATCCTAATTTTCTGGTTTGCGAATAGACAAGAAAAAATCGATGAAGAGTTCGGCTTTAGCGAAAGAGAGGACGAATAATGAAAGGTAATTTCATAGATAATTTGCCTAAAGTTTATGGAATCTATACTGGAGGATTTATAGGTTTCATAATCATCATGGCAATTGCTGAACAGATGGGTATGTCAGCTAAAGCAATCGGTATTGCTTTCGTTGCATTTACTGTATTCATCTATGCATTAATCGGTTGGCTATCAAGAACAGCCCAAGCAGATGCATATTACGTAGCTGGAAGGCAAGTACCAACAGTCTTCAACGGAATGGCGACTGCAGCAGACTGGATGTCTGGTGCTTCATTCGTTGCAATGGCAGGTGGTATTTACTTTAAAGGTTACGGCTATATGGCACTACTTGTAGGCTGGACTGGTGGTTACGTGCTTGTTGCATCTTTATTAGCACCATACTTAAGAAAATTTGGCTGTTATACAGTTCCAGATTTTATAGGTACTAGATACGGTGGTAATTTAGCTAGATTTAGCGCAGTAGTAGTTTTAACTGTTGCTTCATTTACTTATGTGACTGCACAAATTAACGCTACAGGTACTATCGCATCTGTTGCACTTGATATCCCATTCCAATACGCAGTTTATGTTGGACTAATAAGTATTTTATTATGTTCAATGTTAGGTGGTATGAGAGGGGTAACTTGGACACAGGTTGCACAATATATCGTACTAATTATAGCTTACCTACTTCCAGTATTCTGGATCAGTAACAAAATGGGTGCGGGTTTCTTCCCTCACTTTATGTTAGCTGACGAGGTAGCTAGAATTGGTGAATTAGAACAACAGTTCGGTTTTGTTAAAAACGCGGCTGCTGATCTAAAATCAGTACCTAAAGGCTTAGCAGGAATAACTAAAGCTCACTCTGCAGTAAACGCTACACCTTGGGCGTTTATTTCATTAGCATTAGCGATGATGATGGGAACGGCTTCATTACCGCACGTGATGATGAGATACTTTACTACTCCAAGTGTAAAAGCAGCTAGAAAATCAGTAGGTTGGTCATTATTCTTTATCTTCCTACTTTATTCTTCTGCTCCAATGTTAGCTACATTATCTAAGTTATCATTGATCGACCCGAATTTACCAACTGGTATTATCGGTAAGACATTTGCAGAAGTGGAAGCGATAGATTGGTACCAAAACTGGAACCAAGCAAACCTAATGTTTATCAGCGACTTTAACGGAAATGGAACTCTAGAATTAAATGAGTTCTTCATGGGTGGTAAAGCCGTTGTGTTAGCAACACCAGAGATAGCTGGATTACCTTACGTAATTTCAGGTCTAGTTGCTGCAGGAGGTATGGCAGCTGCCATGTCTACTGCCGATGGTTTGATTCTAGCGATTGCAAACGCTATATCACATGATGTTTACTACAAGATCATTGATCCAAAAGCGGAAACTGCAAAACGACTACTTGTTGCAAGGGTATTACTTGTAATAATTGGTTTTGCTGGAGCAACTATTGCAGCAATGGAGATTCAAGGAATCTTAGGTTCAGTTATCTGGGCTTTTGATTTTGCGATGTCTGGATTGTTCTTCCCACTTGTACTTGGTGTATGGTGGAAGAGAGCTAATAGACAAGGTGCGATTGCTGGTATGCTAGGTGGTCTAATCGCCGGTGCATGGTATTTAGTTTGGGTACGAACTGGTGGAAGTGGATTCCTAGGAATTACACAGTTAACATTTGGTATCTTCGGATCAGCTGTTAGTTTAGTTTTAATGGTAGTAGTTAGTTTAATGACTGCAGAACCAGATAAAGCTACTCAAAAAATGGTTGATGATGTACGTGTACCAAGTGGTAAATCAATTCTTGGTAAATCACATTAAATAAATCTTTTAAAGGGGCGATTAATTTCGCCCCTTTTATTTCACTACTTTTTCCAATATAAATTTTAAATGTCGGCAAATTTTCATCCTTTAATATATTTTATTGATTATTTACTTGGAATTATCATGTGGACTCTAATTGGAAGAGTAGCGATGAATATTTTTCAAAGAGAAGATTCACAATTCTTTTTCATGAGAGTATTTGTGAAATATACCAATCCTCTAATAAAATTATTTAAACCAATAACACCCTCATTTATCATTGGGCCACTGGTGCCCTTGTATGTTGCTTGGTTTTTCTACATGATTAGATTTTATCTAATGCCTTGGATCTTAGGCTATTCAGTCATGGGAATGTTGTCATTTCCTTTGGAGAGTGAAATTTCTAGACAAATTTATCAATTTTTTAATTCATTTTAATTTTTAAAATTGATACTAGTTAATCTAGTAATCAATGAAAAATATACAAATCTCACCATCAATACTATCGGCTGATTTTAGTCAGTTAGGTACAGAGATAAAAAGACTTGAAGAAGGTGGGGCTGATATGATTCATGTGGATGTGATGGATGGTCATTTTGTTCCTAATTTAACAATAGGACCTCCAGTAATTAAAGCTCTTAGAAAACATTGTTCATTAAAATTTGATGTTCACTTAATGATTTCACCAGTGCATAAATATATAGATGCTTATGCTGATGCGGGAGCAGATATTATTACTATTCATCCTGAGGCAACCGATAATTTAGAAAATTCAATTAAAAAAATAAAAGACAAAAATAAAAAAGTTGGTGTTTCACTTAATCCTGAAACTAAAATTGATTTAATATTTGATATATTAGATCAAATAGATTTAGTCCTAATTATGAGTGTAAATCCTGGATTTGGAGGGCAAAAATTTATGCCAGAAGTTTTAGATAAAATTAAAAAATTAAAAAAAATAAGAGAGCAAAAAAAGTTTGATTTTGACATAGAAATTGATGGTGGAATCAATTTTGATAACTGCAAAAGTGCAAT
Source organism: uncultured Pelagibacteraceae bacterium (assembly GCA_902633985.1). GTDB lineage: Bacteria > Pseudomonadota > Alphaproteobacteria > Pelagibacterales > Pelagibacteraceae > Pelagibacter. The sequence goes on from CACPHV010000002.1 coordinate 68,289, forward strand.
TGATGCTGGTGCAAATATTCTTGTTTCCGGTACTACAGTGTTCAAAAGTAATGATGGAGATATAAAGAAAAATATTGATTTATTAAAATTAAAATAAGTTAATGATTAATACAAATTCCTTAGGCATTTTAGGACAATTTTATTTTAATATAAAAGAAACTTTTAAATCGATTTATCAAAATTCAAATTTTTACGAAAAAAAAATATCAAAAACTTTTAATAGTATTTTTGAATATAAACCAAGTCCTCACTTACTTTCATCAATAATAAAATACCAAAATAAGAAATATAAAATTGAAGATTTTGCTATTGAGTCAATTTGGCAAAATAATTTAAACTTAAAAGATTATGAAAAATTAAATAATTTTTTTTGGTTTTTCAGCTTAGATTTAAAATCGTCTAAAAAAACCACACAAACAGTCATAAAAAATTGGATTTCAAATAATAGTAAATATCATAAGAGAAGCTGGGAATTTGATTTAACAGCAAAAAGAATTATTTCATGGTTATCAAATCATCAACTCACTTATGAAGATAGTGACCAAGAATATAGATCTAATTTTGATCATATGATTCAAAAACAAACTAATCATTTGTTAAATGAAATCAAAAACTCAAAAGAAGTGGAAAATAAAATGATTGGGTGTGCTGCAATCATTTTAACTGGGTTAGCTTATAAAAATGAAAAACAATATCTTATAAATGGATTGAATTTATTAAAAAATATCATTAAATCCACAATTGATAATCAAGGCTTTCCAAAATCAAGAAGTATTCGACAACTAATATTTTATTTAAAATATTTTATCATTATTAGAGAATGGTTCAAAGAATCTCAGAGTTTAATTCCTGAATATATTGATGAAACCATTTATTATTTAGGCTCGGGATACGCTTTCATATGGCAAAATATAAAACAGGATATTTTTTTTAATGGAAATTATTATTCTGAAAATAAAGAATTTGATCAATATTTAAAAAGGTTTGGTTATACTTTCAAAAACGAAATTAATGAACTTTGTGGATATGCAATTCTTAAAAATAAAAAAATAATTCTCGCTGCAGATATTGGTTCTAGTCCTAACAAAACTTTTTCCAAAGACTATCAAGCAGGTGCTTTATCATTTGAAATATTTTCAAATGATAAAAAATTAATTTCAAATGCTGGTTATTATTCTGATAGAAATAATAAATTTAATAAATTATCAAGAAGTACCTCTCTTCATTGCGCTTTAACCATTGAGGATTATTCTTCTTGTACTTTTGCTAAGCATCAAAAGGGTTTTATTATTGATAGAGGACTGAAAGTATCAAAAAAAAATGTAGTTTTTGAAAATAATTATTGGAAAATATCGGGTACACATGATGGTTATTTACTTAAATTTGGAACAGATTATGAGAGAGAGGTTGAGTTTTATCCAGAACAGATGAAATTTATTGGTTATGATAAATTATTTAGAAAAACACCTAATAAAGAAATTAAATTTGATATTAGATTTCATCTCGATCCAAGATCAAAAGTGATGAAAACACAAGATAACAAATCTATACTAATTGAAATAGATGAAGAAGGTTGGAAATTTAGCTGTGATAACTTTAATATTAATATTGATAATGGTTTATATTTCGGTAATAAAAATTCATATAAAGAAAACCAAAATATTTTTATCTCAGGAATAAATAATGAAAAAGAGCAGATAATAAAGTGGGAGCTAAGTAAATTATAATGAAGAAAAAAATCAAAACAGCACTTATTTCTGTATATGACAAAAAAAACTTAAAACCATTATTAAATATTTTAAAAAAAAATAAAATTAGATTAATAAGCTCTGGTGGTACATATAAAGAAATTAAAAGATTAAAATTTAAATGTATAGAGGTGTCTGAATTTACAAATTCGCCTGAAATTTTAGAAGGTAGAGTGAAAACCCTTCATCCAAAAATTCATGCGGGAATTTTAAATAAAAGAGAAAAAAAATCTCACTTAAAAGATTTAAAAGATAATGAATTTGAAAATATTGATTTAGTAATTGTTAATTTTTATCCATTTGAGAACACTCTTAAAAAAACAAAAAAACACGAAACAATCATAGAAAATATAGATGTTGGTGGTCCTACAATGGTTAGATCAGCAGCTAAAAATTATAAAGATGTAACTGTAATAACATCTTCAGACCAGTATGAGGAATTAATTCAAGAATTAAAAAAATTTAGAGGGTCTACTTCTTTTAATTTTAGAGAAAAACTATCAAGAATCGCTTTTGCTGAAACGGCTTATTATGACTCAGTAATTTCAGGTTATTTTAACAAAAAAACAAATACAATTTTCCCAAGTAAAAGAATTTTTCATGGGATTTTAAAAGAACAACTTAGATATGGAGAAAATCCTCATCAACAAAGTGCAATTTACTCAAGTAATTTAAATACTAATTTAAAACAAATACATGGAAAACAACTAAGTTATAACAATTATAACGACATATTTAGTGCTCTAACTATTTCAAGATCATTACCTAAAGGCAAAGGAACAGTCATAGTAAAACATGCAAATCCATGTGGAGTTTCTACTAAAAATGATCGCTTAGAAAGTTATAAGTCTGCTCTTTCTTGTGATCCTGTAAGTGCCTTTGGCGGAATAGTTTCTTGTAATTTTAAAATTACTAGAAATTTAGCTTCAGAATTAAATAAGTTATTTTTTGAGGTGATAATTGCAAATGGGTTTGATGGCAATGCTGTCAGAATATTAAAAGCTAAAAAAAACCTTAGATTAATTGATGGAACAAATTATAAATCAGAAGAACTTCTTAAGTTTGCATCATTTAACCAAGCTATAATGATACAATCGGAGGATTTAAGTTTATTTTCAAAAAAAAATTTTAAAATTGTATCAAAACGAAAACCAACATCTAAACAACTTAAAGATCTTATTTTTGCTTTTAATGTATGCAGATATGTCAAATCAAATGCAATAGTGCTAGCATCTAATGAAAAAACTGTTGGTATTGGGTCTGGTCAACCAAGTAGGTTAGACAGTTGTCAAATAGCAATAAATAAAATGAAAAAATTTAATCCTAATAGTGATAATTTAGTAGCTGCCTCAGACGCATTTTTTCCTTTTGTAGACGGTATTGAAAAATTAATACAATCTGGAGTTAGAGCGGTAGTTCAACCATCTGGATCAATAAGAGATAAAGAAATAATTAACTTTGCGAATGAAACCGATACTGTGCTACTTTTTTCAAAAACAAGACACTTTAGGCATTAAGAATTTTATCTATCTTTGCTGCAAGAATAAAATCACTTTCTGCCAATCCTTTTATTGCATGCGTATATATTTTGATTCTAGCATAACCCCATCCAAACCATAAATCAGGATGGTGACCTTCTTCTTCGGCAACTGATCCAACCTTGTTAATGAATTCCTGACTTTTTAAAAAATTATCAAATTTAAAACTTTTTATTAGATGAAACCCATCAATTTTATCTTCAACAACTTCCCATCCGTCAACTTTTTTTAAATATGTATGAATTTCTTCAGAATTAAAGGGTGGAATATTTCCTTCACAAGGTACACATTTTTTATTTGCTAGATCACTCATTCGATAGAAAAATTTTAAGATTTTTTGAAAAGTTTTTTATTAAATAAAAGTTACCAATTGTCTTATATCTTTTTTTTAAATTTTTTAACATATTTAATATATCATCTAAGTTTTTTTTGTTATAATTTGTATCATATATTGAGTAATCGTATTTAACTAAAAAATTCTTTAAATAGTTAATATTGTCCCGATTTTTAAAGATATATTTTGAAAATTCCATAATTATTAGAGGATCAGATTTTTTTATCACTTCTAAGGCACCTTTAATTGCATTTATTTCATTACCTTCTATGTCTAATTTTATAACTACAACATAATCATTTAATAAATAATTGCCTAGTATGTTGTCAATTTTAATTGTCTCAACTTTTAATTCTGAATTTATTGCAAAATTATAATGTGCTTGAGAACTTTCCCAATCGTTCACACTCTCATAAAATGAAATATTTTTTTTACTTATGTCTGAAACTGCATTATTAAAAAAATTTATGTTCTTGAAATTATTTAAATTAAGATTTTTATTAAATTCTTTGGAAGTATCTTTTGATGCCTCAATTGATATAATTTTATTTTTTTCAGATAATGATGCAGTGTAAAAAGAGTAAAACCCATAATTACATCCACAATCAATAAATAATAATTTATTTAAATCAGAATATTTTTTTATAATATATAGTTCATGATAATCTCCAAACTCACATTTTTTTAATAAAAAATAAGAAGTTTTATTTTTGTTTACACTTCCATAAACTTTGAAGTTATATATTTGAAGAATTAAATCTCTGGATAAAAAATTTCTAACAAATCTAAAAATTAAATAATAAATAAAATTATGTTTAAAGTCTCTAATATCTCCTTTATTTAAATATTTTTGAAAAATGAAAGTTAAAAAATCTGATTTAATCACTATTTTTTGGAGCGGGCAAAGGGGGTCGAACCCTCGACCTTCTCGTTGGCAACGAGACGCTCTACCACTGAGCTATGCCCGCTTTTAGTTAAATAATATAAATAACTAGTTTTTAAATTGTAAGCAATAATTAAATTGACGAGAAATATTACAATTATTTAAGTCTTATCATATCTTATGATGTAAATGGTTTTATCAAATCTTTATAGACTAAAAGTAAAGACAAAATGCTAAAATAAATTAATATAATTTAATGAACAAAACAGATATAAATAAAAGTATTCAAAATATCATAAATAATTTAAATAACAGAAATTTTGATAAAGCAATAAAAAAAATTGAATTAATTTCTGAAGAAGATTTAAATTTTGAAATTTTAAAAAAACAAATTGAAATTTATGAAAATAATTTTCAAATCAAAATAAATAAATTTAAACTATTTACAAATATTGGCGTCATACTTTTTAAAATAGGAAAAATAAGTAAATCAATTAATTTTTATAAATTTTCAATCCAGGATAATCCAAACTTTAGTTTGGCTTATAATAATCTTGGTATTTCGTACCTAGAAATAGGTATGTTTGAAAAGGCAGCAGAAAATTTTGAAATAGCTTTTACATTAGATAACAACGAGCTTAATGCACAAAAAAACTTAATTAATATATTAAATTTAATACATCCAAAATATAACGATAATGAAGGTATAATTAACTTAAATTACAGAATAAATTCAGAAGTAAAGAAACTTAATATCAAAAATTATTTTGACTCAAAAAATATTAAGGAAATTTTAGAATTATGTAATAATCTCATTGAAAATTTTCAAAATGATTTAATTTTTAATGAAACTCAAATTTTTAGAAAAAATTCTTATAACTTAAATTGTTTAAGACATTTTAAAGTTTTTAATGAGTTTAATGTCATTCCAAAATACTGCTTTAGCTGTTACAAAATACAAATAAATTTATTTACTATTATAGATTTAATTAAGTTATATTTTATTTTCGATAATATTAATTTAACAAAAAATAATATGAGAAAATGTATGGTCGAGACTAGAAATCAAATTAAAGGAAATTATAAAGGATATATTTATTGTACTGGGATAGAAGAGGCAAAAAATGTTCTAGAAGTAATTAATCAAGAAATAAAAATTGCAAAATTAAATAAGTTTAAAATTATAATTAAACATGGTTGTTCAGAATTTTATCAATCTTATCCTGAATTTGAAAAAATAAATTTTGATGGAGAGCAAGTCATGAAATATAATGAAGAATGGTCAACAAAAGAAAAGATAATCGATGAAAGAGTTCCTAAAAGAAATGATAATGACAAAAAAGTTTGGGGCAGATATGTAAAAGGTATAAATCTTTCTGATGTTTTGATAATAAACAATTGGATAAATTATGCTGATATTATTGGGGATTTTAGTTATAAACAAATTTTTGAAAAAAAAATTAAAACTAATTTTTTAAGTAAAGCCTTAGAAAATCAAATCGAATTTAGAAAAAAAAATTTTTAAATTAATAACACTATATATTTAACCATTCATAATTACTTTTATGCTTCTCCAGTAAATTGTAGTAAGGTTTATACTTATTAATATTATACTTTACTACTTTCGATCTAATTTGATTAAAACTCAAAGTTTTACTAAATAAATCTTTTCTTTTATAAAAATTCAAAATTTTTGCTTCCCAAGTCAAATCACAAAACTCGTAAATTTTTTTTGTTAATTTTTCACTGTCTTTCGTTAAATTTTCCAAATTTATATCAAAAATAAAGTTAGGATACTTAATCTTAAAATAGTGAATGATTTTAATATAGTTATTAATGTACTCCAATATATCGTCGATATTGTGAGCCCAAGATAATTCGGGTAGCATGGATTGATAAATAGAAATTATGGAGTCTAATGTATTTCTAAATGTATGTAAAAATTTTGCTTTAGGAAAGAGATGAATAATAGTTTCAATGTTAAAGAAATTTTCTAGAGATTTATCAATAAATATTTGATTTTTTTTTTTACCATTTTGTGAAAGTTGAGAATATTTACTAATAACTTTTTCATTAATATTTTCTAAATTCAATTCAAAATTAAATTTATTGATACTGAAATCATTTTTATAAATTATAGGCCCAATTTCTTCCAGTATAGAAACATTGACTACATGACTTTCACCAAACGAAAATATTTCTTGAGATCCTGAAGTCAAAATTGATTCTATAAGAGTTGAACCTGATCTAGGTAAACCAACAATAAATATAGGCTTAATATCTTCATTTTTTAGAAAATTTTTTTTATTATGAACAATTTTTACCTTATCAAAAAAGTTACTAGCTATTTCATTATAATAAAATTGTGATGATTTATTATATTGTTTGTTTGAGTCAAAAATATTTAAATGAAATTTATCAAGATAATTAATTTCACTTTTAAGATTCCCACTTTTTTTCTCTCTCTTGGATAATAAAAAATTTAAAATTCCTTTATCATACGATGTTAATTTTTGTTTTTTCTCAATATCTAATAAAGTGTCATAAATTTTATCAGTAAAGTTTTTTTCATCTAACAAATAAAGTCCATAATGTGCTCTTAAATTATATTTATTTATTTGAATAATTTTTTGATAAATTTTTTTTGCGGAATTAAGATCACCTATTGTTTGCTTAACAATTGCTAAATTTAGCAGAGCACTTATTGAATGAGGTTCTTTATTTAAAAATTTCTCATAATAATTTATACTTTTATTAAAATTATTTAGCTCGTAATAGGCTAATCCTAAGTAAAAAAAGACATTACTATCAAAATTTTTTTGTTGTTCTAAATTTAAAAAAACCTCAAGAGCTTTGCTAAATTTTTTTTGCTTTATAAGAGTTTTGCCTTCATTTAAATTCATTGATATAAAACATATTGTTATTTTTATATTAATTACTATCTTAATAATGATGAAAAAAGAAGAATTACCAAATACTATTCCGATCTTTCCTTTAAGCAACTTTATATTATTTCCAAAAACCACTGTACCATTAAATATATTCGAACCACGTTACATCGATATGATTAATGACAGTATGAAATCAAATAAAATAATTGGAATGATACAACCTAAAGCATCAAATATTAAAAAATCTAAACCTGACCTGTATGAAGTTGGGTGTTTAGGAAAAATTACAAGTTTTAAGGAAACAGAGGATGGGAGATTTTTGATAGAATTAAAAGGAATTTTAAGATTTGAAAAAATAATTGAAATAAACTCTGATAAAAAATATAGGACCTTGGAAGTAAATTATAATAAATATTATCGTGACCTAGATAATGAAAAAGAAAATTTAAGATTTAGTGATCTAGAACTTATTTTTAAAGATTTAAAATCACTATTTGAAAAAAAAGGTTTTATAATTAACTGGAAAGCTCTAGAGAATCAAAGTCTCGACGAGACTATAAATGCTTTAGCTATGGCATCTCCGTTTACATTAGAAGAGAAACAAATTTTATTAGAAACTATAAATCTTGATGCAAGGAAGGATAAAATTTCAGAAATACTAAAAACTTATACATACGATATATTTGATAATAATACTCTTCAATAAATTTAAAAACCTTTATCAGCTATACTAGAAAAAAACTTATTAAGAGTTGGGTTATTGCCAGTAAACTGTATTGATTTACTTAAAAAATTACTTTTAAGTTTGCTTTCCAAATTAAAAAATTCATAAATTAAATCTATTCCTTTGGAAAAAATAAAATTCTTATGTCTGATTTCTTCTTCAAATTCCTTATTAACCGAATAATCTATTGGTAATCCTAATTGCCTCTTTTTTTTTATAATATTCAAGATAATTTTTATATCGCGAAGCGTCATATTGAAACCCTGTCCAGCAAGAGGATGAATTCTATGTAGTAAATCACCAAATGCTAAAAATTTATTATGATAATAAGATCTTAAATTTAAAGATTTTAGTTCAAAAGACTCAATTTTATTTATTTTGTTTATTTTATATTTAAAATTATATTGATTAATCAAATCAATGATAACTTGATCTTCTTTTTTTTTATAGTTTTTAAATGAATATACGACTGAAGTTTTTTTATTAGAGATGGGTAAAAAAGCCAATGGTCCTCTTTTTGTAAATATTTGGGTTGCAATATTATTTGAAATACTTTGATGATCTAAAATGCAAGTATATGCGAAACTATTATATTTTTTTATAATTTTTTTATTAAAATGTTTCTTAGTAATTGAATTAAAATGGTCAGTAATTATAACAATATTATATTTATCAAAAAATTTGAAATTCTCTTTTAATTTAAGTTTTTTAAAATATTTATCTTTTTTTAAACTTTTTTCTAGAATCTCATGTAATTGGTGATTTTTTATAATAGAAAAAAGTTGATCATTGTTATTTTGAAAATTAAGTAATTTTTCATTTTTTAAATTATCAGAAAAAATATGTATCTTTTTGAGTTTCCAAATAAATTTGTCAATATTAATAATATGTTTATTAAAAAAATTAATATTTTTTTTTGAAATACCAATAGTCCTTGATTGACTTATTTTTTTAATATTTTTTGTACAAAAAACATCGACATAGATTTTTTCATTAACCAAGGCTTTAGTTAGTGCTAAACTAGACAAACCATAACCTAAAATACAAACTCTCATATTTTTAATTTTAACAACAAAAATTAGATGATACAAAGTGTTATAATTGATTCACACAATGAATATTAAAAAAGCATCAAATGTACTTCTAAATTTCACAATTAAAAGGATTACTGAAACTTTTGGATTAATAGTTTTTTTATCAGGGGCTTTGCTATTTATTTCATTACTTACCTACTCACCTGACGATCCAAATTTTATTTTTCCTGATAATACGGAGATAAATAATATTTTGGGATTTGAAGGAAGTTTTGTTTCAGATTTATTTTTTCAGTCAGTTGGTTTGGTTGCCTTTTTAATTTCTTTTACACTGATAATCACTGGATTAAATATGTTTAGATATAAAGAATTTTTCCTTATTTTAGAAAATATTTTCTTTGCAACGATCTACTCTGTTTTTGGTACATTTTTTCTATCTTATTTTTACTCTAATGATTTTACTTTATATATTAATGGTAATGGAGGTTTTGTCGGGTCTTATTTAAATAAAACTTTTTTAAATTCTATAATTCAATTTAATGAAATACTATTTTATTATGTTCTGATTGTTATTGTATTATTATTATTCTTCATAAGCATTAATTTTCATCCAATTAATTTTTATAATACAATTAAAAAATTTTTTTCTACATTTACCAAAAAAGATAATAAAAATTATAAGGACAGAAATGAAGTTATCAACGAATTTATTCCCCAAGAAGAAATTAAAAATCTCATTCAGGACGATTTACCATTTATTAAAGCAGAAAATAAATCTGACAATAAAATAAAATTTAAAATACCTTCTACAGAACTACTTAAATTACCAACAAAAGAAGAAAGGGAGGGTGTAGACAAAAGCGAAACTCATGATCCTCAGTTTCTAGAAAAAATATTGCTAGATTTTGGTGTTAATGGAGATATTAAAAAAGTTAGTCATGGGCCTGTAGTTACACTTAATGAGTTTGAACCAGCCGCAGGAGTAAAAGTTTCAAAAATAATTAATTTGTCAGATGATATTGCAAGAAATACTAGCTCAGAGTCCGCAAGAATAGCAACTATACCTGGTAGCAATACTATTGGGATTGAGCTTCCTAATGACATTAGAGAAAATGTTTACCTTAGTGAAATATTGAAAAGCCCAGATTTTAGAAAGAAAGATATCAAACTACCAATTGCTTTAGGAAAAAATATTTCTGGTAAACCTATAGTTGGAGATCTTTCCTCTATGCCTCATTTGCTTATCGCAGGAACAACCGGCTCTGGAAAGTCGGTTTGTATAAATACCATCATTTTATCTTTGCTCTATAGACACACACCAGATAAATGTAAATTTATTTTAATTGATCCAAAAATGCTTGAGCTTTCAACTTATGAAGGCATTCCACATTTACTCTGTCCAGTTATAACTGAAGCAAAAAAGGCTGCGTCTGTATTAGGCTGGGTAGTTAAAGAAATGGAGAGCAGATATAGATTGATGACTAAAGAAGGAGTTAGAAATATAGATGGTTACAATGCTAAACATAAACTTCCAATGCCTTACATTGTTGTAGTTGTTGATGAAATGTCAGATTTAATGCTTGTTGCTGGAAAAGAAATTGAAAACTACATTCAAAAATTGTCACAAATGGCTAGAGCAGCTGGAATTCATATCATTATGGCAACTCAACGACCTAGTGTTGACGTAATTACAGGTACAATTAAAGCAAACTTTCCAACCAGAATTTCTTTTCAAGTTACATCCAAAATAGATAGTAGAACTATACTAGGAGAACAAGGTGCTGAGCAATTGCTTGGTAGGGGAGATATGTTGTATATGTCTTCAGCTAACCGAATAATTAGAATACATGCCCCTTTTGTTTCAGATAATGAAATTGAAAAAATAAATAATTTTCTTAGAACTCAAGCAGAACCTGATTATGTGGATGAAATATTGAACTTTGCAGATGAGAAAGAAATTGGAAATAATCCAAACCAAGGTGAAAAAGATGAATTGTATCAACAAGCTTTAGAGATAATCAGATCTGAAGGTAAAGCTTCAACTTCATTTTTACAAAGAAAACTTCAAATTGGTTATAATAGAGCAGCAAGAATAATTGATATGATGGAAGCAGACGGAATTGTAAGTAAAGCAAATCATGTTGGAAAAAGAGATGTGCTTTAATGTTAAGATTTTTTTCACTATTTATTTTACTTGCTTTAACTTTTAACTCAAATGCAGACATAAAAGAGAAAATAATTCAAAATTTAAAAAATACCAAGAATTTAGATTTTAAATTCGAACAAAATGTAAATGGTAAAATTGAAAATGGAAATTGTACGATAGAGTATCCAAAAAAAATTTTTTGTGAATATTTACAAAGTAACAATAAAATATTAGTGTCAAATGGAAGATCTTTAGTAATAAAAACAAAAACAAGTTATTATAGATATCCTCTTAATAAAACACCATTAAACTTTATTTTGGACAAAAGTTTCCTTATTGAAAAAATTTATAATTTAAATGAAAGAATAGTTGATAATAATCTCGTAAACTTTACTATTCTTCATAATGAAAATAAAATAAACATATTTTTTGACATTGAAACATATAATTTAATTGGTTGGCAAAATACAGATATATACCAAAACTTTAATATTACTTTTCTTTCATCAATTAGGAAAAATAGATTATTAAAAAAAAACTTATTTAAACTACCATCTCAGAGCTAAATATTTAAAGTTTCAGTTTTATAAATCTTCATTCCTCTAGATTTATAATTACTTAATGCATTCTTGTGATCTAACGAACAGGTATGGACCCAAACACGATTAGTATCATCACTAAAAGATTTTTTAATAGCCTCAGATAATAAATATGAGCCTAATTTTTTATTTTGATATTCCTCAAGGATACCAAAATAAGCAATTTCAGTTTCATTATTTTCTTTGTGAAAAACTAATTCAAAAAAACCAACTAAATCATTTTTATATTTTAACACATAGGTTTTTACTTTTTCATTAGATACATAATTAATCCATTTTTCTTCTGACCATGTTAATCTATCAACCCATTTATGTTTTTTACCAATACTTTTGTAAAAAAATTTATTTAGTTGAAAATTAATTGGATCAATTAAATTTAAAGAATAATCATTAGATGGCTTATTGCATTCTTTTAGATCTCTGAGTGAGTTAATTTCTAAATAATTTCTTATTACTTCTATTTTCACTCAACCATTTTCCCAACTCTTTCACCTCCAAACAGATGAAAGTGCAAATGAGGGACCTCTTGGCCACCATGATCACTTACATTTGTTAAAGCCCTGTAACCTTTGCCTACTTCTGTTGATAGACCTAGTTTTTTAGCAACAATGTTTATACCTTTTAATAACCCAACTATCTCTTCAGAAGATGCATTTAAACTAAAATCATCCAAATCAACATATTTTCCCTTTGGAATTACTAGAGCATGAATTTTTTTTTGTGGATTAATATCGTGAAATGACAAAACAAAATCATCTTCATAAATTTTATTACAAGGTATCTCACCACGTAAAATTTTTGCAAAAATATTGTTATCGTCGTAACTCATTTTTTTCTTTTTTCTAATTCTGACATTACATCTTCAATTTTTATATCATTAGCTTCGAGATAAATTAATAAATGATAAAAAACATCTGCTGCTTCATGAATTTTGTTTGAATTTTCCTCCACAGCTTGAATTAATTCATTAACTTCCTCAAAAACTTTTGCTTTGCTTAATGATTTGTCTGCAAGCAACTTATTAGTATACGAACCTTCAACAGGAGAAGATTTTCTGTCTCTTGCAAGTTTTATTAGGTTTTCCAATGTATTAAGCATATTAAATTCTAACAGGAATTCCTTTTGAATCCAAATATTCCTTAGCCTCTTTCACGGAGTGCTTACCATAGTGAAATATTGATGCTGCTAGAACTGCACTGGCTTTTCCTAATTTAATTCCATCTACCAAATGATCCAAATTTCCAACTCCACCAGATGCAATGACTGGGATATTTACCTTTGAAGAGATTTTTGACATAAGGTCAATATCATAACCAACTTGAGTACCATCCCTATCCATAGAAGTAACTAAGAGCTCACCTGCTCCACTGTCTTCCATTTTTTTTGCATATTCAATCGCATCAATTCCAGTATTGTTTCTTCCACCGTGAGTATAGATTTCCCATTTGTCAGAATTTTTTTTTGCATCTATAGCAACAACAATACATTGAGAGCCAAATTTTTTTGAGCTTTCAACTACTACCTCTGAATTTTGAACTGCAGCAGTATTTATTGATACTTTATCTGCACCACAATTTAAAAGTTTATTGATATCCTCAACACCTCTAACACCACCTCCAACAGTCAAAGGTACAAAACATCTCTTCGAGGTTTTCTCTACAACACCATAAATAGTGTCTCTTTTTTCATTTGAAGCAGTAATGTCTAAAAAACAAATTTCGTCAGCTCCTCCATCAGAATAAATTTTAGCTTGTTCAACAGGATCTCCCGCATCTTTTAGATCCACAAAGTTAATTCCTTTAACTACACGGCCATTTTTAACATCCAAACAAGGTATTATTCTATTTTTAAGCATTTAATTCCTTAACTAATTCATCTAATTTAATATCACCATCATAAATAGCTTTTCCAACTATGATGCCCTCGATATTATTATTATTTAATTCCTTGGCCTTTTTAATATCATCAATTGATGAAACCCCGCCAGATATTATTACTGGACAATTAGAAGTATTAGCAACCTTTACTGTCTCCTCAAAATTGGGGCTTTGCTTCATTCCATCTCTATTGATATCAGTGTAAATCAATCTACTTGCACCAAAATCATTCACTTCTTTTAAATAATCTAAAGTTAATTGATTTGAATTTTCTTTCCAACCAGAGACAGATAAATAGCCATCTTTAGCATCAAGTCCTAAAGCAATTTTATCAGGAAATTTTTCGCAAGCTTCTTTTAGAAATTTTTTATCTTTTATTGCGGCACTGCCCAAAATAACTTTTTCAACACCAGCATCTGTATATTTCTGAATACTTTCAAAATTTCTGATACCTCCACCAATTTCAATTTTAAGATCCAATTTTTTTACTATTTCTTGAATAATATCCAAATTAACGGTTTCTCCAATTAAAGCTCCGTCTAAATCAACAATATGTAAGTTTTTAAAACCGTGATCTTTATATTTTCCAGCTTGTTCGACCGGAGACATTTCGTATTCAGTTTTATTATCAAAGTCTCCTTTGACTAACCTCACACACTTTTTATCCTTGATGTCTATCGCCGGGAATATTTTCATTATAAATTTATAAAATTATCAATTATTTTAAGCCCGATTTTATCACTTTTCTCAGGGTGAAATTGCGTTCCAAAAATATTTTCTTTTTCAACAGAACAAACAATATTTGACGAATAGTCTGTTGTTGCTGAAATCACATTTTTATCTTCTGGAACAAATTCATAACTGTGAACAAAATACATATGAGATTTATTTTCAATTCCTTTAAAAATTTTACTATTTTTCGTTATATTAATTTCATTCCAGCCGATGTGTGGAAGCTTGAATTTTCCATTTTGGTTGTCTATTTTTGATACTTTGCCTGAAATCCAACCAAAACCTTTAGTTTCAGTCTCTTCATAGCCAATATCCGCAAACATTTGAAGACCAACGCAAATTCCAAGAAGTGGTTTTTTATTGCTAATTGCAAATTCATTTAATGTGTCAACTAAACCATTTATATTTTTTAATGCGTCAACACAACTTTTAAACGAACCCTGCCCTGGTAAAACGATTTTATCTGAAGATTTAATTTTATTTAAATCTGAAGTTACCTCGATATTTACTTTATCTTTTGCAACTTCCTTAAAGGAGTTTATTACCGAACTTATATTGCCTGAATTATAATCAACAATTGTGACGTTCATTAAACTTATAATGAGCCTTTAGTTGAAGGAATGCTTTTCTTATTTCTTGGATCCATCTCTAATGCAGCTCTTAATGATCTTGCTAATGCTTTATAACAAGACTCAATTATATGATGACTATTATCACCATAAATATTTTCAACGTGCATTGTAATACCAGCTGATTGAGAAAATGCTTGGAACCATTCTTTAAATAGCTCTGTGTCCATCTCGCCAAGTTTCTCAACTTTTAATTTTACTTTCCAAATTAAATAAGGTCTGTTTGAAACATCAATTGCAACCCTAGTTAATGTTTCATCCATTGGAATAACTGTGTGCGCATATCTTTTTATTCCTACAAATTTTTTAGCAGCTTTTTTTAAAGCCTCACCTATAGCAATACCTGTATCTTCTGTTGTGTGGTGAAGATCTATGTGAGTATCCCCTTTTGCTTTAACTTTTAAATCAATTAAAGAATGCTTTGATAATTGTTCAAGCATGTGATCCAAGAAGCCAATACCAGTATCAATTTGGTATTTGCCTTTGCCATCAATATTTACTTCAACATTGATGCTGGTTTCTTTTGTTTTTCGAGATACTTTTCCTTTTCTAGCCATATATTTTTAATGGTATACATACATAATCCCGCTATATCAATATCAGTCTGAACACTTGAAGTATCAAAAATAGTTACCATTTATTAGATATGACAACAATTGTACTAGTTAGAAAAAACAATGAAGTCGTGGTTGCTGGTGATGGTCAAGTAAGTATGGGTAACACCGTCGTTAAAAGCACAGCTTCAAAAGTCAGAAAAATTGAAAAACGAGATGTGGTTGCAGGATTTGCAGGATCAACTGCAGATGCATTAACTCTATTTGAAAGATTAGAGGGAAAATTAGAAAAACATGCAGGAAATTTATCTAGAGCTGCTGTTGAATTAGCAAAAGATTGGAGAACAGATAAATACTTAAGAAGATTAGAGGCATTGATGGCGGTAGGAGATAAAAGCAATAGTTATATTATTTCTGGAACTGGGGATGTCTTAGAGCCTGAAGGTGACGTAATTGGAATAGGCTCGGGTGGTAATTACGCTCTTGCTGCAGGAAAAGTTTTAATTGAAGGCAGCATGTCTGCTGAAGAGGTGGCAAAAAAAGCAATTAAAGTTGCGGCTGACATCTGTGTTTTTACAAACAATAATGTTAAAATTGAAAAAATATAATGGATAATTCAAACGTAACACAGCTACACCCAAAAGATAAAAATCAAAAAGAAGAAACTTCTTTAGTGAGTTCTTTGTCCCCGAGAGAGATAGTTTCAGAATTAGACAGGTTTGTTGTTGGGCAAAACAAAGCGAAAAGGGCTGTTGCTGTTGCTTTAAGAAACAGGTGGAGAAGACAGGCTTTAAAAGGTGAAATGAAAAATGAAGTTTTGCCAAAAAACATTCTAATGATTGGGCCAACTGGAGTTGGAAAAACTGAAATCTCTAGAAGATTATCTAAACTGGCAGAAGCGCCTTTTGTTAAAGTCGAGGCTACAAGATTTACTGAAGTGGGATATGTGGGAAGAGATGTTGAGCAGATAGTAAGAGATTTAATTGAAATTGCCATCTCAATGGAAAAAGTAAAAAAAAGAAAAGAAGTTTTTGCTCAAGCTCAAAAAGCTGCTGAGGAAAAAGTTTTAGATGCTTTGGTTGGAAAAAAGGCAAGCCTTGCAACACGAGAAAGCTTCAGAAAAAGATTAAGGAATGGCGATTTAGATGACAATGAAATTGAAATAGCTGTCAGTGATACTGGTTCAAGTGGTACATCCTTCGAAATTCCAGGAATGCCAGGTGCAAATGTTGGTATGATCAACATTGGAGAAATGATTGGTAAATCAATGGGGAATAAAGAAAAAAAGAAAAAAATGACTGTTAAGGAATCTCATGAGATTTTAATTAATGATGAGTCTGATAAATTAATTGAGCAAGACAAAATTATTAAAGCAGCAAAACTTTCAACTGAAAATAACGGAATAGTTTTTTTAGATGAAATTGATAAAATTTCAGCAAGAACCGATAGAGTTGGAGGAGATGTTTCAAGAGAAGGTGTTCAAAGAGATTTATTGCCTTTAATTGAGGGAACTACAGTAAATACAAAGCATGGTCCAATAAAAACGGATCATATTTTATTTATTGCGTCTGGTGCATTTCAACTTGCAAAACCTTCTGATCTTCTACCTGAGTTACAAGGAAGACTTCCAATAAGAGTTGAGTTAGAAGCTTTAACTAGCGATGATTTCAAAAGGATTTTAAGAGAACCTGACTTTAGTTTAATCAAACAATATATAGAACTTTTAAAAACAGAAAATGTTGATTTGGAATTCTCAGATGATGGAATTGACACCATAGCTAATATAGCGTCTGAGGTAAACACTACAGTTGAAAATATTGGAGCAAGAAGGTTACATACGATCATTGAAAAAATTCTAGATGAAATTAGTTTTACTGCTACTGATCGATCAGGTGAAAAAATTGTTATTGATAATGAATATATTAATAAAAACTTAGATACTTTGGTTAAAGATACGGATCTTTCAAAGTTTATTTTATAAGTTTATTTTTTTTTAAGAAAATATAAAACGCTCCTGCACCACCGTCCTTAATTTCAGCATCAGATATTTCATTAATCATATTCATCAAGTTTGTATTATTTGAAATATATTCTGGAACAGAGTATTTTAAAATACCTAGATCCTTTGAGACGTATGGATCTTTCTCATTCTCAGAATGAAGCCCCTTACCAGTAACTACTATTAATTTGTTAACATTTTCTAAAAATGCTTTATTTATAAAATCTTCTATGACTTCGTTGGCTTCATTCAATGTATAGCCATGCAAATCTATTGATCTTGTTTTAAATTTAGTTTTATTAGGAAATTTAGAGTCTTTGATATCTAATCTTTCTTTGCTATTAATAAAATTATCCCAATCTTTCTTGTCTTTATCTGAAATATTGTCAGTCAATTATGTTAATATATTAACGAGCTGCCAATTAGGGTTTGGAGAAGTTATATCTCTTGAAAACACCCAAGTGTCATAAATCTTTTTTATTTTTTCTGGATCACCTGACACAATTTTTTTATCTTTATCTCTTATACAAGTGATGACTTCTGCAATAAAATCTACTGTCACATTTAATATTTTACCAATTTTCTTGTGCTCTTTTATTGTTGCTGAATTTACACCAATAAATGTTATTTCCGCATAATGACCTCTAGAACTTCTTTCTTTGAGCGCTTGATTAAATTGATTGAAAACTTCATTGTTTAAAAGTGATCTGCTAGTTGTGATTTTATTATCATTGTCACTAAAATCAGTAATCACAGTTTCATAAGCAATTTTGGCCCCACTCAAAAACTCTTTTTGAGCATCATCATCAAAATTTTCATTAGTTTTTTTATCTTGATTTTGATTTACTGTTTTTAATACCTCTTTTAACTGAGAAGAAGTTTTACCCTCAAAACCAGTTCTTTTTCCAAGTATTCCTCTTAATCTCAGAAAAATAAAACCAGCAATCATTGCCAATAGAATTATATCGATATATTCAAAACTGTAATTCATATTTTTTATAGTAATTACTCTGTTGATTAATTTCAACTAGCAATTTAGATTGAGGACAAATGAACTCAATATTATTAGCAATAATCTTGGTGCCAATAATTGAAATTTATCTTTTAATTAAAATTGGTTCAGAAATTGGAGCTTTAACAACCATTTTGCTTATTTTTATTACGGCAATTGTTGGGGTTTATTATGCAAAATATGAGGGATTAAACACGCTTAGATCCGGTTTTATGCAGTTGAGTAAAAACGAAACGCCAGCATACGAAGTTTTATCTGGAGCAGCAATTGCTTTTGCGGCTATATTATTAATTATACCTGGATTTGCTACAGATGTGTTAGGTTTTTTAATAATTTTTCCATTAACTAGAAAATTTTGTTTTAATTTATTTTTTAAAAAAATTGTAAGAAAAGATAAAAAAAATAATTTCATTGATGGAGAATTTGAGGATATAGAGGACGACAATGACAGAAAAATTTAAAATATTAGGCAAATATATTAAAGATCTCTCGAGTGAAACACCTGACATAGAGACATATCTTTATGTGAGAGACCGTATTTCATCATATAAACTTGATATTGATATAAGTTCAAAAGCACTCAAAAACAAAATGATAGAAATTTTTACTACATTTAAGTTTCTTGACAAAGAGGGCAATAAAAAAAAATCATATTTTGAAATTGTATACTCAACTGTGATTCGAGTAAATGAAGAAGTAAAAGAGAGAAGAGACTTAGAAAAAATAATATTGGTTGATGTTCAAAATCAAATTTATCCAGATTTAGAAAAGGCTCTTTTAAATTTATTACATGATTCAGGCTATCCAGGAATAAAATTTGAAAAAAAAGTAGATTTTGAAAACTTATACTCTAAGAAATTTAATTAAAAAAAATTTTTTTTCAGGTTGTGTTTTAAATAATTTTCGTGTTTTGTTAATTCCTCTTTTGATGGTTTTATTACTCTTTTGTAATATGATATTTTTTTTTTGTTTAATGATAAATTTTCATCTTCGACAATTTCTGAATCTGCCAAATTAAAAGTGGGTTCCCTTTGATCAATTAAATTTATGTAAACTTTAGCTAATAAATCACAGTCAATTAAAGCTGTATGTTTTACCCTTTTGGTATTATCAATTCTAAATCTTTTACAAAGTGCATCAAGACTGACTGGCGATCCTGGATATTTGTCTCTTGCTAAAGATAATGTATCTATTATTTCATTTTGTATTTTATTTTGACCTAGTAAGTTTAATTCATTATTTAAATGCGATAAGTCAAATTCAGCATTATGAATTATTAATCTTTTATCTTTGATAAAACTTAAAAATTCGTCACTGATTTGATTAAATTTTTTTTTATTTGATAAAAATTCATCGGAATAACCATGTATTTCAAAAGCTTTTTCGGAAACTTTCCTTTCTGGATTTAAATAATAGTGAAACCTATTTTTTGTTGGTATCAAGTTATCCAGCTCTATACATCCAATCTCTACAATTCTGTGCCCATCTTTAACAGATATTCCAGTTGTCTCGGTATCTAACACTATCTCTTTCATTTATAAAATCCTATATAAAATATTTTTTATCTCACTTTTAACATCTTTCTCTCTAAAATTATTTTTAATAATGTAATTTGATTTTTTTTTTTTATAAACTTGAGAAAACTGAATTTTTTTAAATTTATTATATATTTTTGAATTAAAATTAATTCGTTTTTTTAATTTCTTTTCAACAATAGTTTTTTCCGAGTCAACAAAAACCAAAATATCGTTTTTTTTATTAATCTTATTTTCTAGCAGAAGGGGGATATCTAAAATTACTATTTTTTTATGTTTATTTTTCTTTAAAAAAATATCTAATTTTTTTTTAATTTCTTTGTGAACAATTTTAATTATTTTTTTTAAATTATTTTTATTACTTAATACAGCTTCTATTACTTCTTTTTTTTTTATTGGAAAAGATTTTAAATACGCTGGTAATTCTTTGTTTAATTTCTCAAACATTGCTTTATTATTTTTATAAAGTTTAGATACCTCATAATCTGCATCAAATACTGGATAACCAAAATTTTTTGCTACATAACTTTTTCCAGAACCAATATTTCCTAAAATTCCAATTCTAATCATTTTCTAAAAGTCTAAGTGTCTTGGCATTTATTTTGGGCTCTACCCCGTGCCATAATTTAAATGATTCCGAGGCCTGATAGACAAACATTAATTTTCCATTTTCTGATCGATTTCCGAGTTTTTTTCCTTCCTTTAAAAAATTGGTTTCACTTGGATTATAAATTACATCATAAAATAATTTATTATCACCAATATTAGAGAAATTTAAATTTATAACTTCATTTTTTAGACCAAGGCTTGTAGCATTTATTATCATATCAAACTTTGGTATATTGCCCCAATCTAAAACATTTATAATTCCAAATTGAGATTTTAAATCTTCTGCTTTTTGCTTGGTTCTGTTTGAAACAATTATCTTTGAAACATTCATTTTATTTAAAGCATAAATTATAGAATAAACAACGCCCCCAGCACCCAAAATAAAAATTTTTTTATCTTCAATATTAAAATTTAAATTTTTAATTGCTTGAGTAAAACCAGAAACGTCCGTATTGTGACCCACCAGAGTATCATTATTCAAAATTATTGTATTTACCGATTGTGTTTGCTCTGCATCTGGGCTTAATTTATCTAAATAAGGAATTACTGCTTTTTTAAATGGAACAGTAACATTAATTCCGCTTATTTTTTTTTCTTTAATTTCAGAAATTATAAATTGCAAGTCTTTCTCATAAATTTTTTTTTTATCATATACAGCATCAATTTTATTTTCTTTAAACCAATAGTTATGAAGTTTGGGCGATAAAGAATGATCAATAGGATTTCCAATTACAAAATATTTTTTCATCACAATGTGCTTATGTATTCCTTAATTTTTTTTACAGGAAGCCCCATAATTGTATCCTTATCACCCTCTATCTTTGCAAACAAATTTCTGCCCTCTCCTTCTATTTGGTAGACATTATATGCATAAAGAGTTTCATCAGATATTTTAGATAAATATCTTTTTAATTCGTCATCAGAAAAATTTTTCATGGTTAACTTTGCTTTATCAGTATAGTTCCAAATCATGGATCCATTTTTTGATATGCAAACAGAACTAATTAATAAATGCGATTTACCATTAAGTTTTCTTAATATTTTCATTGCTTCTTCCCTGGTCTCTGGTTTAGATATTAATTCACCCTCTAAATCTATCACACTATCTGCTCCTAAGACTATTTCATTAGTTTTTCTCATGCTAACTTTATTTGCTTTCAGTTCAGCTAAATTTTTTGAAATTATTTCTGAGGTTGCTTGTTCTTTTAATAAGCTCTTTTTAACAGGATCCTCGTCTATGTTTGATGGTTCTACAACACATTCAATGTCGTTTTTATTTAAAATATCTTTTCTGACCTCGCTTTTTGAAGCAAGAATTATTTTATTTAACATTGTTTAAATATATTTCGTGAATTTTAATTATGGAAGCTGCTGTTTCTTCAACAGACTTTCTTGTTACATCTATAAGGGGCCATTTATATTTTTGGAATGTTTTTTTTGCTTCCAAGACCTCTTTTTTGATATTTTCTAAATCTGTGTATTGAATATTTTCTGTTTCTTTTAAAGAATTCATTCTATTTTTTCTCAAATCAGCCAGTCTTTCTGGCTCTGTACTTAATCCAACAACACAAGTTAGTTGGGGATTTTTTTTAATGGACTCTGGCAGAGAATTTTCATTCACTAAAGGAATGTTTGACGTTTTAAAACCTTTGTTAGCTAAATAGATAGATGTTGGAGTCTTGCTTGTTCTGCTTACACCCACAAGAATAATATCTGATTTGTCTACTTCGTTTATTAAATTTCCATCATCATGATTCATTGTAAATTGAATTGCTTCAATTCTGTCATAATATTCATCATTTAAAATGTGTTGACCGCTCGGTTCATGGGTTGCTTTTTGATTTAATATTTTTGAAAAATTTAAAATTAAATTTCCCAAAACTCCAAAGCAAGGAATTTTTTTGTTTTCACTGGTGTTTGCCAAATATTTGGCTAAATTATTGTCAACAATAGTATATAGAATTATTGCGTTTGTATTTTTTTCTGCATCTTCTAAAATTTTTAAAATTTGATTTTCTGTCCTGGTAAAAGAATAAGAATGAACCTTATATTCTATATTTAAAAATTGCGCCTTAAGTGCTAGAAATATTCTGTCCAATGTTTCTCCGGTAGAGTCAGATATTAAATAAATTTGGTATGTATTGCTCATGAATAAATTGTTAATAATTTTGTATTATTTTAGTTAATTTATACAATTTTAAATTTCATAAATAATTTTTGTAAAATCTAGTTTTTACTAACATTATTAATAAATAGGTTTAAACAATCCACAAAAATTAACATAGTCAAAAAAGCTACATTTTAAACAGTTTTGCTTTCTGAAGGTGTTAGTAAGCTGTGAATATTATGTTTATAAAAAATAATCACCTTTATTCACAGGATATATTACAACTACAATAATTAATAATATTTATTTATGAAACCTTTAAACAAAGTAATAGTTAACAATGATACTTCCTTTAATCCTATATGGATAATGAGACAAGCAGGAAGATATTTGCCAGAATTTAAAAAAATTAGAAAAGAAAATCCTAATTTTATTAATTTATGTTTAAATGATGATTTATCTACAGAAATAACACTGCAACCTTTAAGAAGATTTGATTTGGATGCTGCAATTATATTTTCAGATATATTAATGCTTCCTTATGGACTAGGTCAAAAAGTTGAGTTTGAAAAAAATTTTGGACCAAAATTAGGAGAATTAAATTTAAATGAAATTGCTAAGATTGATGAAATT
This sequence comes from uncultured Pelagibacteraceae bacterium, assembly GCA_902633985.1. GTDB lineage: Bacteria > Pseudomonadota > Alphaproteobacteria > Pelagibacterales > Pelagibacteraceae > Pelagibacter. The sequence continues at coordinate 91,873 of CACPHV010000002.1, forward strand.
GATTTTGTAGAAAAAATACACCGTGTTTATAAAGCAATAAAAAAAGTTAGTTTGGATCCTAGTTTAACCAGTAAAAATACTATTGGGTTTGTTGGTGCTCCATGGACATTATTAGTTTATATGATTAATCAGCAATCACCTAAAAAAAGTCTTAAAAAGGATTTCTTTAAAGATGAATTTTTAATAAATAGAATTTTATTAATTATTGAAAAATTTTTAAAAGTTCATGTAAAAAACCAAATTGATAATGGTGCTAATATAATTCAAATCTTTGATAGCTGGGCTGGCTTGTTGGAAGAAAAAGATTTACCTAATTATGTTTATTCTCCAACTTTAAATTTAGTAAATTATATTAAGTCTTTAAATGTACCAGTGATATGTTTCCCTAGAGAAATTAAAAATTATAAAGAATTTTGCGAAATTATTAAACCTGATGCTATCAGTATTGATTATAATGTTGATCCAAAAAAGATACTTAGAGATATAAAAATTCCTATACAGGGAGGTATGGATCCTAAAATTTTATTAACAGATAAAGAAAAATTAAAAAAAGAAGCTTCTAATTATTTGGAAATTTTTCAAGATCATCCATATATATTTAATCTAGGTCATGGTATTTTGCCCGAAACAGAGCCAGAAATGGTTGAAAACTTAATTAAAATAGTAAAAGACTTTAAATGATTGAAAAAAATCACCCCGCTGTAAAATATGGCAATACAGGTGTACTTATAATAAATCTGGGCACACCTGATTCAACTAATTGGTTTGATATTAGAAAATACTTAAAAGAGTTTCTCTCTGACAGAAGAGTTATTGAGGTAAATCCAGTTGTCTGGCAAATAATTTTGAATTTGTTTATTTTAAACTTTAGACCTTCAAAAACTGCTAAAGCTTATAAAGAAATCTGGATGGAGGATAAAAATATATCACCACTTCTTTATTACACCAAAAAGCAAAGTGAGAAAATTTCAAATTCTCTATCAAAAGATAATGTCATTATAGATTATGCTATGAGATATGGAAATCCAAGTATTAAGAGCAAGATTCATAAATTGCATAAAATGGGTTGTGAAAACTTAGTGATACTTCCTCTTTATCCTCAATATGCTGCAGCTACAACGGCAACAGTTTGTGATGAGGTATACAGGACTTTAATGAAAATGAGATGGCAACCCTCTTTAAAAATAATTCCTCACTACGAATCCGATCCACTTTATATTGATGCTCTCGTTAATTCGATTAATAGAAAAATAAAAGAAATCAGCTGGAAGCCAGATCTAATTATAGCCTCTTATCACGGGATACCAAAAAAATACTTTGATAAAGGCGATCCTTATCATTGTTATTGTCATAAAACGACAAGACTTATTTCAGAAAAATTTACTTCAATTGAAATTAAAACTACATTTCAATCAAGATTTGGTCCGCAAGAGTGGCTCCAGCCATATACTGACAAGACTTTAGAAAATTTGCCCAAAGAAGGTGTCAAAAATGTCCTTACAATCTGTCCAGGGTTTGCTTCTGATTGTGTGGAGACTTTAGAAGAAATACAAATTCAAGCTAAAGAAAGTTTTTTAAATTCAGGTGGAGAAAATTTTGATATGGTCCCCTGTTTAAATGATAATAGTGATCATATAACTTTACTAAACTCCTTAATCGAAAGAAATATCTGATATATGAATTCGTATTTATTATTTAAATCTTTACATTTAATTGCTGTTGTTTCTTGGATGGCTGGTCTTTTGTATCTTCCTCGAATTTTTGTTTATCATGTTGAAAATAAAGAGAAAAAAGAAGCAACTGATATATTTGAGGTGATGGAAAAAAAATTATTTTTTTACATTATGCGACCTGCAATGATTTTTACTTGGGTTTTTGGGTTAGTATTAATTTATCTCAATGGAATAGACATTTTCTCTCAATTATGGTTTCAAATAAAGATAGTCTTGGTGATATTGTTATCAGCTTACAATGATTATTTAGGGAAATGTCTTGTTGCTCTAAAAAATTCTACAAACACAAAATCTTCAAAATTCTTTAGAATTATTAACGAAATACCCACTGTAATCTTAATTGTTGTTATATTTTTAGCTATTTTTAAGCCAATCTAGGGTTGAAATAACGACAGCAGTATATATATTATATCCATCTGATAAGCCCTTATCAAAAAATTAATCATGAATATTCAAGAACTAAAACTAAAATCATCTGAACAGCTTATTACGCAAGCAGAAGAGCTTGGTATTGAAAATGCCAGCACATTAAGAAAACAAGAAATACTTTTTGCAATCCTTAAAAAAGTTGCTGAAAAAGAGGAAATTACTGGTGTAGGTGTTTTGCAGTTATTACAAGACGGCTTTGGGTTCCTAAGAGCAATGGAATCAAATTATCTTCCAGGACCTGATGATATTTATGTGAGTCCAAGTCAAATAAGAAAATTTGGATTGCGAACTGGAGATACGGTTGAAGGTCCAGTGAGAGCACCTAAAGAAGGAGAAAGATATTTTGCGTTATTACAAGTTAGTAAGATAAATTTTGAAGAACCAGAAAAAGCAAGACATAAAATTGCATTTGATAACTTGACGCCACTATATCCAGATAAACAATTAGTGATGGAAGTTGAAACTACAAAAGTTGAAAAAAAACAAGATTTAACCCCAAGACTTATTGATCTAGTTAGTCCAATCGGTAAAGGGCAAAGATCTATAATTATTTCGCCACCAAAGGCTGGAAAAACAATGATTTTGCAAAGTATAGCAAACTCAATAGCTAAAAATTATCCAGAATGTTACCTGATGGTGCTGCTGATTGATGAGCGTCCAGAAGAAGTAACAGACATGCAAAGAACAGTAAAAGGTGAGGTAATTAGCTCCACTTTCGATGAACCAGCTCAAAGGCACGTAGCTGTAGCTGAAATGGTTATTGAAAAAGCAAAAAGACTAACTGAGCATAAAAAAGATGTTATTATTTTGTTAGATTCTATAACAAGATTAGGAAGAGCTTATAACGCAGTAATACCAAGTTCTGGTAAAGTTTTAACAGGGGGAGTTGATGCAAATGCACTCCAAAGACCTAAAAGATTTTTTGGTGCAGCAAGAAACATTGAGGAAGGTGGTTCATTAACAATTATTTCTACGGCTTTAATTGATACAGGAAGTAGAATGGATGAAGTTATTTTTGAAGAATTTAAAGGAACAGGTAATAGCGAAACAATACTAGATAGAAAAATCGCAGATAAAAGAATATACCCAGCGATTGATATAACAAAATCAGGCACAAGAAGAGAAGAATTATTATTTGATAAAAATGATCTACAAAAAATGAACGTGCTTAGAAGAATAATTGCTCCAATGGGAACCATGGATGCAATTGAGTTTATTAACTCAAAATTAAAAGACACAAAAAATAATGCTGAGTTTTTTAACTCAATGAATAAACCAGCTTAAAAGAATTTTTCATTACAATTTTAAGTTTTACAGAGACATAAATTTGAAGATATAATCTTTGAATGACAATTTATGCTTTATCGAGTGGTCCCGGTATATCAGGTGTAGCTGTAATAAGACTTTCAGGACAAGACACCTCAAAAGTAATTCAACTTTTAACTGGTAAGGAGCCACCTAAGCCGAGAGTAGCAACATTAAGAAAAATCAATAAAATCAACACTTCTGAGCTGATTGATGAGGGATTAATCCTCTGGTTTCCTGGCCCTGAGAGCTACACAGGCGAAGATATGGCTGAAATTCAAGTTCATGGCAGTAAAGCTGTTGTGGATGCCCTGCACTCCTCTCTTTCAGATATAGAAAATTGTAGATTAGCTGAGCCAGGTGAATTTACAAAATTAGCATTTCAAAATGGAAAAATAAATTTACTAAAAGCAGAAAGTATTGCTGATTTAATTTCGTCAGAAACAGAAATTCAAAGACAACAAGCAATTAAAATTATGAATGGAAAATCAGCAGACCAATTTAATTTTTTAAGAGAAAAACTTTTGAAAATTTTATCACATGTTGAAGCTAAAATAGATTTTCCAGATGAGGATTTGCCAAATAATATTTTGAATGAAATTAAAAATAGTTCTGACGAGATAATAGTAAAAATAAAAAAAATATTAAATGATCAAAAAGTTGGAGAAAGAATTAGAGAAGGTTTTAAGATTGCTATAGTTGGTCCCACTAATGCTGGAAAATCTAGTTTAATGAATTATTTATCTAATCGTGATGTTGCAATTGTTTCTGAAATAGCTGGAACTACTAGAGATGTAATTGAAACTCATCTTAATATAAATGGTTATCCTGTCATTATTTCTGATACGGCTGGAATAAGGGATTCTAAAGATGAGATCGAAAAAAAAGGTATTAAATTAGCGCTTCAAAAAGCGGAGGAGTCAGACCTAAAAATAGTAGTTTTACACCCAGAAAATCTAGATTTTAAGCCATTTTTAGAGGACTCTAACTCTGAAAATACAATAGTAGTTCTGAATAAATCAGATATTAAATTAGGCAAACCTCCCGGTATAGGAAATTATTTTAGGTTTAATCATTTAGGAAAAAATCTTAAAGATATAAATATTATTCATACGTCTATTAAAGAAGAAGAAAATTTAGTTGATCTAATAAATGCAATCAAAGAAAAATTAAAAAATAAGTTTATATCAAGTGATGATATTTTAATTACAAGAGAGAGACACAGACAACATCTGCAACAGTGTTTGGATCATCTAAATAACTTTAATCAAAAAAAAGAAATCGAAGATTTTGATAAAGCTGCAGAAGATTTAAGATTAGCTACTAGACATTTAGGTATGATAGTTGGAAAAGTTGATGTAGAGGAGATATTAGGTAGTATTTTCAACGATTTTTGTATCGGCAAGTAATACCCTATTTTGCTGGTTTTTTGCACTTTTTCTATCAAAAAACGTTGATAAATAAAGCTTATTTACAAAAAATTAAGCCTATCTTGTAAATTATATAATCACATATAGATTTGGATTATGAAAAATGATTTGTCATTTGATGTAGTTGTAATTGGAGGAGGCCATGCTGGATGTGAAGCTGCAGCAGCATCTGCTCGTCTTGGAGTGAACACTGCCCTATTTACTCATAAAATAGAAACTATCGGTGAGATGTCTTGTAACCCGGCAATAGGAGGCTTGGGTAAAGGTCATTTGGTTAGAGAAATAGATGCCCTTGATGGTGTTATGGGAGATGTAGCAGATAAATCAGGTATACAATTTAGATTGTTAAATAGAAGTAGAGGACCAGCAGTCAGAGGACCACGAACTCAATCTGATAGATCACTTTATCGTAAATATATGCAAGAAATATTGCTAAACTATTGTAATTTAAGCGTTTTTTCTGATCCAGTAGTAAAGTTTATTTTTGATAAAAATTCAATAAGTGGATTTGAAACTAAAGAAGGTAAGAAAGTTATATCTAAGAAGATAATACTCACAACAGGGACTTTTTTGAATGGTTTGATACATATAGGCGACGAAAGAACTCCTGCTGGAAGATACGATGAAAAACCTTCTACTGGTTTGAGTGAACAATTAGCAAAATATAATTTTAAAATTGGAAGATTAAAAACTGGAACACCACCAAGGTTAGATTCAAGGACAATTAATTTTGAAAATTTAGAAGAACAATTCGCAGATGACGATCCTTATTTTTTTTCATTCTTAACTAATAAAAATCTAAATAAACAAATATCTTGTCGAATGACTTATACAAACGAAAAGGTTCATAACATTATAGAAAAGAATTTATCAAAGAGCGCTATGTACTCGGGTAGTATAAAAGGGGTAGGCCCAAGATATTGTCCGTCTATAGAAGATAAGATAGTAAAATTTGCAGATAAAGTTCGTCATCAGATATTTTTAGAGCCAGAAGGTCTAAATGACTACACAATTTACCCAAATGGTATATCGACATCACTTCCAGCTGATGTGCAACAAGAAATATGTAATAATATCAATGGTTTAGAGAATGTTACTATATTAAGACCAGGATATGCAATAGAATATGATTATATAGATCCACGTGAACTATTCTTAACTCTTGAAACTAAGAAGATAAGCAATCTTTATCTTGCAGGTCAAATTAATGGTACAACAGGATATGAGGAAGCTGCTGCACAAGGCCTTATAGCTGGAATAAATGCTGCCTTGTCTGTTAAAAAATTGGAACCATTCATACTTGATAGATCTGATGCCTACATTGGAGTAATGATCGATGATTTGGTGACTAAAGGAGTAGCCGAACCATACCGTATGTTTACATCAAGAGCAGAATATAGATTGAGTTTGAGATCTGATAATGCTGATCAAAGATTAACTGCAAAGGGTATAGAAATTGGTCTAATAGCTAATGAGAGAAAAGCAATATATTTGAGTAAATTTGAACAAATTAGTCAAATCAATTTAAAAATGAGAAATTCCAAGATTTCACCCTCTAAAGCTGAGAAATTTGGAATTAAAATAGCAAAAGACGGAATATTGAGATCATCTAGCGAAGTTTTAACTCAAAAAGGGGTAAATATGAGTAAAATTAGGGAAATATGGTCCGATATACCTTTTTTTAGCAAAGAAATTGATGAACAGGTGGAAATCAATGCTCATTATAGGGGGTATTTAAAGAAGCAAAAAGCTGACATTTTAGCATTTAAGAGGGACGAAAACTTAATTATTCCAGATAAAATCAATTATGACGGGCTATCAGGTTTATCTAATGAGGTAAAAGCAAAATTTAAAGAAATAAAGCCCAAAACAATGGGTCAAGCCCTAAGAATTGACGGAATAACTCCTGCAGCTGTATATATTTTGTTGTCACATGTCAAAAGAAAGTCTATTAAGCATATAGCTTAATGGATCAGGAAATTTTAAATTCTTATTCAAGAATCAATCACTTAAATGTTTCACGTGAAACATTTTTGGACTTCGAAAACTATATATCTATGATTCTTGAAAAAAATAAAAAAATCAACATAATTAGCCAAAATACAGCATCAAAAAAGGCTATAATTGAGCGTCATATTATAGATTCTGCACAAATAATTGATTTTGTTGACTTAAATAGTAATACAACCACAGATATAGGTTCAGGAGGGGGTATGCCAGGTATAATCGTGGCAATTATACTAAAAAATATGAAAAATAATATGAATGTGCACCTTTATGAAAAAAGTTACCATAAAAGCCATTTTTTAAAGGAAGTTTCAAAAAAATTGAATTTAAACACAAAAGTTTTTCAAAAAAATATTTTTGAAATAAAAAATTTAGAAACAGGAACAATAATGTCCAGAGCATTTAAACCAATGCCAGTAGTTTTAGAATTAGTATATGAAAATTTTTCCAAATATAAAAATTTAATTTTTTTTATGGGGAAGAGCGGAAAAAAAATTTTTGAAAATTCCAAAAAAAATTGGGAGCTGGAGTATATAGAAAAAAAAAGTTTAACAAGTGAAGACTCATTTTTAATAAATATTAAAAAAATTAAAAAAAAAAATTAAATGCAAATTATTTCAGTCATAAATCAAAAGGGTGGGGTCGGAAAAACTACTACGGTGATAAATCTTGCGGCAGGTTTATCTCAAATAGATAAAAAAATTTTAGTAATTGACTTAGATCCACAAGGTAACGCTACCACAGGTTTAGGATTGTCTAATATGGATAACTCAAGTGATACAATTTATGGAGTTTTGAATGGAACTAGAGAAATTAGTGACGTGATTAAAAAAACAGGGTTCGAAAATCTAGATATTATAACATCTAATGTTGATTTATCGGGTTTAGAAGTAGAGACGGCTGATGACAGTAATAGGGCTTTTATACTAAAGACTAAATTAACCGCATATTTAAACAATTCTAGAGGATTATATGATTATGTCTTGATCGATTGTCCACCATCGTTAAGCTTGTTGACAGTAATGGCACTTGTAAGTTCAAACTCTCTATTAGTACCACTTCAGACTGAATTTTTTGCTTTAGAGGGTTTAACGCAGTTAATGAAAACGATCGAAAGGATAAAAGTAAGCTTAAATCCAGATTTGAAAATCAGGGGTATACTTTTAACTATGTATGACAAAAGAAATAAGCTTTCATCTCAAGTAGAGAAAGAAGCTAGGGATTATTTTAGTGATAAAGTTTACTCAACTGTCATACCAAGGAATGTCAGACTGTCAGAAGCACCCTCACATGGAATGCCAGTATTGATCTATGACAAAACATGCCCTGGCAGCAAATCTTACTTTAGTTTTACTGACGAGTTTATCAATCAAGAATCAACAATTGGGAGTGCTGCTTAATGGATAAAATTAAAAAAGGATTAGGAAGAGGACTTTCATCGCTGATTGGTGAGTCAAAAATTGAACCTCAAAAAAATCAAGTATCAATTAGCGATCTGGTCCCAAACAAGTATCAACCAAGAAAGATATTTGATGAAGCTAGTTTAGAAGATCTTACTAATTCAATTAAAGAAAGAGGAATGATACAGCCTATAATCGTTAGAAATTCAAACGATGATAGATCAAAGTTTGAAATAATTGCTGGTGAGAGAAGATGGCTAGCAGCACAAAGAGCTGGTCTTCATAATGTACCTATCGTCATAACGGAGGCTGATGATTTAAAATCATTAGAATTTGCTATTGTAGAAAACGTTCAAAGACATGACCTAAATCCTCTTGAAGAAGCGCAAGGATATAAAAGACTAATAGACGAATTTTCTTATGATCAAGAAAAAGTATCAAAGTTTATTGGAAAGAGCAGGAGCTATATAGCCAATTCATTGCGATTGCTTACTTTACCAGATGATGTAATAAAATTAATTGAAACTCAAAAATTAACAGCAGGGCATGCAAAAGTTTTAGTTGGTCTTGAAAATGCAAGTTTTGTAGCATCAAAAATTATTGAAAAAAAACTTTCTGTTAGACAGGCAGAAAATTTTGTTAAAATATTTAAAAATAAAAAACAAAAATCCCGAATTTCCAAAGACACAAATATCACTGCTCTTGAACTATCTATTTCGAATAAAATCGGTTTAAATGTTGATATAAAAAATAACAAAAGAAATAAAGGTACAATAAGTTTTGAATATAAAGACCTAGATCAATTGAATAAAATTATAGATATAATAAAATCTAATTATTAGATTTTAAAGATGCTTGTTGAAGTAAAAAATCTGAGACTAAATTTACAGAGTTGTTAATGTTTTTTTTAATATTCAGTTCAATATCATTTAGTTTGTAAATTAATTCTTTAAGATTGTCAGGATTCCATTTCATTAATTGCTGTTTTGTAATTTCTTTATCTTTCCAAAATATTGGAGGTTTGGCTGAGGAAATTGTTAAATTAATATCTTTATTATCTTTGTATTGATTAGAGAGTTTAAGAATTTTTTTAGATTTATTTAAAAGGGTTCTTATTATGAGGATACAGTCCTCACTGGCAAAATTATTTTCATTTAATATGTAAATCGTTTTATTTTTATTTTTCGCTAAACAATTATCTACCAGTTCTGCTATACTATGATTTTCATTTAAATTGGTTAATTTAGCTATATTTTCTTGAGTTATTTTCTTTCCACTTTTTGAGTAAAATTCAATTTTTTCAATTTCTTTAATTAGATTTTTTCTATCTCCACCACATTTATTGACAATTAGGTTTATGTTGCTTGGTGAAATCGAAATTTTTTTTGAATTTAAAATATTATGCGCTATTTTTGAAAGAGTTTGTTCGTTATCTAGGTAAAAAGCTATAGCAACATTTTTTTTACTTTTTTCAAAGTAAGATCTTAGTTTAGATTTTTTGTCTAAATTTTCAGATTCAATTATAATTGTTACACCATCTAAATTCTTTTCAAATATTTCCCCAATTACTTTGAATATTTTTTCAGTTGATCTCCTGATTAGAATAATTTTTTCGTTCTCAAAAAGTGATCTCGTCAATAAATTTTCTACAAATGCTTCAAAATTTACTAAAATTTCTTTTTCTTCATATTTATTTATATTTTTTTTGTTTTTAATTAGATTATTTATTATTTCCTCCTTTAAACCTTCATTTTTTCCATAAAATAATAGATGCTGATTAGAACTTAATTTAATTTTGTCTGTTTCATAATTTTTTATAATCATTTAATTTTTTTTATTTGTAAAATTAGTTTTTGGTAATTAATATCAGCTATATTTTCTTTTATTCTCAGTTCATAATTTTTTTCTTCAAAATCATCTTCAAAATTTTTCATTTTGAAGCTTTCATTAATACTATAATTTTTTTCTAATTCGTTTATAATTATTGTATAGTTCGTTTTAGCTTCCAGCTGATATTCTTCTGCTTTACCAGCAAGGTTTTTAGAAACAACATTTTTTTGGTAAGTTGTATTAAATTTTATTTGTACTAACTCAGAATTTATATTTTTATGCATTCTAAATTTTGAAAGAATTTTTGAATTGATTTCTCTATCACCCTCATAGCTTAAAACCTTAATATTGAATTGACCATCTTTCGTTGAATAAATAGGTGTATAATCGCAACCTGTTAATACTAGTATCAGAATTATTTTTAAAAAAAATATTTTAACCATGGTTTTTATACAATCAGATTTATAAGTTTATTTTTTACAAATATTTTTTTACGCATTTCCTTTCCTTCTATGTGTTTATATATATTTTTTTCTTTTTTAATCATCTCGAATATATTCTTTTCGTCTATATCTCTTTTACATTTAATTAGACCTCTTTTTTTGCCATTAACTTGAACTACTATATTTACCTCGTCTTCTTGGATCAAATCCTTATTATATTTTGGCCAAATTATTTTATCTCTTACTTTGATAATTTCTAAACACTCATTTGTAAAATGAGGAATTACTGGACTCATTAAAATTAATATTTTTCGATAATTTTCAATTAATGTTTTTTTTGAATATTTGTTATCTAATTTTTTGAATAAAAAAGAGTACATTTCGTGCAAATTAGCAACAATTTTGTTATAACTAAAATTCTCCAAGTTTTCAGTCACTTTTTTGATAAGTTTATTCGTATATTTAGTGATCTCATCATCATCATCCTTTTCATGATTTTTTTTTATTTCTCCTAAAATCTTGGAATTTAAATTCCATAATTTTTGTACAAATTTAAAAGAAGACTGAATACCTTCCTCAGACCATTGTACATCTTTTTCAGGTGGACTATCAGACAATATGAATAATCTTGCTGCATCTGCTCCATAATTTGAAATAATATTTTCTGGATCTACTGTATTTTTTTTTGATTTAGACATTGACTCTGATGGTCCTACAGTGATTAGTTTAGATTTATCTTTTTTAAGATATTTTTTTCCGTTTACTGTTTCTATTTCCTCCGGGCTGACCCAATTATTTTCTGGATCTTTATACGTTTCGTGACAAACCATTCCTTGAGTAAAAAGACCACTAAATGGTTCATCTAGCTTAAAATTTTCATTTTTATGAGAAATTGCTCTCATAAAAAACCTTGAATATAGTAGGTGTAAAATTGCATGTTCAACTCCACCAATATATTGATCTACTGGCATCCAATAATCGATATCATCTTGCTTGAAACCATATTTATCCTCTTGAGGAGAACAAAATCTTAAAAAATACCATGAAGAACAAACAAAAGTGTCAAGTGTGTCAGTTTCTCTTATCATTTTTTTTCCATCAATCGTAATTTCTTTCCAATTTTTTTGACTATCTAAGGGGTTCCCTTTAACTTTTAGATCAATGTTTTGTGGAAGCTTTACTGGTAACATTGATTTTGGTATTGGATGAACTTTGCCATTCTCATCATAAGCAACTGGTATTGGACACCCCCAATATCTTTGTCTGGAAACACCCCAATCTTTTAATCGGTAATTAATTTGTTTTTGACCTAATTTCTTTTCCTCTAAAATTTTTATTGTTTCAATGACCGAAGTGTTTGGAGCTTCAAGACCATTTAGAAAATCAGAATTTATTATTTTTCCTGGTCCTGAGTACGCTTCATTTTTTACAGTAAAATTATCCTCTTCATTATGAGGTTTAACGACTGTTTTAATTTCTAAATTGTATTTTTTTGCAAAATCAAAATCCCTTTGATCGTGTGCTGGACAACCAAAAACTGCACCAAATCCGTAATCCATTAAAACAAAGTTTGCAAAATATACTGGTACTTTATGGTTTGGGTTTAGTGGGTTTATTGCAATAAGATTTGTTTTAAAACCAATTTTTTCACCAACTGCTATGGCTTCTTCAGTTGTACCTGTCTTTGAACACTCTTCTTTAAACTTTATAAAATCAATATTATCATTATATAATTTTGAAATTTCATGATCTGGAGATAAAGCTAAAAAAGCAAAACCAAAAAGAGTGTCGGGTCTTGTTGTAAAACATTTTACGCTACTTACAGATAAATCACCCTCGATTTTAAAGTTTATTTCGCTTCCAAATGATTTACCAATCCAATTTTTTTGCATTGTTTTTACTTTATTTGGCCATGAATCCAGAGCTTCCAGACCATCTAGCAGATCCTGAGAAAATTTTGAGATATTAAAAAACCACTGACTTAGTTTTTTTCTTTCCACAACAGCACCCGATCTCCAACCCTTACCGTCTATGACTTGCTCATTTGCAAGAACTGTCTCATCTACAGGGTCCCAGTTTACATAATTTTCTTTTCTGTAGACTAATTTTTTTTCTAAAAGTTCAAGAAAAAAGGCTTGTTGGTGTTTATAATATTCCTCTGAACAGGTAGAAATTTCTCTTTCCCAATCAATTGAAAGTCCAAGTTTCTTAAGTTGTGATTTCATTTTAGATATGTTTGTTTCGGTCCATGTTTTTGGGTCAAGATTATTTTGTTTTGCAGCATTTTCTGCAGGCATTCCAAATGAATCCCAACCCATTGGATGAAGTACATTAAAGCCTTGAAGCAATTTATATCTAGCTAGGACATCACCAATTGCATAATTTCTTACATGACCCATATGAATTCTTCCAGATGGGTATGGGAACATTTCTAAACAATAAAATTTCTTTTTATTCTTATCTACCTTGGTTGAAAATATTTTATTTTTTTCCCAAAACTTCTGCCATTTATTTTCTACAGACTTAAAATTATATCTATCCACAAAAATATTTATTTTTTTTTAGCCGTCACCTGGAATTGAAAGCACATATGGTTTCTTTTTTTTATCTGGGTTATCTTTTTCATAAATAACCGCTTTCTTTAATATTTCTTTTTTAAGCTCAACTATTAGATTTTCACTTTTTTCTGAGATTGTACATTTATTTAATACATCACATTTTTTTGTGAATATTTTTATATCAAGTGCATCAGACCTTATTTCATTTGTTAGAAATCTTATTGAAATTTTAATTACCTCATTTGACTCACCGTCACTTGAATACCAATCTGTAATAATAATTCCCCCACTATAATTCACAGAAGCTAGTGGTATAAAATCAATTGTATCTAATGAAGCCCTCCATAGCTCGTTTGAGCTAGCAAACTCAAATTTTCCACCACCACTATTTTTTGTCATATCCATCAACCTAAAACCCTTACCTTCCTCTAAATTTTTCTTTACTCTTTCTTTAGGATCAAAGGGATTTTCTTTAGCATCACCTCCCATTTTTGCTAGTTGGCAAGATGCAAGAAAAAAACACACACTTAAAATTGTAAAAATTACTTTTAATTTACTCATATTTTGCTTTTTTAATAAAAAATTGAAGTTTCTTATATATTATATCTATTAAATGATGAAAAAATCTTATTTTTACAGGATTATATCGATGTTGCAAAAATACAACATATTATTAAAATTTAGATAATTAATGCTAAAATAGCGTATTGGCAGCTAAAATCTGATAATTAAGCTCTGTTTATTATTAATAATTAACAATAAAAATAAGGAGTAATTAATATGAACAAATTTACTAAAATAGGTCTATCAGCATTAGCTGGATCTTTAGTAGCATTTTCTGCGCACGCTGGTTCTTTATCAGCTTCAGGAAGTGCATCACTAACTTTCTCTAATGGTGATGATGATTCTTTAACTCACGAAGGTAACCAGTGGACTATGGGTGATTCAATCACTATGACTGGTTCTGGTGAGATGGACAACGGAATGACTATCAGTGTGTCTTACGAAATCGATAACGATGACACAGGTGGTGGAGATGTTTACGACTCTCACAGCATGACTTTAGACACTAATGGAATGGGAACAATTACGTTCGCAGGTCATGGTGGAAGTTCAGCTATGAGTGCGTTAGACGACGTAACTCCAAATGGTTTCCAAGAGTCTTGGGATGTAGTAACAGGTGCTGAAACTGGAACACTTGTTGGTGGTTCTTCTGGTGACAACATGTTTACTTACAAATCTCCAGATTTAGGTGGTGCTACTGTAACTGTTGCTTACCTAAACGCTTCTGACGCTGTAACTGATAAGTCTTACATGGACTTCTCAATTGTTGCTAAGCCAGAAATGGTTGAAGGTTTAGAAGTTGGTTATGGTTTCGGTGAAACTGAAGAAACAACTGGTACAGCAATCGATGATAGTGCTTTATACGTGAAGTACACATATGGTTCAGTAACAGTTGGTTACCAAATTAACGAGTCTGATGGACCAACATCTGCAACTGATATTGATTTCACAGCTGCTGGTATTTCATACGCAGTAACTGATGATTTAACAATTGGTTACAGTACTTCTGAGTCAGATAAAGCTTCAGACTCTGATGTGCAAGAAGCAACTGCAATCGGTGCTTCATACACTTCAGGTGGTATTACTGTAGCTGGTTCTATGAACTCAGTAGATAACGTTGGTTATGATGCATCTGCTGATAGAGATGGTTACGAGTTCAATATCTCATTTGCATTCTAATTAATTTAGATACAAATATTATTAAAGGGCCCCATTTTATGGGGCCTTTTTTTTATGCCACTTTATCTTGTAAATTAAATTTTTTTTTTTCCTTAAACAAACTTTCCATCAATTCTTTAGACGTTCTTGTAAACTTATAATATTTTTCTCTTTTATCATTTGGATTTAATTCCTTCTCGAAAAAACCAAGTTGTACTCCAGTTTTAAGTATGTTTTGTATTGTAGATCTACTAACTATTTTTGATGATATTTCATTACAAAGTTCCTCATGAGTTACTTTATACTTAAAGCCAATGTAAAAAATTATAATTAAATGGGCTATGCTTGAGAATATAAACCTTTTTAAAGTGTTGGATTCTACAACTTTTGAATTAATGATTTCAGAATATAAGCTACGATAATACTTTTCCATTGTTACTAAATTAAAAAATGAGAATTAGTTGTTATTCATTATGAATAACATTATCGTAAATTTAAATTAAATATTTATTACAAACTTCTAATTTATTTTGTTGCAATCTTGCAACATTGTTTAAAAAAAAAACTGATAAAAAAATATGTTAAAATTTACTAGTAATTAGTAACTTTAAAAAAACATTAAAAACAAAGGATTCATAGCTTTTGAATGTTAAGAAAATATGAAGGTAAATTTTACTATTATTAATTAATCTTTTTTAATTTTCATCAAATATTAAAAGCAGCACCTAAGTTAATTATTAATAATAAACGAAAGGACGTTTAAATGAATAAACTTACAAAAATAGGATTATCAGCATTAGCTGGATCTTTAGTAGCATTCTCTGCACATGCTGGTTCTTTATCAGCATCTGGTAGTGCTTCTCTAACATTCTCTAATGGTGATGACAAAAGTTTAACTCACGAAGGTAACCAGTGGACTATGGCTGACAGTATTACCTTTACAGGATCTGGTGAGATGGACAATGGAATGACTGTATCGGTTAGTTATGAAGTAGATAATGATGAAACTGATGCAGGTGATGTTTTAGATACTCATGGTATTACTTTAGACACAAACGGTTTTGGAACAATTATGTTTTATGGCCATGGTGGCGACAGTGCAATGAGTGCGATAGATGATAAAACACCAAACGCTTACGAGGAATCTTGGGATATAATAACAGGTGCTGATACAGATACACTGGTAAACGGTTTAAGTGGTGACAACATGTTCACTTACAAATCTCCAGATTTAGGTGGTGCTACTATAACTGTTGCTTACCTAAACGCATCTGACGCAGTAACTGATGCTTCTTACATGGACTTCTCAATTGTTGCTAAGCCAGAAATGATTGATGGTTTAGAAATTGGATTTGGTATGGGAGAAACAGAAGAAACAACTGGTACAGTTATTGATGATACTGCAATGTATGCAAAGTATACATTTGGTTCAGTAACTGTTGGTTACCAAATGAACGAATCTGATGGACCAACCTCTGCAACTGATCTTGATTTCACAGCTATGGGTATTACATACGCAGTAACTGATGATTTCACTATTGGTTACAACACTTCTGAGTCAGATAAAGCTTCAGACTCTGATGTACAAGAAGCAACTACGATCGGTGCTTCATACACTTCAGGTGGAATTACTGTAGGTGGCGCAATGAACTCAGTAGATAACGTTGGTTTTGATGCATCTGCTGATAGAGATGGTTACGAGTTCAATATCTCATTTGCATTCTAATTTATTTAAATACTAATATTAAAAAAAGAGCCCCATAAAATGGGGCTCTTTTTTATTTAAAATACGATATTCCAGCAAAACCTTTACAATTAATTAAATTTAATTTTTTTTCATTTATTTTATTAATCCCGCCTAAAGCTATAATATTTAATTTTGTGTTAGAAGATAATATTCTAAATCTATTAAGACCCAAAAAATTTTTATTTTTTTTAAATAGTGATGATATAAAAACTGTTTTTACTTTTTGTTTTTTTTTCTCTCTAATTTCTTTATGATTATGAGCAGATCCTAATAAAATAAATTTTTTTTTCATATTATATGATAAATGATTAATCTTATTATTAAATGAGGGAATATAGGCTCCATTTAAATTTAGTTTCATTGCCAATTTAATATTATTGGATAAAAATAATTTATAATTTTTTGTTTTACAAAAATTCTTTAAAATAATTAAATCTTTCTCTTTTGGTTTTTCAGAATAATTTCTGTAAATAATACCTATATTATTTCCAAGATTGTTTAAATTTTTTGTATTAAAATTATCTATAAAGTAATATTTTATTGGAAAATTGTTATGAGTCATTCAGTAAAAAATTTATTAAATATTAAAGAGCATATTAATTCAAAGTTAGAAAATTTGAAAATTAATAAGTCTCCTAAAATCATTGCTGTTTCAAAAACTTTTAAGCTCGATAGGATTATGCCTCTAATTGAATATGGACATAAAGATTTTGGAGAAAATAAAGTTCAGGAAGCATTGGAAAAGTGGTCAGCAATTAAGGAGAAACATTTTGATTTAAAATTACACATGATAGGAAAACTTCAAACAAATAAGGTTAAATTTGCTGTTAAAATATTTGATTACATACATTCTGTAGATAATGAAAAATTGGCTAAGAAAATTGCAGACGAACAAACAAAAATAAAAAAAAATATTAATATATTTATCCAAGTGAACCTTGGAGAAGAGGAGCAAAAATCTGGCGTAAATAAAAACGAATTACCAAAATTAATTAGTTATTGTAAAACAATTGGCTTAAATGTAATAGGCTTAATGTGTATTCCACCAATAAATAGTTCAGTAAATTTTTATTTTAAACAAATGTTAGATTTAAATAAATCCTTATATTTAAAAGAACTAAGTATGGGTATGTCTTCAGATTATTTAGAAGCAATTGAGTTCCAGGCAACTTATTTGAGAATTGGTTCGAGCATTTTTGGGAAAAGAGTTTAGTTTATTTTTATTTTAGTATTTTTTTTTAATAATTTAAGCATTATTAAAAAATCTTTTTTCCTCAAAGCTATGCACCCAGCAGTAGGTTTGTAATTTTTTGTTAAATGAATAAAAATACAACTTCCCTTATTTTTGATAGGTTTTTTAAAATTATATTTAATAGGGATTAATAGATCATATTTGTAATCTTTCCTTTTAAGCTTTTCATGTTTGATATTTTCTTTAGTATTAATTAGTCTATTGTATTTTTTTGGTTGATTGATGTCATTGCACCAACCCATACTGTTTTTAATTTCAATACATTTAAGTATTGTTTTAGGCTTCTTTATTTTATCTTTTCTATAGTAAAGATTTTCGATTCCAAAAATTCCTTTAGGTGTTTTAAAATCACCTTCTTTTTTAAATGATGTTATGCCTTTTTTTCCAACACAACATTTAAAATTAAAATCATCTATTTTAAGAGAATGTTTATTTTTTAATAAAAGTGTCATAATCTCCTATTAATGAATTTTCAAAATTTAATTATTTATAACTTCGATGTTTTATACCATATTTTAAAAGAACTTGATGAAGATTTAAATTTTAAAATACTGCATATATCAAATGAGAAAACTTTAAATACAGAAATTGAAAAATTAGATGATTACTTGATCATAACAAAAAAAAATAATTTAAATTTAAAAAATTCAGTTTTTTTAGAAAGCTTTCCCTTTAAATTAAGCAAACTAATTGAAAAATTAAATATAGAGTTTTTAAAAATCAAATTTAATCAGCAATCAAAAATTATTATAAGTAATTATACAATAGATTTAAATTCTAGAAAAATTTCATCTAATACTTCTGAGTTAAAATTGACCGAAAAAGAGATAAATACAATCTTATATTTATCAAAAAAAAAAGAACCTATAAACATTAAAGAATTAGAGAAAGCTGTTTGGGAATATCAATCCGAAATAGAAACTCATACAGTCGAAACTCATATTTATAGATTGAGAAAAAAAATTTTTAATACTTTCCGAGACAATAATTTTTTAATTAGTAAAAAGGATGGATATTTAATTAATCAAACAAAGTTGTAACTATTTAAAGTTGTTAATATTGATATTAAAACTTATAACTATTCTATCTTCATCAGACTCATTTTCATCTACTCCATGAGGTAAGAAGGCGGGGAAAAGTAATAAATCTCCTTCCTCAATTTCCAGTTTAGCAACTTTTATATTAAAATCTGTTTTTTTTTCTAAAATAGGATAACTGTGTCTACTAATTGAATGTGGGTTTTCAACAATGAATTTTCCACAATTGTTAGGAGCTTTAACATAATATGCAGCGCTGAGATATGAATTTGGATGTGTATGAATTGTATTAAAATTATTTTTTTTATTTATTATTGCCCACATTTCTGTGCAGATCACTCTTTTTGGTTCTAGCTTCCAGCCAAAATTTTGAATAGCATCAAATACATACTTCGTAGTTTCTAATAAAAATTTATGTTGTATTGATGTAGGATCCTTTAAATTAAAAGGCTTTGAATGCCATCCACCTTTATTAGATCTTTGTATTCCATCTTTATCATTTTCTTTTAAATCGTATATATATGCAGTTAATTTCTCATTAAAATTTTTAAAATCATTAACTTTATACTTGAATACTGGTTGTGGGAAAAAACTTAAAGTTTCTTTATTATCAATCATTTTAAATTAATGCAGATTAAATTATAATCTAATATTAGTATATTTTCTATGCTCTAAATTAATTTTATTTTTATGAAAAGACCTAAAAAAAGAAATCCTTTTGTTGTAAAGCTTTTTGAAAAAAAATATAAACCTAGAATCGTTAAGCCTAAAAAAGGAAAAGGAAGCTTTAAAAGGAAAAAAAAATAATTTAGAGTCTTGCGCCTATTTGCTGAATTACTTTTGATGACATCTCTGTACCTTTTTCTAAACTTTCTTGAGTTGATAAGTTATTGATATAACCATTTAAAAAACCAGCAGCAAAAAGATCCCCAGCCCCAGTTAAATCAATTATATTAAGATTAGGTTCGACCCCACATTCTGAAATCTCTTCACCTTTCACCACAATAGCACCTTTCTCGCCTCTAGTTATTACTATTAATTTATTTAGTTGTTTTGAAAAATTGATAACTTCTTTAAAATTTTTTGCTTCTATTAGAGAAGTAATTTCTTGTTCATTAGCAAAGGTTATATCTATTTTATTTTTCACTAATTCTAGGAAATGGGGCTTATGTCTATCTACACAAAATTGATCAGAAAGTGACATAGCTACTTTGTTTGCGTTGTTTATGGCCTTTTCAAAAGCTTTTTTTGGTTCTCCTTCATCCCATAAATAACCCTCTAAAAATATTATCTCACTTTTTTTTACCGCTTCTATATCGACATCATTTGCATTAATTTTTCCTGCAGTTCCAAGAAAAGTACACATTGTTCTCTCAGAGTCTGGTGTAACTAATATTAAACAAGTGCCAGTTGGTAGCTTCTCTTTCTTTTTTAAATAAAAATATTCTACATTTTCTTTTTTTAAACCTTCTTCGTAATTGCTTCCAAATTCATCATCTGAAATTTTACCTATAAAACCAGCTTTATCACCAAGCTGAGATATACCAACTATAGAGTTTGCTACGGATCCTCCCGAAACAGTTTTTTCAATTGTAAGATTTGAAAATAATTTCTCAAATTCTTCATGGTCAAAAAATAATTTCATTGTGCTCTTCGTAAGTTTATTTTTTTTAATAAAACTGTCATCCACTTTACAAATGACATCAACTATAGCGTTTCCTATTCCCAAAATTTTCATATTAAGCTTTTTTTGTAATAACAGGTTTTTTTCTTTTTGGGTAGCAAGTAGTACATATTTTGCATTTTAAACCATAACAGTCTCTTGCTTTACAATATTCTCTGCCATAGAAAATTATTTGCAAGTGAAGTTTAGACCATGTTTTTTTGGGAAATATTCGTTTTAAATCTTTCTCAGTTTGAATTACATTTATCCCATTAGTTAAACCCCATCTTTGTGCAAGTCTGTGAATATGGGTATCAACTGCAAATGCTGGATACCCAAAACCTTGAGACATCACAACACTAGCTGTTTTATGACCTACACCTGGAAGATTTTCTAGGTCTTCAAAAGTTCTAGGTACTTTTCCATTATGTTTTTCAATAATCCGCTTTGACATTAAATAAATACTTTTGGCTTTAACCCTAAAAATACCAATTTTTTTAATCAGTTTTTCAATTTTCTTTCTCCCTAGTTTTACAAAGTGTTCCGGTTTGTAAAATTTTGGATATATATTTTTTGTTACATTGTTAACATTTACATCTGTGCATTGAGCTGAAAGAAGTACAGATATTAATAGTGTAAAAGTATTTTTACTTTTAAGAGGCACTGGTGCTTTAGGATATATTTTATTGAGTATTTTAATAATTATTTTTGCTTTTTGTTTTTCATTCATCACGAAAAGTTAAGCAAATCTCTCATGGAGTATAGGCCAGCTTTTTTCTTCATCAACCACTTGGATGCAGTTAATGCTCCATCAGAATAAAGAGCTCTATCAAAAGCTTCATGGTTTAATGTAATTATTTCTTTTCCACTTGAGAATTTTACTTCATGTTCTCCAATAATTTCACCTTTTCTAATTGAATTAAAATTAATTTTTTTTCCATAAGGAAAGGCTTTTTTATTTAAAAATTTTTTTCCAATCATATTATATAAATTTTTATTCTTTCCATCTGCAATTCCTTTTCCAAGCATTAAAGCTGTGCCTGATGGATAGTCTTTTTTATGTTTATGATGTACTTCAAATATTTTGCTTAAGTATTGTTCATTTAATGACTTTGATGCTATTTCAGTTAAATACATCAATAAATTTACACCTAAGCTCATATTTCCAGCTTTTAAAATTGGTATTTTTTTCGAATATTTTTTAATTTGATTTTCTTGGTTTCTATTAAAGCCGGTTGTACCAATTACGACCCTTTTTTCTAGTTTGGATGCAATTTTTAATATCTCCAGCGTGCAATTAGGAACAGTAAAATCAATAATCAAATCAGCTTTTTTAAAGGCCTTATCTGAGTTTAACTCAGGCTTTATTCCAATAAATTTTTTATTAATTTGTCTATTTTCTGTAAGTGTTACCAATTTAAAATATTTATTTTTTTTAGACGACCTAATTAGTTGTTGGCCCATTCTTCCCATACATCCTGAAATAGCTAAGTTAATTTTTTTCATTCAATTATAAATATCCCAACTCTTTCATTTCTTTATTAAATTTTAAATTCATCTTTTCAATAATTTCATTGTTTAAAAGTTTTTTCCAATCATTTTTTGGACCTAAGTTGAAAAATTTTACTTTATTTTCATTGTGACCTCTTGCATTTTCTGAAAAATAACCTTTATCCTCTAAATTTTGCATGTATTCAAAAGAAGTTGATTCAATTGCTCTATTTATCTTTTTTTCATCAAATTTATTTTTTGTTAATTTTTCCAGATAATTTACTATTTTGTTAAACTCTTTTTTTGGATTCTCTTGTAGATCCTCATATTTAATTAAAAGATAATTTTTAGTTTTATTTTTCCAGGTTTGATAGTGAATATTCCACGAACTTATTAAGGTTGGTATCATGTTATCTCTGAATTTATCATCTTCACTATTCTCTATACCAATCCAATGTTTTTCTTTGGAAATAAATTCTAGAGCTTCATTATGATTATTTAATGAAAAGTGATTTTTTATTGATAATAATACGTTCCTAGGGTCCCTAACTACATGAATTACCCCCAAGGTATTTTCATCATTACTGAATTCATATTTTCCAATTATACAATTTACTTGGTGAGTTTTTAAAAATTTAATTTTTTTATCAAGATTTAAAAAATTTTGGACTATAGTCCAGTTCATGAAAATTTGTTCTGGATCTTGTAAATCTTTAACAAAATCTTTAAATTGTGATCTAGCAGGAAATTGTCTTATTTTTTTTAAATTAGAAAAGTCATTTTTCCCCTCATCTGTGTATAATAAAGCACTGATAAATGATCTTATCCAAGTATTCCCACTTTTAGGATAAGAAGCTAGCCATATAATCATCTGACGTTAATTAATTTTTCCAGAAATCTTTAGCTTTTTGAAAAAATTTCTTAATACTTGGATTTGACTTGTCGTTTTCAATTTCTCTAAATTGCTCTAATAATTCTTTTTGTTTTTTATTTAAATAAATCGGCACTTCTGTTTTGACTTGTACATAAAGGTCTCCAAAATCACCTCTCCTCATAAACGGCATACCTTTGCCTTTTAATCTGAATTGTTTTCCATTTTGAGTTCCATCTGGAATTTTTATTTTTGCTTTTCCACCATCAATAGTTGGAATTTCGATAGTTGTACCTAAAGCAGCATCTGCAAAAGAAAGTGGAAATTCAAAAAATAAATTTTCATCAGATCTTTTAAATAGGTTGTGAGAATTTACATTAATAAATAGATAAAGATCACCTGTTGCCCCACCTCTTGTTCCAGCTTCTCCTTTTCCTGCAAGCCTAATTCTAGTACCATCATCTACCCCTTTTGGAATGGTTACAGAAATTTTCTTTGATGCTTGTTTTTTACCCTGACCATTACAATCATTACATGGATTGGTTATTTCCTCACCATTCCCATTGCATTGAGGACAAGTTTGTTGCACAGTAAAGAAACCTTGATTGGATCTTATTCTACCATTACCACCGCAATATGAGCACCTGTCAGGAGAATAGCCTGGTTTAGATCCATTTCCTCTGCATGTGCCACACTGTTCTGTTGTTGAGAATTTAATGTCTTGTTTCTTTCCATGGTAAGCTTCTTCAAGAGAGATTGATAAATCGTACCTCAAGTCTGAACCTCTATTGTTAGATTTTCTACTTCTTGATCTTCCACCTCCTCCAAAATCACCAAAGAAATCCTCAAAAATATCTGAGAAATCTGCTCCACTGAAACCACCAAAGCCACCGCCTGGTCTACCACCACCGTTTTCAAATGCAGCGTGACCAAAATTATCGTAGTTTTGTTTTTTTCCTTTATCTGAAAGTATTCCGTAAGCCTCACTGGCTTCTTTAAATTTTTCCTCTGCTTTGGAATCTCCTGGATTTTTATCAGGATGATATTTAACAGCTAACTTTCTGTATGCAGATTTTAATTCTTCAGGGCTTGCGCTTTTATTAACGCCTAGGACATCGTAATAGTCTCTTTTAGCCATCAAATTACCCCAGACAATTAAATGTCAGTTTAAGCGCTTTTTTCTTTATTCTCGTCTTTTACTTCTTCGAAATCAGCATCAACAACATTCTCGTCTTTTTTACCCGCATCATCTCCACCATCATCTTTTCCAGATTCAGGTTTTGCACTTTGTTGTGATTTATAGATTGCTTCACCAAGTTTCATTGAAGCTTGAACTAAAGCTTCAGTTTTCTTCTTAATATCTTCAATATCTTCGCCTTTTAAAGCCTCTTTTACAGCAGTAGATGCATCTTCTATTGCTTTTTTCTCTGCATCAGAAATCTTTGATCCATGCTCTTTTAAATTTTTTTCAGTAGAGTGAATTAGAGTATCAGCTTGGTTTCTAACATCTACAGACTCTCTTTTCTTTTTATCAGCTTCTTTATTAGCCTCTGCATCTTTAACCATTTTTTCAATTTCTTCATCACTTAGTCCGCCTGAAGCCTGGATTTGGATTTTTTGCTCTTTACCAGTTCCTTTGTCTTTTGCAGAAACATTTACGATACCATTAGCATCAATATCAAATGTCACTTCAATTTGAGGCACTCCTCTTGGTGCTGGTGCAATACCTACTAATTCAAAATTACCTAAGGCTTTATTATCAGCTGCCATTTCTCTTTCACCCTGTAGAACTCTAATAGATACAGCAGGCTGATTATCTTCTGCAGTTGAAAACACCTGACTTTTTTTAGTCGGTATTGTTGTGTTTTTATCAATCAGTTTTGTAGAAACTCCACCAAGTGTTTCGATACCTAGTGAGAGAGGAGTTACATCTAATAGAAGTACATCTTTAACGTCACCTTGTAACACACCAGCTTGAATAGCAGCTCCCATTGCAACTACTTCATCAGGGTTTACACTTTTGTTAGGATCTTTTCCAAAAAAGTTTTTAACTTCTTCTAATACTTTTGGCATTCTAGTCATACCACCAACCATAACTACTTCATCAATTTCACTTGCTGTAATTCCAGCATCTTTAAGAGCTGTTTTACATGGAGGCATTGTTCTAGCAATTAACTCCTCAACTAAAGCTTCAAGTTTTGCTCTAGTCATTTTTAAATTAATATGTTTTGGACCTGTTTTATCCGCTGTAATAAAAGGTAAGTTTATATCTGTCTGTTCCGCAGATGATAATTCTATTTTTGCTTTTTCAGCAGCTTCTTTTAATCTTTGTAAAGCAAGTTTGTCTGACTTAAGATCAATTCCATTATCTTTCTTAAATTCAGAAATTAAGTAATCAACAACAGCATTATCAAAATCTTCACCACCTAAAAAAGTATCACCATTAGTTGATTTAACTTCAAATACACCATCACCTAATTCTAAGATAGACACATCAAATGTTCCTCCACCTAAATCGTATACAGCAATCTTTTTATTTTGTTTTTTATCTAAACCATAAGCTAATGATGCAGCAGTTGGTTCATTAATAATTCTTAAAACCTCTAGTCCAGCAATTTTTCCTGCATCTTTTGTTGCTTGTCTTTGTGCATCATTAAAGTATGCGGGCACTGTAATTACAGCTTTTGTTACATTTTGACCTAAATATTTTTCTGCTGTTTCTTTCATTTTTTGTAAAATAAAAGCAGATATTTGAGAAGGTGAATATTTTTCACCTTTAGTTTCAATCCAAGCATCACCTTTTTCAGAATTAATTATTTTAAAAGGTGCGGCTTCTACATCTTTTTTTACCGTTGGGTCTTCAAAATTTCTTCCGATTAATCTTTTTACTGCAAAGATAGTATTTTCTGGATTTGTAACAGCTTGTCTTTTTGCTGGTTGTCCAATTAATTTTTCGTTTTCATCTGTAAATGCAACAACTGATGGAGTAGTTCTTGCTCCTTCAGCATTTTCTAAAACCTTGGCTTGTGTTCCTTCCATTATGGCAACACATGAATTTGTTGTTCCTAAGTCTATTCCAATAATTTTACTCATAATATTAATGTCTCTCTTTCGTCATATAGGGTTTAAATGTGAAACTACAAGTTGATCTCATAATTATTTATTTTCTGGATTTTCCTGATTTTTCTCAGTTTTTTCCTCTTTAATTGTAACTTTTTTTGATACTCCTACTAATGAGGGTCTAAGTAATCTGTCTTTTATAGTAAAGCCTTTTTGAATTTCCTGAATTATTGTTCCAGGTTCTTTCGTATCGTCCTCAATTTCCATCATTGCTTGATGAAAGTTTGGATCTAGTTTTTTGTTAAGGCTATCAATTGGTTTAATGTTATTTTTTTCAAATATTGAGATTAAATCTTTTTTAATAATATCTAAATGCTCTAGCGTTTTTTTTAATGCTTCAGTTTCTTTTAATTTATCGTCGCTTTCAAGAACATGTTTGGATCGATCCAAGTTATCAATTAAATTTAATGCTTCTTTTGCAAAACTATAACCACCATATTCAAAAGCATCTTCTTTTTCTTTTTCAAACCTTCTTCTTTGATTTTCCATTTCAGCAAAAGTTCTTGCCACTTTATCTTCCAGTTCAGCAATTTTTTCTTCTGGAGTTGGCTCTTTAACTTCTTCTTTAGCTTCTTGCTTTATTTCGTGTTTATTTTCTTCGGCTAGATTTTCTTCAGGTTTCTCATTTTCTTTTACAGTATCTTCGTTTTGACCTGCAGAAGTGTTATTTTTTATTTCCTCTTTTTCCATAGTCTCTTATATGGTAAGCATTTTCTTAATTTCTAGATGTATAAACAAAAAATTAATAAATTATTAATAGGTACTAATAACAAGGGTAAATTACGAGAAATTAAGAGTTTATTGCCTAAAAAAATTAAAATTTATTCTACATCTACATTTAATCTTAGAAGCCCAGTTGAAAATGGTAAGACTTTTAAAGAAAACTCACTGATCAAATCTAAATATTTTTCAAAAAAGACAGGATTGTTGTGTTTAGCTGACGACTCTGGTTTGGAAATAGATTTTTTAAATAAAAGTCCTGGAATTTATTCTGCAAGGTGGGGAGGAAAGTATGGGGACTTTAGTAAAGCCATAAAAAGAGTTTATAGAGAATTAAATAAAAAAGACAAAAATTGGAAAAACAAAAAAATAAAAGCAAGATTTATTTGCGCACTTTCTATTTCATACTTAAATAAAAAAATTGCTTGCGTCTTAGGTAAAGTTGAAGGTCATATTTCACATGAAGCAAAAGGAAAAAATGGATTTGGTTATGATCCAATTTTTATTCCTTTAAGAAAAAGAAAAACTTTTGGAGAAATGAAGCCATCTCAAAAGTATAAAATGGATCATAGATATCAAGCCTTTAAAAAAATTAGAAAATTTCTATAAGTTTTTTTTCTTCAATTTTATAAAAATTAAGTCTGTGATTAATTTTATTATTTTTAATATCAAAAATTCCTATTTTCCCTTTGAAGGAATTTTTTTTCTTAAAAATTTTATTTAAGTTTTCTATTTTTGAATTCATTGATAAATAATAAACTAAGCCAAGAAGGTCATAACTTAATAAAGACAAATGAGTTGGATCTTCGTTAAATGCGTTATAGTACTTTATTTTGTAGCTATCAAAATTTTCTTTATTTATTGATGGATAATATAAAGGTTGGATATCAGTTTCATTTAACAAACTTTCATCAAACCATTGATTTAAAGTTATAAAATATTTATTTTTTGGAAGTACGTCAGTATATAAAAGTGATGTAGATACACTTTTTAGACTTTCATCAAAATCTGCAATTACAACAGCGTCAAAATTTAAACCACCCAAAGTGTATCTTTTTTCAAGTCTTTTTATTTTTTTTTCTTTATTTGGATTATTTGAATTTTTTATCCTTTTTATTTCATCCTCTAAATTTTGCTTTCTTATTCTGTAGTTCGTAATTTCCTCTATTTGTTTTGTTAGTTTTGTAGGCTCTATATTATATTCGTAATCTTTATAAATTTTAATTTTTGAATTTTTCATTCCTCTTTTAACTTCAAATTCATAATCTTGGATTGGTGTTAAAAAAATAGTTCTTTGTATTTGATTAATTTCTAAAAATTTTTTTATTGTATTAAATTGCGATGTAGAATTAATTCCAGCAGAGATTATATTTTTTGGAAGATCTAAAGTTTTATTTGTTAGTGATAAAAAAGTTAAATCCTTCATCTCATCTAAATAAGTTAAACTTTCATAGAACACAGGGCCTATAACAATCTTTATCCCCATTTCACTTAATTCAAATGCTGATTTTAAAGTTTGGTTAGCTTTAGTTGCCGTATCTTTTGGATAGATTTCTATCAGATCATTATCAATATCTTTGACCGCTAATCCTACTGCTTTAATTATCGACTCTCCAATCTCCTTATTTTCTCCTGTCATTGGCACCAATAATCCTATTTTGATTTTTTCTTGAGCATTAACATTTGGAAAAAACAGAAAGTAAAAACTTAAAATAATAAAATAAATAATTTTAATTAATTTGATCATTTTGATGCTAATATAATATTTTTTAAGCTAAATTATGATCATAAAACCACAATTTAAGTTAAAAGAATACGAAAATGGTCTTTATTTGGTATCAACTCCTTTAGGAAATCTAAAAGATATAACTTTAAGAGCAATTGAAATTTTGCAGCAGTCTCATTATATTTTATGCGAAGACACTCGTGTTTCAAAAAACCTTTTAGATAAATATCAAATAAAATCAAAATTAATTTCAAATCATAAATTTAATGAAAAAAAAAATGTAGTAAAAATTATTGAATATCTAAAATCTGGAAAAATAATTTCTTTGATATCAGATGCTGGTACGCCTAGTATTTCTGATCCTGGTTCAATTTTAGTAAATGAGTGTATTAATAACGAGATTAAAATATTTCCTGTTCCTGGACCTTCAGCTGTTGCCGCAGCTGTTTCAATTAGTGGTTTTTCAGATAAATTTTTGTTTTGTGGTTTTTTCCCAGATAAAAAACAGCAATTATCTAATGAATTAAAAAAATTCTCAAAATTTGAAAATTCCTTAGTTTTTTTTATTTCTCCAAAAAAAATTAATAAAATCATACCTGAAATAAAAAAGAATTTTGCAGGAAGAAAGATAGTTTTTTGTAGAGAAATAACAAAAATATATGAAGAATTTATTAGAAAAAATGTTGATGAGTTAGAATTATTTGAAAAAGAACCAAAAGGCGAGTTAACTGTTGTTGTTTCTGAAAAAAAAATACACAAAAATCTATCTCAAAAATTAAGTGAATCAGATATGAATATGATTAAAAAAATGATTAATAAATTGTCTACGAAGGAAATTACAGATATTTTAAGTCAAAGTACTAACTTATCTAAAAAAGAAATATACAATTATTGTTTAAAACTAAAAAATGAAAAATAAAATATTAATTTTTGTTTTAATAAGTTTTATTTTAACTGGATGTGTTGGGGTTGGTTCTAAAGGTCTTTTTGGAACTGGTGTTTCTGTTGCATTAGATCCTAGAACAGTGGGTACTCAAATAGATGATTCTATAATGCAAAAAACTATTAGTGCTAAAATATTAGCTAAAGATAAAAAATATCTTATTTCAGTTAAAACAAAAGTTTTAGATGGTCGAATTTTTATAACTGGAAAAGTAGATAGTCCAGAAGAAAAACTATTAATAACAAAACTAGCCTGGGAAACGAAAGGCGCTAGATCAGTAAGAAATGATATCAAAATTAAAGAGGAATTTAATTTTAAACAGTCTGCAAAAGACGTTTTAATTACTTCTCAACTTAGAACAGCTATTATTGTCAATAAAAATATTAAGGCAACTAATTATCAAATAGATACCTATAAGAAGAAAATTTATATTTATGGCATTGCTTTAACCTTAGAAGAAAAGGATTTAGTTATAAGTGAAGCAAAAGAAATACTTGATGTCGAAGATGTAATTGCAAGTATTATTCTTGTCGAAGATTTAAGAATTCAAAGGGAGTAATTATTTTTTGTAATCAATTACTTGGGAAGAATAAGCAGCAATTGATGCTAAGTTAAGTATTTCAGAAGTTGATGATCTTAAAGGTGCAATTTCTATTGGAAGCCCAAGTCCAATTAATAATGGTCCAATAACTTTTGTTTCTCCAATTGTTTTCATCAGTTTATATGAAATTGCTGCACTATGTTGTCCAGGCATTATTAAAATATTTGCTTTACCAACTATCTTTGCAAAAGGATAAAGTTCCTCATACTCTGGATTAAGAGCAACATCAGGCTGCATATCTCCATCGAATTCAAAGTCTACTTTTCTTTCTTTTAATATCTCAACTGCGTTTCGAATATGTTTTGTTCTACTAGTAAGAGGTTGTCCAAATGTGGAGTGGGATACAAAAGCAACTTTAGGATCAAATCCAAAAAGTCTAACTACTCTTGCTGTAGATATCGCCATTTCAGCCATTTGTTCTGAAGTTGGATATTCATGGACACTTGTATCACCAACAAAAATAGTTCTCCCTTTATGAACAATCATGTTTAAACCAAACATAATCTCACCTTTTCTCACATCCACAACTTGCTTAATTTTTTCAAATGAAGCACCAAATCGTCTTGTATTGCCTGTTACCGCACCATCAGCATCACCGCAGGCAACCATACTAGTAGCCCAGACAACCCTATCATTTCTAATCATTCTGTCACAATCTCGTTCTAATAATCCTTGTTCTCTTTGCAATTTTTCAAATAAATGTTTTACGTATCTTTTTCTTTTTTCTTCATCTTTTGAATTAACAATCTCAATGTCAAAATTTTCACTGTAACCAATATTTTTAATCTGTTCTTTAATTTTACTTTCTTTACCAACCAAGATAGGAATACCTAATTTTGAATTTTTGAATGCTATAGCGGCTTTTAAAGTATTTTCATCTTCACCATCCGCAAAAACTATTCTTTTCTGATTTTTCTTAATAAATGAATTAATACCCTGCATGATGGTAACGGTTGGGTCTAGTCTTTGTTTTAGTTGATCTTTATAAACTTCAAAATCATCTATATTTTTTCTAGCTACTCCACTATTTATGGCTGCTTTTGCTACAGCCGCTGGTATAACACTAATTAATCTTGGATCAAATGTAGATGGAATAATATAATCTTTTCCATAATGAGGTCTTTCTCCACCCATAGCTGCAACTACTTCATCAGGAACATCCTCTCTTGCAAGCTTAGCTATTGCATTAGCTGCAGCAACTTTCATTTCTTCATTTATCGTTTTGGATCTAACATCTAAAGCTCCTCGAAAAATGTATGGAAATCCAATTAAATTATTTACTTGATTTGGATAGTCTGATCTCCCTGTTGCAACAATTGCATCATTTCTAACCTCACTAATTTCCTCTGGAGTAATTTCTGGATCAGGATTAGCACAAGCAAATATAATTGGATCTTTTGCCATAGATTTAACCATCTCTTTTTTTAGAACACCTTTTGCCGATAAACCTAAAAAAACATCTGCACCTTTAACAGCATCCTTTAAAGTTCTATGTTTAGTTTTAACTGCATATCTGGATTTCCATTGATCAATTCCCTCGGTTCTTCCTTCATAAATTACGCCCTTTCTGTCTAGCATTATTATATTTTCAGATTTTACTCCTGAGTTTTTAAATAACTCAGTGCAAGCTTGTGCTGAGGCTCCAGCGCCATTAACTATAACTTTAATTTTTTTTATTGACTTACCACAAATATCTAAAGCATTAATTAATGCTGCAGTTGTTATAATTGCTGTTCCATGTTGGTCATCATGAAAAACCGGAATATCCAAAATTTCTTTTAATTTCTGTTCTATTATAAAACAATCTGGGGCTGCTATGTCTTCTAAATTTATCCCACCAAAACTAGGTGCAAAATTTTTAATTGAATTTATGATTTCGTCTGAATTTTTAGAATCAATCTCTAAATCAATCGAATCGATATCTGCAAATCTTTTAAACAATACAGCCTTTCCTTCCATCACAGGCTTTGATGCAAGAGCACCTAAATTTCCCATCCCTAATATTGCTGAACCATTACTTATTACAGCAACAAGGTTTCCTTTACTTGTGTAATCATAAGCTGCTTCTGGGTTTTCACTTATCTTTTTTACAGGAGCAGCAACTCCTGGAGAATATGCTAAAGCGAGATCACGCTTAGTTGTCATATTTTTTGAGGAAATAATCTCAATCTTGCCTGGTTTTTTGTCTTTATGAAAATCTAAAGCTTCTTTATCTGTGTAATGATCGATTTTTGTTTTTTTCATTTATGACAACAATAAGTGTACAATTGGGGTAAAATTAAGACTAATATGATTTATGAACTTACTTAAGTCAACAGGCACATTTGGTTTTTATACTATCATTAGTAGATTGCTGGGTTATTTAAGAGATATTTTAATAGCAATTTTTCTAGGAACAGGGATGTTGGCTGATGCTTTTTTTGTGGCATTCAGAGTACCAAATACTTTTAGAAGATTGTTTGCCGAAGGCACCTTTAATGCAGCATTCGTTCCAAGTTATTCATCAGAAATTACTAAGGGAAAAAAACAATCAAACAAATTTGCTAACGATGTTTTTAATCTCCTTTTTTTAGTGTTGTTATTTTTAACAATAATAATTGAAATTTTCATGCCTGCATTTGTTTCAATTATTGCTCCAGGATTTGTGAGTGATTTAGAAAAAATGGAGGTAGCAATTAATTTAACAAGAATTACTTTTCCTTTTTTATTTTTTATTTGTTTAGCCTCATTCTTTTCTGCAATCTTAAATTCACATAATAAATTTGCCGCTGCTGCTGCAGCCCCAATAATATTGAATATTGTTTTAATTTTAGTATTAATTATTTCAAAAAATTTAGGAGATCAGCTAGTATATTATTTATCTTATGGAGTTTCTATAGCGGGTTTTTTACAATTAATATTTTTATATAAATATGTATCAAAATATTACTCACTTAAATTTAGTTTTGAATTAAAAGTAAGCGACAAAGTTAAATTTTTTTTTAAAAAACTTTTACCAAGTATTTTTTCTTCTGGCGTTACTCAAATTAATATTTTAATTGGAACGATAATTGCATCATTCCAAGCAAGTGCAGTTTCTTATTTATATTATGCAGATAGAATTTATCAAATTAACCTAGCTATAGCTGGTATTGCAATTGGTGTTGTTATTCTTCCACAGCTTTCAAAACACATTCAATCTGGAAAAAAAAATAAGATTTTATTGATACAAAATAAAGCTCTTGAATTATGTTTATTTTTAAGTCTTCCAGCAACTATCGCTTTAATCATTGGATCAAATCAAATTATTTCAGCTTTATTTGGTTATGGGTCCTTCGATGAAAATTCAGTTAACAATTCAAGTTTAGCCTTATATTATTTTGCATTAGGTCTGCCTGCTTTTGCTTTAATAAAAGTTTTTTCAAGTTTCTTCTTTGCAAATCATGATACTAAAACACCATTTTATATTTCTTTGATTTCAGTATTAGTTAATATCTTTATTAGTGTTTATTATTTTAGTGAAATTGGTTTTATTATAATCCCAATATCTACAACTATTTCATCTTGGTTTAATTCAATATTATTGTTTTTATTTTTAAAAAATAGACAATTATTTTTTTTTAATAAAATATTTTTAATAAAATTTATTAAAATAATTTTTGCATCAATTCTAATGGGCTTATTTTTTAACTCTTTGTTAAATTTTTTTCAAAACGAATTAGCATTTGATCATTCAATTAAATCTTTATATTTAGTTTTATCTGTTATATTGGGATTATTGTTTTATTTAATTGTTTGTTATTTTATCAAAGCTTTTCAAATGAATGATATTAAATTAAAGTATTAATTTCATGGGTAAAAAAATATTTTCTGGTGTTCAGCCTACAGGTAATCTTCATCTTGGAAATTATTTAGGTGCCATAAAAAATTTTGTAGACTTAAATAACGGTAAAGATAATAAATGTATTTTTTGTGTAGTTGATCTGCATGCCATCACAGTAAGGCAAGATCCTAAAGAATTAAAAAATAATATCCGAGAAACTGTTGCAACTTTTGTAGCAAGCGGAATAGACCCAAAAAAAAGTATAATTTTTAATCAATCTAGTGTGGCTGCTCATGCAGAAGGAGCATGGATATTCAGCTGTGTTGCTAGAATGGGCTGGTTGAATAGAATGACTCAATTTAAGGAGAAAGCCGGTAAAGATAAAGAGAAAGCCAGCATAGGACTGTACTCATATCCAGTTTTAATGGCAGCTGATATTCTTTTATATGATGCTACACATGTTCCGGTAGGTGATGATCAAAAGCAACATTTGGAGTTATGTAGAGATATAGCTCAAAAATTTAATAACGATTTTGAAGTAGAAAATTTTCTTCAAGTTCCTGAACCTTTAATTCAAAAAGAATTTTCAAGAATAATGAGTTTAAAAGATGGTTCAAAAAAAATGAGTAAATCAGAATTGTCAGATTTAAGTCGAATAAATTTAACAGATGACAAGGATCAAATAATAAACAAAATCAAAAAAGCGAAAACTGATCCTTTGACAATGCCGCTAGACGTAAAGGAGCTTGATGAAAGATTAGAAGCAAAAAATCTCTTAGGAATATATTCAAGTTTAACTAATTCTACATTAGAAAACTCAGTAAAAAATTTTGCAGGTAAAAATTTTTCAGAATTTAAAGAACAATTAGCTGAAGAACTTGTGAATAAGATTGTACCTATTTCTAATGAGATAAAAAAACTTTTAGGAGATAAAAGTTATTTAGATAAAATTCTTCTAGATGGAGTTGAAAAAGCTAATTTTATTGCATCCAAAAAGATTGAAAGAATTAAAGAAATAGTAGGTTTTTAATAAAAATTTATTAACAAGTTTTAATTTTTAAAATATTCACTATATATAATTTATGTTCGTTCAAACAGAAGTAACACCAAATCCAAATTCTTTGAAATTTCTTCCTGGGAAGAAAGTTTCAAACAGTGGCCCTTATGAAATTACAAATAAAGAAGATATACAAAATGAATTGGTGAGAAACATTTTGTCAATAAATGGTGTTGAGGGTATTTTTTTAGGTCATGATTTTATTTCAGTAAATAAGAAAGAAAACATTAAGTGGGATGAAATAAAACATATCGTCATTTCTCTAATAAATGATTTTTATGCAGATGGTAAAGAGTTTGTAATTGACGAAAATATAAAAGAAAAAGATTTAGATTTAAGTGAAATTGAGTCAAAAATTGTAAAAATTCTAGAAGAGAAAATAAGACCTGCTGTTGCTAGAGACGGAGGAGACATAAAATTTAAAGAGTTTAAGGATGGAATTGTCAAGGTACAACTACAAGGGAGTTGTTCAGGTTGTCCTAGTTCAACAATGACTTTAAAACAAGGTGTTCAAAATCTTTTATGTCATTATTTACCAGAGGTAAAGGAGGTTGTAGCTATACAATAATTAATTATGAGAAAATTTAAAAAATCAGGTTTTTTAAAAAATAAAAGCCTCAATATAGTTTCAAGATTTTTTTTAAGTTCTTTTATTGTAATTTCATTCTTTTATGCAGCACCGATAATTATTAATTTTACAGATAAAAATTTTAATAACAAAGAATTTACCAATAATTCAAAAAACATTTTAAATAATACTCTAAATAAAGATAAATTAATTAAGGAAGACTCAACAGCAGATGCTGATGAAAGAGATTTATTATATGATATTTTAGAAGAAAATAATTCTGAAATTAATCTAGTCAGATATACAACATCTGAAATTGACTCATTATTTAAAGAGGTAAATTATAATTTACAAGATGTAAGAGATACAAAATTAGTAAAACCAATAGATATCGGTCTTTTACCAAATGAAATTAAAAATATTGGAAACACCAAAAAAAGAAAAAACATGTTTATAAAAATTGTTCTCCCTTTAATAGTTAAGGAAAATAATAAAATTAGAGTTGACAGAAAAAGATTGTTCACAATTTTAAATAAAAATAGCAACACTGATATTGAAAAAAAATGGTTAGAAAAAAAGTATAAACAATACGGTGTAAGAAAAAATGATTTATCTACTTTGAAAGTAAGAATGGATGAAATACCAGTTTCACTAGCTATAGCTCAAGCTGCTAAAGAAACTGGTTGGGGGACATCAAGATTTGCTTTAAAGGGAAATGCTTTATTTGGACAATGGACTTGGTCTGGAGAAGGATTAAAACCTAAAAATGCTGATGAGGGTAAAGATCATAAAGTAATGAAATTTCATAGCTTACAATTATCTGTAAGAGCATATTTAAGAAATTTAAATACACACTCAACTTATAAAAATTTAAGAAAAGCGAGAACAGAGCTTAGAAATCAAAACAAACCTTTAGATAGTTTAATTTTGTCTAAACATTTAGATAAATATGCGGAAACAGGAAGCCAATATATAGAGGTATTACAAAAAATTATTGAACAGAATAATTTAAAAGATTTTGATGAGGCAAGATTATTGCCATTAAGCAAAGATTTAGAAAGTTTGATTTAATTTTCTTTTATAGGAAATTGTACACCAAACCACCTCCACTTTCCATTATCATTAAGAGAACAATTAATTCTCCCTCTTCTAGGTTTGAATGGTTCTCTAAATTCAATTGTTAGAGAATTATTGTTAAAGTTTGTTTTTGATTTTTCCCAAACGTCTCCCTCATTAGAATAGCAAGTAATATTAGATAAATTTTTTTGCTCCTTAAAAAATTCAACTTTGAAATTTGGAGGGTTAGTGTTTATGAATAATTGTTTTTCCTCAGGAAGTATTCTTTTATATTCAAGTGGAAAATAATTTATTATTGATTTAAATCTTTTTAACTCTCCGTATTTTTCATTAATTGGAAATCTAGGTAATTCAAATTTATCTTTATTTAAATCAATTACACCAGAATGCTGACCAAAAGCATATTTGAAATTTTTAGAAATATAATCTTTCATAAACTTAGAGTATTCACCAAACGGATATGAAAATAGACTAGGTACGTAACCAAGTTCTTTTAGAAAAATTTTATTTGCCGCTTCAATATCTAAAACAAAATCGTCATTACTTACATCAATAAGATATTCGTGAGTATGAGAATGATGCCCTATATATGCAAAATTATTACCTTCAACCTCTTTAATTTGTTCCCAAGTCATATAGCCTCTTTTCCCTACTGGCTCAGTTGAAACAAATAAAATAAATGGAATTTTATTTTCTTTTAGATAAGGCCATGCTTCAGTATAAAAAGATTCAAAGGCATCATCGATAGTTATGAGAATTTCTTTTTTTGATTTTGGTATATTAAATTGTTCCTCAAAATTGTTTGGATTGTGAAAATTAAAATTTGATTTTCTAATAATATCTATATGTTCTCTAAATATTTCCATTTTAATATTTGTTGAAGGGTATTTGTTCTCATTAAAACGGTGATACATTATTGATAAAATTCCCTCATCATTAGAATAATATTTGATATTAT
>CACPHV010000003.1 GCA_902633985.1 uncultured Pelagibacteraceae bacterium
AGACTATCTAGAAGAGGTAAGAAAAAAATTTTATATAATTTTAATTACCATCGCTATATTTTTTTTAGTAGGTTTTTCATTCAATAAGTATAAGGATAATTTTTATAATGTATCAGTTTCTGTAAGCCTAATAAAATTATCTTCCTTAACAATTGAAAATCTAAATTTGAGAACCGACACAAAAGTAGCAATAAGGTGGATTAGTGACGAAGCGACGAATAAATATGAAAAAATTAATAAATATGAATTTTTACCTATGAAATGTGCAAGTGAAGATCATTTTTTTAATTGTGTTGTTTCAGGCAAAATGGAAAACAATATTGAAGATGTAAAAAATAACATGTCAAAATCAGTTACAGAAGCATTTGAAGCTTATGAACTTTATTTTGTTAACCTCATAGATGGTTTAATTAAATCGAAAGAGGATCTGCATTTGTTTGTAGAAGAATCAGAAATAACAAATATAGATGCTCAAATAGACACCAAAAATGCAATACAAAACGCAATTTTTGTTAAGCAAGTTTTTGAAACTACTCTAGATGAAGCAAAGAGAGAAATTTTTAATAATATTTCAGTCAAAAAACACATAAATATTATTAATTACACACTTGTTTTAATCAGTTCATTGATTTGTTCTTTATTTATAATTTTTATACAAATGAAACCAGAAAAAAAACGTTAGATTTTTCTAAGCAACATAAAATAGCTTAAAATACCAAAAACTATTCCAATTATATAAAAGCCAGATATTTCTGAAATAATAACTGGAATTATAATCAAAAGTAAAATTATAAGTTGAACAAGATATTTATTTAAACGTCTACCTAAAATATGATGAATATGATCAAGATCAGACTCAAAAAATTTTTTGTTATTTAAAACCCTTTTTATAAAAAGTCTTATTAAATCTAATCCAGGTATTAACATTATAATCACTACTTCCTCAACTGAACTCAATAAACCAATATTATAAAATTTAATTATAAAGATTGATAAAATATAGCTTAGACAATGAGACCCATTGTTACCCATGAAGCAAAAGTTTTTAAAGTTTGCGATTAAAAAAATTATTAAAGGAATTATTATTGGAGCAAAAATATTTAAATAATTACTTTTAAAATATAAATAAATAATTAAGACAAAAAAATATAAACCTAGTTGCAGGTCTGCACCGTCAAACATATTGGCTGCATTAATAAAAATATATATACACAAAATGGTAAAAAAAATTGAAAAATTTTTAAGATTAAATTCTTTTTCTATAAGTTCAAAACTTAAACTTGAAATTAAAAGCTCACTATCAATTAAAACTGCAGATGATATAAATATTAACAGAATTATTGTTTTTTTTAAAGGATCTAAATCTACTTTATCATCTAATAAACCCGTTAAAAATATAAATGATGAAATAAAAATTAAAGAAAATATGTGTGATAAGTTATATATTAAGAAATGGCTTTCAAAAAATAAAGTTTTAAAATAAGCAATATAAGTAAAATTACTTAAAAAGAAAAGAGTGCCACCAAGATAAGATATTGGCTTAACATGTAATTTCCTCTCATTTGGTAAATCATAAAGACTATATTTTTTAGATAAAAAATTTATTAATTGTAAAGTTACTATGTTTAATAGTATTAAAATTGTATAAAAATAAATATTTAAGCTTTCCATTTACTAGTTTTTTTTAAAAGGCTTATTAAACAATTAAATATATTATTAAAACTAAAAATAAATTCTATAATTTAAGGACTAATAATCAATTGTTTTTAAGCCAACTTTTTTTATTTATTTGGTCTATATAACTTATTAAAATAGTGACTAATTTAGACGAAATATTTTTACCTTTTGCATAATCCATCACTTTACTTACTTTAATTTTATTAATTAATAAAAAATCTATGGCATTCTCAATTAGATTTACATTCAATCCTGTTAGCGGAACCATACCTTCTTCAAATCCTTCGTGTCTTTCTTGTGAGTCTCTTATATTAATAGATTTTAAACCCATAATTGAGGTTTCCTCAGTAAGCGAACCACTATCAGAAAAAATAATTTTAGAAGAGAGCTGTAATTTACAATAATCTGTGTATGAAAATGGTTTCATGAACTTTACTTTATTCAATTTAAAGTTTTTCAATTGTTTCTGTAATTTTTGGCTTAGTCTAAAATGAGTTGAAACAATTATAGGAATTTTAAATTTTAAGTTTAAAAAATTTAATAGTTTGAGGAAATTTTTAAAATTTTCTTTATTATCAACATTTTCCTCTCTATGAAAAGATATAAGAAAATAGCCATTTTTTTTAATTCCTAATTTTTTTAAAATTTGTGATTTATTTATTTTTTTCTTATTATAATCAAACACTTCTTGTAAAGGACTTCCTAAAAACACAATCTTATCAGGATCTATATTTTCAGATATCAGGTTGTTTTTTGAAATTTGACTATAGGTTAAGTTAACATCTGAGAGATGATCAACAATTTTTCTATTAATTTCCTCTGGAACACGCATATCGAAGCTTCGATTTCCTGCTTCAATATGAAATATGGGAATCTTAAGTCTTTTACAAACATATGCTAACAATGATGTGTTGGTATCACCTAACAACAAACAAGCATCTGGCATTTCTTTTTTACATACTTTATCAAATTCTTTTAGCATGTTAGAAATTTTTTCAATTATATTTTCACTAGATTTCTTAAAAGAATAATCTGGTTTTCTTATATTTAAATCTTTAAAAAAAATTTCATTTAATTCATAACTAAAGTTCTGATTTGTATTAACTAAAATATTTTTGAAGAAAAAATCAAACTTATTTACTATCCTCGATAATCTTATTATTTCAGGTCTTGTTCCAAAAAGAGTAATTACTTTTAATTTAGAATTTGTTTTCTTCATTTCTTAATTGTTTTTTTAATAATATAATTGTTTCACTCAAATTTAAATTTTTAGTATTTAAGGAATTATATTCTTTAATTTTATTTAGATTTGTTTGACCTTTAGTAAAAAATTTTGCAAAATTTTGATCTAGATTGTCTGGTTTAATGATAAAGTAATTTTTTTTTGTAATTGTTCTTAACATTTCCTCTTTGGAGATTAAAATTTCATACAACCTTTCTCCATGTCTTACACCAATATTTTTTAGTTTATTATTTTTTTTTAATATTTTTAAAAGAGATTTTGCCACAATTTCAATTGTGGATGATGGTGACTTTTGAACAAAAATATCCCCATTCTTTCCTTCAATTAAAGCTTGATAAACCAAATCTACAGTATCAGACAAAGACATTAAAAACCTACTCATATTCAAATTTGTAATAGTTATATTTTGGTTGTTGTTTATTTGATTTATAAACAAGGGTATTACCGAGCCTCTAGATCCCATAACGTTTCCATAACGTGTTATGCAAAAGTTTACATCTTTATCTTTAGAATAAGATAAAACAACTTTTTCCATTAAAGCTTTTGTCATGCCCATAGCGTTAACTGGATAAACTGCTTTATCTGTACTCAAAAATATTGCTTTTTTTATTTTATTATATTTACATGCGTCTATGACATTTCTAGTTCCAATTATATTCGTTTGTACAGCCTCCATTGGATAAAATTCACAAGATGGTACTTGTTTAAGTGCTGCTGCATGAAAGATATAATCAACACCCTCAGTAGCTTTTTTTATAGAATTTATATCTCTAATATCTCCAATAAAAAATTTTAATTTTTTTGAATTAAGCTCTACTCTTAATTTTTCTTGCTTATTCTCATCTCTGCTAAAAATTCTAATTTCTTTAATATTTTTTTTTTTTAATAAATTTTTTACCATAGTGGATCCAAAAGATCCTGTGCCACCAGTTATAAGATATGTTTTATTATTAAAAATTCTCATTAAAAATTTTAAGCTCCTTTATCATTTTAGGCCATGATTTAGTTCTTAAATTTATTTTTTTTCTAAACTTACTTGAATTTAAAGACCTATCAATTTTAAAACTATAATCAATGTTAATTGTGGTATTTTTTTTATATATTTTTTTTATTATTTTTAACAAATTTAATTTGCTTATTTTTGGACCAGAGACATGAAATAAGCCGTTTGAAATTTTATTGTTTAATATAACTTCATTTATTATAATTTTTGAAAGCTCTAAAGTAGTTAAACCAGAAAAAAAAGCTTTTTTAAATCCATTCACAATTTTTTGTTTTAAGAACCAATTCAGTAGACTGTAGCTAGTGTTAACCTCATGACCAATTATAGAAGTCCTAATATTTAAAACATTTTTAGACCTTACTTCTCCTTTAAATTTACTAATTCCATAGAAATCTGTAGAATCTGGCTTATCCAATTCTATATAATTCCCCCTTTTTCCGGAAAATACACAATCAGTACTTAAATGAATAATTTTAAATTTTTTTTTATCTGCAAATTTTGATAATTTTTTTGGCAATATGGAGTTTAAATATCTTGCCTTTTTAATATTGCTTTTATTAAACAACTGTTTAATTAAACCTACACAGTTAATTAAATAATCTGGCTCGAATTTATTTATTATTCTCTTAATTTCATTTAAATTATTCACATTTAATTTTATTTTTTGTTTTGCATTTAATTTTATGATTTTAATTTTTTTTGAACTTTTGTAACTACATAGTATTTCAAATCTTTCATCATTTTTTAATATTTTAGAAATTGTAGAACCCATCATACCAGTTGAACCTAAAATTAAAATTTTTATCATATTTTTATTTATCTATATTTAATAAATATAAAACCAATTTTTTTTTTATTTTATTTAATGCAAAGTTTTTTTTGTAAAAATTACCTGAATTATATCCTATT
Source organism: uncultured Pelagibacteraceae bacterium (assembly GCA_902633985.1). Taxonomy (GTDB): domain Bacteria; phylum Pseudomonadota; class Alphaproteobacteria; order Pelagibacterales; family Pelagibacteraceae; genus Pelagibacter. The sequence goes on from CACPHV010000003.1 coordinate 4,833, forward strand.
GTTTTTAAATTTCTTTTTTTGACTAATTTAAGAGTACCTTTCAATAAGGATGAAATATTTCCAGGTTTTATTGCTATACCGCAGTTAGACTCATCAATTATATTTTTTGTTGCTCCATCGGCCCAGGCTAATATTGGTTTATTACAATATAAATAATTTTGTAATTTGGAGGGTAAAGTGAGATTAAATATATAGCTATTTTTTAATGATAAAAATAAAACATCTGCTTCTTTCAAATAATTATATAAGTATTTATTTTCTACATACGGATAAAGCTCAATATTCGACAAATTTTTATGTTTAATATTTTTTATTAGTGTTTTTTTATAGCTACCTGAGCCAATTATGTGAAATTTAATGTTTTTATTTTTTTTATAAAGTTTTTCTAAAAAAATTTCAAAATTAGAGAAGTCCTGAGCTAATCCTATATTTCCAGCATATACAAAATTAAATTTAAATTTTTTTTTTAGTTTAAATGATCTAGATTTTCTTTTTATTAAATCAAGGTTTGAAGAGTTTGGTAAATAAACACTATTAGTATAGATTTTATTTTTTTTTAAATAACTAAAAAAATTTTTGGATTGTAAAATTAGTAAGTCATTTACCTTGTATAAGGAATGACAAAACTTTCTAAATATTTTAAACACAAAATTTTCTTTCAAATGATCTGTTGCAGAAACTGACTCAGGCCATATATCCTGTATCCATGTGACTAATTTAACTTTAAATAAAATCTTAAAAAAATAACCAATTAATATTTGTGTAACTGGAGACGTATTGTATACAAATATAATTTCAAAATTTTTTTTTCTTAAGTATAAAAAACCAAAAATAATTGCTGAAAAAACAAAACTTGTATAATTCAAAAATAAGTTAAAGGAAGATCCTTTGCCCCTAGTAATTACAGGTAAATGATAAATCGTATGATTAAAATATTTCTCCTTTATATATCCATATTTAGAATAATTTTTAAATATCTTTCCTTCTGGATAATTTGGTTTAGCGGTTAAAATTGTGAAATCAATTTCTTTTATATTTTTTATAATCGGATTTATTGGAAAACTTTCGGGCCAAAAAAATTGTGATATTAATAAACCTTTAATTTTTTTTTTCATAAAATTTAATTACATTGCTAATAACTTTGTGATATTCATTGCCAGAATAATTCCAACTTAACTTAGTTGATTTTAAATAATTAGACTTTACTTTAAATTTAATTTCTTTCTCCTTAAGTGTCGAAAATAAAATTATTTTATCAATGATAGATTTAATATTTTTTGGATCAAAATAAATACATCCATTTCCATAAATTTCTTTAAAAACTCTCAAGTTAGAACATAATATTGGCACCTTTTTTGAAGCTGCCTCTAGAAGGGGCAAACCAAATGACTCACATAAAGATGGAAAAATTATTGCATCATAATTTTTATAAATTTTTAAAATATTTTTTTGTTTTGAAATTTTTTTTACTTTAATTTTTAATTTTTTGAAATTATAATTTTTTTTCAATTTTCTTATATCTAAATTGTTGTATCTACCAATACATGTTAAATAAAATTTTTTTTTACTTTTATTTTTTTTAAGTGCTTCAAAAAGCAACTCATGATTTTTATATTTTTGAAATTCTGAAACATAAAGAAACTTATTATTATTTTTTGTAAAATTTTTTTTTATAGAATTGTTTATTTTTTCTACCCCATGATAAATTACTTTTTGTTGCAAAAACTTTCTGTGCTTAAGATTTTTTAAAATTTTGTTTCTTAAATCTTTACTCGTGAAAATTATATTTCGATGAAGTTTGATCGAAATCAAAACTGCAATTTTTTGGAAAAAAAATTTTAATCTTGATATAGTTTTATAATTTTCATTAGCATAATTATCAAAAGGGAGCATATTTTGTTGTAATAATATAGTTGGTTTAAAAAGCCCGTGATAAATACCATTAAGTGATAATAATACTTTACATTTTCTTTTCTCCAAATCTTTCTTAAAAAATAATATTTTCCAAAAATGCCTTATTAAAAAATTCTTATCAAAAATTGAATTTTTTTCAAAACTGACATTTTTACTTAATTTTAAATTATTTTTTACAAAAGAATTAGAATAAACTTTTATGAATAATTTTTTTTGTGAAAGCACTTTAGTAATTTGTTCTAAGTGAACTAAACCACCAAAGCTATTAATATCAATTGCGTCTATAGCTATAATTTTCATAAACAAGTCTAAAATATAAAATTGTAAATCCAAAAATTTTTAAACTATTAAAAATATCCAATGTTAATCCAACACATATAAAATAAGCTAAAATAAATAATTCTAAATTTTTGATTGTATAAATAACATAACAAATCCCAACTAACCCTGTTGTAAAAAGAACTCTTAACATTGTAGACTCATAATAAATAGCATTTGTACCATTTCCAAAAACCACAGTATAAAAATTGCTGAAATATGGCTGGATAAGTTTTTCCCAAAGTGACAATCTATACCAAAGTGACAATACAGAATCGTCTATTGTATGTCTTTCTGGCAACTCAATAAAAAGTATAAAATTTTTTAAAATTTCTAATGATGCAATATAATTAGTATTAATTAGCCTTTGAAATGCATCATTATTTAAAAAATCTATAAAAAAAATAAGAATTAAAGAAAATGTTAAAATAGAAAATAATAAGATCAGATAATCTTTATTTTTCAAAAGAGCTTTTAAAAAAAACAAATTGGCAACTACAAACCCAATAAAATTCATCCGTCCCTGTGCCTCTAAATTTAAATAGAGTGCAATAAAAAAATAAATTATAAGTTTAGTAAGTTTTGGTTTTTCTAAAGTTATTATTATAAAATAACAAAGTGAAATTACTACACCGAGTTCCCAAGATCCACCGGTAAGTCCCATCACTCTGTTGCTTAATACATGATCAGTGCTTAAGTAACCTAATGAGGTAAAAGAACCCACAAGACCTAGTTTTTGCAAAATTACAATTGCTAGAGATAGTAAAACATAAATTTTTAAATAAATTAAAAGATCATTTTTTCGAATTTTTAAATTACACAATAATACAATAAGAACAAAATATTCTAAAACCCTTGCTAAGCTTAAATAAACAATATGTAAACCAGAAATTTTTCCTACAAAAGATGAAAAAAAAATAATAATAAAATAAAATATTAACGGTGCAAATTTTTGTAAAATTAAGTTATTGATTATTTTTTCTCGATAATTCGTTATTATAGTTAAAGAATATAAAAACAATATTATATCTTCTGTTCTTATACCTTGCCAATAACCAGGAATACTTATCAAGTCTATTTTTGGAAGGAAAATAACTAGAAGAAATAGAAATAAAGAAAAACTTTCTAAATTAAAATAAAATTGTTTTTTAAGAATATATTTCATTTTTCAAAAAGATTAAGTAAATTTTTTTGCATAACTCCAATCCTGATTTGTATCTATATCAATATTTTCTTTTTTGGAATTAATTATTATTGGTTTAAAAATAGAAGGTGAAAAATCTTTATTTTTTATAAAAAAACTTTTTTTAATTAAATAAAAAACTCCACTTATTTTATATTTCTGTTTCAATTTATGATCTTTGTTCAACTTTTTACAAAAATTTTTACTTGTAATGTAAAAAGTTTTTTTTTTGTCTGAAAAAAATTTTGTTTTCTTCACTGCTATAACTGCATTTAGTTTTGAATTTATAATTTTATTTATTCCAATATTTATAGTTTTTTTTGTTCTGAAAGGTGAAGTTGGTTGTAACAAAGCAATATAATCAATTTTTGAAAATTTCTTTTCATACCATTTAACTGCGTGAAGTATCGCAGATTCTGAACTAGATTTGTCAGAAGAAAATTTTTGAGGTCTTTTTAAAACTATTATTTTTTTATTATTTGACTTTGAAATTTTAAGAATTCTAGGGGAATCACTAGAAACTAAAATATCATGAAAATAATTTATTTTTTTTGCAACATCAAGTGTCCAACTAATTAGAGGTTTTTTTTTAAAAATTTTTATATTCTTATTTTTGATTCTTTTAGAATTTCCTCTTGCTAGGATAATAGCTAAAATTTTTTTTTTCATCGAACTTAAGAAACTAAACCAATTTTTTTTAACAAAAATAAAATTTCTTTAGGTTTCTGAAAATTAAAATTACTGATTCTTGATGATAAAAATTTTTTTTTATTTTCATTTATTTTTTTATTTATCCTGTTTTTAATAATATAAAATCCATTCTCATCAAATAAATTATTTATTTCATCAAGATTAAACAACTCTTCATAAAGTTTTTCAAAATCGTTTTGTTTTTTAATAATAACTTTTGATTGATTATTTTTAAAAAATTTAATTAATATGTTGGCAAGATCTATGATTTTAAAACATTTCATACTTTTTAAAATGAAAATTTCTTTTCCTTTAGTTAGGTAAAGGGCCTTAAAAATCATATTAGTACAATCTTCGATTGTCATTACAAAACGCGCCATATCTTTATGGTTTACAATTATATTTTTTCTATTTTGAATTAAATTTATAAATTTTGGAACAACTGATCCTCTTGAACCTAAAATATTTCCAAATCTAACGCAGGAAACTTTTGTCTTTGACTTACCTTTTGTCTCTTCAATATTTATGGCAATTTTTTCAGATTGTAACTTTGATATACCCATAATATTTACTGGAGATACTACTTTATCTGTACTGATTAATAAAAATTTTGATACTTTGTTTGCAATTGATGCCCTTAAAATATTTTCTGTTCCAATAACATTCGTTTTTGTTACTTCAAATGGATTATATTCAGAAATATTTACATGTTTTATTGCTGCTGCATGAATAACAATATCTACATTTCTCGTTACCTCTTCACATCTTTCATAATCTCTTATATCTCCTAAAAAATATCTTATTTTTGAATTTAACATATTTTCAATAAAGTTTTGTGATGTCTTACTAGATGAGGATATTTTAACTTTTTCAGATAATTCATATAAACTATTTTCATCGTTTGATAATACTCTCACTACTTTACATTTAAATTTTAATAATTCTAAAACTAATGCCGAGCCTATAGTTCCAGTTCCACCAGTTACCAATATAGATTTATTCTTATAATAATTTCTAATTTCTGATTTCATTAATCAAATAGTTTTTTAATTTTTTGAATTTATATTTATGCATAATATTTTTTACTAAATTATTATCAATTTTTTGTGATAAAGTTTGATTAATTTCTACACCCTTATTTTGGTACCTAAAACTATTATTAGTAATTCTTTTTAAAAAATTTACCAAACTAGTAAATTTAATATTTTCGTTGCCTACATTAAAAACTTTATTTTTAATATTTTTATATATTAATTTGTTAATTATACAAACTACATCCCCGATAAATATAAAATTTTTTGTTGTATTTATATTATCAAAATAAAAAGTTTTCTTTTTTAAGATTGATTTGATAATTTGACTAATAACTCCTTTATTTTTATCTCTGCCATATAAATTACATATCCTTAATATAATATAATCATTTTCACATTTCATATATAATTTTTCTATATCATATTTGTTTTTTTCATATTTATTAATAGGTTTAATTTTTGAATTTTCTTTAAATATTTTATTGCTTGTTCCATAAACCAAACTAGTCGATATATATATTAACTTTATATTTTTTTTAATCCTTGAGGACAATTCTATAATATTTTTATTTCCCATTCTAATTACATCAGTCATATTTCGCTGATTTTCACTTTGTTGTCCAGAAAGATTTATAACTATATCAATTTTGTTGTTTAAATATTTTTTTAATTCACTTTTTTTTCTTATATCAAATCCCTTTTTTCTACTGGGACAAACTAAAATATTATTTTTTGAAAGCTTAAGTTTTAATTTTTTTCCCAGATAGCCTGTTGAGCCAATTAATAAAATTTTTTTCACAAACTAATATGTAATTTTTTTTTGAGTATTAAAATTTTTGAGTTTTAATTTTTTAATAATACTAATTATTCTTCTTGAAGCTTTTCCGTTTCCATATGGATTTTTCAAATTTTTTAGTTTACTTTTAAAGGTTAAAGATAAGGCTTTTTTTAAAACTTTTAGTATTTGGTGTCTATTATAATTTGTATCTAATACATTTATGCTTTTGGTTCTGCCCTCTTGTCTTGTTCCTATATTTACGACGGGAATTTTAAAAGTTGCTGCCTCATGTATTCCTGAACTAGAATTTCCAACTAAAGCTTTAGAATTTTGAAGTAGAGTTTTGTACTCTTTTAAAGACAAAGTTTTACAGTAATTAAAATTATATTTTTTTATTAATTTTATAATTTTTAATGAGCCAGCGTCGTTATTTGGAAAGACAAATAATTTTTTCATTTTTATATTTTTTAAAGCTTCTATAGTCTCTATAAATTGTTTATTTACCTGATTTAATTCAGATGTTACTGGATGCTGTATGATTAAAATATAATCTTTTGAAATATCAATATTAAATCTTTTTTTTATATATTCAGGTTTTTCATTTTCCTCTTGTTTTAAAGCATCAATTGAAGGACAACCAACAACAAAAATATTTTTGTTTATTTCACCCATTTTAATTAATCTTTTTTTTGTCTCTTTTGTAGCTGTAAAATGAAAATTCGAAAATTTTGACATGGCGTGTCTCAAAGACTCATCTATCGTTCCTGAAACTTCCCCACCTTGAATATGAGCAACAGGTATATTCATATGGGCGCCACATACTGATAATGCAAAATTAGCTGCAATATCAAAGCCTGAAAGGATGATATCTGGTTTTGATCTTTCAATTATATTTGGTAAATTTATAAATGCTTTTCCTACTGCCTCTGACATTTTTGCACCATCATTTTTTTCAAAATAATCTTTATCAAAGATTTTAAATTCGGCAAAAATTTTAAATTTTTCATCAATAATTTCTTTCTTTGTATAACCAAAGTTTTTATGAAGATGTATCCCAGTAACAATCAGATCATATGACAATGAGTTTGATTTTTTTATTAATTTAATTATAGGTTTGAATCTACTAAAATCTGCCCTTCTTTCAGTTACTATAAGAATTTTTCTTTTCATTAATAAAAATTAATATCTCTTTTTTTCAACAAAGTGTTTGCTTTGATAAATCTTTTAGCCTTTTTCCCAATAATTTTATTATAATCTTTAGCTTTAAAATCTCCTATTCCTGGCCTCTTTGGAAAAATATTTTTTATTGTTAATTTTTCACCTTTATTAATATTTTTGGTTGTGACCAAAGATGCAAATGCAAAATTAATAGTTGATTTTTCCTCTTTAACTGGACCTTTATAATTGCCCTTTGCCAAATGCACTTCATTTACAGCTAGCATTAAATTTTTTAACTCATTTCCATCCATAGATGCTGAAATATCTGGTCCGACTCTATTTTTATTATCCACAAAATGTTTTTCTATTATTGATGCTCCTAATGCAATCGCTCCAATACATGGATAAATAGTTTTAGAATGATCTGACAATCCTAAAATTGCTTTTGGAAAAGCTTCCTTCAATTTAGATATTGCTTGTAGCCTGACAAGATTAGTTGGAGTTGGATATATGTTTGTACAATGCAATAACGCATAAGGAACTTTATATTTTTCTAAGATTTTTACAGCAGGTTTTATACTGCTAATACTATTCATTCCTGTACTCAAAATTATGGGTTTTTTATATTTAGCTATATACTCAATTAATGGGTAGTTATTACATTCACCGGACCCAATTTTAAATCCAGGAACCTTAAATTTAATCAATCTATCTACTGCCTTTCTGGAAAAAGGGGTGCTAATAAAAATCATTTTTTTTTTATTAACGTATTTCATTAATTTATATTCGTCACTTTCAGATAGTGCCGAACTCTTAATTATATCAAAAATATTTTTTTTAGTATGAGAAGGTATAATTTTTTTTGCTTCCTCTGACATTTCATCCTCAACAACGTGAGTCTGATGTTTAATTATTTCTGCTCCAAATTTATGTGCATGATCTACTAATTTTTTTGCTCTTTTTAAATTTCCATTATGATTAATACCAAGCTCTACAATAATTAGTGGCTTATAATCAGGGCCTATCTTTCTATTGCCAATTTTAATTAATAATTTATTTTTTTTCATTTTTTTTTATACTTTCAAGAAATGAGGAAAGTTTCATGTCCTTATTAATATCTTCGACCTTAGAAAAATTGTATAATTTTTGTTCATCAAAAACGATTATATAATCAAACATCTTTATAAGCTCTAATTTATGCAATGAAATTATAACAGTTTTAGATTGAAAATTTTGAAATATATTTTTTAAAACCTTTTCCTCTAAATTTTTATCTAACGAACTTGTTGGTTCATCCATTAAAAGTATTTCAAAATTCTTATATAACGATCTAGCAATACAAATTCTCTGGATTTGACCACCAGATAATTTGAATCCATCTTTACCTAATAAAGTTTTTTCTTTATATTTTAATTTATCTATAAACTCATTACTGCAACTTAACTCTATAGATTGTTGAAGATTTTTTAAATCTATTTTATCCTTAGAAATACCTAAAGCAATATTTTCCTCGATAGTTCCGTTGATAATATTATTTTCTTGAGGCATGTATGATACTAAATTTTGCCATTCTCTTCTTTTTAAACTTATGTCATCACCATTTGAAAAAAAAACTCCTTTTGAGTTTTGATATAATTCACAAAAATGGTTCAAAAAAGTAGATTTACCACTTCCCGATACTCCTAGTAATGCAATTTTAGATCCTTTGTTAATTTGTAAGTTAATATCTTTTAAAATTTCTTTATTTAAAATTATACTATTTAAATTTTTTATTTTTATTATGTTATCTAATTTTAAGGGTGATTTATTATTACTCACTTGAGTATTTAAACTTTCTTTATTTACTTGATTTGTTTCTTTTAAAATATTTAAAACTGCTGTAATTGACCCATATCTAAACTGAAGTTTATTTGCCTCGCTTAAAACAGTATTAAATAACGGTAGCATTCTTATAATTAAAATAGCAACTACAGATAAATAAGCTAATAATGTTTCTTTATCTGAGTTATCTTCTATATTTATATAAATTAAAATACATAATAGTATAACTGCAAAAGTTTCAAAAAATAATTTCGTAGATGAAAAAACAACCTTAGAAAAAAAATCAATTTTCTCTGATTTTTTAAGATTTTTATAAAACAAATTAAAAAAGTACTTTTCTAAATTATTTACCAATATATCTTTAATTAAAGTAAAAGTGTCAGTTATGTTTTTTAAATAATATCCTCTGCTGTCTACTGAAAGCTCTCCATAAAATTTTAATTTTTTTTTTAAAAATAAAAAAATAAAAGCACTAAAAGCTGAAAATAATAAAAAAATTATTATAAACTCGATATTTGATATATAAATCAAAACAAACAAAAAAATAAATATCATTATTGAGTCATGAGTGAGCTTGATAAAATGAGTTATGGATGATGAAAAATGACTTGCCTCTATAGAAATATTTCTAATTATAATTGAAATATTATTTTTTATGATATTAAGATAATTCATCATTAGATAGTGTCTCAGTAAATCAGAGCGAAATTTTAAATTTATTTTGTAGTGAAAGTTTTCCTCATAAAAATTAATTAGAAAAAATAATAAATTCTTTATTATAAAAATTAATGAAACGACGATTAAAATATTACTTAAATTTAATCCTAAAATTATTTCTGAAAGAAAAAAAAAGTTGTGCTCATTAAGTAAACTTACAACTTTTTCAGGATTAAGTAGATAAATAATTAATAATGGAATTGAACTAATACTTAACAATTCCATAAATGCTTTAATAAACATTAAAAAAACTATTAAAGACAATTGTAGTTTCAATCTAAAATTCAATAAATCTAAAATTTCTTTAATCATTTTATTATTTTGGTATACCTGATAAAATTGTATAAACTTTCTAAAATTTTAGTCAAAAAAAATATGAAAAATGTTACTGTAATTGGTGGATCTGGTTTTTTAGGTATAGAAGTTTCTAAAGAATTAATAGCAAAAAAATATAAAGTTAAGATACTTGACTTAAATCCTCCAAATTTTTTTCATAAGAATCTCAAATTTATAAAAGGAAATATTTTGGATTATAAAAAACTTGATCAGGTAATCAAAAATAGTCTTTATGTTTATAATTTTGCTGGAATAGCTGATCTTGATTATGGGGCATCACAACCAATTAAAAGTGTGGAACAAAATATACTGGCGACAGTTAACATGTTGAATTTGTGTAGAAAATATAAGATTAAAAGATTTGTTTATGCATCTACAATCTATGTCTATAGTTCTAAAGGAGGTTTTTATAGATGTAGTAAACAAGCAGCTGAAAATTATATAGAGGAATTTAACAAAAAATTTAAAATTAATTACACAATTTTAAGATATGGATCACTTTATGGACCTGGAGCAAGTCCAAATAATGGACTATCTAAAATTATCTTGAATTCAATCAAAAGAAAAAAAATAATTTATGAAGGGGGACCAAATACAATTAGAGAGTATATCCACGTTAATGATGCTGCAAAATCAAGTGTAGATATTTTATCTTCAAAATTTGCAAATAAAAGCATAATTCTAAAAGGCGAATATCCTATACATATGAAAGACTTATTAAAGACAGTTTCTGAAATACTTGGTTATAAAAAAATTTATTTTAAAAAAGTTAAAAATGAAAATCATTATGAGCAAACTCCTTATAGCTATGTTCCAAAGTTAGGAATCAAATATAAACCAAGTACCTATGTAGATTTTGGTCAGGGAATATTGCAATTGATAGACTCGATTAAAAGAAAATAATTTATGAATGTATTAATATCGAGTTATCATATGAACTTAGTGCTTGATAAATACTTAAAACGATTAAAAAAAAATAAAATTAAAATCGATAAGATAATCAGAAATCCATCTGTTAAAGAAAGTGAGTTAATTAAAATAATTCATAAATATGAAGGGGTAATATGTAGTGACGATGAGTTTACAAAAAAAGTATTAGCTAAAGCAAAAAATCTTAAAGTTATTTCTAAATGGGGAACTGGAATAGATTCAATAGATTATAAATATGCAAGAAAAAAAGGAATTAAAGTATTTAATACACCAGGTGCTTTTACAAAAGGAGTCTCTCAATACGCACTCGGCATGATGTTAAACTTATCAAGAAAAATTATAGATAATAATGATTCAGTCAAAAAAGGTAATTGGAAAAAGTTTCAAGGTATCAACATTGAAAATAAAAAAATTGGTATTGTAGGCTTAGGAAAAATAGGAACTCAAATTATAAAATATTTAAAGAGTTTTAATGTAGTGTTATGTGGAATAGATAAAAAAAAAAAATTAAATAATCTTTTCATGAAAAAAAGGGTAAAAATACTAAGCATTAATAAGATTTTTTCTTACTGTGATATCATTTTTTTATGCACTGACTTAAATAAATCTTCATATCATTTAATTGGAGAAAAACAAATGATGCAACTAAATGAAAAAAAAATTTTAATTAATATTTCTAGAGGACCAGTTGTAAATAATAAAGCTTTAATAAAAGCTATTAATAAAAAAAACTTTCAAATAGGTTTCGATGTTTTTGAGGAGGAACCAATAAATAAAAATTATTTAAAAATTTTAAGAAAAAAAAATTCCATTATATCAGCTCATAATGCATATAATACTAAAGAAGAGGTAGATTTTGTTCACGAAAATACAATAAATAATCTTATCAAGGGATTAAAAAATTGAGATTAAATAAAAATTTTTACTTAAATTTTTCATCTATACCTAAGCTTACCATGAAAGCAAAAAAAAATAAAAAACACATAAAAAATTTTGAATTAAAAAAATTAATTAAATTTGCATCATCAAAAGGTTTTAGTGGAGTAGAATTTCCATATTTTAGATTTTTTCAGGATATTGACTCAACTCCATATTTAAAAAATTACTTAAAAGACTTTAATCAAAATTATGTTTTAGATTGTGAAAAAAAAATTTCAAAAAAAGAATTATTAAAACTTATAAAAATTTCAAATAAAATAGATGTAAACTTTATAAGGCTAAAATGTACTAGTATTCTTTCATGTGAAAGATATAAATATAAAAAAAAGTGGAATATAAAGTTAAATTCGATAATTAAAAAAATAAATCAGATAAAAGAATTTTTAAATAAATATAAAATCAAACTAGCTATAGAAAATCATCAAGACTTAGATTCTAGCGATTTGAAATATATTATAAGTAAAGTAGGAAAAGAATATGTTGGAATTAACTTTGATGTCGGAAATGCTTTTGCAACTTGTGAGTATCCAGTCGATTTTTTCAATAAAATTAAAAATCATATTTTAAATATTCATCTTAAAGATTATATAATCTTATATAACAATAAAGGGTATTCATTAAATAGGTGTCCAATTTTAGATGGAAATAGTAATATTTTAAAAATATTAAATTTAACAAAAAAATATAAACTAAATGTACCTATAAGCCTTGAACTAGGAGCTGAAAAACCAAGAATTATAAAGATAAAGTCAAAAAAATTTTTTGAAAACTTTTTAAAAGAAAAAAAAATTAAATTAAAAAATTCAAATTCAATAATGAAATTAGGCATAAATAATTTTAAAAATGTAGACAAAATAAAAAAACTAATTTCGTTAAATGAAATAAATATGTTAAATAAAAGTATCTATAATTTAAATCAAAAAATATGAGAGCTTTAGTAAGATATTCACACCTCCCAAAAAAGTTAAAAGTTAAAAATATTCCTTTTCCTGAAATTAAGAATTCAAAAAAACATGCAATAATCAAAGTTAAATATACTGGTATATGCGGGAGAGATCTTGAACATTTTAAATCCAAAATATCAAAAAAAAAGGTTCCTTCTGTTTTAGGCCATGAATTTTCAGGTGTTGTAAAAAAAATATATAAAAATAAATTTAATATTAAAATAGGTGATCGGGTTACATGCGAAACAGTTAATAGTGTATGTGGTAAATGTAATGTGTGTAAAAATGGTTTCTACAATTTATGTAAAAAAAGAAAAAATATTGGTGGAGGTGAGACCGGAGCATTTGCCTCACATATAAAAGTTCCTTATCAGTATATTCATAAATTACCAAAAAATGTTTCTTTGGATGAAGCAGCTTTAATTGAGCCTTTAGCGGTATCTTATAATGCTTTAATTTCAAATTCTGAAATTAAAAAAAATTCTTCAGTTCTTATATTTGGGGCTGGAACGATAGGATTACTCTCACTAAAAATTGCTCATTTCAAAAAAGCTAAAATATTCTTAGTTTGTACTCCAAAAGATAAAATTCAAAAAAAAATTGCTATAAAAAATAAAGTTTCAAAAATTTACTTTAATAATATCGATTATGTAAAAAAAATTCTTGATGATACAAATCAAGAAGGTGTAGATTTAATTGTAGATACGGTTGGTGGAATAGACCAAACATTTGAAGATTCAATTAAGCTTGCAAAACCAGGTGGCCAAATAACAAAAATTGGATGGTTTATGAAAAAAAACGTAGTTGCAAATTTTGATGATATAGTTAGAAAAAACTTAAAAATTCAAGGTAGTTTTAGTCATAACTATAAAATATGGGAAAAATGTATAAAACTTTTATCCAATAAAAATATAAATATTAAAGACCTAATTTCAAAAAAATGTGAAATTTCTGAATGGAAAAATGCTTTTGATTTACTAACAAAGAGAAAAGCTGTAAAAATATTAATGTCGTCTAATGAATAAATATCTTAACTTTAAAAATAAAGTTTCAGTAATCACTGGTGCTGGATCTGGAATTGGAAGAGAAGTTGCAATAAAATTATCAAATTTAGGTTCGATAGTAATTTTAGTTGGTCGAAGTAATAAAGTTTTAAAAGTTGAAAGAAAAATTAATAAAAGAAACGTTATTAGTTATGTTTGCGATTTATCTAATGAAAGTTCAGTAGAAAACTTATACAAAAAAATAATAAAAAAATTTAAAAAAGTGGATATTTTAGTTAATTCCGCTGGTGTAACTGCCTCAGGAGACATAGATAATATTTCATCAAAAGGTTGGCAAGATATAAATGATAATAATGGATTGAATACTTTTCTTTGCTGTAAATACTTTTCTAAAAGTATGAAAAAAAGGAAAAAAGGTAAAATTGTAAATGTATCTTCAATTGCTGGAAGATTTAGGGGTAGAACCTCTGGATTACACTATGCATATGCAAAATCTGGCCTAATTGGTTTTACGAGACAACTTGGAGCTGAATTAGCAAAATGGAATATTAATGTAAATTGCTTTTGTCCATCTCAAACTATGACTGATATGTTGAAAAGTTTAATTACACCTAAAATTAAAAAAGAGCTAGAAAAAACTATTCCGATCAAAAGGATAGCAACACCACAAGAACAAGCAGACGTAATATTGTTTTTAGTATCTGAAATGTCAAATTATGTTGCTGGTGCTGCAATCGATTCAAATGGGGGTCAATTTTAATGAAAATTAATGCATTTATTCCTGTAAGAATGAGTTCATCAAGATTTCCAGGGAAACCTTTAACTAAACTGTTGAAAATGACTATGCTAGAGCATGTATGGAGAAGAACTAAGATGTCAGATGTTGACGAAACTTACGTTGCCCTATGTGATAAAGAAACAGTTGATATATGTAAAAAAATTGGGGCAAAATATATAATAACTAGCAAAAAGCACGAAATGTGTATGGACAGAATTGCTGAAGCTTCTTACAAAAAAAAGTCTGATATGATAGTAACTGTTCAAGGTGATGAGCCTTTAATTACCCCACAAATGATCAACCTAACAATTAAAAAATTATTAAAAAAAAAGAATGAATTATTTTGCACCACACTTGCACAAAAAATTATATCAAAACAGGAAATTAATAATCCAAACAGAGTTAAAATAATATGGAATAAAATGGAAGAAGTGATTTATATTTCTAGATCTGCAATACCATCTGCTGCAAAATTTAAAGGTAAAATTGATTATTATAAAATGGTATGTGTTTATACTCTGCTAAGGAAAAATTTAAAGAAATTTCAAAATTTTGGAATTTCTAGAAATGAATCAATAGAGTCTATTGATATGTTAAGAATTTTAGATAACGGCAAAAAACTTGGTATAGACACAATTAAAGGTAAAGTTGAAAATATTGATGTTAAAGCTGACATTCCAAAAGTAATAAAACTTTTAAAAAATGATTCACTTTTGAAGAAATATATTTGAGAGTTCATGAAATTATGGATCTGCATATATATGACAATGATATACAAAAAAAACAATTTAAAAATCAAATATTTATAAGTTGGAATGGTGAGAAAATTAACAAGTATTTAGAATTAAACAAAAAAGAAATTAGATCCAAATATACTCAAGTAATAAGCAAAATTACAAATTATAATTCAAAAAATCATGGTTACTTTAAAATTCAAGATATTGACTTGACTAAAATGAGTTTGATTAATGAAAAAAATCCTTTTAAATCAGACGCTATTTTTGATTGCTTGAAATTATTGGTTATTGAACATCTTATAGAAAATAAAAAAGTAAAAAATATTTTTTATAATGGAAATATTAGCAAAATTAATAATTCTTTAAAAATTTTATGTAAAAACAAAAATTTAAATTATCAAAACAGAAAATTTTTTTTTCATGATTTCTTCAATAATAAAATTTTTTTTCTTTTAAAAGGGATATTATTTTTTTTTATTCAAGTAATAAAGAATTTTGGACTTAAAGAAAATTCTAAGAAATACTCTGATATAAGTATCTTTTCTTATTTTGTTCATTTTAACTCAACTAAAAGTAAAATTTTTAAATCTAATTTATGGGGTGATCTTCCAAAGTTTTTGAATTTAAAAAAAATTCCGGTGAACTGGTTTCATTTTTTTGTAGCCTCTAATCAAATTAAAAATTCTAAGAAAGCAAATAATTTGAGAAATAAATTCAACTTAAATAATTATGAGAACCATAATTTTATAAACAGTTTTTTAAGTAATGAAGATTTATTAAGGTCAATAAGTCATTATTTTTATTTTTTTATTAAAAATATATTTTCAAAGAAAATAAGTTTGTTTTTTTTTTCAAATAAAATTTCTAAAACTAATTTTTATTATTTTTTAGAAAAAGATTTATTTTCTTCTTATTTTGGACCAACTTTGATTTATAATATTATGAATATTTATGCGATTAATAGATTATTAGAAAAAATACCTAGACAAAAAATTGGTATTTTTATTATTGAAAATCAAAGTTGGGAATATTGTTTTATAAAACTTTGGAAAAAATATAATCATGGTAAATTATTTGCTTACTTCAATTCATCTATTCGTTTCTGGGATTTGAGGTACATTAAAAATAAAAATGAATTTAAAATCCAAGATGAAAATCCTGATCAGTTTTTGATTAATAGTGAAATATTTAAATCAGAAGCAAAAAAAAATGGTTATCCATCAAAAAAAATTAAACTGGTTGAAGCATTAAGATATAACAAATTAAAACCGGTTTTAAAAATTAAACAAAACAAAAAAATATTAATTATTGGAGATATTTTATTTTCAGAAACTGATAAAATTTTATTTTTTTTAAGTAATGTAAAAAAAAACTTAAAAAATTATAGCTTTTATTTAAAACCACATCCTACAATGACCTTAAAGTCTATTAATATTTTTAAACAAAAGTATTCATTCATAAAAATTGTAAGTAACAACTCAGAAAATTTTAAAAATTTTGAATTTGTTATATGTTCAAATGGTACTTCTGCAATTTTAGATTGCATAACTCAAAATTTAAATTTTTGCTCCATTAAACCTCTAGATAGTTTAAATCTTTATCCTATAGAAAAATATCAAAGTGTGTATCAAGTTAAAACACATAAAGATTTAATATTTCGAATTAAATATAAAAAAAAACTAAAAAAAATAAAAATTTTTGAAACAAGAAAAAATTTGGATAGATTTTTAAGAATATTCGTAAATTCAAGAAAAAGGAACTAGATAAAATTTACAAAATTAATTTGATTTTTTAATCATATTTAATTTTATAACTCTATTTTCACTAATGTTTACCCTTGCAATTTTACCAATAACATTTTTGACTTCTAAAGGAGAAATGCCTGTTCCAGGTCTTTTATATTCTAGATCAGATAATACTATTTTTGAATTTTTTTTAATTAATCTTGAGGAAACAATACTTTTTCTTGAAACTTTAATTATTTCTTGAGTATTCATATCAAATTTTTTTTTTTCTTTATTTGAAATAATTTTCTCCATCTCTCTTAAATTTAAGACAAATTTATTGAAATCTTTTAATGATAAAGAAAATTTATGATCTGGTCCTTTCAGTTTTTTATTAATTGTTACGTGTTTTTCAATAACTCTTGCTCCTAATGTTAATGCAGCTAAAGAGGCATTCTGGGAGACAGTATGATCTGAAAAACCTGTTTCATAACCCATTTTTTTAAAATCATCTAACCTGGAGAAATTAATTTGATGTGGTTTAGCTGGATAACTAGAAATGCAGTACAATATAATAATTTTTTTCTTAAAATTTGTGTTCAAAACTTTTAAAACTTTTTTTAAATCTTTGTTTTCTAACATTCCAGTTGATAAAAATATTTTTTTTCTTATTTTAGATAAATATTTAAGCATATTTATATCAAACACTTCTCCTGAAGGGATTTTTATATATTTAACACCTATTGTTTTAACTAAAAATTTTAAACTTTGTATGTCAAACGCCGAACATAAGTAATCAATACCTTTCCTCTTCGCATATTTTGAAATTTTAATATGATCGCTGTAAGAAAGTTGATTTTTTTTAGACATTTCAATTATAGATCTTTTTCCATCATTTTTTTTTTGATATTTTGCCTTAAAAGCATCTAGAGAATAAACTTTATGTGGTTTTGCCAATTGAAATTTAACTGCATCTGCACCCGATTTTGATAATAAATCAACGTACTTTAGCGCTAGTGATAGTGACCCATTATGATTTGGTCCTACTTCAGCTATAATATATGTTTTCATAAAATCAATTAAGTTCTAAAAAATTTTTAATAATCTTTAATCCATTTGATCCACTTTTTTCAGGATGAAATTGACATCCAAAAATATTATTTCTTTTTACAACTGCTGCTAAATTATTTGATCCATATTTTATAGTAGCTTTTATTTCATCAAAATTTTTAAGGTGAGCATGATATGAATGAACAAAATAAAAATCTAAATTTCGATTTGTATCATCAAAAATTTTACTTTTATTATTAATAATAATTTTATGCCACCCAATATTAGGTATCTTTAATTTTTTTTTTCTGTCTTCATTATCTAGATTTATTTTTTTTACTTTCCCTTTTATTAAACCTAGTCCTTTCGAAATACCATTTTCCTCACTGCTATCAAATAATAATTGCATACCTAAACAGATCCCCATTAAATAAACTTTTTCATAATTTAAATTTTGAAGAGTAATTCTTAAATTTTTTTTTTCAAGTACATCCATAGCCTTATTAAAAGCACCAACACCTGGTAAAAAAATATGTGTTGCATTTTCTACTTCGTTAATTTCTGAAGTAATTAAAAAATTATTTTCATATTTTTTAATAGCCCTAGTTAAACTTAACAGATTACCACCACAATTTATTATGACAATTTTTTTCAATTTTAAAATCTTACTTTAAGGTTAATTTGTTTTGCATAACTCTTAATTTCTTCAATATCAGTTTGATTGTAATGAAGTATACTAGCTAAAGCAATTCCGTCACATTCACTGAATTCTTTAAAATTTATTAAATCATTTTTAGAATTCATTCCACCGCAATAAATGACTGGAATATTACATATAGAATTAAATTGATCACACAATTCCATTTCGAAGCCGTCTCTTGTTCCTTCTCTATCTATTGATGTAATTAAAATTTCACCTGCACCTCTGTCCTCAACTTCTTTAACCCACTCCAATACCTCTTTTTCACTGTTTTCCCTCCCGTTTTCATAATAGGCAAGCCATTTTTTATCATCATATTTTTTTGCTTGAATTGAAGCAACTATTGCTTGAGAGCCAAAATTTTTTGCTAAATCGTTTATTATATTTGGATCGTTGATAGCTTTAGAATTTATCGCAATTTTATCTGCTCCACTTAGAAACAGTTTTTCAGCATCTTCAATTGAACGGATTCCTCCACCTACAGTAATAGGAATAAATATTTCATCAGATGCTTTTTTAATTATGTCTAACAAATTATTTCTACCATATAGGCTTGCTACGCAGTCAATAAGCAATAATTCATCTGCACCCTGTTTATAATATTTCGTAGCATATTGATTGGGGTCACCTATCACCCTTAGTCCCTCAAAATGAATTCCTTTAATTAAATTTGGTCCCTTAATATCTAACCTAGCAATTATTCTCATAAAATTTCTAAAATCATTTCACATTTTAATATATTGAAACACTCTTTGAGATGAGTTTTTTTTTATATTTTTTTTTTACTCACCTAAAAAATTTCTTGTTTTGCTTAATTCATGCCATTGTCCTACATCATACCACTCATTTTCATTTATTGGAAAAACACCAACTTTTTTTTTCATAAGTTTTGCTTTCTCTATTAATTCAGTAAATAAGTAGAACTTATTTTTTGGAATAGTTTTTAATACTTCCTTATTTAACAAATATAAACCTGTATTAATCGTAATGTTGTAAGTAGGTTTCTCATGTATTTTTTTTAATATTCCTTTTTTATCTAAATCACAAATTCCATATGGCAAAGTATAGTTTTTTATAGATCCTACTAAAGAAATATAAAATTTATTATTTTTATGAAATTTAAAAAAATCATAATAACTAAAATCGTGGAGAACATCACAATTAGTTAAAAAAAAATTTGTTTTAATTTTTTTCTTTAAAAGTGATAAACCACCAGCAGTTCCTAAAAGTTTTTTTTCCTGTATAAAAATAATTTTTGCATTTACTTTTTTTTCTTTAAAATAAGATTTAATAATTTCAGCTTTATGATTTATAATTATGTAAATTTTTTTTGTTCCAAATGAAATAAATTTATCAATAATATTATCTATTATTGTTTTTCTATTCAAAGGGATTAAAGCTTTAGGCAATATATCCGAAAAAGGTTTAAGTCTGGTTCCTTTACCCCCTGCCATAATCACTAGTGGCAATGGAATTTTTTGAAAATTATTTTTGTTAATTAATATATTTTCTCTAAAAACTAATTTTATTACTTTTTTTGATTTGTTAATTACTGGTAATACTAAGTTATTATTTTTAATAAAAAAATTTTTAATTGAGTTTTCTAAATTTTCATTATTTAGAATAACCTTTGGAGTTTTATTATAATAACCTTTAATAGAACTATTAAATTTAGCATTGCTATACAACGCTTTTCTGAAATCTCCCATTGTAAATGTGCCTAATAATTGTTTTTTATTATCTAAAACTATTAAAAAGCTTTTTCTATTTTCATTCATTTTTGAAAGACAATCCTTAATCTTAGTTTTTTCTGAAACAATAAATTTTTCCATAGAATTATTGTATATAATAAAATTTAAGATATTTTAACCAATAATACTTTACTTTAAAATTAGAGGCTATAAGTGTCTGAAAAATTATTTTTATTAATAAAAATAAACTATTTATAAGTTTGTTTAATAATTTCTTTAAATTTTGAGTATTTGTTAAATTTTGGTATATCTCCCTAAAACTTTTTAACTTTTTAATATGATGCTAAAAGTCTTACAACCACACTTTTAGACTATCTAACTCTATTTTTATCTTTTTTCATTATTCTTTATTAGGTTACTGGCAAATATTTTAATTTTTTACCAGTACATTTATACCAGTGAGTTTTAAGAAACTTTGTACAAATATTATGATTAAAAATAATATCTTTAAAAGTCGGTAATTTAGACTTTTTTTCTAATAATATTTGTTTTATTATTTTAATCATAATGATGCTCACTTGGGGATTACAAACTCGAATTTTATCTCCATTTGTGTTTAAAGCAATTTTTTTTGTTTGCATTATTGTCCAACTTTTTATTTTGTTTGTTATTTTTATCTGACCATTACCTTTTTTCGAAGTTTTTATAATTATTTTTGAAAAATCTGTCATAATTACAATTAACTTTCCTCCTACATCGTAATATCCCTCTCTTTTACTTTCGCTCCAAAAATTGTTTAGGCCTGAAATATCTATATTTTTAATTTTAACTCCCCTAAACCAAGATAAAATATCTACTAAATGTATTAAATTGGTCACAATTCTATCACCCCTTAAGTTTGATGATATTTCTAAAGGGTATTCTTTATTTTTATTAAACTCTAATTTTAACTTCTCATATTCCCTCAAAGCTCTCCTAGGTACATTAATCCAACATTTTTTATTTTTTAAGATCTTAAACATTTTATTAGTTGAATTTACGCTTTGCTCAATTAACTTTTCAATAATCCAACTATCTGGTTTAATTTTTTCTATTTTTTTAACTAATTCGAATCTTTTGTTTGCAGTAGTTGAAATAATTACAAGATTTATTTTATTTTTTAATTTTTTTATATCATTTATATAAAAAAATTTTACCATCTTAGTATTATTGTAAACTTTTTCTTTTTTTTTGGGATCATTATCAAGCATATATACTTCAGTTGGTAAATTTAAATATCTTATTGCTTTTATATAACTAGTACCCAACACTCCTAATCCTACTACTAAAATTTTTTTACTTCTTTGTATCATCATCTTCCATAAATTTTGTGTATGAGGCTCATTGTTAACTTTAGATCCTTCAGTTCAGGTAAATTACTCCTTTTATTGAGAAATATATTGGTTAATTCATCTACTTGTTTTTTTAGTCCTGGCTTAAAAACTTTATCGTTTTTAGATTTTGAATATTCTACAAAATTTTTTTTATTACCAGTTCTAATTTTAAGATTTTCTAAAGGACTTAACTCATAATAGCTTTTATCAGTGCTAATATTGATTTGCCAAGGCCCAGGTTTATTCCATCTACATAAATAATTTACATTATCTTTAGAGCTAAATTTAATCTTACAATGTATTTCTTTTTTATTTCTTGAAATTGTATCAATTTTTTTTATTTTACCCCGACATAAAAAATTTGCATAATCTATTAAATGAATGGAATTTGCATACATCCAATAATATAGTGCCTTTCTTGGTCTGTGATTTTTTTTTTGAATATTTGTATCCTGTTGATCAAAAATAAAAATCGATCTTTTACTTCTTTCTTTTCTTAAATTTTTAATAAGATCCAATGTTGAAGATAAATATCTTCGATTCATTCCAACAAAAACTTTTTTTTGTTTGAGATTTGCAAACTTTAACAAGTTTTTATATTCTTGATAATTAAGACCAGGAGGCTTTTCTATAAATATTAACCATGGGTATTCAATTAATTTTAAAGTTATTTTATACATTTGCTCTACTGAAACAGTAGATATAACTATATCGGCATTGGTCTCAGAAAATAATTTATCAAATTTTTTAATATTTTTTTTAATTTTGAATTTTTTTTTTAAATTTTCAGCTTTTGAAAAAGTTCTACTAAAAATACCTGAAAGAATTATTTTTTTATTTTTTTTTAATACCTGTAAATACTTCTCAGCCATAGAACCAGCGCCTATAATAGCAACTTTAATTTTTTTCATAATTTAAATATTTTTTTAGCTTACAATTTTTATAATCATAGATCATATTTGCTCTCTTTTCTTTAATCAAAATTGATTTCCACTTTGAACTATCGGTCGAAATTAAATTATTAATTATCCTTTTTACCTCTGCATATGAAATCAAATCAGAATAAAATAATCCTTTATTTTTTAAATTTAAAGGCCAACCATATTGCCAATCATTATAAGGCGTAATTTGTTTTTTAAAAAAAGCTACTTTTTTATCTCTTCCTAAAGCCTCGTAACCTAAAGTACTTTCAGAGGTAACAATTATATCAAAGTTATCTATAACTTTATAATTATTAAACTTATTTGTTTTTTTAATAAAATTCCTATAGCCTCCAATTAAATTTTTAGAATAAAAATTTTTCTCTTTTCTATGTTCCTTTCTTAAAGTTCCTAAAATAGACAAACTGTAATTACTTTCATCACAAAATTTATTTAATAATTTTAAGAGTTTGATTTCACTATTTATAAAATCCTTCCAATATATTGCTTTACCATCAGGCCTTTTTTCAAATATTTGGTCTATTTTTCTTGATCTAAAAGTTGATATGTAAAGAATTTTTATTTTTTTCTTAAATTTTTTTTCGTATTTTTTTTTTAATATTAAATTGCTTTTAAATGATCCAACTGGAATAACTTTTACATCTATAAATTTTTTCATGTATTGAGCAATACTAGACCCAAAAGAAAAATAATAATCTGCAGATAGTTCACTCTTATTATAATTAATATTATCAAAAATATCATGAAATTTAGATCTTAGACCATTTTGAATAGCCATAAATTTAATTCTAGCTCCAAAATATTTCTTCAATTTATAAAATCTCAAATCGTTATCTGTACTTGTCAAAACTATCTTGGGATTATATTTTACAATTTCACTACAAATGTAAGTTATAAAAAAACCCTCAACAAATAAAATCTTAATTAATATTTTGTGTAAAAAAAATAAATGAAAGGATTTGAATAATTCAATTAAATACTTAAATTTATTAAAATTTCTAAAATCGATTATTTTAGTTTGGTCTAAATTAATTAAAGTAGATAAAATTTCTTTATCAAAATCATCATAAACCAGATATTTATAATTTTTACTGTTAAGCATTAAATAGTTAATTCTGGACTACTAAGTAATGAAATTATTTTTTTTTCCATCTTTATTGATTAATCTAAATTACTTTTGAGGCAATTTTTAAACATTTTAAAGACTTATTATACAAGATAATATTTATTATTAAATTAAAATTGTTTTTTTAAGATTTAATTATATAAGTTAGTCCAAAATATTTAATACTATTTTTAATCTGTAAACAATATTATTTAAAAATGGAAAATAAAAACTTCTCACTCTTTGGATTGCCCGAGGAGGTAATTTTTTGCTCTAAATGTACTATTTCAAATCAAAGGCCTAGTAGCGTAGTAGAATTTAAAAATAAAAATAATAAAAAAAAAGGTATTAATATTAATGTAAAAACCCTCTTATGTGATGCTTGTGAATATAACAATAAAAAAAAGGAAATTAACTGGTCTAAAAGAGAAGAGGAATTAGTTAAGCTTTTAGACAAATATAGAAAACCCAGTGGATATGATTGTGTAGTGCCAGGTAGTGGTGGCAAGGATAGTGCGTTCACAGCACATATTTTAAAATATAAATACGGAATGAATCCCTTGACTGTAACTTGGGCGCCTCATTTATATACAGATATTGGGTGGAAAAATTTTACTAATTGGATCCATGTTGGTGGATTTGATAATATTTTATTTACACCTAATGGAAGAGTACATAGAAAACTAACATCATTAGCATTCAAAAATCTCTTACATCCATTTCAGCCTTTTATTATTGGCCAGAAAATAATTGGTCCACTTATAGCTATGAAATTTAATATTCCTCTCATTTTTTATGGCGAGAATCAGGCTGAATACGGAAATAATATAGATGATAATGAAAATCCAAAAATGGATGAAAAATTTTTTTCTAAAACGAACAATGATAATTTAATATTAGGTGGTGTTCCACTTAAAGAAATTATTAATAAATATAATTTTAAATTAAATGATTTTGAGCCATATTTACCTCTAGATTTAAGTGAAATTAAAAAAAAAAAAATTGAACAAAGATATTTAGGATATTATGTCAAATGGGACCCTCAAGAATGTTATTATTATGCATCGCAAAATACAGGCTTTAGACCAAACACTGAAAGAACTGAGGGATCTTACTCTAAATATTCAAGTATAGACGATAAAATAGACCCATTTCATTACTATTTAACATTTATAAAATTTGGAATTGGAAGAGCAACTTATGATTCTTGTCAAGAAGTTAGGAATGAAAAAATTACTAGAGAAGAAGGTATTAGTCTTGTTAAAAAATATGATTCAGAATTTCCTAAGAAATATTTAAAAGAGTTTTTAAAATATATAGATATCGATGAAAAAGAATTTTTTGAAATTGTAGATAGATTTAGATCACCTCATATTTGGGAAAAAAATAATGGAGATTGGAAACTCAAAAAAGAAATTAAATGAATTAATTTTACTTATCATCTTATGGTAAAAAAAATCATAGTTATTTCTAATTCTCATATAGATAATAAAAATAAATATTTTTATATCTTTAATGAATTAAAAGAGAAAAAAATTTTAATTGATTTTTTTACAGTGAAAGAAAAAAATAAAATTTTGAAACTTAACACTAAAAAATATACTTATTTTATTGACCTACTTTTAACACCAGATTTAAGTATCAAAAACCCAAGGTATAAAAAACTATTATATAATATATTTAAAATTAGAAAGTTTCTAAAATTAAATAATGTTAAATCTATTATCTTTAATTCGCCTGCTCCAAATAAATGGGATTATAAATTTTATAGATATATAAATTTTTTAAAATTATTTTTTAAAATTATACATCAGTATAGTTTAGATAAAATATATAAACAGCCAGTTAGTGATATTAGTTTAAGACAGAGTAATCACAGTATGAATTTAGCAGATGTTTATTCTAGAAAAACAATTTTTACACATACTACTGATTACGATAGAACTCTTTTAAATATTAATCATATAAATAAAAAATATGACTATGGCATTTATATTGATCAAATGATTGGCGAACATCCAGATACTAAACTCACAGGGTTCAAGACAAATATTAATGTAAAAAAATTTAATGAAGAACTTGATATTTTTTTTAAAAATTTTGAAAAAAAGACAAAAATTAAAATTCTTTATTCTGCTCATCCAAAGAGAAAGAAAACTAATAATCAAAATAAAAAATTAGATTTTTCTGGAACACAAAGTTTAATGAAAAATGCAAAAATTGTATTTGCTCATGAGTCAGCCGCAATTTCTTACGCAGTAATATTCAAAAAACCACTTGTAATAATTCAAAGTAATAATATTAAAACTCCAGAATATATTGAACGATCTAATCATATCGCAAATATGTTAAAAAAAAAAATATACAATGTTGGAGATAAAATAAAAAAAAAGGATTTAGAAAATATTTTTTCAGTAAATAATATTGATTATAACAATTATATTAATAATTTTTGCAAACACCCTAGATCTAAAAAAATAAAAATAAGCGATACATTAATAAATATTTTTTTAAATGGATAGAATTATTAAAAAATTGGAGATAAAAGTTTAAATAT
Organism: uncultured Pelagibacteraceae bacterium; assembly: GCA_902633985.1. Taxonomy (GTDB): domain Bacteria; phylum Pseudomonadota; class Alphaproteobacteria; order Pelagibacterales; family Pelagibacteraceae; genus Pelagibacter. The sequence continues at coordinate 31,255 of CACPHV010000003.1, forward strand.
AAATGCAAACTAAAACTATTTGTTTTGATTTAGATAATGTGATTTGTAACACAAAACTAAATCATTATTCTAAATCAACTCCCAAAAAAGATGTAATTAAACTAATTAATAAACTTTATTCTAAAAATCATAAAATCATTATCTTTACAGCTCGAGGTATGGGCACATATAAAAAAAATTTAAAATTTATAGAAAAAAAATATAGAAAACTAACTGAAAAACAGTTGATGAATTGGAGAGTAAATTATCATGAATTAATTTTTGGGAAACCAAGCTACGATTTATATATTGATGATAAAAATTATAATTTCAAAAAAAATTGGTATAAAAATTTTAAAATTTAATGATTAAAAAAAAATTTACTGCTTTTATTTTATGTGGTGGCAAAGGAACTAGGTATAATATTAATAAAAATAAAAAAATTCTAAAACCTTTAGTAAAAATTAATAAAAAAACGATTCTAGAGAGAATCATCGAGCTTTATTCAAAAAATGGTATAGACAGGTTTGTGCTTTTAGGGGGTTATAAAATTAATACTCTTAAAAGCTTTATAAAAAAAAAACTTAAAAATTATGATATTACCATATTAAATACTGGCTTGAATACTGAAACAGGTGGAAGACTATTATTTGTTAAAAAATTATTATCAAATGACACATTTTTATTTACTTACGGTGACTCACTTACTAATTTTAATTTAAACAAAGCTTTAAAGCTCAAGAAAAGTAATAACATTGTTATGTCTTATTATTATTATGACTTTCAATACGGTGTATTGAAAAAAAAGGGTAAAATTTTAAAAAAAATAATCGAAAAGAATAATCATATTCCTATTAATGCAGGTTTTTATGTACTTGATAATAAAATATTTAAGTTTATCAAAAATAAAAATGATAGTTTTGAAAAAAAAGTTCTTCCAAAAGTTCTTAAATCTAAATATAAGATCATCTTAAATAGAGTGACTAAGTGGTATCCTATGGACAATTTAAAAGATAAGAAAGAAATGGAATTGAATTTATAATGAATTTTTTTTCCAGTTATTTAAAAAAACTTAGCTCTGAAGTTTACAATATAGATATAAAAAACCTTGAAAAACTTGGTAAGAAAATATTAGAAGTAAAAAAAAAAAATAAAAAAATATTAATATTTGGAAACGGTGGAAGTATTGCTATTGCAAGCCATGTAGCTGTAGATTATGCAAAAAATTTAGGAATTTCTATTTCATCTTATACCGACCCTTCTTTACTTACATGTTTTTCAAATGACTATAAGTTCGAAAACTATATTAAAAAAATAATTGAACTTTACGCTAGGAAAGGTGATGTGATAATTTTGATTAGTAGCAGCGGAAAATCAAAAAATATGATTAATGCAATTAAATATGCAAAGTCTAAAAAAATGTTTACTGCTACATTTACAGGTTTTGAAAAAAATAATTTTCTAAATAAACATGGTAATATATCATTTTGGATTAATAGCAGAAATTATAATATAATTGAAAATACACACCAAATTTGGTTGTTAACTCTTTGTGATTACTTAGCTAAAAAGAAATTCTAGTGAAAATTTTAGTTACAGGAAATTTAGGATATATAGGTAGCGTTCTTGTTGAAAAACTAATTAATAATGGAAATTTAATTACTGGCTTAGATTGTGGGTTTTATAAAGATTGTGATTTGTATGAATATGTTAAACCTCAAAAACAAATAATAAAAGATATCCGTTTAGTTGAAAAAAGTGATTTGAATGAAATAGAGGCTATAATACATCTTGCAGCACTATCCAATGATCCACTGGGTGAATTAATTCCAGGTATTACATCTGAAATAAATTACACCTCAACAATTAAATTTGCAAAAATGGCAAAAAAAGAAGGTGTTAAAAAATTTATTTATATATCTTCGCAAAGTATGTATGGAATTTCAAAAACAAGTGAACCTTTAGATGAAGATAATAGCCAAAAAAAACCAATTACAGAATATGCTAAAACTAAATGGAGTGCAGAGATTAAATTAAGAGAACTTATTGATAAAAAATTTATAATTACTTTCTTAAGACCAGCAACAGTTTTTGGTGCAAGTCCAAGATTAAGAAGTGATATAGTTTTCAACAATTTATTAGGATGTGCATTTACTAGTGGTCAAATAGATATTAAAAGTGATGGCAGCCCTATTAGACCAGTCGTGCATGTTCAAGACTTATGTGGATATATTATGGCGGTATTAAAAGCACCTGAAAATTTGATTAATGGTAAAAGTTACAATGTAGGTTTAATGAATGGTAACTTTACAGTAAAAGATATGGTAGACAAAGTAAAAGAGCTTCTGCCGAATTCAAAAATAAATTATTTACCTAATACAAGTAAAGATGAGAGAACTTACAGAGTTTCTTTTGATAGAATTAATAAAGAATTATCTAGCTATTATAGTCCAAAATGGGACTTAAATAACGGCGGTATCGAATTAATTAACCTCTATAGAAAAATAAATTTTAATCATGATCTTTTTTTTGGATCTATGACAAATAGGATAAAAAAAATTAACGAATTATTAAAAGAGAAAAAACTAAATAATAAATTATTTTTTAAGTAAAACAGATTTTAAATATTTAATATCTTTAACATTATAATTAAGATTAAAACTTCTTTTTAATTCTTTGCCGTCTAAAATTTCTGGTCCATTTATTTTTAAATTAAATCTAATAATTTTTTTTAACATTGAAGGTGTAAGTATTTTTACAAAATTACTAAAAACATAAGCAGGTTTGTTATAAATCATTCTTTTGCGTATACCTTTTAAATGATAATTCTGCAGTATATTTTTAAGGATATAATCTTTATGTAAAATTTTTTTTCTAGTTATTTTACATAAATTTATAGCAAAATTATCGAAGTAATTTAAATTATTATTTTTTAAAAACCATTTTGATATATTTGTATAAGTATGGTCATTTTTTAAAATTGTTTTGTTGCTAGTAAACTCTACTCTATTTTTAATATCATCATCCTTTCTTATCCAGAATAATTTATTTATAACTTTTATCTTGCCATTTAACAACAATGTCAATGGAAGATGAATTTCTGCAAATCGTTGAAACTTTTGTCCATAAATTTTTTTACTTTTTTTCCATAAAGCAACATTTTTTTTAAATACACTAGTACGCATTAAAGAATAATATAATTTTGGAGTATAATTAGAAAAATATATTTTTAATCTTGTCTTAAAGTCATTGGAATTTAAATTTTGTTTAATTTTAAATATATGATTTATAAAAATTTTATTTTTATAAATACTGTATATTCCAGCCTGGCCATAAACAGCGCAATAATTTTTATTTTTGTTTAAAAATTGAATTGATTCATTTAATGAATAGGGTAAAAAATAATCGTCATCCGACTCCAGTTTTATATATTTAGTTTTTATAAATCTAAGTGAATAAAAAATTCTTTCATGATAATCACGGGACTTGAAATGTATATATTTTATATTTTTATTTTTTAAGTTCACCTTTAATGGTTTGGTACTGCCGTCAATTATCAAAATTTTATATCTGAAACTAGAAAGATAATTCCAGTATGAAATTTTTTTTTCTAATTCTTCATGTCTCTCATATGAAAGAATGAGTATTGTTAAATTCATTTTATTTATTGTAAAAATTGAGCTTTACTCTTACTTCAATTTTTTTGTTTTTATGAAAAAAATAAGCACTATCAAAACTTTTAAATGTTTTTGCTCTTAAAAGATTAATAAGATCTTTTGCTTTATATTTTTTATTTAAATTTATATATCCTAGCTTTTTAAAGTCTTTAGAAAGATGAAAAGTTTTGAGATTATTATTTTGTTTAATGGGTTGAATTTTATTTTTTTTAATCTTATCCCAATATTTTTTAAAAAGATCATACGCTGCATCGTTACACTTTAAATAAGTACTCTCTGCAGTGTCTATGAAACTAGGAACTATTTTTTTTCTTACATATATTTTTCCTGTGTCTATTTTTTCATCAATTTTGTGAATTGTAGCCCCACATGGTGTACTTTCAATTATAGACCAAACATTTGGATTTTTTCCTCGATTAAATGGCAAATAAGACAAATGCAGGTTTATAGAATTTTTTGCACATGAAATTATTTTTTGATTTAAAATTTTAGGAAAATTTACACAAATAAAAAAATCTGAATTTAATTTTTTTAATTTTTCAAAATTTTTTTTTTTATTTAATTCTGACCATTCAAAAATATTATACTTTTGTAATTTGAAAAGATTTTTTATTTTATTTTTATAATCTTCACTAAAAGGAACTTTGGTTTTATTGTCAAATACCAATCCTACTACGTTTTCTTTTTTATATTTTAAAAACTTAGCTAATTTAAAACCAAGATGATAATCAAAGAATAAAACAATTTTATTTTTTTTTTCCATTTAAAATTTTATCAAATACCAATGATATTTTTTTAATTTTTTTTTCATTAAGATTATAACCATTTGGTAAACAAACAGCGTTATTAGAAATATTCTTAGATATTTTATTATAATTTGACATTTTTTTATTTTTAAAAGCTGGCATTGTGCTTATTTGATAAAACATCGGTCTCATATCAATATTATATTTCTTAAATTCGTTACAAAATTTTTCTTTATTTATTTTTTTTTTAATTATTGCATACACTATCCAAAATGTTTGATTTTGATTTATAAGTTTTTTTGTAATCTCAACATTTTTGATTTTAAGAAAATGTTTTTTATAAGTCCTATAAATATTTTTTTTATAATTTATTAATTCCTTAATTCTATCTAATTGAGCAATTGCACATGCCGCTTGTATATTTGTCCAATTATAATTATAGCCTAAGAGACTTGACCAATAATACTTACCTGTTAATTTTTTATCAATTCCATGATGTGAAAATAGCTTGGCTTTTTCATAAATTTTTTTATTATTAGTGCACAAACACCCACCTTGCCCAGACATAATAAGTTTTGTTGCATTAAAACTAAATAGACTAATATCTCCAAAACTCCCTGCCATTTTTCCTTTATATCTTGCACCAACACTTTCAGCTGCATCCTCAATAAAATAAATTTTATTTTTTCTACAAATTTTCTTTATTTCATCGTTTAAAGCAACGTTACCAAATAGATCAACTGCGATAATTGCTTTAGTTTTTTTACTTATAAATTTAGAAATTTTCTTTGGATCTATACATAAAGAATTAGGATCAACATCTACAAAAATTGGTTTTGCACCGACATATTTTATAGGTGCTGCACTTGCAACCCAACTTAAATCTGGGACTATTACCTCATCACCTTTTTTAATATTTAAAGACAACAGCGCCAAATGAATTGCATCAGTGCAATGAGCAACTGGCAAACAATATTTTACTCCAATAAATTCAGAAAATTTTTTAGAAAATAGTTTGATGTAGTAATCCATTTTACTGCCCCATCCCTTTGATATTGCATCGTTTACTAATTTAATCTCATTTTTAGAAATTGACGGTGAGGCAGAAGATATCTTCATGTTTGTTATTTTTAACTCCAAAAGAGATTCTTATTTATTTTTTTATTTTTCAACAAATATTCCATTTTTTGTAACCTATAAAATTTGAAGTTATTAAGTATTTTATTGGTTAATTTGTATTTCCTCAATCTGCTTATTAAATTTTTTATTTCAAATTTTAAGTTATTTTTTTGCTTAAATTCAGGAAATTCTTTTTTAAATTTTGAGAAATCTACTTTATAGGACCTTTTATCTGCACCGTTTTTAATATTTCGATCGTAAATAAAATCTTTTTTCTCATCAAGTTTAAAATAAATTTTAGCTTTTGTTAAATTTTTAATTATTTTTGCAATCTTAATAATCTGCAAATTATTTTTGTTATGACCTATGTTAAAAATATTTAATTTTCCATTATTAATATTTGAAATTAAACAGAGATAAAAAGCTAAACAAACATCATCTATACTAATATGTGGTCTCCACGCTAAACCATTTGAATTCAAAATTATTTTTTTTTTTGTTATTGCATGCATACAAAGCATATTGATAACTAAATCTAATCTGATTCTAGAAGAATAACCAAATACAGTAGAAAATCTTAATGCTATAGGTGAAAAATCTTTTCCAGAAAGTTTAGCTAATGCTTTTTCAATTTTTAATTTATTCTTAGAATAATTAGTTAATGGATTTGTAATAGATTTTTCATTAAAAACTTTTTTACCATACCCATATACGCTACAACTAGATGGGAAAATAAACTTAATATTATTTTGTTTACAAATTTTAGCAATTTTTATTGTATATTTTTTACTTATTTCATAAAATTTCCATGAATTAATACTATCTGAAGGATCATTCTGACTTGCAGCTAAAAAAATTACAGCCTCAAATTTTTTAACTATTGTTTTTTTTAAGTTTCTAACATCAATATCTAAATTAGCCTTAAAGTTTTTTATTAGTGTTCCATCTCTAAAATATCCAGTATCTAAAGTTGTTACTTTAAAGTTTTTATTTTTTAAATAAATTGAAAGAGCTGATCCAATATAACCATCAGAACCTATGATTAATATTTTTCTATTTTTGCTTTTACTTATTTTCATAAATTATTTCGGTTCCCTTTTGATATATTTCAACTTTGACCGTTGAATATTTATTTAATTTAAGTTTTATTTTTTTTTGATTCTTCTTACTTGATAAAAATAAAAAATATCCACCCCCTCCAGCACCTAGAAGTTTACCACCATACGCACCTGATTTCATTCCTAATTTATATAAGTTATCAATTTCTTTATATGATACTTGTTTATTATTTTTTTTTTTCCAATACCAGTTTGTTGAAAGTAAGTCTCCCATTTGAGCTATTTTACTTGGTAATTTTTTTTTATTTTTTAATATTCTTTCAGCATCATAAACAAGTTTACCTATCTTATTTAAAGATTTAATATTTTTTGAGTTAAGTTTCTTTTGACTATTTAAAATTGTACTTGCATCTCTTTTTTTATTTAAAAAAAATAATAAAAATGAATCATTTAAACTTTCTATCAATTTTTTTTTTAAATTTTGTTTTTTTATTTTCACATTTTCTGATTTATAAAATTCAATAATATTAAAATCACCTAATGCTGCAGCATAATGATCCTGTTTACCTATATTTCTTTTAAGTATATCAATTTCAATTTTTGCAGCTAAACTTGCTATTTTTTTAATGGAATAATTTAATTTTAATAATTGTGACAAACAATGAATTAAACCAACACAAAAAGAGCTTGATGATCCTAATCCAGTGTTAGCAGGAATATCTGAAAATGTAGAGACCTCTATCGGGAAATTAATTTTAAAATGTTTAAATGTTTCTCTTACAATTGGATGCTCTATATCCTCAATTTTGTTTGCAAATTCAGTTTTGCTCCAATTTACCCTGTATTTAAAATCAACTACTTTTTCATTTTTTTTTAATATCACATAAAGAAATTTATTTATTGAGAAGCTCATAACTGCTCCTTTATTATTTTTGTAATAGGATTTAAGATCTGTACCTCCGCCAAATAAACTTATTCTTAGTGGAGTTTTGGATATTACAAGCTTCATATATAATATACTTTATTGTTTTAATTATTATATAAGTCTAATTATACAATGAAACAAAAATTAAGAATTTTAATTACTGGAGGGAGTGGTTTTATAGGAAAAGAGTTAATAAATAAATTATATAAAAGAAATATTCAAACTTTATCCTTATCAAGAAAATATAAAAAAAAACAAAAGAATATAGAATGGATAAAATCAAGCTTAAAAATAAATAATAAATCATTAAACAAAATAAGGTATTTTAAACCAAATATAGTTGTTCATTTGGCATGGGAAAATATTCCAGATTTTTCAAAAAAGATGTGTAATATAAACCTTCAAAATACAAAATTTTTTTTTAATAAAATACTAAAATTAAAATCTATTGAAAAAATAATAGTTAGTGGAAGTTGCTTTGAATACAAAAGCAAAAATGGAATAAAAAAAGAATATAATAAAATAAATACAAGTGATAATTTTCCTAACACAAAAAATATAATTTATGAATTTTTAAAAAAAAAATGTAAAAAAAGTCAGAAAATTGCTTGGTTTAGAATTTTTTATGCATATGGACCAGGTCAAAGAAAAGAGTCTTTAATTCCTTATATTATAAACTGTACAAATAATAAAAAAATAATTGAAATTAAAACACCTTTTTTTAAAAATGATTTTATTTATGTTGGTGATATTATAAACGTAATTTCAAAATCTTTTTATGTTAATTTCAAAAGTGGAATTTATAATTTAGGTTCTGGTATAGGAACAGAAACCAAAAAAATAATTGAAATTATTGAAAAGATTAAAAAAATTAAAATTAATTTTAATTTAAATAAAAATTCCAAAACAAAGAAATTTGTAGCTAGCATGAATAAAACAAAAAAAACGTTTGAATACTATAAATTTGTAAATATTAAAACTGGGCTAAAAAAAACTCTACTTAAAATTTAAGTGTGATCTATCTTTTGTTGAAATATGCTGTATTTTAATCGGCCACTTAAATTTAAAAAAGGGATCGTTATATCTAATTCCCTTTTCTTTTTTTGGATCATATTTGTTAGAACAATAATAATGAATGATTGTATTATTTTTTAATGTTAAAAATGCGTTTGCACATCCTTTAGGAATATGAATTGACATTCTGTTGTCACTATTCAAGATAAAAGCAACCCATTTGCCATAAGTCTTTGATTTTTTTCTCAAATCAACAACTACATCAAATATACTTCCATTTATACAGCTTAGAGTTTTTGCTTCAGCAGAACGACCTGTTTGATAGTGAAAACCCCTTAGTGTACCTTTGAATAAATTTTCAGAAATGTTACACTGGTTTACACTTGTATTTATCCCAAATTTTTTAAATTCGTTTTTACAATAGTGTCGTCTAAAAAAGCCTCTATTATCTTTAAAGGGTTTGGGCTTTATTAGAACAACTCCTTTTATTTTTTGCTTAAGGAAAATCATAATTATTATCGATTATAAAAAATTTTTTTAATCATAGTCCCGGTAATTTCAGTTAGTGTAATACTAGTCATCTCTTAAAATACAATCTAAATTTTCATGTTAATAAATAAATAAAGCATATACATTAAAAAACTTTACAGTTCAACTATTGAACGCTATAGTGTTCAAATAATGAACAAAAATAATGATTTTTTAAATATATTAAGAAGCATAGCTAATCATCCAGGATCTTCTCAAAGAAGTTTGGCTAAAAAAATTGGTTTGAGTTTAGGAAAACTTAATTATTGTTTAAGAGCTCTAAAACAAAAAGGTTTGGTGAAAGGTAAAAATTTTAAAAATAATAAAAATAAACAAAACTACATATACATATTGACACCCAAAGGAATAAGCACAAAAACAAAACTTACATTAAATTTCATGAAATTAAAAATGAAAGAATACGATGAACTTAAACGAGATATAGAAAATGATTTATCTGATAATAAAAAAAAAATAATTAATTTTGAAAAATAAATAATGAAAATTTTAGTCACTAATATTGGAAGAAGAATATATTTTGCTCAGTTTTTAGTTGATTTAAAAAAAAAAATTAAAAATTGTAAAATTTATTTAGCTGATAATAACTTAAACGTTTCTGGTTTAAAAATTAATGGAGCAAAAATCTTAAAAATACCAAAAGTAGAAGATGGTAATAATAAATATTTAAAAGCACTCAAAAAAATTATAATAGATAAAAAAATTTCTATTTTAATTCCTTGTACGAATTATGATCTGAATATTTTATCATTAAATGTCGATAAAATTAAAAAATTAGGATGTCATATTATGGTTTCGAATAATAGTCTAATAAATAAATGTTTGGATAAAAAGAAACTTTTTGATCTTTCACTGAAGTATAATTTTTATTCTCCAAAGATTTTTTTTAATTTAAAAGAAGCAAAAAAAAGTAAAACTAAAGTTTTTATAAGAAAGCTAAGAAATGGTTATGCTTCAATTGGACAAAAAGTAATTAAAAAATTAGAAAATAAAGATTTTAAAAAAAATTATATAATTCAAGAATATATATACGGTGACGAATTCCATTTAGACATCTTAAACGATCATAATGGAAAATTTTTATCTTCAAGTTTAAAGAAAAAAATTTCTATGAGATATGGTGAGACAGATATTGCAAAGGTAGTAAATAATCATAAAATTAATATACTCTCAAAAAAATTATCTAAACATCTAAAACATATTGGAAATTTAGATTGCGATATTATTTATGATAAACGAAAAAAGGTTCCATACATAATTGACATAAATCCAAGATTTGGAGGTGGTTATGCTTTCACTCACATATCAGGTGAAAATTTTTTAGCAAAATATATTTATAATTTTATAGGTAAAAAGATTAAGAATAAAAAAAAAATAAGTAATAAAATTTATAGCAAAGGAATTGCGTTAGCATAATTTTTTATGAAAAAGATATTCATTATTGCTCAAATTAGTCTAGGTTACGATGGTTTGAGCTATTTGGAAAAAAAAATAGTTAAACCTATCAAAAAGGATTTTCTAATAAGAAAAATAAAATTTTAAAAAATATGTCTAAAGAAATTAATGAGATAATTGATAAATTTGAAGTTATTTTTAGAAAAAGAGATAAAAGTCACCATGCACCATATTTTGATCAAATAGAAAAAAATAACTTAAAAAAATGTATTGAGACAACCTATGTTTCTTATGTCGGAAACTTCGTTAACGAATTTGAGAAAAAAATTTCAAAATTTGTAGGATCAAAATATGCGATAGCAACAACATCTGGAACTGCTGCATTACATTTGGCTTTAAGATATTATAATATAAATAATAATCACGAGGTGTTAGTACCTTCATTAACTTATGTTGCCACAGTAAATGCAATTAGATATTTAAACTCAATTCCTAATTTTGTTGATATCGATAATGAAAATCTGGGAATTTGTCCTTTCAAACTCGAAAAATATTTAAAAAATTCTACAAAAAAAATTAACGGAAAATTACTTAACAAGAAAACAAAAAGAGAGATTAAAGCTTTAATTGCAGTTCATTTATATGGTTTTCCTTGTCGAATAGATTTACTAAAAAAAATTTGTAAAAAATATAAAATTTTGTTGATTGAAGATGCTGCAGAATCTTTAGGCTCTTTTTACAAATCACAGCATACAGGCACATTTGGAAATATAGGTATTCTCAGTTTTAATGGAAATAAAACAATAACCTGTGGCGGAGGAGGTATGGTAATTACCAATTCAAAACAAATTGCACAAAAACTAAAGCATCTGTCGACACATGCTAGATTATCAAATCGAGAGGATCATTATCATGATGAGGTTGGTTATAATTATAGAATGACTAATTTATCAGCAGCGGTCGGATGTGGACAATTAAAAAAAATAGGCAAAATATTAAAATCAAAAATAAAAAATTATTATTGGTACAAAGAGAATTTTAAAAAATTTCAATCTATGAAAATATTAAAAGAGCCAAAAAACTCAAAATCAAATTATTGGTTAATTATTGGTAAATTTAAAAATACAGCAGAGAGAAATCATATTTTTAAATCTTTAAAGAAGAAAGGTTTTGGTGTGCGATTATGTTGGCGGCCTCTTCACACTTTAAAAATTTTTAAAAATTTTCCAAGGGATAATTTAAAAAATACAAATAAAATTTACAGTCAAACAATTACTTTTCCTAGTAGTTCTAAAATAAATCTATGAAAAAAAAAATACTAATATATTCTTCAAGTAGAGCTGATATAGACAGATATATACCAATAATTAAAAAAATATCTGATGAAGGTATTTTCAAACCAATTCTTTTTTTTTCTTCTTTTCATAAAAAAGAAAAATTTGGAGATTATAAATATGAAATAAAAAAACTTAAGATTAAATTAATTGAAAATAATTTTAATAAAAAATTGAAAGATAATTATTCATCTACTATTGAACATTACTGTTCTGATCTTAAAAAATTTAATAAAATTTTAATCAAATTAAAACCCAGTATGATCATAATTTTAGGCGATCGATTTGAGATTACCTCGGCAGTAGTACCTTCAATTCTTCAGAATATAATTATAATACACTTGTATGGTGGCGCAGTCACTGAGGGTGCTATAGATGACAAAATAAGACACGCTGTTACCAAACTTTCAAATGTTCATTTAGTACTTCATAAAAAATACTTAAATAGAGTAATTCAATTGGGTGAGGAACCTTGGAGAACAAAATTAATTGGTTTAGATTTTCTAAATGAATTAAAAAAAACAAAAATAATGTCTAAAAAAGAATTGTTTAAAAAATTAAAATTAGACAAAAGTAAAAAAACTTTTTTTGCAACCTATCATCCCGTAACCTTAGAAAAAAAAGACCACAGATATCAAATTAAGAATTTTTTAGATGCAATTAAAAAAAGTGATTATCAGTGTATTTTCACTTATCCAAATTCTGACTCGGGAAATGATTTAATTATAAATGAAATTAAAAAATTAATTAATAAAAATATAAGTAAATATACTTTTTTAAAGAAACTAAATTTAGTAGAATATACTAGTGTGCTTAAGCATTGTGATGCTATTATTGGAAATTCCTCAATGGGTATTGTTGATTCTGCTTCGTTTAAAAAACCTGTAATAAATATTGGAAATAGGCAAACCGGGAAAATTTTTCCTAAAAACATTATTCAAACAAAAAATAATTTTGGAGATATTATGAAATCAATTAAACTCTCTCAGTCTTTTCAATTTAAAAAAAATCTTAAAAATTTAAAAAATCCTTATGCACCCAAAAGCTATAATTTGAGTAAATTTTTGAAAAATTTGTTAGAATTAAAAAAGAACAATATTTATAAAAAAAAATTTGTAGATAAAGTTATATGAGTAGTTTAAAAAAATATAAAAGTAATATTTGTAAAAATAATATTATTACACGAAAAACTCTACTTCTTAAGGTTATCAAGTTAAAATGTTTAATTGTAGCTGATGCTAAAAACAAACTTATGAATAAAAAGTTAAAAGTTGATCTTTTTTCACTTAATATTGACTATTTGGTTGATTTTAATAAAGCTTAACAATTATATAAATGAGAAAAAAAATTTTATTATTTGGTTTCCAAAAAAAACAAGTAATCTTTTTAAAAAAAAAATTTAAGAGTAAAGTAGATTTTTTAATTTCTGATAAAACAAAAAAACAATCAGAGAGAATAGATGCTATAGTTGGCATAACTAGAAATGGACTACTCAATTTTCTAAAAAAAAATTTAATACAAAATAAGGTTAGACCTCAGTGGATACATTTGCCTGGTGCTGGGGTTGAGGAATATTCAATTTTTAAAAATTTTAATATAAATTTTACAAATGGAAAAATTATTCAAGGTGTACAAGTTTCTGAGCATGCCATAGCACTTTTACTGTCTTTAACAAGAAACTTGGTCCCAATACTAAAAAAAGGAATTAGTGTTAATTTTAAAAGGAGGCCAATCGAAATTAGAGGTAAGAAAGCTTTAATATATGGTTATGGTGGTATTGGTCAACTATTAGCAGAAAAATTAAAATCTTTTGGTCTAGATGTGTCTGCGGTAAATGGCAATTATGTTCCAATAGATAGCAACATATCAAATCTTTATTTAGATAATGATTTAATTAAAGGAATTAAAAATAAAGATTTTTTATTTATAACATCTCCTTTAACACCAGAAAATTTTAAGGTATTTGACTATAAAAAGTTAAAATTATTAAATAAGGACTCAATAGTTATTAATGTGTCTAGAGGTAAACTTTTATGTCTAAATTCTTTATATAAATGTATTAAAGAAAAAAAAATTTTTGGAGCTGGTTTAGATGTTACTGATCCAGAGCCATTATCTAAAAACCATAAATTATTTAAATTTGAAAATTTTGTTTATTCACCTCATATTGCTGGGATTTCTGACAATTTTGCACAAAGAAACTTTGATCTCATAATGAAGAACATGACTAGATTTATAAATAATAAAAGTCTATTAAATAATATTAATTTAAGATTGGGTTATTAAAATTTAATATGACTAAATTTGTAGATAAAAAAAATGTAAAATTTTATGAAAAGCTTTATAAAAATGGGCAAAATCATCAATATCCAAATTTAGATTTAGTAAGAATTCATCACGCTTTTTTAAAAAAAAATTTAGGCAAAACACTTGATTATGGAGCTGGCAGTGGTGAAAATAGTAAATTCCTAGCTTCTAATGGACATAAAGTTTATTCTATAGATAGTTCACAAACTGCCTGTAAAATTATAAAAAAAAAAAATCTTAAATTAAAAAAAAATCAAAAAATGAAAGTTATTAATATTAAAAGTTTTAGTAAATTGCCTTTTAAAAATAATTTTTTTCAAAATATAATTTGTATTAGCGTTTTATCTTTAGTAGGTGGCAAATCAAGTATTAAAAATCTAATTAAAGAATTTCTCAGAATATTAAAACCAGGTGGTTTGATGTTAATTGATATCAACGGCAAAAAAGGCGACTTTGCAAAAGATAAAACAAAAAAAATTATATGTCTTGAGTCAAAAAAAGAATTTTCAAAATTTGTGAATACTAAAATAACTAAAATTTTGTTTAGTGGTGAGATTTTTAAAGATTATTTCAATATTTCAGATCATGAATTTATCATGCTCGTTAAAAAATTATAATTTAGTTATATAGAAGATTTTATTTTTTTTGGTACCATAATATTGTTTTTTTTAAACCTTCATTTAATGAAATAAAATTTTTAATTTTAACAATTTCTTGAATTTGTTTTGTGTCTGGAATTCTTCTAAATGGAGAACCTAATGTATTTTCTCTTAAAAAAATTTTTTTTTTTGAATGTAAAATTTTTTTAATTTTTTTTACTAAATCAATAATTTTAACCTCTTCATTCATATTACCAATATTGAAAACTTTATTTAAAGATTTTCTTTTAAAACAACTACCAATAATTAATTTAATTGCGTCATCAATATAACAAAATGCTCTTTTGTGGTAAGGAGAAAAAACATCTACTTTAATTCTATCATTTGAAAATTTTAAAAATAATTCTGGTATAACATGTGAGTAACCCATTCTTGGCCCATAAATATTATGTGGTCTGTAAATAATATATTTGAAATTTGCTAGTTGTAATATTATTTCAGAAAAAAATTTTGATAAATAGTATGATTGCCTTGAATTAAATAAAGTTGGATAAGTGAATTTTTGTTTTTCTGAAGTTGGAAATTTGAGTTTTTTATTATCTAATAAAGGCTGATAAACCTCACTCGTAGAAAAAAATATAATCAAAGGTTTCTTTTTTTTAGTCTCAAATGCTTTTAAAATATTCAAAGTAGAAATAAGATTTGTATCAAATGTTTTAATAGGGTTTTTTTTAACATTTTGAACACCTACGATCGCTGCAAGATGAAAAATATGTGTATAATTTTCATTTATTTTGAAAGATTTTGTTAAATCTATTTTTTTTACCTTAATGTTTCTTTTTTTTTTTAATAAGTCATTAAATTCAATATCTTTTTTACCTCTCGAAAAATTATCAATTATTGTAATCTCAAAATTATTGTTTTTCGAAATTTCTTTAAGCAAATGAAATCCTATAAAACCAGCAGCACCAGTAATTAATATCTTTTTTTTCATATTGGCTTTGATAATTCGAAAAATTTAATTTTTTTTCTCTTAAAATATTTATAATCAACTTTTTTAAAAATATTATTTAAATCAAAATAAATTGGTTTTTTATCTAATTTTTTTAAATTGATATTTTTAATTTTTTTATGTCCTACACAGAAAAGAACATAATCATATCTTTTAAAATTTAATTCATCTACAAAATTTAATGACATTTTATCATTTGATGTAAACAATGTGTCATAAATTTCTAATATTGCCCCCATTTTTTTTAATTTAAAAGCTAACTCAGCAGATGGACTAAATCTTATGTCATCAACATCTTCCTTATAACTAATTCCGATTTGAAGTATTTTTTTGTTTTTAAAAATTTTTATTTTTTTTTTTATAAAACTTATGGATGTATTAACCATTTTTGAATTAATTGACATCGATCTATCTATGATTGGAAATTTTGAATTACTTTTTAAAATATACTTGGATGAGAATGATAAAAATTTTGGATCTTTTGTAAGACAATAACCCCCAACACCCAATCCAGGATTCATTATATTATTATGTGTTTTTCGCAATCTTATTGCTGTAAGGATCTTTTTAATATCAATTTTATTTTCAATTGAAAATTTCGTAAATTCATCTAGGAGAGCTATATTTACTGCTCTATAGGTATTTTCAAATATTTTACATGTTTCACAATCTTTTATGTTTTGTAATTTTGTTAGTGGATATTTTTTTGTATTAATTATTTTTTTTAAAAAATTTTCACACACCCTACTTGATAAAGTATTGAAACCTGCATAAACTCTGTAATTATTAAATATAGAGTCGTAGTATTTACTTCCTGGTGTTACTCTTTCATACGAATAAGCAAAATAAATATCATTTATACTAATATTTCTCTTATTAAGGTTTTTTTTGAGTAACGGAATTATAATTTTTTCTGAAGTTCCAGGGGGAAGAGTAGTTTCTAGAATTAATAAGGTTTTTTTTTTAATTTTATTAGAAATGTCAAAAAAAAGCTTCTTTAAATTTTTAATACTATTTTTTTTTGTAAAATCAAAACCAACACTAACTATTATTATTTTGCATCGTTTTATAGGGTCTAAATTTAAATAAATTTTATATTTATTTAGTTTTTTTACTTTTTGGAATTTTTTTAATAATTCTTGATCTTTGGTTTTGAATGGAAGTAAATTTTTTTCTAAATTTTCTTTAATTTTATTTCCTTGGATATTGTTTTTATCGATACCATTAACAATAAAATTAGTATTATGTGCAATTAAAACCGACATTGGCACACCAATATAACCTTGGCCAATAACTGCAACTTCCTTTTTTTTAGATTTTTCCATTTTGGAAATCTTAAATAGAGAACATTTTAAAGTAAAGATTTTTAGATTTTATTAAAATCAATTTATAATTTTTCCTAAAAAAAATTTTTTTCAGTGCATAAATCAAGCCAATCGAGCTATTAGTACTGGTCAGCTGCACGCATTACTGCGCTTCCACATCCAGCCTATCAACGTGGTGGTCTACCACGGCTCTATTGGAAGAACTAGTTTTGAGGTGAGTTTCCCGCTTAGATGCTTTCAGCAGTTATCTCGTCCATACTTAGCTACCCGGCACTGCAGCTGGCGCTACAACCGGTCCACCAGTGGTATGTTCAACCCGGTCCTCTCGTACTAGGGTCAACTCCTCTCAATTCTTCTACACGCATAGCAGATAGGGACCGAACTGTCTCACGACGTTCTGAACCCAGCTCACGTACCACTTTAATTGGCGAACAGCCAAACCCTTGGGACCTGCTCCAGCCCCAGGATGTGATGAGCCGACATCGAGGTGCCAAACACTGCCGTCGATATGAGCTCTTGGGCAGTATCAGCCTGTTATCCCCGGCGTACCTTTTATCCGTTGAGCGATGGCCCTTCCACTCAGAACCACCGGATCACTATGACCGACTTTCGTCTCTGCTCGACTTGTCAGTCTCACAGTCAGGCAAGCTTATGCCATTGCACTCTACGAACGATTTCTGACCGTTCTGAGCTTACCTTCGCACGCCTCCGTTACTATTTGGGAGGCGACCGCCCCAGTCAAACTACCCACCATACAATGTCTTGATGCCGGATAACGGCAATCAGTTAGATACCAAGAAAAACAAAAGAGGTATTTCACTGGTGACTCCATAACAGCTGACGCCGCTACTTCAATGTCTCCCTCCTATGCTAAATATGTTTTTCCTAATACCAATGTAAAGTTGCAGTAAAGGTGCACGGGGTCTTTCCGTCTAACTACGCGAACTCCGCATCTTCACGGAGAATTCAATTTCACTGAGTTGATGTTGGAGACAGCGGAGAAATCGTTACGCCATTCATGCAGGTCGGAACTTACCCGACAAGGAATTTCGCTACCTTAGGACCGTTATAGTTACGGCCGCCGTTTACTGGGGCTTCAGAAGTTAGCTTGCACCAACCGCATTAACCTTCCAGCACCGGGCAGGCGTCAGACCCTATACATCCACTTACGTGTTAGCAGAGCCCTGTGTTTTTGATAAACAGTCGCTTCTCCCTGACTTGTGCCACCTTCTAATAGTTGCCTACCAAAAGGTCTTCCTTATCCCGAAGTTACGGAAGTATTTTGCCGAGTTCCTTCAACATCATTCTCTCAAGCGCCTAAATATACTCTATTAATCCACCTGTGTCGGTTTAGGGTACGGTCTAATGATGGAGCTATTTCTTGGAACCTTTTCGCAGCAAGCTCAATCCATTAAGAACTCACAACTTACAAGATCCGTCACTACCATCTGGTTAAGGAATATTAACCTTATTTCCATCGACTACGGCTTTCGCCCTCGCCTTAGGTGCCGACTAACTCTGCGCGGATTAACCTTGCGCAGAAACCCTTGGATTTTCGGCGAAGAAGTTTTTCACTTCTTTTATCGTTACTTATGTCAGCATTCGCACTTCTGATACCTCCAGGATCCCTCACGGGTATCCCTTCGCAGGCTTACAGAACGTTCCGCTACCAGTTATAATTTTCGAAAAAATTATAAATCCACAGATTCGGTATATGATTTTAGCCCCGTTACATCTTCGGCGCAGAAACTCTATTAGACCGGTGAGCTGTTACGCTATCTTTAAAGGATGGCTGCTTCTAAGCCAACCTCCCGGCTGTTAAGGAATTTCCACATCCTTTCACACTTAATCATAATTTGGGGACCTTATCTGGTGGTCTGGGCTCTTTCCCTCTCGACCATGGACCTTAGCACCCACAGTCTGTCTGCTGAAGAACAACATTTAGCATTCGGAGTTTTATTAGGTTTGGTAAGAATCTCTTCCCCCTAGCCCATTTAGTGCTCTACCTCTAAATGTCTATTTATTCAACGCACTACCTAAATAGTTTTCGCGGAAAACCAGCTATCTACGAATTTGGTTGGCCTTTCACCCCTTACCACAAGTCATCCAAAGACTTTTCAACGTCAACTGGTTCGGTCCTCCGGTAAGTGTTACCTTACTTTCAACCTGCTCATGGTAAGCTCATTCGTTTTCGGGTCTAATTCATTAAACTAATCGCCCTATTAAGACTTGCTTTCGCTGCGCCTACACCTAGATGGCTTAAGCTTGCTTAATAAATTAAGTCACTGACCCATTATACAAAAGGTACGCCGTCACTCTAAAAAGAGCTTCGACTGATTGTAGGCATGCGGTTTCAGGTTCTATTTCACTCCCCTAATAGGGGTTCTTTTCACCTTTCCCTCACGGTACTAGTTCACTATCGGTCACTGAAGAGTATTTAGGCTTAGAGGGTGGTCCCCCTATATTCGAGCAAGATTTCACGTGTCCCGCTTTACTCAAGAATTTTGTTAAACATTACTCATACGGGACTATCACCCTCTATGGTTAGCATTTCCAAACTATTCAAATTTTTTTAACAAAACTACTGGCCTAATCCGCTTTCGCTCGCCACTACTAACGGAATCTCAATTGATTTCTTTTCCTCTGGTTACTTAGATGTTTCAGTTCTCCAGGTTGTCTCTTTAAACCTATGTATTCAGTTTAAAGTACCACATAAAGTGGTGGGTTTCCCCATTCGGAAATTTTCGGATCAAAACTTACATACAGCTCCCCGAAACTTATCGCAGTATATCACGTCCTTCATCGGCTTTCAGTGCCAAGGCATCCACTACACGCCCTTAAACGCTTGATTTATGCACAGAAAAAAATTCTGTGTTGAATCAAATTTTTATTTTGAACATTAGCTTATAACATCACTAATGTTCGGATATAGATATTGATATTAATAATTAATTCTTTACGATTTTTTATAACTAAGTGTTTGGTGGAGGATAGCGGGATCGAACCGCTGACCTCCTGAATGCAAATCAGGCGCTCTCCCAGCTGAGCTAATCCCCCATGATCTTAAATTGGTGGGCCGAGAAAGACTCGAACTTTCGACCCCACCCTTATCAAGGGTGTGCTCTAACCAACTGAGCTACCGGCCCCCATGCAAGAGAAACACTAATCTAAGAAGAGAAATGAGGACGGTCAACATTATCCTGTATATTATTTAGAATGAAATTTTACTTTCATTCATCCTTAGAAAGGAGGTAATCCAGCCGCAGGTTCCCCTACGGCTACCTTGTTACGACTTCACCCCAGTCGCTGACTATACCGTGGTCAAGGGTTTGAAACCTTGCCTTAAGGTAGAACCAACTCCCATGGTGTGACGGGCGGTGTGTACAAGACCCGGGAACGCATTCACCGTGGCACGCTGATCCACGATTACTAGTAATTCCAGCTTCATGCACTCGAGTTGCAGAGTGCAATCCGAACTGAGGTATCTTTTAAGGATTTGCTTAACTTCGCAGTTTTGCTTCCTGTTGTAGATACCATTGTAGCACGTGTGTAGCCCAACACGTAAGGGCCATGAGGACTTGACGTCATCCCCACCTTCCTCCAGCTTATCACTGGCAGTTCTTTCAGAGTGCCCAACTAAATGATGGCAACTAAAAGTGAGGGTTGCGCTCGTTGCGGGACTTAACCCAACATCTCACGACACGAGCTGACGACAGCCATGCAGCACCTGTGTTTCGTCCGGCCGAACCGAAAACTCTAATCTCTTAGAGTCGCGACGAACATGTCAAGTGTTGGTAAGGTTCTGCGCGTATCTTCGAATTAAACCACATGCTCCACTACTTGTGCGGGTCCCCGTCAATTCATTTGAGTTTTAACCTTGCGGTCGTACTCCCCAGGCGGTGTGTTTATCGCTTTCGCTGCGACACTGAAAATAAATTTCCAACGTCTAACACACATCGTTTACGGCATGGACTACGAGGGTATCTAATCCTCTTCGCTACCCATGCTTTCGTTCCTCAGTGTCAGTAATGATCCAGAAAGCTGCCTTCGCAATTGGTATTCTTTCTAATATCTACGAATTTCACCTCTACACTAGAAATTCTGCTTTCCTCTATCATACTCTAGCTGAAAAGTTTTGATGGCAGTTCCAGAGTTAAGCTCTGGGATTTCACCACCAACTTTTTCAACCACCTACGAACTCTTTAAGCCCAGTAATTCCGAACTACGCTAGGTCCCTTCGTATTACCGCGGCTGCTGGCACGAAGTTAGCCGGACCTTCTTATTCGGGTACAGTCATTTTCTTCCCCGACGAAAGAGCTTTACAACCCAAGGGCCTTCTTCACTCACGCGGCATCGCTGCATCAGAGTTTCCTCCATTGTGCAAGATTCCCCACTGCTGCCTCCCGTAGGAGTTTGGGCCGTGTCTCAGTCCCAATGTGGCTGATCATCCTCTCAAATCAGCTATTGATCACAGTCTTGGTAGGCCATTACCCCACCAACAAACTAATCAAGTGCAGGCTCATCCAATGGTGCATAAAGCTTTCTCTGTAAAGACTTATCCGGTATTAGCACAAGTTTCCTCGTGTTATTCCAGGCCAAAGGGCAGATACCTACATGTTACTCACCCGTCTGCCACTAAGTATTGCTACTTCGTTCGACTTGCATGTGTTAGGCGTGCCGCCAGCGTACGTTCTGAGCCATGATCAAACTCTCAAGTTTAAAAACGGCGCACACTAGCTTCCATATAAATTCTAAGAATAAAATTTATATGTGATTGAAGTGTGTACGACAAATTTTTGGTAACCTTAACCGTCCACACTTCTCTTCTTAAATTTTTACTTTTTAAATAGCTAATTGAGCAAAAAAGCTCAATAATCCTCACTTATTTATTGTATTTAAAATAATTTACTGAGAAAGTTCAGTGCTTATAGGCTAAAAATATAGGAAATCAAGCAATTATGAACAAAAATTTGTACAAAAATACCCTATTTTAGGGCCTTTTTTTTGATTTTTAGCGTTCTCTAATCTAATAATTGAGCTCTTTTAATATTTAAATGTTCAAAAAAATACAAAACAAAATTAAAAAAAATTTTGAGATTTTTGGATTAGTTTTTTTGATATTAGTTTCTATAGTTTTAACAAGTTATTTTAATTTTCAAAAAAAAATATTAGATGAAAGTTATACAAGTTTTACTGAAAATATTTATTTTAAAAAAACACTTACCCATTTAATTGAAAATCTCGAACCAAAATATAAAAAAATTAAACATAAAATTAAATCTGGAGAAACATTTGATAAAATTCTAGAAAATTATTCTATAAACAAACAAGAAATATTAAAAATTAAAAAGTCTCTGCAAAAGAAGGTTAATCTAAATAAATTGAATACCAATCAAAGTATTCAATTTAGTTTGGACAAAACAAATAACAAAATAATAGAATTTTATTTTCAAATTTCAAATACTCAAAAAGTATATTTAAAAAGAAGTATTGATAATGATAATTTTAACGAGGAAATTTTATCTATTAAGTTAAAGAAAGAAATTGTTTATAAGGAAAATTTAATTTTACAAAGTCTTTATAAGTCAGCCATAGACGAAAATGTCCCAGCAAATATTATTATTGAATTTGCTAGAATTTATGGATTTCAAGTAGATTTTCAAAGAGATATTAGAAAAAGAGATAAATTTCAAATAATGTATGAAATTTTTTTAAACGAAAAAAAAGAAATAATTGAAACTGGAGAAATACTTTTTTCAAATCTTAAACTTAGTGGTCAAGATAATAGCCTTTATTATTTTGATGGAGAAGGTAGTGAAGGTCATTATGATAAAAATGGTAAAAGTGTAAAAAAAGCATTAATGAAAACTCCTATTAATGGAGCAAGACTTTCATCTCCCTTTGGTATGAGAAAACATCCAATAGATGGTTACAACAAAATGCACAGAGGTACAGATTTTGCTGCACCAACAGGCACACCAATTATGGCTTCTGGTGATGGTGTTATTAAAAAAGCAGGATGGTGTGGAGGAGGTGGAAACTGTGTTAAAATTAGACATAATTCGACGTATCAAACTGTATATGCACATATGTCAAAATTTGCTCGAGGAATAAAAGTTGGTGTGAGAGTTAAGCAAGGACAAACAATTGGATATGTTGGTTCTACTGGCA
This sequence comes from uncultured Pelagibacteraceae bacterium, assembly GCA_902633985.1. Classification (GTDB taxonomy): domain Bacteria; phylum Pseudomonadota; class Alphaproteobacteria; order Pelagibacterales; family Pelagibacteraceae; genus Pelagibacter. The sequence continues at coordinate 54,462 of CACPHV010000003.1, forward strand.
AATCAACTGGTCCACATTTACATTATGAGGTAATCGTAAATGGTAAAAAAGTTAATTCCCAAAAATTAAAACTGCCATCTGGTAAAATTTTAAAAGGTAAAGAAAGAAAAATCTTTGAAACAAAAAAAATAAAATTAAACGTTTTAAAATCTGAAAAAATAATTGGTTTAAACTAATTAGCCTCTGGCTGTGTCTCTGTACTTGTATCTTTATTTAAATTATCATCTAAATTATTGTCTGAATTTTCATTAGATTCAGATGAAAAATTCAATTTATCGGTATTACCCTCATTTTTTAACTGAGCACTCTTTTCTTTTTTTAAATTCTCTCTCTCATTTAATATTCTGGTAAAATGATCTGCATGCTGAAGGTAATTTTCAGAGAGGATTTTATCTCCATTTGATAAAGCTTCTCTAGCTAAATCGTTATATTTTTCAATTAATTTTGGGGCATTATGATTATTTCTGCCAGGAGACTTTCTTTTAAAATTTTCACTATTTGAGTAATTTGAACTAAATTTTTGTCTTTCTCCATTAGACTTAAAATTTCTATCATTTCTTCTAAAATTATTTCTTCTATTATTATTGTTGTTATTTCTAAATGTAACCATGATTGTAATTAATTATATTTTTGTACTAACAATACACCTGTCATTATTTGCAAGATCTTTTTGAGTACTATTTATATAAAAACCTTCTTTATTTAATAAATTAATAACTTTATTTTTTTGATCAAAACCGATCTCTAAAATAAATTTGCCATTTTTTTTTATCAGTTCAGAGGATTTTTTAATTACTTTTCTGATTTCTGATAACCCATCTAATCCACCATCTAATGCTAGTCTTGGCTCAAACTCAGCAACATCTCTTTCCAAATATTTAAGTTTAGATCTTTTAATATAAGGAGGATTAGAAACAATTAAATCATATTTTCCTAAATTGAATTTGTCAACATCTGATTTATAAAGTTTTACTCTAGAACTAACTTTCAAATTAATCGCATTAATTTTACTTATATTAAGACATTTTTCACTTATATCTATGCCAGTACCAGAAAAATCTTTTCTTTCTTTAAGAATTGAAAGAAGAATACAGCCTGAACCAACGCCTATATCCAAAATATTTAACTTATTTCTTTTTTTTGTTAACTTTAATGCATTTTCTACAACGAGTTCTGTATCTGGTCTTGGAATTAATGTATCATTTGAAATAATAAATTCTGAATTCCAAAAAGATTTTTTTTTAATTAAATATGCTACCGGATTTCCTAAAGATCTCTGTTCAATCAACTTAAAGAAATTATTTAAATCATTTTTATTAATAGGATTGCTATAATTTAGTAAAATATAATTTCTATCTTTATTAATTATTTTAGCCATTAAAATTTCAGCATCTAATAGTGGGTTAGGTATAAATTTACTGTTTAAAATTTTTGAACCCTCATTTATAGCTAAATTAATATTCATATATTATTTTAAGTTACTAAGACTTTCCTCTTGCGCTTGTAGTGTCAAAGATTCAATCATTTCGTCAAATGCTTCTCCTTCTAAAAATTCATCTAATTTATGAAGAGTTAAATTTATTCTATGATCTGTAACTCTTCCTTGAGGGAAGTTGTAAGTTCTTATTCTTTCTGATCTGTCTCCTGTACCAATTTTTGTTTTACGGTCTTGAGATCTTTCTTGGTCAATTCTTGACCTTTCCAATTCATATAAACGTGCTCTCAAAATTTTCATTCCTTTAGCTTTATTTTTATGTTGTGATTTTTCATCTTGTTGAGATACACTTAAACCAGTTGGGATGTGAGTAATTCTTACAGCACTATCTGTCGTATTAACAGATTGTCCACCTGGTCCACCGGCTCTAAATACATCTATTCTTAAGTCAGAATCATTTATTTTTAAATCTATCTCTTCTGCTTCGGGTAAAACAGCTACTGTTGCTGCTGATGTATGAACTCTTCCTTGAGTTTCGGTATCTGGAACTCTCTGTACTCTATGAACTCCACTCTCATACTTTAGTGTTGAATAAATATTAGTACCTTTAATTGAAGCTATAACTTCTTTTAAACCTCCTGCATCACTTCTAGATATCGAGATTAATTCTAAAGACCATTTTTTTTTGTGACTAACTTTTTCATACATTTTAAATAAATCTGATGCAAATAAACTTGCTTCTAATCCACCTGTCCCTGCTCTTATTTCAATAATAGCATTTTTTTTATCTGCTTCATCTTTTGGTAACAAAAATAATTTTAATTTTTTTTCATTAGCTTCATATCGATTTTGTAAATCTAGCAATTCTATATCTGCCATTTTTTTTAATTCTCCATCAGCAGAGCTGTCATTTAATATTTTTTCCAATTCTTCTTTTTCAGTTTGAAAAGAAATGTAATCTTTGGCACTTCCAACTATCTCATTTAAATCTGAGTATTCTTTTGATTTTTCGGCAAATAACTTGTTATCTAATCCACCTGTGGATAAATCTTTTTCTATGGATGAATGTTTAATTATTAATTCCTCAACTGTTTTTATGGGTATCATTATTAGTTCTCTAGTTCAGATGCTTTTTTCTCAACTTCGCTTACAACCTTATTAATTATGTCATCAGTCAAAACTTTTTCGCTCTGAACACCGGATAAATAAAGCATATTATTTCCTTTTCCTCCTCCAGTAATTCCTATATCTGTCATTGCAGCTTCACCTGGTCCATTTACAACACAACCAATAATTGACAGTGTTATTGGTGTTTTTATATGTGCTAGTTTCTCTTCCAATATTTTAACAGTATCGATTACCTGAAATGCTTGTCTTGCACAAGAAGGGCAAGAAATTATCTTTACTCCTCTATTTCTCAGATTTAGTGATTTTAATATCTCATTTCCAATTTTCACCTCTTGAGTTGGGTTGTCAGATAAAGAAATTCTAATAGTATCCCCAATTCCATCCATTAATAAACTACCAAGCCCTATGGATGATTTTATGCTCCCAGATACAAAACTTCCTGCCTCTGTAATTCCGAGGTGTAAAGGATAATCTATAACTTTAGATAGTTGTCTATATGCTGCTATCGAAAGGAATACATCTGATGATTTGACACTTATCTTAAAATTTAAAAAATCTTTATCTTCTAAAATTTTTATATTTCTTAAAGCGCTTTTAACTAATGCCTCTGGACAAGGCTCTTTAAATTCCTCTAAAATATCTTTTTCTAGAGAACCTGCATTTACTCCAATTCTTATTGAACAATTATTATTCTTTGCTGCTTTCAATACCTCGTGTATCTTTGTTTCATCTCCAATATTTCCTGGATTAATTCTTAAACAACTAGCTCCATTTTCTGCTGCCTCAATAGCCCTTTTATAATGAAAATGTATATCCGCAACTACTGGTATTGATACATGTTTTATTATTTCTTTTAATGCTTTTGAAGAGTCCTCATCTGGACAAGACACTCTTACAATATCAGCACCTTCCTCAGCTATTTCATTTATTTGTTTTATGGTTGCTTTAACATCCGTAGTTAAAGTATTAGTCATTGATTGAACAGAGATTGGATTATCGCCCCCTATCTTTACATTTCCAACATTTATTACTTTTGTTTTTCTTCTTTTAATATCTCTAAATGGTCTTAAACTCATTATAATTAATCTAATTTAAATTCTTTATGTAAAGCAGCTATTGCTCTTTTAACATGCTTAACAGAAACTAGAACTGAAATTTTTATCTCTGAGGTAGAAATAACCAAAATATTAATTTTTTTTGAAGCTAGTGCCTGGAACATTCTATATGTTATACCTGGAGTCGTTATCATACCAACACCGATGATTGAAACTTTAGAAACACCTTTATCAAAAGATAATTTTTTAAAAGATATTTTTTTATTTTGTTTAATTAATTTTTCTGTTTTTTTTAAATCATCAGCTTTTATAGTAAATGTAAGATCTGTCTCTTTTCCATCTAAAGATATATTTTGAACCACCATATCTACATTGATAAGATTTTTAGATAGTGGTTTAAAAATAGAAGCAGCAACACCAGGTCTATCTTTCACTCCTACAATTGTAATTTTAGCATCATTTTTTGTAGATGAAATTCCAGTAATAATTTGGTCACTAAATGCTTTTTTAGAATTTGTTATTAAGGTACCAGATTTTGATACGAATGAAGATTTTACTTTGACATCAATCTTATTCAGCTTTGCATCCTGAACCGATGTGGGCTGCATTACTTTTGAACCGAGAGATGCCATTTCTAACATTTCGTCATAAAAAATTTTTTTAATTTTTTTTGCTTTTTTATACTGCCTTGGATCGGTAGTATAAACTCCATCTACGTCAGTATATATTATACACTCATCAGCTTTAATAAATTTTGCAAGCATAATTGCAGTTGCATCAGATCCGCTTCTTCCGATTGTTGTTATTCTTAAATCTTTACTTACACCCTGAAATCCTGTGATTATAGGTATTCCGCCTAAATTTATATATCTATTTAGTTCTTTTATACCTACTGAAATAATCCTTGCAGTTGAATGGGGACCATCTGTTAAAATAGGTAATTGCCATGATGTCCAAGATCTCGATTTAAACCCATTATGTTTTAGTCTACCAGCAATAAGTGCGCATGATGCTTGCTCTCCAGTCGAAACTAATGCATCATATTCTGCTCTATCAAAATTGCTACTTATCAGTTTAGATTTATTAACTAACTCATTTGTCACACCACTCATTGCCGATGAAATAACTACTACCTTATTTTTTTTCTTTTTGTAAAAAGCAATAATTTTGCATACCTTTTTAATTCTATCTATAGTTCCTACAGATGTTCCACCAAATTTTAATACGATAGTTTTCATGCTAGCTTTAATTATTAATATTTAATAAATAATGGATAAAATACATCTAAATTATTATGTCAACTATTTATCACAATGACTAGTGTAAATAAAAAAGAAATAGATAAATTTTCTAAAATGGCCAATGAATGGTGGGATCCAGAGGGTAAATTCAAACCACTTCATAAATTTAATCCAACAAGAATTAAATATATAAAAGAAAATATTATTAATAATTTCAAATTAAAAAATAAATTAAGACCTTTATCAGGAATAAATATTTTAGATATTGGATGTGGTGGAGGGTTACTATCCGAACCAATGTCAAGAATGGGAGCAAATGTTACAGGTATCGATGCATCTGATAAAAATATAAGAATTGCAAAACTCCATTCAAAAAAAAATAAACTAAAAATAAATTATTTATGTTCATCACCCGAAAAGCTTAAAATTACAAAAAAATTTGATGTAATTTTAAATATGGAAATTGTTGAACATGTAGAGGATATAGATTTTTTTTTAAAATCTTGCTCAAAACTTTTAAAAAAAAATGGACTAATGTTTGTTGCAACAATAAATAAAACTTTAAAATCTTATATTTTTGCAATTGTTGGAGCAGAATATGTTTTGAGATGGCTTCCAATTGGAACACACGAATGGGAAAAATTTGTTAAACCTGAAGATCTTAAAAAAATTTTAATGAAATATGATTTCTCTCTAAACAAATTAGAGGGTATGAATTTTAACATTATTAAAGATGAATGGAGTATTTCTAGTGATTTATCTGTAAACTATATAGCAAAGTTTATTAAAAACTAATTTTCTTTTTCATCTATCCAAGGAATCATTTGAGCATCTATACCTTCTTCTTTTAATTCTTTCAAATCTTCCTTTGATGCACTACCGTAAATACCCTTTGATTTTTTTTTACCATTATAATGAATTGATCTCGCTTCATAAGCAAAATTATCACCAACATAATTAAAATTATCTTTAATAAATTTTTGATAATCTTTTATAGTTTTTTTTACTTTGTTATATTTTTCTAAGTTGAATTTTTCATCATTTTTTGATTTATGGTTTATTAGCTGAGGTGCCATAATTGTTTTTTCAACTTTTTCTGAATTGCAATTATGGCAATTCAAAAGTTTTTTCTTTTTTAGTCTTTCATACTCGTTTGAAGATGCAAACCAACTATCAAATTTTAAATTACATTCTTTACAAAAAAGTTTATATTTAATCATGATAATTAGTTAATTATAAAATTTGGGTTTTCAATAAGTTAACTTCTATAGTCTGCATTAATTTCAATATATTTTTTTGTTAAATCCATAGTATAAACTGTGAAGTTTTTATTTCCTGTAAAAATTTCAATGTTTATTTCTATATTTTCAGATTTCATATAATTTACTGTTTGTTTTTCATCGTAACTTTGATTTAATTTTCCACCTTCTACAATTGTTATATTTCCAAACTTAACAGATAATTTTTTTAAATTAATTTTAGGCCCAGCTTTACCGATTGCCATTATAACTCGGCCCCAATTTGGATCCTCTCCAGAAATTGCAGTTTTCACTAGTGGAGAATTTGCGACAGATAAAGCAATTTTTTTTGCATCTATCTCATTTTTACATTTGCTAACATTTATTGTTATGAATTTTGATGCTCCCTCACCATCTGAAACAATTCTTTTGGCCAAATTCAAAAGAACATTATTTAATGCTTTATCAAAATTTTTAATTTTATTTTCATTCACACTTTTTACTTGAGAATTTTTAACTTCATTAGTTGCAAAGATAGTTGCCATATCATTAGTACTGGTATCTCCATCACAAGAAATAGCATTAAATGTATTGTTTATATTTTTTTTTAATAGCTTTCCTAAAACGTCATTAGATAAAGTTGCATCAGTAAATATATACGCAAGTGTTGTAGCCATATTTGGATGTATCATTCCTGAACCTTTAGCAATTCCATATATTTTTACTTTTTCACTTCCAATATAACATTCCTCCATAGCTAATTTTGGCTTTGTATCCGTAGTCATGATTGCAAGCGCTGCCTTCATCCAAATAAATTTATTTTGAGTATAAGTAATTTTTTTTATTAAATTTGGAATATTATTAGAAATTTTTTCATATGGAAAAATTTCCCCAATAGTACCAGTACAACCAAATATTATATTCTTTGAAGAAATTTTCTTTGGATTCTCCTCGTCTTCTTCTTGTTTTTTATTTAATTGTTTCGCAGTTAAATCTGCTATTTTTTTTAAACTTTCATACCCTTGCTTTCCAGTGAAAGCATTTGCATTTCTTGTGTTTACAATTAGAGAATATATTTTTTTTGGTCTTTGATTGATATTCCATTTTATATTTTCAGATACTATTTTTGACTGTGTATAAACAGAAGCATAATTTGCACCTTCTCTAAAATAAAACATAGTTAAATCATCTCTGATATCTTTATATAAATTTGCTGAAACAACTGAAATTGAAAGACCATCTAGATGATCAAGGTCTTGAAAATCAATCATTTTTGTATTTTTTGATTGAGATGATAAAAAATTTGTTAAATTAATTCCCATATTGTTTAAATTATTTATTTAATACATATATTAAACAATATAAGTAAAGAATAAATCAAATAGTCATGTTTAACCCATTAAATTTAATAACAAAATTTATCAAATCTAGTAATCAAAAAGAGCTAGATAGAATTAGTAAAATTGTTGAAAAAATAAACTTATATGAGGAAGAATTAAAAAATTTAAATGACGACGACTTTCCAAAAAAAACTAATGAATTTAAAAATCAGATAAAAGATGGAAAAACATTAGACGAATTACTTCCAGAAGCTTTCGCTTTAGTCAGAGAAGCTGCAAAGAGAACTCGAAATGAGAGACATTTTGACGTTCAGTTAATCGGAGGTATAGCTTTACATCAGGGCAAAATTGCTGAAATGAGAACTGGAGAAGGAAAAACTTTAACTATAACCCTTGCTGCTTATTTAAATTCATTGAGTGGTAAAGGTGTTCATATAGTAACGGTAAATGATTACCTGGCAAAAAGAGATTCAATTGAAATGGGTCAAATCTATAATTTTTTAGGTCTTTCATCAGGATTTATTAATAACTATCAAGATGATGCTGAACGTAAGAAAAACTATAATTGTGATATCACTTATGCAACTAATAGTGAATTAGGTTTTGATTACTTAAGAGATAATATGAAATTTTCTGAAGATCAAATGGTTCAGAGAGATCATAATTTCTCAATAGTAGATGAAATAGACTCATGTTTGATTGATGAAGCAAGAACACCTTTGGTAATTTCTGGAGCAGCTGACGATAAAACTGCCCAATATTTAGCAATTGATAAACTTGTTAGAAACTTGAATAACAAAGACTTTGAAATAGATGAAAAAGAAAAGAGCATTTTATTAACAAACAATGGAATAAATAATGTTGAAAAACTTTTTTCTAATGCTGGTATTTTAAAAAATAATAATTTTTATGATCCAGAAAATTTACATTTAGTTCACCATGTTAATCAAGCTTTACGAGCTAATCATTTATTTGAAAAAGGTAAAGACTATATTGTTAAAGATGGAAGTCTTAAAATTATTGACGAACTTACTGGAAGAATTTTAGAAGGCAGACGTTTTGGAGATGGCTTACATCAAGCATTAGAGGCTAAGGAAAAAATTCAAGTGCAGGCTGAAAATCAAACCTTGGCTTCAATAACTTATCAAAATTATTTTAAACTTTATAAAAAAATATCTGGTTGTACTGGTACAGCTGCTACAGAGTCTGAAGAATTTTTTGAAATTTATAATCTGCCTGTTGTTGTAATTCCAACAAATAAAGAAATGATCCGAAAAGATTTTAATGATTTAATTTTTAGAACAGAAAAGGAAAAAAATGAAGCTATTATAGAAAAAATAATTGAAAGAAACAAATTAGGTCAGCCTATTTTAGTATTTACTTCTAGTATTAATAAATCTGAAGTTTATTCAAACTTATTAAATCAAAAAAATATTAAACATGTAGTGTTAAACGCAAAAAACCATGAAAATGAAGCCGAAATAATTGCAAATGCAGGAAAAGAAAACTCAGTAATTATTACAACAAGTATATCTGGAAGAGGAGTTGATATTCAACTTGGTGGCAAAAAAGGTTCTATTCCAGAAGACCAACTTAAAATAAATAAAGATAAAATTAAATCCTTAGGTGGTTTATTCGTTATTGGCACAGAGAGAATGGAATCTAGAAGGGTTGATAACCAGGCTAGAGGAAGATCAGGAAGACAAGGAGATGAGGGTAGCTCTGTATTTTACGTTAGTCTAGAGGATGATTTAATGAGAATTTTTGGATCAGAGTCTATGAATAGTATGCTTGAAAAACTTGGGCTTAAAGACGGTGAAAGCATTGATCATCCTTGGATTAACAAAGCATTAGAGCGAGCCCAGCAGAAAGTAGAAGCTAGAAATTTTGATATAAGAAAAACACTTATCAAATTTGATAACGTTCTTAATGATCAAAGGCATGTAGTATTTTCACAAAGAAAAAATGCGATGAATAGTGAAAATATCTTTGATTATTCAGATGAATTTTTAAAAGAAATATCTGATGATTTAATTAAGTTAAAAATTTCAAAATTATCAGATCCTAAAAGCAATGAATTTAGTAATAAAACTAAACAAATAATTGGAAAAAGTTTTGAAGAAAATGAGTTTAAAAATTTGATAGAGGCGAAGGATAAGGATTTTAGAGAAATGATTTCAAATAAATTTCAAGAAACGAGAAACGACCGGATTAAACTTTTAGGCGATGATCATGCAAAAGAAATTGAAAAAAGAATATTTCTTCAATCAATCGATTTAAATTGGAAATCGCATATCCAATATTTAGAGCAATTAAGACAAGTTGTAGGGTTAAGATCTTATGGTCAAAGAGATCCATTAGTTGAATATAAAAAAGAAGCATTTGAATTATTTTCAAATCTTTTAGAAAAATTAAAATTAGATTATGTAACAATTTTAATGAACTTAAAAGTAGTAATGGAGCCAAATAACGAAGAAAAAAATTCTAAAAAAATAAATCCATCTGACAATCCAAAATGTTTATTGTTAATTAATAAAAATCAAAAAATTTCTAGAAACGATAGATGTGAGGCTACAGGAAAAAAATTTAAAAACTGTTGTGGAGCTTTATAGAATTTAAATTAGTAAAAAGATTGAAGAAACTAAAATTAATCCACCAATAATCGCTAGTAATATTTTTTTTGATTTAAAAATTTGATCTAAATTATTTTTCTTAATTGTTAATGTACTTAGATCCTCAGTACTTGTCATAAAACCATCATTCCTTCCAATTTTTAGAAATTTATTTTTTCTCTCAGTCATTATTTCTTCTGAGGATAATTCGTCAAAATAATTTAAATTTTTTGTTAAAGTTTGTCTAACATTGTTTAATATTATATCTCTATCTCTGTGGGCACCACCTAATGGTTCGTCAATTATTTCATCAATAACTTTTAACTTAAGTAAATCTTTAGCTGAAAGCTTCATAGCTTTAGCAGCATCTAGCATTTTTTTTGGATCTCTCCATAGAATAGTCGCACATCCCTCAGGGGATATTACTGAATAAATTGCATTTTCTAACATAAGTACTTTACTTGATGAAGCTAATGCAATTGCTCCACCAGAACCACCCTCGCCTATAATAATTGCAATTGTTGGAACTTTAAGCTCCATACAGCATTCAATTGATTTTGCAATTGCTTCGGCTTGTCCTCTCTCTTCTGCTCCTACACCTGGATATGCTCCTGGAGTATCAATAAAAGAGATTATGGGAATATTAAATTTGTTTGCTAAGTTCATTAATCTTATAGTTTTTCTATAACCCTCTGGTCTCATCATTCCAAAATTTCTCTCAATCCTACTATCTAGATCTTCTCCTTTTTCTTGACCTATAACTAAAACAGATTTTCCATTGAACTTTGCAAATCCAGTTAATACTGATTTATCCTCTCCATAATATCTATCCCCAGATAATGAAATGAAGTCTTCAAACAAATTATCAATAAAAAATTTTGCTTTAGGCCTATCTTCATGACGAGCAACCATAGTAGTCTGCCAAGGATCTAAATTAGAATAAATATTTTTTAATTTTTCATCTATTTCTGTTTGAGTGCTTGAAATTTTTTGAGTATCGACTTCTGATAATCCCTCTTGGTTGTAAGGATCTTTCAATTTTTCTAGTTCGTTTTCTAGATCTTTAATTTCTGTTTCAAAATTTAGATAATTTTTCATGTTTTATTTATAGCGGATGGTTAAAATACAAAAAAGGCAATAAAATGATATTAAATAAGGTGTAATTCTTATTAATTGACTTAAATCATTTAACAGATACAAATTCAGTATCGGGAGAGACTATTTATAGCGCCGAAGGAGCAACCACCCCGGAAACTCTCAGGCAAAAGGACCGATAAAGCATAACACTCTGGAAAGAGATTGATTTCCGCCGAAGGAGTAAAGCTCTCAGGCAAAAATACAGAAGGGGTACGAATTAAGTGCTATGCAAGAAAAATATATAAAAATTAATAATCTTCAAGTATCAGAAAAACTATCAAACTTTGTGAGTGATGAACTATTAAAGAATACAAATGTATCTTCAGAAAATTTCTGGTTAGGTCTCGAAAAAACTCTAGATGAGCTTGCACCAAAAAATAAAAAATTAATTAATTTTAGAGAAGAATTACAAAAAAAAATAGATAATTGGTATATAGAAAATAAAGGTAAAGAAATTAAGCTAGAAGAGTATAAAAAATTTTTATTAGAAATTGGTTATTTAAAAAATGAAGGACCTGATTTTAAAATTGAAACAAAAAATGTTGATGAAGAAATTTCAAGTATAGCTGGACCTCAGTTGGTTGTGCCTGTCATGAATGCGAGGTATGCATTAAATGCTGCCAATGCAAGATGGATGAGTTTATATGATAGTCTTTATGGTACAGATGTAATTGAACAGTCCGAAGATAGCGTATCTGAAAGGTATGATCCTTTAAGAGGTGAAATGGTCATAAAATATGGAAGAGATTTTTTAGATAAGTATTTTCCATTAGCGGGATTGAGTTGGAATAAAATTACAAGTTTTGCAGTAAAAAATGGAAAATTAAAAGTTTTAAAAGGTGCTGATATTTTTGATTTGGAAGATGAAAATAAATTTGTTGGGCACAGAGGCGAAAGCGATAATCCGTCTGCAATTATTCTAAAGAATAATAATTTACATATTGAAATTCTGAAAGACTCGAGAGCTTTTGCTGCTCAACAAGATCATGCAGGTATTAGTGATATTATACTAGAATCAGCAGTGTCAACAATTTGTGACAATGAAGATAGTGTAGCAGCTGTTGACTCAGAAGATAAAATTATTTGTTATCGAAATTGGCTAGGTCTAATGAAAGGAGACCTTAAGTCAAAATTTGAAAAAGAAGGAAAATTATTTGAGAGAAAATTAAATCCACATAGAAGTTATATCTCAAAAGATGGTAAAGGTTTAAAATTACATGGAAGAAGTCTTTTGCTAGTAAGAAATGTTGGTCATCTAATGACTAACCCTTCAATTTTATTAAGTGATGGAAGTGAAATACCTGAAGGAATTATGGATGCTTTTATAACCACAGCAGCTGCACTTCATGATATTAAAAATAAAAATAATTCAAGAACTGGATCAGTTTATATTGTAAAACCTAAAATGCATGGTCCAGACGAGACAGCATTTACAGATTTAATTTTTTCTAAAGTTGAGGAAGTTCTAAATTTACCTAAGTACACATGTAAAATTGGGATTATGGATGAAGAGCGAAGAACATCAGCAAATTTAAAAGAATGTATTAGAAGTCTTAAAAATAGAGTTTTTTTTATCAATACTGGTTTCTTAGATAGAACTGGTGATGAAATGCATACATCAATGGAAGCTGGTCCTATGATTAAAAAAGGTGATATGAAATCATCAAAATGGATTAATGCATACGAAAATAACAATGTTGATATTGGTTTAAGTTGTGGGTTTTCTGGTAAAGCTCAAATTGGAAAAGGAATGTGGGCAATGCCAGACAAAATGAAAGATATGATGGAGCAAAAAACAGGACACTTAAAAGCAGGTGCAAACTGTGCATGGGTTCCTTCCCCAACAGCAGCTGCATTACATGCTTTACATTATCATGAAATAAATATTTTTAACGAACAAAAAAAATTAATTGATAGAGAACCAGCTAAGCTTGATGATCTATTAACCATCCCAATAGCAGATAGACCTAATTGGTCTGTAGAAGATATAAATCAAGAAATTTCTAATTCTGCACAAACTTTATTAGGGTATGTTGTGAGATGGATCGATCAGGGTGTAGGTTGTTCTAAAGTACCAGATATTAACAACATAGGTTTGATGGAAGACAGAGCCACTCTTAGAATTTCATCTCAGCATATAGCAAACTGGATACATCATGGAATTACTACAAAAATACAAGTTACCAATATAATGAAAGATATGGCAAAAATAGTAGACGGCCAGAACAAGAATGACCCACTATATGTTAAAATGAGTGATGATTATGAAAACTCTATAGCATTTCAAACCGCATGTGATTTAGTGTTTAAAGGTAAAGAACAACCTTCAGGTTATACCGAACCATTACTTCATTTAAATAGATTAAAAAAAAAATCTAATCTGAGCTCGAAACCAAATTAGATCGATTTTTAAAAGCAGAAAATAAAGTCCCATCATCTAGACTTTCAATCTCTCCTCCTACTGGCAAACCTTGTGCTAATTTAGTAATTTTAACATCTAAATTTTTCAGACTATCTTGAATGTAGTATGCTGTTGTTTGACCTTCCACAGTTGCACTGGTTGCTAAAATTACCTCCTCGATTTTATCTCTATTAACTCTTTCTACTAATGAGTTGATTAATAAATCTTCTTTTCTTTGGCCAACTGAAGAAATTGTTCCACCCAAAATATGAAAATAGCCCTGAAAGATATTTGAATTTTCAATGGACCATTGGTCTGCTATATCCTCTACTACACAAATTTTATTATATTTTTCTTTTGTATTCTCACAATTTAGACATCCACTTGAATTTGACTTTAATGCACCACATGAATTGCATCTAACTACATTTTTATAAACTTGCGCCAATGTATTTGCCATAGGTTTTACAAGTTCATCACGATTATTTATTAATTTTAAAACAATTCTTTTTGCTGATTTGGGACCTAAACCAGGAAGTTTTGAAATTAATTTAATTAATTCTTCTATCTCACTGATATTTTGCATCTATTATAAAGGCCATTTAAAACCAGGAATTCCAAAGCCTCCGGTTGCTTTTGTAATTTCCTCAGTTGTTTTTGATTTAAGTTGAGATTTGGCACTATTATGTGCTGCAACAATTAAATCTTCAATTATGGTTTTGTCCTCTTTCATAATTTCATCAGATAACTTTATTGTTTGCATCTCTCCCTCTCCATCCAAAGTTATCTTTACAGAATTTGAGCCCGAAACTCCTTCAACTCTAATTTCCTTAATCTTTTGTTGGCTTTCTTTCATTTTTGCTTCAAGTTCTTTTGCTTTATCTAAAATTTTACTAAAATCAGTCATTATCAACTCCATCTTTGTTTGAATTTACATCTATTAATTGTGCGTCAGGAAATCTATCAATCACACTTTTAAATATTTCTGAATTTTTCATTTCATCAATTAATTGTTTTTTAACATTTTTTTCTTTGTCTTTTAATGACATTTGCCCCTTTAATTTACTAAATGTAATAATCCATCTTTCACCAGTCCAATCAAAAAGTTTTGATGATAAATCTTTTACAAAATCTTTGTCTAAACTCTCATTAAAAGATATTTCAATTCTATTTTTTTCAAATTTTACAAGATTAACATTTTTTTCTAACTCATATTTTAGTTTAATCTCTTTTTTTTTTGCACAGATTTCGATCAGATCCTCGAATGCATTTATATTAATTTTATGTACTGCTTTAATTTCTATTTGAACTTCTGGTTTAGTTTTTTCTTCCTGTGCGACATTCTTAATTTGATTGATTGTTTTAGAAGTTAATTCAGTTTCTGTATTCTTGACTAAATTTTCACCCTTCAAGTCAACCTCAACTTTTTCAATTTTATTTCCAGATTTTACAGAACTTAAATGCATCAGTCTTATTAAAAACATCTCAATTGAAAGGTGTTGATTAGAAACTATGTCTATCTCTTCGAGTGAAGAGATGGAAAATTGCCAAAATAATATTAATACCTCTGTATCTATTTGATTTGATAAATTTTTAATTTTAGAAAACTCTTCATCATTTAATGAAAAGTTTGTACTTTCTAAAGTTAAAGAATTAATATTTTTAAAGTAGTAAAGTAACTCTAAGAAATCATTAATAAAAACCTTTGGTTCAACACCTTGGTCATAAATTTTTCTATAAATACTAATTACTTTTTTTTCTTCACCTTTTAAAATTAACTCAAACAAATCAATTAATTGAGATTTATCAAAATACCCAAAAATTTTCTGAGCTGAATTTAAGTCTAATTCTTTTCCTTCATCCAAACTTAATAGTGCTCTATCGAGCAACGACAAAGAATCTCTAACAGAACCCTCAGAAATTTTGACTATAAGCTTTAAAGCATCGTCGCTTATTTTTCCATTTTCCTTATTTTTAATTTTTTTAATAAACTCCAATAATTCTGAGGATTTAATTCTAGTTAGATCAAATCTTTGACATCTAGATACTACTGTAATTGGAATTTTTTTAATTTCTGTAGTTGCAAAAATAAATTTTAGATATTCTGGTGGTTCCTCTAAAGTTTTTAATAAAGCATTAAATGCTTGTTTACTTAACATGTGAACTTCATCAATAATGAAGATTTTATATTTAGCCGAGGTCGGCCCATATCTTGAAAATTCGATTAAATCTCTTACGTCATCTACACCTGTTTTGCTTGCCGCATCCATTTCAAGCACATCTATATGACTAGACTCGCTTATAGATTTACAGTTTTCACAAAAGTTTTTTTTACATAAATTATCGATACCGTTAGAACAATTAAGTGCTTTAGCAACAATTCGTGCTGTTGTTGTTTTTCCTATTCCCCTTATTCCAGTGAACAAATATGCATTAGGTATTTTGTCAGCTTTAATCGAATTGGTAATAGTTTCTGCAACAACCTCTTGACCAATAAGATCATCAAAAGTTTGTGGTCTATATTTTAATGCTAATACTTTTGAGTTATTATTCATATATTTATAAGGAGACTAGAACCTGAATAACTGTCTCTACGACTGCTTCCGTTAAGATCTGGTCGGGTTCAAGCAGCATCCACCTCTAGCCTCCATATCTATTATAGCAGTTAAAATTTCTAATCTACAAGAAAAGATTCTTATTTTTTTTGTCTCAAGCTATCAGCTTCAAAAACACCTAGAACGTGAAAATCCTCACAATGTAAACCTAGCTCTTCAAGAGATTTCTGAACTTTTGGATCTTCGATGTGTCCATCCAAATCACATAAGAAAAAATAAGAGTCGAAACTATTTTTTACTGGATAACTTTGCAATTTCGTTAAGTTTACTCCATTCAAAGATGGACCGCTTAGTGCTTGATATAATGCAGCTGGCTTACTTTTCAATTTAAATAAAAAAGAGGTTATATAAGTTTTATCTTTAAATTCTGGTTGAGAAATATTTTTTCCCATAACCAAAAATCTTGTCAAATTTCCACTTTCATTTTCTATATTTTTTTTAATTACTTCTAAACCATAAATTTTAGCACTTAATGAAGATGCTATAGCTGATTGCTTAACGTCTTTTGTTTTAGAAATCATTTCAGCAGATCCAGCAGTATCTGCTCTAATATGTTCTGCTAAATTATTTTCTTTTATAAATTTTGAACACTGAGACAAACCTTGTGCGTGTGAATATACTTCTTTGATATCTTTTAATTTAGCACCAGGTTGTCCTAATAAGTTGTGTTCAATTTTTTGAAAATGCTCTTTATAAATATTTAGCCTATGTTTAAATATTAAATATTCAATTCCAATGTTACCAGTAATTCTATTAGACTCTGGTATTATTATTCTACTATCGGGCTCTTCAGATGCTTTGTTGAAACACTCATCAAAAGTTTTACAGGGTAATATTTCTGCTTTAGAATCAATAGAGAGTGCTGCTAAATGGGAATATGCACCAAAGGTTCCCTGAAAATAAATTTTACTCATCAATTCTTATATTCCATTATTTTTTTCAAGGCTAGATAATCTTCCTCAGTATCTACTCCTATTGGAGATGACTTAGCAAGTGAAACATTGATATTGATATTATTATCTAATGCTCTTAACTGCTCTAATCGATTTTCTATTTCATTTTTGGATTGATCCAAGTGAACAAATTTTTCAAGACAATCTCTTGAATAACAATAAATTCCAATATGATGATAAATATTTTCTACCTGCTCAGATTTTCTTGAAAAGGATACTGCCTTTGGAAAATGACCCCCTTCTAGTCTGTTTTCAGTGATGACCTTAACAATATTTTCATTCTTAAGGTTTTTATTATCTTTAATTTTTGCAGCAAGAGTTCCTAAATTAGAATTATTTTTTACCATTTTGTCATTCAAACTTTTTACATCATCACAATCGATTGCTGGTTCATCACCTTGTAAATTCATAATAAAATCAACATCTCTAACATTTGATTTTTTAAGTGCTTCGTGAATTCTATCTGTTCCTGTCTTGTGTTTATTGCTGGTCAAAATAACATTGAAACCATTACTTTTAACATCATCGATAATTTCTTGATCCTCTGTAGCTACAATCACGTCTCCAATATTGGCTTCTTCTGCAACTTTACACACATGTGATATAATTGATAAACCTTTTATTTTTAATAACGGTTTACCTGGCAGCCTGGTTGCAGACATTCTAGAAGGTATAATTACTAAAGTTTTCATTATATTTTCAAATTATTATACTCATTAAACAAATATAGAGGCAAATTTATACATTTAATTTTAGCTTTTTTTTAATTTATCATGTTATACGTTCACTACAAAATTTAGAAAAAATGAATTCTTTTGAAATAAACAAAATAGTTGCTGCAGTTTTAATGGTTGCCTTGCTTGTTATTGGAATTGGAAAATTATCTGATGTTATATTTCACGTAGAGAAACCTGATACACCTGGTTATTCGGTCGAAATAGAAACTGCAACCGTGGTATCCACAGCTAGTTCAAGTACTACATCAGACAAAATTGATATATCAGCCTTAATGGCAATGGGAGATATTGCGCATGGTGAAAAAGTTTTTAAAAAATGTGCAGCTTGTCATTCAATTGTTAAGGGAGGGAAGAATGCTATTGGTCCAGCACTATATAATGTTGTGGGAAGAAAAGTTGGAGCGGTTGAGGATTATAAATATTCTAAGGCTTTAGCAGCATATGATAAAGAATGGACTTTTGAAGAACTAAATGGATTTTTAATTAAACCTGCAAAATGGATTAAGGGAACAAAGATGGCTTACGCAGGTTTACGAAAAGAAAAAGATAGAGCTTCTGTAATAAAATATCTAAATGAAAATTCAGATAGCCCTTTACCACTACCTTAATTTCCCAAAACAATATAACAAAATACTTTTTTGAACATGAACTCTATTGAGTGCTTGTTGCCACACATAAGATTTTTTACCTAAAAAAACATCATCACTTACCTCATCACCTCTTGGCAAACAATGTAAAAAAATACAATTTTTTTTTGCATAACTCATTAATTTTTTATCAATTTTAAAATTTTTAAATGCTCGTATTTTTTTCTTCTTATTAACTTTATCATTTAAAGAAATAACTTTATCAGAAAAAATTACATCCGCTCCAGACACTGCTTTTTTTGCATCATTATAAATATGAATTTTTTTATTATTTTTTTTGACCCAAGATCTAACTTCTTTTCCTGGTTCAAATTTTTTAGGACAACCAATATGTAACTTGAAGGAAAATTTTACTGATGCAGCTATTAAACTATCTAAAACATTATTGGAGTCACCTATCCAACAAATATTTAAATTTGAAATAGGTTTCTTCTTTATTTCCTCAACTGTAAAAACATCTGATAAAACCTGGGTTGGATGAGATGATGGGCTTAAACCATTAATTACAGGTATTGATAAATACTTTTCAAACTTTTCAATCTTTTTATTGCTATCGGTTCTAAACATAAATCCATCGCCATAAGTTGAAAGAATTTTAGCTGTATCAGCAATACTTTCTCCACCTTGACCCAAATGAAGCTCATCAGATCTCAAGGTCATAGTACCTCCACCGAGTTGTTTGATGGCTAAATAAAAGCTTGATCTAGTTCGCAAACTAGATTTTTCAAACATTTGAATTAATAATTTACCTTTTAAGGGCGCACCTTTATCAACCTCTAATGTGCTTAGTTTTTTTCTTAAACTTTTTCTTTTTTTAGCATCAGTAATAATCTTTCTAAGATCTTTTGCAGGTATATCTTTTAAATTAATAAAGTGTTTCATATTATTTTATCTGTGAACATACCTTTTCAATAATTTTTATCGCTAAATCTATTTCATTTTTTTTAACATTTAGTGGAGGTAAAATACGAACAACATTTTCTGCTGCTCGAATTGTCAATAACTTATTATCCATCAATTTTTTAATAAATACGGTTTGATCTTTATATAACTGTATCCCAATCAAAAAACCTCTTCCTCTTATTTGTTTAATTAAATTGGGATATTTTTCCTGAACTTTATTTAATCTAAATAAAAAATATTTTGATAGACTTTTTACATTATTTAAAAATTTCTTATTTGATATAATATCCATTACTTTATTTCCAACAGCCATCGCTAATGGATTTCCCCCAAATGTTGATCCATGGGTACCTGGTGTCATCCCTGAAGCAACTTTTTTATTCATTAAAACTGCTCCGATAGGAAATCCTCCACCTATTCCTTTTGCAATTGGCACAATGTCAGGTTTTACTTTTGATTTTTCAAAAGCAAAGAAATCACCAGATCTTCCTATTCCACACTGAACTTCGTCAAGTATTAATAATATTTTTTTCTTATTACATAATGCTCTTAATTCTTTTAAGCACCAATCAGGGATAACTTTAATACCACCTTCACCCATAATGGTTTCAACCATAATAGCAGCTGTGTTTTTTTTAATTTTCTTTTTAAGAGAATTATGATCACCAAAGCTGAAGTGATCGAACCCTGGTACTTTTGGACCAAATCCCTCTGTCATTTTCTTTGATCCACTAGCAAAAATTGCTGCTAAAGTTCTTCCATGAAAGGAATTTTTAATGCATAAAATCCTATTTTTATTTGGTCTGCCTATAGAGTAAAAATATCTTCTAGCAACTTTAATTGCTGCTTCCGTAGCCTCGGCCCCGCTATTTTGAAACATTACATAATCAGCAAACGTTTTTTTACATAACTTTTTAGCTAATTTTTCTCCCTCAGGAATTTGAAAAGCATTAGAAACATGCCAAAGTTTTTTTGATTGATCTCTTATTGTTTTAACTAATTTTGTATGGGCATGACCTAAAGAGTTAACAGCTATTCCTTGAACAAAATCTAAATATTTTTTGTTATCAGAAGAATATAAATAACTTCCTTTTCCATGTTTGAATGAAATTTTTTTTCTATTATAGTTTTTTGCTAAATAACTCATATGTCTATTTGGTTTTATTAAGTTTAATTATTTATACAAGTAAGGATTGAAAACATATACATTTTGTTAATTGAATATTAATGTTGATAACTCTTAATTTTTGGTTGTTTAATTTAATTTAATATCAGTATATTGTTATTATATATAAAGAAGATACAACATATTGATTATGAGTTGGACTGAAGAAAAAGTTGCAAAATTAAAAGAGCTTTGGGGTAAAGGTAATAATACTGCAAGTCAAATTGCTGAGATAATCGGAGGCATAAGTAGGAATGCTGTAATTGGTAAAGCTCATCGTCTGAATTTATCAGCAAAAATAAAAACAAGAACTGCAACTTCAAATCACAATTTTGAAAATTCTTTAGATGAAAAAATTACTAAATCTAAAAGAGTTCGTAGAAGTAAATTCAAATCATTAATAATAGAAAAAGATTTTGAACCAGAAAATCCTAAACAATTAGAAGAGCTTGATGAAAATTCATGCAAATGGCCAATTGGACACCCAGATGAAAAATCATTTTATTTTTGTGGAAGATCATCATTGAAAGATTTTTCATATTGTAAACTTCATCTACTTTATGCTTACCAACCAAAAGGTAAAAAAGAAGAGGTTAGTGAAAAAGAGGATGTTCCAGAATTTGAAGAAAAGAAAATACAATCAGCTTAAGTTTTATTTTATTTTTCTTCCAGATCATTATTAGATGAATATTTTTCTGTAGAGAATTGCCCACCATCTCTCCACATATAGCAATATTTTTTAACTTCTTCATCAAAATACCTTATACTAGGCACTCCAATTTCAAAATTAGATTTATATTTTCCACTTAATACATTGTCATACTTTAGAAGTCTCAATTGATCTCTTGTTAGAGGGGGTTTAGGTAACATTTCAAACAAGCTTGTAGAGATATTTGCCAAAGGTAATGGTAAAGGTATTAAAATTCTTTGTTTGTTTATGAGCTTAAGCAATCTCTGTAAAATTTCTTTAAAGGTAATTTCCTCAGGACCAACACATTCAATAATTTTAGAATAAATATTTTTTGAAATGATGTGATAAATTATATCTGTCAAATCTGAACAATGAATTGGAGTAAACTTAGTATTACCATTATAGTATATGGGGAAAAAAGGAAGCCTATTAAGCAATGTCATAAAGTTTGTTGTAAAGTTATCATCTACTGAATAAACCACTGATGGTCTTAAAATTGTAGCTAAAGGAAAATTATTTAAAACTTCGGTTTCTCCGTTAAGTTTACTTTTAGCATAATCAGAATTTTCAGCTTCATTAATACCTAATGCTGATAAATGAATAAAGTGTTTTAACTTATACTCTTTACAAAGTTTTGCCAAAAGACCTGGAAAAACAGTATGAATATTTTTAAATGTATTTCCCTTTTTTTGTTCAAATAAGATACCAATTAAGTTAATGCAAATGTCGGCATTCTTAAAAAGTTTTCTTATTTTTTTTTCTTCAAAAATATTTGACTCAACAATATCTATATAACCAGCATTAGCTTGAGTTTTAATTATATAACTTTTTTGATGTATATTTCTTGTTACTACAGTAACTTTATAGTTGTTCTTAGTCAGTTTTCTTAATAAGTTTCTGCCAATTTGACCACTACCACCAAAAATTAGACAATTTCTTGCTTTCATATATATATTCTAGAATGAGTAATAATATTCAGTTACACAAAAATGATCTACCAGATGATTTAAAATTAGGCAATAAAATAGCAGTGGATGGTGAATTCATGGGTCTAAATGTTAGGCGTGATCCACTATGTTTAATTCAAATTTCCTCAGGTAATTCAGATGCACATATTGTCCAATTTGATAGAGATAATTATGATGCTCCAAATCTAGTTAAATTATTAAGTGATGATAAAATAACTAAAATTTTTCATTTTGGCAGAGCTGATATGGCTCACATCAAACATTATTTAAAAACAGAGACAAAAAATATTTTAGATACAAAAATTGCGTCAAAACTTGCAAGATCATACTCAGATAATCACTCTTTAAAAACTCTTATTAAAGAATTTATAAATATTGATATTAGTAAACAATTCCAAAGCTCAGATTTTGGAGGAGATTTGTCACCAGCACAACTTAAATATTGTGCAAATGATGTGATTTATCTTCATAAAATACATGAAGAATTAAATAAAATATTAGTAAGAGAAAATAGAGTTGAATTGTATAAAAATTGTTTAAAATTTTTAAAAACTAGAGTTGATCTTGATTTAGCATTGTTTAAAGAAGACATTTGGTCTCACTAATGAAAAATAAAAAATTTATAAGTATTGCAAAAGATGTAATAAATCTAGAAATAAATGCATTACAGAAATTAAAAAAAAATATAAATAATTCTTTTTGTACTGCAGTAACAAAAATTGCAAAATGTCAATCAAAAGTAATTTTGTGTGGGGTTGGAAAAAGTGGACTTATAGCCTCAAAAATTGCTGCCACTTTAGCTTCAGTTGGAACTCCGTCTTTCAGCCTTGTAGCAAGTGAAGCGTCCCATGGAGATCTTGGAATGATATCAAAAAAAGACATTTTGGTTATGATAAGTTATTCAGGTAATACCAATGAATTAAAAAATATAATTCAATATGCTAACAGGAATAAAATTTTATTAATAAGTATTGTGTCAAAAAAAGATTCTATTTTATATAAAGCGTCAGATATTAAAATTTTAATACCTAAGGTAATTGAGGCTGGAGGAATAGTACCCACTGCTAGCACTACTTCACAGCTTGCCTTAGGTGATGCATTAGCAATCGCTGTAATGAATTATAAAAAATTTGGAAAAATGGACTTTAAAAAATTGCATCCTTCAGGAAGTTTGGGTGCACAATTAATAACAGTAGAAGATATAATGTTAGTAAATAACAAAATTCCTTTTGTAAGTGAAGATCTTAAAATGCAGGATGCTCTTAAGATATTAAGTAATAAAAAGTTAGGAGTTTTAATTGCACAAAATAAAAAAAAGAAAACAACTGGTATAATAACAGACGGGCAGATAAGAAGGTTCAACGAAAAAAAATTAAATCTTAACACCATGAAAGTAAAAGATATAATGACCAAAAACCCAATAAGTATTGATAAAAATCAATTAGCTGCCAAGGCTCTTTCTTTAATGAACAGTAAAAAAATTACCTCCTTGTGTGTTTATGATAACAAAAATAAATTTAAAACTATAGGAATTATTCATATACATAATATTTTGCAGTCAAATATTTCTTAATGAAAAAAAAAATCTTTAAGTTTTTTTTTATTATCGCTCTATTAATAATTATTGCTCAAGTTATCTTTTACTTCTTCCCAAAAAAAGAGGTCATTAAAAAATCAGATGATAAAATTGAGAGTCCCTCTTATAGTTCAAATATTATTAAAGATGTAAAATATACCTCTATAGATTCAAAGGGAAATAAATATACTATAACTGCTTTAACCGGAGAAATAGATTATTCAGATCCAAGTACGATATTTCTTACAAAGGTAAAAGCATTAATTGAACTTACTAATTCTAATAATATTCAGATTGTTTCAGATTATGGAAAAT
Organism: uncultured Pelagibacteraceae bacterium; assembly: GCA_902633985.1. Classification (GTDB taxonomy): domain Bacteria; phylum Pseudomonadota; class Alphaproteobacteria; order Pelagibacterales; family Pelagibacteraceae; genus Pelagibacter. The sequence goes on from CACPHV010000003.1 coordinate 78,619, forward strand.
ATAATACAAATAATTTTGATACAATTTTTTCAAAAAATGTAATAGTAAATTATTTAGATAACAAAATAACTGGAGAATATTTAGATTTTTCTATTGGAAGAGGAAATATGATTATTTCGAAAAATGTAATTTATACAAACTTAGATAATATTTTAAAGGCTGATATTATAGATATAAATATTGAGACTAAAGATACTAAGATTTCAATGTATGATAAAAAAAATAAGGTAAATATTAAAAGTAAAAAATATAATGGCAATAATTAAAAAATTTAGAATCAAGTCATTTAAAAATACAAATTCAATAATTGAATTTGAAAATGTTTCTCTTTCATATGGTAATAGATTGATTTTAGATAATATTAGTTTTAAAATAAATGAAGGACAAATATTTGGGATGCTTGGTCCAAACGGTGTAGGTAAATCTACAATATTTAATCTTATAACAGGCTTGGTTAATCCAAGAAATGGAAAAATAAAAATTACTGGGGAAGACGTATCAAAATATCCTATTTATTTAAGGACTAAAAAATTCAAAGTTGGGTATGTTCCACAATATGGGGGTTTTTTTAGTGATTTAACACTATTAGATAATTTAAAAGCAATAAGTGAAATTGTAATTGAAAGTAAAAATTCAAGAAATGAAAGAATAAATTATTTATTATCTAAATTTGAATTAGAAAATTTAAAAGATATCAAAGCAAAATTTTTATCTGGAGGACAGAAAAAAAAATTAGTAATTGCACTTTCTCTTTTAAGTGAACCAAAGCTATTACTACTAGATGAATGCTTTGCAGCTCTTGATGTTTTAACAATTAAGATGTTGCAAGAAATTATAGTAAACTTACAACAAGAAAACCGTATCACTATTTGTATTTGCGACCATCAAGCTAGAGATCTACTTGCTTGTGTTGATGTTGCGATGATTTTGAGTAATGGGAAAGTAATTGCTCAAGACACACCTTCTAACTTAGTAAAAAATATTAATGCTAAAAATGCGTATTTTGGTGAGAGTTTTAAGTTCAATTAAAATATGCCAAACACAGTCACAATAAACAAGCAAATAAGACCATTTAAAAAAAAAATTATTGTAAGTGGTGATAAGAGTTTAAGTATAAGATGGGTCTTATTTTCATCTATTGCAAATGGAATTTCTGTTGCCGAAAATCTTTTAATTTCAGAGGATGTTATGGCCGCGATTGAGAGTATTAAAAAATTAGGCATAAAAGTTAAATTTGAAAAAAAAAAGTGTAAAATTTTTGGAAATGGAGTCGATGGCTACAAATATAAAAAAAATATTACTTTAAATGCAAAAAATTCAGGGACTTTTGGAAGACTAATATTGGGTTTATTAATTAATAGCAAATATAGTATAAAATTAATTGGAGACAAAAGTCTTTCAAAAAGAGATTTTAAAAGGATATCAGATCCTTTAAGTGAATTTGGAGCAAATTTTAAACTTAAAAATAATAAAAACTTACCACTTATCATTAAAGGGTCCTCGAATTTAAAATCTATAAATTATAATGAAAATAAAGGTTCTGCTCAATGTAAGAGTTCTGTAATTTTAGGAGCTCTTCGTTCAAATGGAACAACGATCATAAAAGCAAAAAAATCAAGAAACCACACTGAGCTAATTTGTAAATATCTCAAGTTGCCAATAAAAATAAATAATAAAAAAAACTATGATCAAATCAAAGTTAGTAAAGCTGTTAGGATAAAACCATTAAATTATAAAATTCCCTCAGATATAAGCTCAAGCGCTTTTTTCATGGTTTTAACTGCTCTATCAAAAAACTCACAACTAATTATAAAAAACGTAAATATAAATCCATCTAGAATTGGAATTATAAATATTTTAAATAAAATGGGAATAAAAATTAATTTGATTAATACAAAAAATTATAAAGGTGAAAAAAATGCTGATATTGAAATTTTATCGCCTAAATTTATAAAACCTATTAATTGTCCAGCTAGCTTAACAAGTGAAGCAATTGATGAATTTTTGGTTATCTTTTTAGTAGCAGCAAAAGCCAGAGGTGTATCTTATTTTAAAAACTTGAGTGAACTAAATAACAAAGAAAGTCCAAGATTAAAATGGGGGTCAAAAATTCTAAATAAGATGGGTATAAAAAATATAGTGACTAAAGACTCAATTAAGATATTTGGCAATCCAGAGCTTAAAATAAAAAAAAATATAGTAATAAAAAATTATCTCAAAGATCACAGAGTTTTTATGACAAGTGTAGTTGCAGCCTTAACATTTGGAGGTAATTGGAAAATTTATGACAGAGACTCTATTAAAACATCTTTTCCAAATTTTTTAAAAATAATTAAAAAACTTAATAAAAATGATAAAAAGAAAAAATATTATTAAGGTAGCGATTGACTCTCCTGCCGCAGCTGGAGCAGGAACGCTTGCTAAATCATTGTCAAAACATTATAATCTACTTTATCTTGATACAGGAAAAATTTATAGATTTATTGCATATCATAAAATTAAATTTCCAAATAAATTCAATCAAAATTTTCTAAAATCTAAAATAAAATCACTAAAAATAAAAGATCTTGCAAGCAAGAAATTATTATCAAATAATGTAAGCTATGAAGCATCTTTAATTTCAAAAAAAAAAAATATCAGAAAAATTGTTCATTCTTTTCAATTAAATTTTGCATATAATCCACCAAAAAAATATAAAGGTTCATGCCTTGATGGAAGAGATATAACTTATAAGATAATACCTGATGCAGATTTTAAGTTTTATGTTACTGCTAACATCAAAACTAGAGCTTTGAGACGATTTAAAGAGCTTAAAAGGCTAAATAAAAAAATAAGCTATAATGAAGTACTAAAAAGTATTAAAAATCGTGATAAAAACGACTTAAATAGAAAAATTTCACCTTTAAAGAAAACTAAAGATTCCCTATTGATAAATACAACAAACCTTACTAAAAGGGCATGTTTTTTAAAAATAAAAAAAATAATAGATAAAAAATTAGAAATTAATGGAAATTTATAAAGACCTATCAAATCCAAAGTCACAAGAATTTGAAAAATTACTAAACAGTCAATTATCTAAAATCCAGATCGAAGAGGGAAAAATAATTGACGGTAAAATAAACAAAATCACTGAAAAATTTGTTTTTCTTTTTGTTGAAGGCCTTAAATCTGAACCAGTTCTAGACATTAACGAATTGAAAGGTATGGGACTTGCAGACAAAATTAAAATTGGTGAGACAATACCGGTGCTATTAGAAAAAATTGAGGATAAAAATGGTGAAGTTTTAGTATCCGCAAGTAAAGCACAAAAAATTAAAGGGTGGGATAAATTAGTTGAAGCTTATGAAAAAAATGAACCTATCATGGGTAAAATTACCTCAAAATGTAAGGGTGGGTGTATTGTTGAACATATAGATACCGGTTCTCTAATGTTTTTACCAGGATCACAGATTAGTGATAAACCTATGAAAGATATTAGTCACCTTATGAATGAACCACAAAAATTTGCGCTAATAAAATTAGATAAAGTTAGAGGAAATGCATGTGTATCTAGACGAGAGATAATATCTTCATTTAAAAAAGAAGATAAAGCAAAAATAATTGAAAAATATAAAGTTGGGGACATAATCAAAGATGCAGAAGTTAAGGGCTACAGTAGTTTTGGCTGTTTCTTTAATGTAAATGGTGAGTTAGACGTTCTTGTACATTTACAAGAAATTTCATACTCAAGAGTGAATCATCCGGATGAAGTTTTTAATATTGGAGAAAAACATAATTTAAAAGTCATAAGTGTTGATAAGGAAAAACTTCAGGTAGGGTGTTCAGTAAAACAATTATCTCCAGATCCTTTTGAGCATATCGAAAATTACAAATTAAATAAAACTTATAAAGTCAAAGTAGTAAAATTAATGGATTTTGGAGCATTTTGTGAATTGGAACCAGGCTTGACTACTTTACTTCATTCGAGTGAGATTAGCTGGACAAAGAAAAATATTTCAATTAAAAAAATCTTTAAAGTCGGAGATGAAATAGATTGCGTAATTACTGAAATAGATAAAGATAAAAGAAGAGTAGCTATCTCACATAGATTAACACAAGAAAATCCATTTGAAGTCTTTGAAAAAAGATATCCTGTAGATTCAATTGTTGAAGGTGAAGTTGTAAACAAAAATGAATATTCATTATTTGTTAAAGTAGAGGATTTAGATGTAGATGCTTTTTTACACTGTAACGATTTAACTTACTTAAATAATGGAGAAGAAGAATTATCAAAATATAAAAAAGGTCAAAAAATCAAAGTAAAAGTTCTTGAAATTAAACCTACAGAACAAAAAATAAGAGTTGGTTTAAGACAGACACAAGTAGATCCATTTGATTGGTTTAAAGATAAGTCAAAAAATCAAACTATTACTGTGAAAGTTATGACAACTGATAATAAAGGTCTAATTGTAAGACCAGAAGGTTGCGATATGGATTTTCAAATAAAAAAATCAGCTATTGCAATTAATGCTTCTGACGCAAGACCAAGTAGATGGACAGGAGGCGAAAAATTAGACTGTGCAATTGCTGAACTTGATTTAGCTAAGAGAAAAGTAGTGCTTAGTATTAAGCTTCTTGAAGAGATAGAAAAGAAAGAGGCATTAGAAAAATATGGATCTGAAGGCTCTGGTAAAAACCTTCCATTTTCATCATTATCTGAAGATCTAAAAAAAAAAGAAGAAAAAGAATAATTTAAGAAGATTTAAGTTGGCTATTGTAAAATCAAAGCTTTTAAAACAACTAACAAAAAACTATCCCAATTTTCTAAAAAAAGACTTGGAAAAATTTACAAATATTGTTCTGAATGAAATTAAAAGAGCTCTCAAAAGAGGAGATAGAGTGGAATTAAGAGGCTTTGGAGTTTTCTCAACAAATATTCAAAAAGCAAGAATATCCCGAAATCCTAAAACGGGTGAAAAAGTAAATACACCTGAAAAAAAAACTATTCACTTTAAAATGTCTAAAGACTTGTTTAAAAAATTAAATAATGAAGAATAAAACTATATTTGTTGCTTGTGATACTTCAAATTTAAATAAAATAAAAAAAATAATTAATCAAACGAGTTCAAATAAATTAAAAATAATTCCTAAGTTTGGCATTCAATTCTTTTATTCAAAGAATGGACGAAAATTTTTGGAAAAATTTAAAAAAGATTTTTGGTTAGATTTAAAAATAAATGATATCCCCCAAACTGCATTATCTGCCATTAACAGCTTAAAAGATTTAAAAAAATGTAAATATATAACAGTACATGCAAATGGTGGTTTGAAAATGCTAAAATCAATTAAAAAAGAGGCAAAGAAAATAAATAAAAATTTAAAAGTTTTAGGAGTTACAATCCTAACAAGTCTTAATAATAAATCTGTTAAAGAAATAGGTCATACAAAAAATGTCAAACAGTTGGTTTTAAGACAAGCAGCTTTAATTAAAAAATCAGGATGTGATGGTATAGTTTGTTCAGCTCAAGAAGCTATGATTGTTCGTAAAAAATACAAAAATTTATTAATCATAACTCCAGGAATAAGATTTCCTGGTGATGGATCAAATGATCAATTGAGAGTTATGACCCCTAAACAAGCATTTGAAAATAAGGTTTCTGGGATTGTTGTAGGAAGATCTCTTACAAAAGGTAATATTAGAAACAATACTAAAAAACTTATTGATCATTTAAACAAATGATCAAAGGTTGCAAGATTTGTGGTGTAAAAGATTCTGATACTTTAAATTATATAATTAATCATACTCATCCCCCAAAATTTATTGGCTTCATTTGTAATTATCCAAAAAGCTCAAGATATGTTGAACCTAAATCTCTAAACAAATTGTTAAATGTTAAAAAAAATAAAAGTGAATTTGTTGCTGTTTTAGTAAAACCTAACAATGAAATTTTAGAAAAAATAAAAAATTTACCTTTTGACTATTATCAATTGTATGACTGTACCCCAGATGAAATTAAAATTATAAAACAAAAATATCGAAAAAAAATTATTACAGCTTTAACAATAAAAGATGAAACCGATGTTATTAGATATAAGTCATTTGTTGACGTAACAGATGTATATTTATTTGATAGCAAAGGGTATGAAAAAAGTCATAGCTTTGATCATAACTTGATTAAAAATGTCAAATTAAAAAAGGAATTAATGTTAGCTGGTAACATAAAATTCGATGATAACCTAAAAAATTATGAGAAAATTGCTAATTACTTAGATTTATCTGGAGGCTTGGAAACTTCTGGATTAAAAGATAGATCCAAAATAAATTTTTTTTTAAATAATTTAAATAAATTAATAAATGAAAATTAAAAAAAAAATTCCTCTAATTGACCAGCACGATCGTTACGGTTTTTGGGGTGGTAAATTTGGAGGAAGTTTTATTCCTGAAACTTTAAAAAAACCTGTAGAAGATCTAACACAGGAGTTTTCAAAATTAAGGAATAATAAAAAATTTTTAAAAAAGAGAGATTATTACTTTAAGAATTATATAGGATCACCCACATCATTTGTAAAATTAGAAAATTTGTCTAATCACTTAAGTGGTGCTCAAATATGGGCCAAAGTTGTATCGGAGGCTAATGGTGGAGCCCACAAAATATATAATGCAACTGTTCATGCATTAATTTGTAAAGCAATGGGGAAAAAATATATAGTTGGAGATACAGGTGCTGGTTATGCTGGTAAAATGTTGAGTATGGCTGCAAAGAAATTTGGTCTTAAATGTAAAATTTTCATGGGTGCAAAAGATATTAAGAGACAAAAACCAAATTGTGATGCTATGAGAAAAAATGGTGCTGAAATAGTTCCTGTATACTCTGGGAGTCAAACTTTAGTTGATGCAGTAAGTGAGTGTATGAGATATTGGGTATCAAATTGTGACACTACACACATGTGTGTTGGAAGTACAGTTGGTCCAAATATATTTGTAAAAATTTGTGGATGGAGCACTGCACAAATTTCAAGAGAATTAAAAATACAAATTAAAAAAGAATTCAAAAAAATTCCAAAAAAAATTAAATTAATTAACTGTGTGGGAGGTGGAAGTTCAGCATATGGTTTTTGGAGTGAATTTATAGATTTTAACAAATCGCAAATAGAGTTAGTTGGTGTAGAGGCTGGAGGTCCAAAAAAATCAAAACTACATGCTGCACCTTTAAGTAGAAATGCCAAAATTGGAATTTTGCATGGTGCGGCTTCTTATGTTTGTCAAAATAATGAAGGTCAGATTAATGACACTGAGTCGATTAGTGCCGGATTGGATTACCCAGGCGTAAGTCCAATACATTGTTTTTTAAAAGATACAAAACGAGCAAGATACACTTATGCAACTGACGAAGAAGCACTTAAAGCACATGTAATGGTAACTAAATTTGAAAAACTTAATCCAAGTTTAGAACCTAGTCATGCATTTGCTGAGGCGATAAAAATTGCCCCAAAATTAAGCAAAGACACAATTATAATCGTTAACTCTTGTGGTGATGCTAAAAAAGATAGAGATATCTTAAGAGAAAGGTTGGGTAAAAATTAATGAGTTCATTAATCAGTAAAGCTTTCTCAGCTGCAAAAAAAGAGAATAGACCAGCTTTACTGACATATACTGTAGCTGGAGATAACACCAAAAAAAAATCTTTAGATATATTAAAATCAATTTCAAATTACGCAGATATTTGTGAATTAGGTTTCCCACACAACACACCTATAGCGGATGGAGGACAAATACAAACAAGTGCCTACCGGGCAATTAAAAATGGTATTAAAATTAATGATGTATTTTCAATTGCAAAAAATTTTAAAAAAATAAAAAAAAATAAACCAATTATACTGATGGGCTACTACAATATGATCTATCAATATAATGAAAATAAATTTTTAGAAAAATGTAAAAAATCTAAAGTTGATGGTTTAATAGTTGTTGATTTACCTTATCCTGAAAATAAAAATTTTGCATCAAGATGCAAAAAGAAAGGAATTAATTTTATTCAATTGGTTTCTCCAACAACTTCTAAAGTAAGATTGAAAAATATCATAAAAGATTCCCATGATATGATTTATTATATAAGCATGTTATCCACAACAGGTGGAAAGCTTAAAGTATCCCCAAAGAAAATATTGGAAAAATACAATAAAATAAAAAAACAAAATAAATCAAAAAATGTTGTTATTGGGTTTGGTATTACAGAAAAAACAATCAAATCTCTAAAAAAAGCTGATGGTTTGGTGGTTGGTAGTGCAATTTGCAAGGAAATCTCTAAATCAATTGAAAAGAGACAAAATGCTGTCACAAATGTTACTAATATAGTTAAGAGATTAAAAAATAAAATTCAATGAACTGGATAACTAAAATTATTAAAGCAGGTGAAAAAATTAAAACTGCTATACGTGATAGAGCTACTAAGGAAGATATCGCAAAAAGTGATTGGACCTCATGCTGTAAAGGCCCTATTCTTAAAACTGATTTAGAAAAAAATCTTTGGGTTTGCCCTGATTGTAATAAACATCATAGAATAAAACCAAAACAAAGGTTTGATATTTTATTTGGTAAAAATAATTACGAAATTTTTAAAACTCCAATACCAAAAGATGATCCATTAGGTTTTGTTGATAGCAAGCCTTACAAAGAAAGATTAAAAACTGCACGTAAAAAGACAGGTTTAGAATGTAGCATGGTAGTAGCAGAAGGCTCTATCAATCAAATAAAAATTACTGCTGTTGCATCAGACTTTGATTTTATGGGTGCAAGTATTGGTGCTGCAGAAGGTGAAGCTTTTTTATATGCTGCACAACATGCAATAGAAAATCAACAACCTTTACTTATGGTAGCAACAGGTGGCGGAATGAAAATGCAAGAGTCACTTATATCATTAAGTCAAATGACAAGAACAACACTTGCAATAAACGAAGTTAAAGCTGCTGGCCTACCTTATATAGTTTTAATGGCTGACCCAGTTGCAGGGGGCATCACAGCAAGTTACGCAATGTTGGGTGATTTACACATTGCAGAACCTGGTGCATTAATTGCCTTCGCTGGTGCAAGAGTAATACAGGGAACTGTTAAAGAAGAATTACCAGAAGGATTTCAAAAAAGTGAGTATGTCCAGAAAACAGGTTTTGTTGATGCGATAGTGGAACGTAAAGATTTAGCTTCTAAAATTGGAACTTTATTATCAATATTGTTAAAGAAAAATTCTGATATAAGTTCTGAACAAAATGAAACTTCAGAAGATAGTCTGTCGGTTACAAGAGCTGCATCCTAAAGAAATAGATTTAAGTTTAAATCGTATTCAAAATCTCTCTAAAAAATTAGGAAATCCTCAAGATAAAATCAAAGCAATTTCTTTTGTTGGAACTAATGGAAAGTATTCAACAATCCAAGCAATGTTTTCTATTTTAAAAGAGGCAAATTTCAAATGCAATATCTACACTAGTCCTCATATCAAAAATATCAATGAGAGGTTTGTTTTTAATAATGAAGAATTGAATGATGAAGATTTAGCAAATTTACTTGAAGAAATTGAAGAAGCTAACAGTGGTGAACCAATTACTTTTTTTGAAATACTGACTGCAGCATATTTTTTAAAAGCATCTCAATATCCAGATAATATCAATTTAATTGAAAGTGGATTGTTCTTTAGATTTGATGCTACTAATATCTTAAAAAATAACCTTGCTAGTGTCGTAACCTCAATTGGCCTTGATCATTTAGATTGGTTGCCTGAAAATGAGCAAACTATTGAAAAAATAATTTTTGAAAAAACATCAAGCCTTTTAAACTCAAATATTATAGTGGCAAAACAAAGTACTAATCAAATCACAGATCACATTAAAAAAACAATATCAAATAATGGATCAAATAAAGTTTTTCATAAAGAAAATTATAGTTTTACGATACAAGAAAATGACTTCTTTTATTATGAGGATCAATTTGGGGGAATAAAATTACCTATGCCAAATGTTAAGGGTCATTTTCAATTAGAAAATGTTTCAACAGCTATTGCAACCCTAAAAACTTTAAAAGATTTAAATATTAAAGATGATCACATTAAAAAAGGTGTTTTAAAAATAATTAGTATCGCAAGATTACAAGAAATTAAATCTGGTAAACTTAAGGAACTTGTAAAAGATCATCAACTGTTTGTTGATGGTTCTCATAATCCTTTGGGTGCAAAAGTACTAAATGAATACTTGGAAAGTTTAGATTGTGAAAAACATATCATTCTTGGAATGATGGCAAATAAAGATCATAGAGAATATATGAGTTTCTTTAAGGATATTGCTTCATTAACAACAATAGATATACCCAATCAACCTAATTCAATTAAAGGAAAAGAGCTAAAAGACAAACTAAATAGCTTTTCAAATATTAATTATAAAGAAAGTATAGAGGATGCTATCAAGTCAATCCCAGTAAAGGAAAACGATATAATACTAATTACTGGATCGTTATATCTTGCAGGTGAAGTTTTGAATTTAAATTAAATATTTCTATCTAAAAATTCTTTCATATGGCTTTCTGGAACACCACCAACTTTTCTATCTACTTCAACACCTTTTTTATAAATTATAACTGTTGGAACACCTCTAATACCAGCAGCTGAACCCGTGTTAATTCCACCATCTTCAACATCAGCATAATAGAAATTAGCTTTATCTTTATACTCATCAGATAATTTATCTAAAATGGGTCGCAAAACACGGCATGGTTGGCACCAAGATGCCGAGAACTGTATTATAGATATGTCCTCATTCTTAATTTTACTTTCAAAATCTTCATCTTTAAAATCTATAAGCATAAATTCTTTCTATAAATTACTTTACCAAAGTCAACTAGGCAATTTCATATTTTTTTTCTATAGACATAATAAATTCATTTATTTCATCTAATTTTTTTAATTCTTCATCGTCATCTCGATTTGATGCTTGATCTCTCAAGGTATCAATTTCTTGGTAGGCCATTCCTATGGTTTGCCACTTTTCTCTATTTTTACTTAAAATTCGTCTAGCAATTTCACTTTTTATATTTTTATATAAATCTGGTGGCAAAATATGTGGTGCCTCTTGATAGATAATTTTTTGCCCAAACCAACTACATCTTTTATCTTGAAACTTATCCAACATTCTTAATTTATCTTCCCAAGAAGAACTATGCCAAGTTTTAAATAATTGGGTATCTTTGTTGGGAATAAATTTTTCATATAAAGTTTCTTCTGGCAATAAATCTTCTTGGTTTTGAGTTTGAGCTTTTTCTTCAGCCGCTTCTCTATTAATGATTTGAATATTTTTACAGAAATTTTCACTACTTCTAACTATTTTTGCTCTTTTTTGAATTGTTTCTAAATCTAAGTCTACATATGCCTTTTCCTTTAATGCAAACTTTTTATCTAATACAACAGGTGCTTTATTAGTTTTTATCACTCTAAGTGCTTTTGGACTAAACTTTTTTAAATAAACTTTAAGATCATTTACTGACAAGTTTAATAATGGTTCGGGATCTCTTCTTAAATCAAATAAATATCCCCACGATGCGTATAATGGATGAAAACAATGGTCTGGATGCAGTGTAGAGACAAGGTAGATCATATTTTTTCCTTTAACATTTTCAAATATTGAATAAACACCTTCACTTTTTAAAATAGTCTCAACACTATTTTTTGTCGATGTACTTAAAAAATTTTCCCAATTGTCTTTATGTTTATCTTTTATAATTCTAAGAATTTTTAAGCTTGTGAACGCGTCATGATAGGCTGTGTGTTGTTGAGAGGTATCAAATCCTTGTTGTCTAGCTAAACCTTCTAGAGCAAGACTTTCATTTCCTGCTTCTGTTAATTCAGTCTTTAATGTTTCAGGATTTAAAGTTTGAGCAACTCTTGCAACGTGTAAACCATCATGTTCTTTATTAGGTGATGAGTGTGTAATATATGGATATCTGTTTCCTTTAAAAAAATTAAAATGAAACATACGCCTATCAAAATTTAAGTTACTCCAACCCATAAACAATGCTGGGCCAGCCTTAGAAAAAAAGTTTTCTACAGCGCCTAAAAAATCATAATGCGAATAATTGCCTTTGGTAAGTAAATCAATACTTGTTGAATTAACCAATAAGGCTTTTGCACTTGGAACTTCGCCTTCAGGCATTCTGCCACGAATATTTAGCTTACCAATTTCTTTTAAATTTTTATCAACAACTACAGCACCTACTTCAATTATTGAGCCCCAAATTGTGCTGTTGGTTGTTTCTGTATCGTAAATTACTATTTTATCCATAAATTCTTAAGTTAAATTTGATAGCTCATTAAATTTTTTTAATCTTCCCAAAAACAAATTTTGATAAACAACTAAATCGTGTCCTTGAATTTTAAACTCTTGAAATAATTTATCTACTGTGCAAACCAAAATTACACAAGAAGTGATATTGGAGTTATACACAATATTATGTGCTAATGAATATGCACTTGTTTGAAGAAGCCATGAGTCTATATACTCAGCTTTTTTGGGTTTATTACTTTGTTTAAAATCAATTATTGTTTCTTTCCCTTCATACACTCCAACACAATCAGCAGTACCTGCATACTTTTCTGGATAATAAAGAGTGCATTCAACACCCCAAATTTCATCCAATCTATTTTTCAAACCTTTTTCTATAATTTCTTTAGCCATTAATTTGTATTGTTCATTATCTTCAAAAAAACTTAAATTTTCTCTTCCCAGTAAATAAGACTCTAAATAGTTGTGCATTTGAGATCCCCTGCTACTTGCTGCCTTTGTTATCGCTTCAGCTTCTTTTTGACCTGTTCTTTCACGCCAATTAACGAGAGCAGCCTTATCTTCCTCTGATTTTGTTACATCAAGTATTGAGGTTACACTTGGTAATTTTTTCTCCCCTAAAAGATATCTTCTAATTCCATCTACAGTTGCTCTTGAGGATGTAGGATAATCATATTTTTTATTCCATTTCATGATGAATCGAGTGATACCTTGTACTATTAAGTTTAATAATTATCTACTAGATATGATAAAAAGTTAAATTAAATTATGGAAGCAATTTTAGGAGTAATAGTAGGATTTGTAGCATTTGGTGTTGTATGGTTTTTTTTACTAAAAGCAAAAAACAATCAAGCAACAATTGATGAACTGAAATTAAAAGAAGAAGAATTAAAAAAATCTCAAATAGATTTAGCTACACGGGAGGCAGAGATAAAAGCTGCGGAGGATGCAAAAAAAGATTTAACAAAACAACTTGACGATAAAAAAGTAGAGGTAACAAACCTTTATAAGAAAGTTGATGGTATCGTTCAAGGAGTAGGTGAATACAAATCAATTTCTGAAAAAGCAATTAACAAACATGATGAAGCAATAGCACGGCATACAAATTGGTGGGAAAAACTCACAACTAACATCACATATCAAGGAAAATTTAATCAAGAAATTTTAGAAAATCTTTTAGAAAGTGCAAATCTTGTAAAGGATAGAGATTTTTTTCCACAAAAAAAACAAACTACTTATGACATTGATGGTAATGAAGATAAAGATGTAATTCCTGATATGCTTGTAAAATTTCCTGAGAGAAATTATATCATTGATGCTAAAATGTCTTTAACTCATTGGACAAAATACATTAATGAGAAAGATGAAAATCGAAAAAAACAATATCTTAAAGATCATATATCATCAGTTAGAAATCACTTATTTGGACCAAAAGGTTTAGCTAAGAAAAATTATAACAAACTATATGGAATAAAATCATTACAGTCTGTTATTGTTTTTTTCCCAGCATCAAGCTTATATTCTGTAACACTTGATGCTGATAAAACTCTTCAAACAGAGGCTCTTAAAGCAAACTTTATTTTATCATCCCCTACTGAGCTGTTGAATATGATTAAGGTTTTTGAGCAAATCAAAAGTGAAAAGAAGCAAATAGAAAATATTAGTAAGATCATAACCTCTGCTAGTAAGATATTTGATAAATACTCAGATGTTAAAACTGCTATTAAAGGAGCGCTTCAATCATATAAAACTCATGCAAATCAACTACAAAGTCTAGTTACAAAATCTTGGGGCTCACAAGGTTTAGAGAAGCAAATAAAAAAACTTGAAGATGAACATGGCGTAATACCTGGAAAACAAATTCCTGAAATACCACCTGAACAAGCAAATATTACTGAGGTTACAGATCCAGAGGAAGACAAAGATAAGTTAAACTGATCAAATGGAATTAGCTTTTATAATTAAAATATTCTTTTTTATTGCTGGTATTATAACTTTATACGCAATAGGTAGGAACCTTGATATTATCAAAATTATACTAATTTATTGGAAAGACTTAATTTTTAGAAAGTAATTTTACTATTTTTTTAAGATCTATTTTATTATTGGATGACTTAGAAATCATCATACAAGCCTCTGATCTTAATATCTCTCCATCCTTTAAAATACGTAAATTATTTGCTTTTAAAGTTTCTCCAGTGGAAGTGATATCTGTAATTATCTCCGAAGAGCCCGTAAAAGGATAGGCTTCAGTTGCACCCAAACTATCAATTAATTTAAATTGGGTAACACCCTTTGAAAACAAAAATTCCCTTGTTAAATTTGGATATTTTGTTGCAACTCTTAATCTTTTCTTTTTCTTATCTTTAAATTCAAATGCAATTTCCTCTAAATCCGCAACAGTTTGTACATCTATCCATGGATCTGGAATTGCAACTACTAATGTGGCCTTACCAAAATTATATCTTTTTAAAACATTAATTTTTTTTTGAGTGTTTATTTCGCTTTCTTTTAATAAATCAAAACCAGAGAAACCTATATCCAGAGATCCATCGCCAAGTCTTTCGACAATCTCTCTTGCATGAAGATATAAAATCTTGATATTTTTATATTGCTTTATTGATCCTAAAAGATCTCTTTCTCCTCTTTCAGAAATAAGATTTAGCTTGTTTTTTTTAAAAATATTTAAAACATCTTTTCTAAGTCTGCCTTTGCTTGGAATTCCAATTTTAATTAATTTATTCATATTTATATTTTTTTATTTGATCTTTATAAAATTCGGTCATTTCATTTATCATTTTTTTATCTAATAAATTTCTAAAATCATTTTTTTTTCCTAAATTAAAAAACTTAATTTTTTCATTTGTTTTTTTAGAAACTAATGCCTCTTTAAAACCATCATCTTTTTCAAGTTTTTGTAATTTTTCAAATTCACATAATTTAATTACCTGATTAATTTTATCAGAATTAATATCAATATTAGAATTAGTTGTATCTCTTAAAAAATTTAAAATTGATTTAAAAGTTTTAAAAGTATCAGCTTGTAAGTCCTCATATCTTATAGTTAAAACAGGAAACTTTTTACATTCAGACCAACTTTCCTGATGAAATTTCCATGAAAATAAAGGAACAAAGCCTAAAAATTTATTATTTTTTTTTTCAATCAAAGCCTTTTTTTCATTTTTCATAAAATCAAAAGCCTCATTTTTATTTATTTGATAATGATTGGATAAAGATGTTACCACGTTTCTTGGATCTCTTACTATGTGTATTGCTGCTATCGTGTTTTTACTATCTGTAAAACTGAAATTATTTATTTTACACAATGCATTGTGTGTTTTAAAAAATCTTAGTTTTTTGTCTTTATTAATATTCTCTTGTTCTTTAATCCAGTATTTCGCAGTACTTTCAGGTTGTAAAAATGTATCTTCATATTTTTTAAAATAATTTACACTTGGAAATTGGTCTATGAAATTTAGAAGATCAAAATTAAAGTCACTATCTTTTTGATAAAAATAAGATGCTATTAAAGATCTTAACCAGGTATTTCCACTTTTAGGATATGATGCAAGCCAAATTATCATTATTTATAAATTTAAAGCAGCACCTACCGCTGGTGTTTGTTTTTTTGATCCTAAATCTGAAATTAGACCATCATAGCGGCCACCATTGATAATATTTTTTAATGAGTTTTTAGATTTAATATCAATTTTAAAAACCATTCCAGTGTAATATTCTAATTGCCTTCCAAAGGATGCAGAAAATACTACATTTAATTTTGAAACATTGTTATTAGAAATTGGAAAATATTTTTGATCTACAGCTAAATTAATTCTGTTTTTTTTGAAAAATTTATTTAACTCTATTGCCGCTTTATTTATTGGACATTTTATTTTTAAGAAATCTTTTATTATTTTAGAAACATTTTTTCCTTTACTAGCTCTTCTAGGGTCTTTTATTTTCTGATCAAATCTTTTTAATATTTCATTAATTGTTCTTCCAGCCACAACATTTGACAAATCTTCTTTAAGCATTTTTAGGTAACGCTTTTTATCTATATCTACAATTGTTGGATCCACATCTGAATTAGTTTCTAATCTTTTCAATAAATCATTGAAATATTCCTCTCTCCAGAAGTGTCTGGCTAATCTTAGCTTCCATCTCTTTGGAATATCTAATTTTGATATTAACAAATTAAATATTTCAACATTTCCAATAGTAAGCGTTCCTGAAGAATATCTGATATTTTGAAGTGATTTAAGAGATGTATTTATAATTTCTTTATCGTCATTTTTCTCATCCTTAGATCCTAAAATTTCAAATCCGATTTGATTTCTAATGATTGAGTCTTTTTTGTTTTGTGATTTTCGATAAGCTTGACCACTATAAAAAATTTTTTCCTTACCTTTTAAGTTATTTTCTAAATATCTTAAACATGATGCAATCGTTAAATCTGGTCTAAGACATAACTCGCTTCCATTCTGATCAGTAAAGGAGAAAATAAATTTTCTAAAATTTTCTCCAGATCTTTGAACAATGTGATTAGCCTCAATTACTGAGGGTAAATCAATATATTTAAAACCCTTAGATTTTACCGATCTAAGGATATTTTCAGATAAGTTTTTTGACTTCATCGATTAAATTTTCTTTTGGAAATGTTTTATTGTTTTCACCCTTAACACCTTTGAGATTTTTTATATTGACTGTATTTCCTTTAAATTCATTTTCACCACATATTATGGCAACATTTAGCTCACGTTTGTTCGCTAAAGTTAGTTGCTTACCTAAATTTTTCTTTGAATCTAAAAAAATTTCAGCATTGATATTATTATTTCTTAATAGATCTAAAATTTCATAGTAATTTTTAAGATATTTTTCATCCATTACACAAACTAAAACTGGTTTTTGACTATCTACTTTTATTTGATCTAATTGCATCAAAGCAAATAACAATCGATCAACTCCAAAACTAATTCCAGTACCTGGAATATCTACACCTTTAAATCTAGATATTAATTTTGCATAAGCTCCACCAGAACAAATACTACCTATATCAACCTCTTTACCTTTGTTATTTGTAACTTTAAAATTTAGATTTGTTTCAACAATGAAATCTGAATAATAAGCCAATCCCCTAACAATTGTAAAATTTGTTTTGACCTGATTTGAATTTAAACTGTAACCCAATACTTCAAATACTTGTTCTAATTCCTTTATACCTTCTTGAGACAAAGGATTTTTTAATGTTTCTTTTAATTCTTTTAAATCTTTAATTTTTAGAAAATTAAGTATTTCAGAAGCTTGTTCATCGTTTAAATCTGCACCCTTAGTGATTGCACCGCTTATATCTTTTCTCTCTTTTTTAAGAAGTTCTTCAACACCTTTTAAACCAAAACCTGGTTTATCTAATTTATCAATTGCCCTAATTACTTTAACTTGCTTTTCTTCTGATATTTTTAAATCATCAATTAATCCTTGAACTATTTTTCTGTTACTAATGTTAATTGTAAATTGATCTTTTTTTAGACCACAATCTAACAAAGTACTTGATATTAAATTACAAAGCTCAGCATTTGCCTGGGCAGAATTAACATTTCCAACAATATCAAAATCAGCTTGCATAAATTCCCTGTACCTTCCGTTACCGGCCTTTTCATTTCTAAAGACATTTTGAATGGCATACCTTTTAAAGATTGATGGAAGTTCTTGATTATTTTGTGCAACAAATCTAGCTAGTGGGCTTGAAAGATCATACCTAAGAGTAATCCTTTTTTCTCCATCCTGAAATGAGAATACATCAGACATAGGATTAGCGTCATCTTCTGCCAAAAAAGATCCTATATTTTCACTTATCTCAAACGAAGGGGTTTCCAGAGCCTCTGCTCCAAATTTAATAAAATTATTCTCAATAGCTTTTAAAAGCTTTTTTTTGAGAAGAAGTTTTTTATCCCAACGATCTTCAAATCCTGAAGGTAATCCAGGAATTAATTTTTTTTCTTTATTCATTTTTTGGTACCCGGGCTGAGAGTCGAACTCAAACTTAAAGTTCCACAAACTTCCGTGCTAACCATTACACCACCCGGGCTTATCCTCTTTGTTTTTATCTTATTTTATGTGGATTTAAAATTATAATATAAATAAATAGCCTACTGGCTATGGAAACAGTTTCTGTGAGTACTTCTAAAAGTCTTTCTGTATGTAATATTTATATTCATGAGCAGTCTTTTAGACAAAAAAAATTAATATTCAAGGTCTAAATAGAAAAAGGACGTTTATCTATTTGATATATAAAACGCCCTTTTAAATAATTTCTAAATTAGTCTATTTTTTTTAAATTAACTGCAGAAGGACCTTTGGGACCATCTTCTAATGTGAATTCAAGTTTATCACCTTCATTGAGATATCTCATACCAGCAGCTTTTACCGCTGAAGCGTGAACAAAGGCATCTTTTTCTTTATCATCTCTTTCAATGAAGCCATATCCCTTTTTACCATTATACCATTTAATTTTTCCTTGTAGTGTACTCATCTTATTTCTTAGTCCTTTTGTTATTTATTATCTCTTAAAAGTAATTTCTTTTACGATTATTTCAAGATGAAACTTTTTGGTGGTGGCTGAGGAAGGATTCGCACCTCCGACACAAGCCTTTTCAGGGCTCTGCTCTACTCCTGAGCTACTCAGCCTTATTTATCCCCTAAAGATAATTCTTCCTTTAGTAAGATCGTAAGGTGTCATTTCAACTGTCACATTATCACCTTGGAGAACTCTAATTCTGTTTTTTCTTAACTTACCAGCTGTATGGGCAGTAACGGTATGTCCATTTTCTAATTTTACTCTAAACATAGCGTTGGGAAGTAGGTCAATCACTGTACCTTTAAATTCCAGTAAGTCTTGTTTTGACAAATTTATTTTCTCCTTATTCGTTTTACTACAGATTGAGCGTGTCCAACTAACCCTTCGTAATTTGCAAGTGTTATAACTGATGGTCCAAGACTTTCAATACCCTTTTTTGATAAGTTTATGCATGAAATCCTTTTATAAAATTCATTTACACTTATACCGCTTGAGTATTTTGCAGAACCATTTGTTGGCAACACATGGTTTGATCCAACATTATAATCAGTCATTGCCATAACTGCATATTTTCCTAAACATATTGATCCTGAATTTTTTATTTTTGGAACTAACGATTTATAATTTTTAATATTTAATTCTAAATGTTCTGGTGCAATTTTATTTACAACACTTATTATTTTATCGTCTGAAGAAATATACATAAGAATTCCATAATTAATTAAACTTCTTCTTGCTACAGAAGCTCTTGGAATTTCTTTTAATTGTTTAGTAATTTCAATTTTTACTTTATCTAGCAAATTTTTATCTTTTGAAATCAAAATACATTGTGCAAGAATATCATGTTCTGCCTGTCCAATTAAATCACTTGCAACCCACTCAGGATTTGAGAATTTGTCACAAACGACCGTAACTTCTGAAGGACCTGCAGTCATACCTTCAATACCAACAACACCAAAAACTTCTTTTTTTGCTGCCGCAACATATGTATTTCCTGGACCAACTATTTTATGAACTTTTTTAATTTTTTTAGTCCCATAAGATACTGCTGCAATAGCAGAAGGGCCCCCGATAGAATAAATTTCTTTTATTCTGCATTTTTTTGCAGCGTATAATACGGCTGGATTTTGTTTTCCTTTATAGCCTGGATTAATCATAACTATTCTCTTAACACCTGCTACAATTGCTGGAATAGCATTCATTAACACACTCGATGGATATGAAGCAGTAGAACCAGGAACATAAATTGCAACAGACTCTAAAGGCACATATTTATATTCAATTTTGTTTTTTAATTTATCTGTATAAGAAATATTTTTAAATTTTTGAAGTGAATGAAATTTATAAATTCTATTATAAGCCGTATCGATTGCCTTCTTTACTTTTTTATCAAGTAATTTTATAGATTTTTTTATTTGTTTTGAGCTTGGAATAATTATGTTGTTTTGATTAAATCTTTTCTCATATTTTAATAATGCTTTATCTCCATTTTTTTTAACATCTTTAATTATATTTGTTACAGAAACAGAGTTTGATTCAATTTTATTCTTTCTCTGTAAAAGCAAATTCTCTAATAATTTATCAAAATTTTTACTTTTACTATTTAATATCTTCATAACTATTTAATTTCACTTTGATCCTCTAGTCTTGCTTCAATAGTTTCTGTAGTTAAAGCAATATGAGCATTGTTATTAAAAATAAGATTTATTTCATAAACATCATTATTTTTCAAATAATCTATAGCTATTAGTTCTAAAACTGTTTCTTGATTTGATTGATCAATGTTCTTTGATCTTACATTGTCAATAAAATCAAACCTACAAATACTATTGATTTTTTTATCTTCCTGATCACTTTCAACCTTGGTTCTCTCAATTGAAAATAAAAAAACCTTATTAGATGCAAGATATTTTATATCTGCAATTTTAACCTTAGCCCCTGAACTACAAGCTGAAATCATTTGTAACCCTTCTTGGTCACTTGCTATTATTTTTGCTAAATATTTATTCACTATTTTAATCTTTTAATTTTAACACCTATTTTTTTTAATTTATTTTCTATATTTTCATAACCTCTATCTAAGTGATAAATTCTATTAATATATGATTTACCATCAGAAACTATAGCTGCTAGAACCAAAGCAACAGAAGCTCTTAAATCACTAGACATTAATTCGGCGCCAATGAATTTTGTATTTCCTTCTATTGTAGCGGTATTATTTTTAATATTTATTTTTGCTCCTAGTCTTTGCAATTCTGCAACATGCATAAATCTATTTTCAAAAATACTTTCGGTTATTGAGCTTTTGCCATCTGCTTTACACATTAAAACCATCAATTGTGCTTGAAGGTCTGTAGGAATACCTGGAAACTCTTTAGTTTTGATACTTTTTATTGATTTTATTTTTTCTGGTCCTTTAATTAATATTTTATTTTCATTAGTTTTTATTTTAGCACCAACTTTTTTTAGTAATTTTATTTCTGTATTAATAATTTTAGGATTTAAATTATTTATTTGTAAATTACCTTTCGCAAGTGTTGCAGCTACACAAAATGTGCCTGCTTCTATTCTATCAGCCATTACAGAATATTCAGTTTCATTTAACGAATTTACACCCATGATTTTACAAACTCTTCCTGTCCATTTTATTTTTGCTCCAGCTTTATTTAAAAAATTTGTAAGATCTTTAATCTCAGGTTCTATTGCACAATTTTTTAAAACTGTTTTTCCTTTTGCTAAACATGCTGCTATTATAGAATTTTCAGTTGCCCCAACACTTATCTTTGGAAAATTTATAATTGTTCCGCTAAGTTTTCCTTTTGATTTAGAAAGAATATATCCATCTTTTAGTTCATATTTCATACCAAGTTTTTTTAATGCTGTTAGATGATAATTAACTGGTCTAGCACCAATTAAACACCCTCCAGGTAAAGAGATTTTAGATTTATGGTATTTTGAAATAAGTGGACCTAAAACTAAAATAGAACCGCGCATTGTTTTGACTAAAGAATAACTAGCAAAAGTTTTCATATTTTTTTTATTTATAATTTTTGCTGTTTTTTGATCTCTTGATAAAATTATTTTAGAACCAAGAGATTTTAATAAATTTAACATTGTATTAATATCTCTAACTCTTGGTAAATTTTTGATAACTACAGGTTTATCAAATAATAGTGTTGCAGCTAATATAGGTAAGGATGCATTCTTTGAACCTGAAATTGAAACATTACCCTTCATTTTACAAGGGCCATTAATCAGAAATTTATCCATAAATTACTTTTTAATCTTAGCAACTTGAATTGTGGTTTGACCCTGGTATTTACCGTTCTTTGATTTATAAGTTGTTTCTGGCTGAGTATCTGATTTAAAAAATAAAAATTGTGCTATTCCCTCGTTTGAATAAATTTTTGCAGGGTTAGGAGTTGTATTACTTAGCTCAATTACAATATTGCCCTCAAATTCATTTTCAATTGGAGTAACATTACAAATAATTCCTGTCCTTGCATAAGTACTTTTTCCAACACATATACATAAAACGTCTTTTGGTATTCTAAAATATTCTACTGTTTTAGCTAATACGAATGAATTTGGTGGTATAATACAGTGTGGTCCTTTTCGTTCTATGAAATTATCATCAGAAAAATTCTTTGGATCAACCAAAGAACTGTTTACATTAGTAAATATTCTATATTCATCAGAGATTCTTACATCGTATCCCATGCTACTTAATCCATAAGAAATTTTTCCTTCAGAAACTTGATGATCCAAAAATGGCTCTATCATTTTGTGCTCTTTGCACATTTTTTTAATCCAAGAATCAGGTTGAATTGACATTATTTATTTTTCTTTTTATTTTTTTTTTGGAAAATCTTTCTTTTCTTCAAATTTTTTTTAAGCGCCAAGCTTAAACGCTCATTTTTTTCTTTTGAACTCATTCTTTGTTTGGGTTAGTCAGGAAATCTAAAGAAATTGGTTTGTTAGGATCTAGTGTGGGTGCTTTTTCCACTTCTTTTTTTGGGCCTTCTTTGGCTAAACGTTTAGCTTTTTTTTCAGCAAGCTTTCTTTCTCTTTTAGCTTGCTTTTCCATAAGCTTATTACCTTTAGTTGATTTGTAATCGTAATGAATTCCCATAACATTTTCCTAAAATAGATATAGATCATATTCATCAAAAAATTAAGGCAATAATTTGAAAAAAATGGTTTATTATCAATAAAATACAATTTGTCTCTAAGCTCCTGTAGTTAAATGGTATAACAAGTCATTGGTAATGACTAGTTCCCTGGTCAGTACAGGGTGGGAGCACCACTAATTTCTATAAAAAAACTTTCTCAAAAATATCGTAATTAGAATTAAAATAAAAAAAGCTATAATAGGAACATATATATCAGATGAAAATATTATATCAGTTATTCCAGGTACTTCAGCATTTTGATCTATAATTTTTTCTAATCCACTCCCAATAGAAACTGCCAAAAAAATTTGAGGGATTATTCCAATCAATGTAGCAAAGAAAAAATTTATAACCTTAACATTAAATAGGGTTGGTAAGAGACAGCTAAGCTGCCAAGGTATACCACCTATAAAACGGTAAATTAATAAATAAATAAATTCGGATTGTTTAAATTTTATTTCCAAGTTTTGAAACTTATTTAAAAACTTTTCTCTAATAAGCTGTTTTAAAAAATAGTTTCCAAAAATATACAAAAAAGTAGCACCAATACTCAAGCCTAAAACAACAACAAGTGTACCTATCCATTTTCCAAATATAAAACCACCCATTAAAGCAACTGGAGATCCAAATCCTAAAAAAGGGAAAACCCAAAGAATAGTTAATGCTAAAAAAATAATAGAAATTAAAAATAAATTAGATTTTTTAAGTTCAAAAAAATAAGATTGGTTATCTTTTAGAAAATCATAGGATGTAATTTCTGAGAGACTAAATTTTGAAAAAAAGAAATACAAAAATAAGCAAACAATTAATAAATAAGACAATCCAATAAATAATTTAATTTTTTTTGTATTTTCCATGATTCCTCTTATTTTAATGCTTAATCTTCTATTTGCTATTTTAATTATTACTAATATAAAGGTGCAAAATTATAAAAAACTATATCAAATCTAATTATGAAAAGAACTTATCAACCCTCAAATAAAAAAAGAGCTCGAAAACATGGCTTTCGTTCAAAAATGAAAACTAAAGGTGGTAAAAAGCTTTTGGCCAGAAGAAGAGCAAGAGGAAGAAAATCACTAACTGTTTCTGTATAGAATAATGAAAAGCAAAATACTTGCTCTTTCAAAAAACGAAGAATTTAAAAATTTACTCAAACAAAAAAAGATTACCAATAAATACGTAAGTATTTTTTTTGGAAAATTGTTAAATAAAGATAAAAAAAGACTAAATATCAGTTTTGTGACTAAAAAAAAAATTGGTAATGCAGTAAAGAGAAATAAAATTAAAAGAAGATTAAGAAACATTATGAATGAAGCTGTTAAAAAAGTAGAGATAAACTTTGATTATTCATTTCTTGTTATAGCTAAGTCTTCTATGCTAAATAATGAATACAAAATTATAAAAGAAACTCTTTTTCAGGATTTTGCAAAAATAAAATAATGAATATATTTACTTTAATTTTAATTAAATTTATCAAAGGCTATAAATATTTGATTAGTCCATTGTTGGGTCATTCTTGTAGATATTTACCAACATGTTCTGAATACAGCATAGATGCTTTAAAAGAGTATGGTTTTTTTAAAGGTTTATTACTTAGTATAAAAAGAATTTTATCCTGTCATCCAATAAAATTTTTAGGGGGTGGCGAAGGTTTTGACCCAGTTAAAAAAGAAATAAAGGATAATAAATAATGGAAACTAGAAATATAATTGCCGCCATAAGTTTATCAGCTGCTGTAATTATATTATACTCGCTATTTTTTGCACCACCTCCTGTAACGAAAGAAAATTTAGCTGAAAAAACTAAGACTGAACAGAATTCAGACGCACCTAGTCTTGATCAAAAAGAAAATGTAACTGAAATTTCACGAGAAGAAGCGTTACAACAAAGTGAAAGAATTCAATTTGAGAACCAAAGTATTATTGGATCTATTTCATT
Organism: uncultured Pelagibacteraceae bacterium; assembly: GCA_902633985.1. Classification (GTDB taxonomy): domain Bacteria; phylum Pseudomonadota; class Alphaproteobacteria; order Pelagibacterales; family Pelagibacteraceae; genus Pelagibacter. The sequence continues at coordinate 103,600 of CACPHV010000003.1, forward strand.
AAAGGGGGCCGCAATAGACGATCTAACTTTCAAAGAATATAATGTTAGTTTGGAAAGCGATGAAAAGGTAAAATTTCTTGCACCACGAAGCTCTAAAGAAGGCTATATAATTGAAAGTGGCTTTATAACTACTGATAAAAATATCGATATTCCAAATGCAGATTCAATTTGGTCAGTTTCTGGAAATAATAAATTAACTGATCAATCTCCAATAAAACTAAGTTGGACTAATGATCAAGGGGTCACTTTTGAAAAAGAAATTGCATTAGATGATAAGTTTTTATTCACAATAAAACAAAGAGTTATAAATTCTACTGATAAAAACTATGACTTCTATTCTTATGGACAAATTATAAGAAATCAGATCCCAGAAGGTATAACTGATTTTTACATTCTTCATGAGGGTCCTATTGCTACGTTAGATGAAGAATTAATTGAGGAAGATTATGACGATATTGAAGAGAAAAAATTTTCAAGAACAGCTCAAAAAGGATGGTTAGGAATTGGAGATAAGTACTACATATCAACGCTTATTCCACCAAGAGAAAAAGAATTCAAAACTACAATGGATTATAAGAATAAGTACAGAATAAACTTTGTTACAACAGAACCATTAGAATTAACTGGTAATTCTTCTATAGAAGAAAATTTACAAGTAATTGTAGCTGCAAAACGAGTTGATGTTATTGATGGATACGCAGAGTCTTTAAAAATAGATAAATTTGATTTAACAATTGATTGGGGCTTTCTGTACTTTTTGACTCGACCTTTATTCACTGCTTTAGAGTATTTCTTTAAAATATTTGGTAATTATGGATTGGCAATTATTGCTGTTACTGTTTGTATTCGTGTAGCATTTTTTCCACTTGCTAACTTTTCATTCAGAAGCATGGCTAAGATGAAAGCTCTACAGCCTGAGATGGCAAGACTTAAGGAAGTACATAAAGATGACAAGATGAAATTGCAACAAGCAATGATGGCTCTTTATAAAAAAGAGAAGGTAAATCCTATGAGTGGGTGTCTTCCCATTTTGATTCAAATTCCGGTATTCTTTGCTCTTTATAAGGTTTTATTTGTAACGATAGAAATGCGTCATATGCCTTTTTATGGTTGGATCCAAGATTTAAGTGCTAAGGATCCTACTTCAATATTTAATTTATTTGGATTGTTTCCTTATGACGTACCTTCTTTCCTTGTAATTGGGGCATGGCCAGTTGCTATGGGAGTATCAATGTGGGTTCAACAAAAGTTAAATCCTGCTCCAACAGATCCAATGCAAGCAAAAATATTTATGTTCTTCCCTTTGTTTTTAACAGTAATTCTTGCACCATTCCCAAGTGGGTTAGTAATTTATTGGACAGTTAATAACATTTTAACAATGGCTCAGCAGGTTGTAATAATGAAACGTACAACAGTTAAAACTGTAACCTAATTAAAAAATAATAAATGGACCTAGAAAAGATATTACCTAAAGATGGGCCACCAATTAATGAAGTAACTAAATATATTGAAAAATATAAAAATGATTTAATAGTAATTAAATACGGTGGAAATGTTTTAATTGATAGAAACATATTTAATAATTTTATAACTGATCTTATTGTTTTAAATAAATTAGGCCTTGCAACTGTGGTAATTCATGGTGGTGGACCTAGAATTAAAAGAGAACTAGAAAAATCAAATATTCAATCAAAATTTATAAGAGGACTAAGAGTAACTGATAAAAATATAATTGACATTGTTGAAACTGTTTTGATTGATTTTAATAATGACATTGTTAATTCTTTAAAAGACAAAGGAACAGAAGCAATCTCTATTAATACAAAAAATAATAATGTTATAAGAATTATACCAGAAGTGGAAGAGCTAGGATTTGTAGGAATACCAAATGAGATTAATAATGAAAAAATATTAGATATAATTAATCAAAATAAAATTCCTATAATTTCACCATTAGGATTAGGTAAAGAAAACCAAACATATAATATTAATGGAGATACGGCTGCAATGGCCATAGCAAAATCTTTGAAATCTAGAAGACTTTTGTTAATGACGAATGTGGATGGTGTTCTAGACAAAAATAAAAAATTAATAGAAGAAATTTCCTCATCCGAGATTATGAAAATGATTAAAGATGAAACTATTACAGAAGGTATGATACCTAAAATAAATGCATGCTTAGATGCGGTGAATAATGGTGTAACAGCAGTTGGTATAATCAATGGCACAAAGCCACATTCGTGTTTATGGGAAATATTCTCTGACAAGGGCTCCGGGACTCTAATAAGACAATGAAAGAATTAAAGAATATCAAAAACATATTATTTGATTGTGATGGGGTACTCTATAGTGATCTTGAAGGAGTATTTGGTCAAGTAAGTAAAAAAATGACTCAATATATTTCGAATAAATTAAATGTAGATTTAAAAGAGGCAAAAGAATTACAAACAAATTATTTTCATAAATATAACACTAGTCTTAATGGTTTAATGATACATCACGATATACCTCCAAGAGAATTTTTAGACTACGTACATGATATTAACTTAGATTTTTTAGAAAGAGATACTGCTTTAAGAAATGAGCTTGAAAATATTAATCTAAACAAATTTGTGTTTACAAATGGTAGTAAAGAACATGTTAAAAATATTACTTCTCACTTAGGAATTGATGATCAATTTGACGGTGTATTCGATATTGTTGATGCTGAGTACAGTCCAAAACCTGAGGCAAAAGCATTTGATCTGATGGTCAAAAAATTTCAAATTGATCCAACTGAGACACTTTACATTGAAGATATCGCAAAAAACTTATCTATTGGAAAAGAAAGAGGAGCAAAAACAGTTTGGCTAATCAATGATGAATACTGGGGTAAAAAAGAGTCTGATGAAGAGTATATTGATTACAAAATTGAAAATCTTTCTTTATTTTTAAAAGAAATAAGGTTATTAAAAAACTCATAAAACTATGAGTATTGAGAAAATTATAAATGAAGCTTGGGAAAATAAAGACCAAGTAAATCAAAATTCAGATAAATCTTTAAAGGATGCTGTGAATCAAATTATTGATGATTTAGACAGTGGGAAAGCAAGAGTAGCTGAAAAAATCAATGGTGAATGGGTTACACATCAACATCTAAAAAAAGCTATAATGTTAAGTTTTAGAATGTATCCAATGGAAAGTTTAAATGGTCCATACAGTAGTTGGTATGACAAAGCTCATTTACTTAAAGGTAAAACAGCTGGATGGACAAAAGAGGATCATGAAAAAGCTGGTTTTAGAATGGTACCTAATTCACCTGTAAGAAAAGGATCATTTGTAGGAAAGAATGCGGTTTTAATGCCGTGTTATGTAAATATTGGTGCATATATTGATGAAGGAACAATGATGGATACATTTAGTCGTGCAGGAAGTTGTTGCCAGATTGGAAAAAATTGTCATATCTCAGCTGGTACTGGAGTTGGAGGTGTATTAGAACCTGCTCAAGCATTACCAACGATTATTGAAGATAATGTTTTCTTAGGAGCAATGTCCGAAGTAGTTGAAGGTGTAATAGTTGGAGAAGGCTCTGTTCTAAGTATGGGAATGTATATTGGACAATCAACAAAAATTGTTAATAGAAAAACTGGAGAAATAACTTATGGAAAAATTCCACCTTATTCAGTGGTAGTTCCAGGATCCTTGCCAGATAAAAACAATCCACAAGCGCCATCTTTGTATTGTGCAGTAATAATTAAACAAGTTGATGAAAAGACGAGATCAAAAACATCAGTTAACGATCTTTTAAGAGAATAAAAATGCAAAAAATTAATGAACTTCAATTAGCTAAAGAGCTAATTAGGTTTCCATCTGTTACAAAAACTGATGCCGGTGTAATTAAATTTTTAGAAAAAAAATTAAAAAAAATCGGCTTTAAGACTAAAATTCTCGAGTTCAAAGATAAAAATAGTTATCCTGTAAAAAATCTTTATGCAAGACTTGGTACCGCAAGTCCAAATTTTTGTTATGCAGGTCATTTAGATGTAGTACCACCGGGCAATTTAAATGGTTGGACTATTAATCCCTTTAAACCAGCTGTTAAAAAAGGATACTTAATTGGTAGAGGTGCAAATGATATGAAAAGCTCAATAGCTGCATTTGTTACTGCGGTTAGTAATTTTTCTAAAATAAATAAAAAATTTGTTGGGTCTATTAGTCTTCTAATCACTGGAGACGAAGAAGGAGTTGCAATTAATGGGACAAAAAAAGTTGTTGAGTATTTGAGAAAAAGAAAAGAAAAAATAGATTTTTGCTTAGTGGGAGAACCTACGAATCCAAATAAATTAGGAGAAATGATTAAAATTGGTCGTAGAGGTAGTATGACTGGAAAATTGACTGTCATTGGTATTCAAGGTCATGTAGCTTACCCAAATAGAGCCAACAATCCTTCAACAGCTTTGGTTCGAATACTAAAAGAGTTAAAAGAAATTAAATTTGATAAAGGTACAAAAGATTTTCAACCTACAAATTTAGAAATAACAAAAATTGACATTGACAATTCAGCTGACAATGTAATTCCAGGTTTAGCTAGTGCTTCATTTAATATTAGATTTAATAATAAACATACATCCTACAAATTAAAGAATAAAATAAACAAAATAATAAAACAAATTTGTAGTAAAAATAAATCAAAATTTAAAATTGAATATAGTGTTTCTGGTGAGGCTTTTTTAACTAAACCAAATAAAACTACATTTATGATTCAAAATACAATTAAAAAAATTACTAGAATTAAACCAAAGTTATCAACAACTGGTGGCACGTCGGATGCTAGATTTATAAGAAAAATAGCTCCATGTTTAGAATTTGGGTTAGTAGGAAAAACTATGCATAAAGTAGGGGAATGTGTGTCCTTATCTGATTTAAAAAGATTAACTTTAATTTATACTAAAATCTTAGATAATTACTTTAAGTGAAAACTGGCTTAATTACATCAGATACATCTAAAAATCATGATACAGGTCCTGGACATCCAGAACAAATAGCAAGGGTATCAGTCATAGTAGAAAATTTTAAAAAACTTAATAATAAAAATCTTATATGGAAGAAACCATCTAGAGTTTCAGATGATATTCTATTAACCACACATGAAAATAATTATTTAAATTTAGTAAAAAGTTCTTTCCCAAAAAAAGGTTTTTTTTCACTTGATGGTGATACAATCATTTCACCTGGAAGCAAAGACGCAACTTTCGATGCTGTTGGATCAATAATTGCTGCAATTGATGGGGTGGAAAAAAAAGAATTTAGAAATGCATTCTGTAGTGTTCGACCTCCTGGACATCATAGTTCACAAAATAAGGCTGCTGGTTTTTGCATTTTAAATTCAGTGAGTATTGGTGCAAATTATTTGTTGAAAAAACATAAATACAAGAAAGTTGCAATAATAGATTTTGATGTACATCACGGTAATGGAACGCAGGATATTTTTTATGAAAATGAAAATGTTCTTTTTATATCAACTCACCAATATCCCTACTACCCAGGAACTGGTTCAGAACAAGAAAGAGGTAAATTTAACAATATCTTTAATATACCTTTGCCAGCTGGCATAAGTTCAGAAGAATATTTAAACGTATTTGAACGTGTATTAAAAAAATTAGAGGAGTTTAGACCAGAGTTTATATTAATTAGCGCTGGTTTTGACGCCCATGAAGATGACCCCCTCGCTCAATTTAATTTAAAAACAGAGGATTATTTTACTATTACTAAAAGAGTGTTAGAGGCTTCTAAAAAGTTTTGTAATGGAAAAGTTGTTTCAATTTTAGAGGGCGGTTATGACCTAAACGCACTTCGAGACAGCACTAAAAGACATGTTGATGCTCTTTTAGAATTTAATTGATAATTCTTAAGAAAACTCTTAATAAAAAATTTCATGAAGTTATATAAAATAAAAAAATCTAGCATTGATAATAAAGGAAGAGGGCTTTATGCAACTCGTGACATTAAAGAGGGAACCAAAATAATTGACTATGTCGGAAAACTTATAACAAAAAAACAAACACAGGCTTCTGATAAGTACGATAATAGTAAACCAATATATTTATTCACAATAAATAAAAGATACGATCTAGATGGAGATTTTCCATGGAATACTGCAGGTTTAATTAATCATTCTTGTGATAATAATTGTGATTACGATGGAAAGGGATTGAAAATTTGGGTCAAAGCAATCAAAGATATTAAAAAAGGTGAGGAGTTTACCTGTGATTATGGATTTGGTTATGATGAAAACTACAAACAATTTCCTTGTAAATGTAAATCAAAAAACTGTTGTGGTTACATTGTAAGAGCTGAGTCTAGATGGCGAATAAATAAAAAGTTTGCTATGAGCAATAAAAATAAATTAATAAAGAACTCTAAATAAAAATAAACCACTTGGTGGTGCTGGAGGAGCACACAGTGTTCTTTTTTTTGACTTAAATCTCTTTTCAAAAGTTTTTAAATCCCATTTAGTTTCTCCCAAATATTTTAAACAACCAACCATAGATCTAACCTGATGTTGTAAAAATGATTGAGAACTAAATTGAAATTCAATTTTATTTTTTGATGATTTAATTTTAATTGATTTAATAGTTTTAATTGGACTTTTAGCGTGACAGCTTGAAGATCTAAAAGTTGAATAATCATTAGTTCCTAATAACTTCTTTGCACCCTTTTTCATTAATTCTAAATTTAAAGGCTTACGAACATGCCACACTCTATTTTTTTCAATTATTGGTTGGCTTATTTGGTTAAAAATGAAGTATTTATAAATTCTTTGTTTTGCTGAAAATCTAGCATGAAATTTATTATTTCTTTTTTTAATATTTTTGATTGCAATGTCTTTTAAATTTAAAAAATGATTAATGGATTTTAAAAATTTAATTTTATCGGTTATTTTATTTTTGCAATCAAAGTGTGCAGATTGCTCAAATGCATGAACCCCTGCATCAGTTCTTCCTTGACCATATAAAACAATTTTTTCTTTTAATAATTTTGATAATTTTTCTTGAATTAATCCTTGAATTGTTGGTCCCTTTTTTTGAATTTGCCATCCTCTAAAATTTGTCCCTACATACTCAATAAGTATTTGGTATCTATTCATTATAAAAATGAACCTTTTTTAATTTGTGTTCCTAAAACAAATTCTCCAATACTTTGACGCTTTTTTCCTTGTCTTTGTATCTCTTTAATTTTTATTGATTTTTTATCTCCACATGAAATTTCTAAATGGTCAGATAAAACCTCACCTGGTTTTCCTTGTGATTGTCCAATTTCTGCTTTTAATATTTTATATCTCTCACTGTTAAACATGAAATAAGCGCCTGGAACTGGATAAAGTCCATTTATTTTACCAATTATAATTTTAGAATCTTCTTTCCAATTAATCTGCCCCTCTAATTTTTGAATTTTTGGTGCGTATGTAGCTGATGAATGATCTTGTTCTATAAAGTTTGCTTTATCCTCACATATATCATCTATATTATTTAAAATTTTCTCTGCAGCCAAACTTGATAGCTTTTCATTAATATCTTCAGCATTTAAATTACTTTCTATATTAATTTTATAAACATTACATACCGGTCCTGTATCTAGTTCTTCCCCTATTTTCATAATACTAATTCCTGTCTCTTTATCTAAATTCATAATTGATCTTTGAATAGGAGCAGCACCTCTCCATTTTGGAAGAATAGATGCATGTATATTAATAAAACCTTTTTTAGTTAAATTTAAATATGACTTTGGTATAATTTGACCATAAGCCACAACTATTGCTAAATCTGCCTCTAAAGATTTAAAATATTCTAATTCATCTAAATTTTCTTTTAATGAATTTGGTGTTCTAAATTCTATATTTAAAGTCTCTGAAATTAATTGAATTGGTGACTTGTTAATTTTTTGACCTCTTTTAGATTTTTGAGGTGGTTGTGTATAAACACAAGAAATAGTATATCCATTTTGATAAAGTGATTTTAAAATTGGAACAGCGAACATGGGAGTACCCATAAAAACTATTTTTTTTAGCATTGATTAAGCTTCTACAGAAATAGATTTTAATTTTGATAATTTTTTAATTATCATTGACCTTTTTAATTTTGAAAGATGATCAATAAATAAGATTCCCTCTAAATGGTCCATCTCGTGCTGAATACATGTTGCCAGAAGACCATCGGCCTTTAACAATTTCTTTTTTCCATCATAATCAAGATATTCTACTTCGCACTTACTAGGTCTATCAATTTCTGCAAACTGATTTGGTACAGAAAGACATCCTTCCTCATAAGTTGCTTTTTTTGGATCTTTATTTTTGATAACCGGATTAACGAAATATCTTGGATCTTTTTTGCTCTCATCTTTACTTATATCCATTACAATTATCCTCTTTGGTACACCAACTTGTATCGCCGCGAGACCAATTCCGTTTGCGTCGTACATTGTCTCTAGCATATCATCCATCAATTTTTGCTCTTCTTTACCAACACTATTGACTGGTTTAGATATTTGCCTAAGTAATTTATTAGGTTCTGTTATTATAGTTCTTATAGCCATAACTTGATTTTATTATAATTTTTATACTTTTAAAGGAAGAACTTTTAGTAATAGTTTGTTTCTAATTAAATCAACATTTAATTGATTTAAAGTATTGATAATAAAATAAACTGTATCTTCATCAATATTTTCAATTTTATCAGGTCCAATTACCTCAATTATTCTCAACAATGCGGCTCCAATCTCATTATTATCTATCATTGTTTGAATATCGGCAGGCATTTCTGATTGCTTCACCTCATAAAGACCGTTATATTTTTTTGAAATTTCAACTCCATCAGATTTAAGTGCCTCTAGAAAAATTATATCTTTTTTTGATAAAAAGTATTTTTTATCTTTTTTAATTTTCTTTAAAAATTTATCGAGATCCTCTTCAATTTTAGATTTTGCATAGTCCCCATTGAAATAATTTATAAGTTTTGATTGATGTAAAATTTTACTATTATATTTAATCTTTTTATCTACTGCCTCTTTATTGTTTAAATTACTAATATAAAATGTTGTAAAGTTTGATGGAACATCCTCAAAATTAATTTCACCTAAAAATTTTTTTAATTCTAAATCAAAGGCATCACCAATATCATCAGCTATAAATAGATCCTTTAAAATCTTTAAAAATTCTAATTTGATTTTTGGTTCTTCTGTTAAAAGAGTTCTTTGATATAAAAGAGCACGTCCCTCGATTGAAGATAAAGATTTATACGCCTCTTTCGCGTTTAAAAATTGATTAATATTAAATTGGAATTTTTTATAAAATTCGAATAACTCCTTTTCAGAATAATTTTTATCATTAACAGCTTTTTCTATTGTAGAAATTTTTTCTACATCAGTAATTTCTATATCTTGAATTTTAAAAAGTAAATTAGCAGCTGAGAGATATTTCCAAACTATTTTAGGTGTATCTACTGTTGGTTCATAAGAAAACTCAGGGTTAGTTCTATGAGCTAAATGAAAATCTAAAATTGAATTTATTGATATTTCTTTATCTGTCTCATCTAGATATCCAAATAAATAATTTATTTTGTTTTCATAATAATTATCTTCAAAACCTAACTCTTTTTTTAAATCTAAAATTAATTGTGCCTCTTCATTTTTTCCATAATTGATTAAACAATATAAATTAAATTTAGATAGATAATCGTCTTGAATAGGTTCAGTATTTTTAGAAAAAATCTCACATGATTTTTTTACATTTGACTCTGATAAATAACTATCTACCAAATATCTTGCTAAATTTGGATGCAAATTTATTATTTGATTTTTAATTAAATATTCTTCAATTAATTCTAAGTTTGCATCTTTTATTAACCAATCAGATTTAAAGCTCATAAATTCTTGTTCAGTAATGTTTTTAGTTGGAGAATAAGCATTGGTTAATAAAGATATGTGCATTATATCAGATGCATCCTCGGAAAGATTAAACTTATTAATATTCTGAAATAATTTTTTTAATTTAGTGCCATCTGAGTTTGACCACATATCTATACTTAAGCCGTATTCACTTGGATCATATAACCCAACAATTTTAATTTTTTTTGATGAAAACTCTTTGTCTAGTTTAATTGTATCTGTTTGTTTATTTGTTTGTAATTCGTAAACACTAGTTTGGGCAGTACCACTTTGAGTAATACCACTAGAATTTTTACTTGAAATATTTGTTTCTGAAATAACCTGATTATCTTTTTTTTCGATATTCCAAATATCTATTGGTTTCTCTTCTGCAAATACAGGTATAAAAAAAATAAGACAAAATAATGTAATTGAAAAAATTTTCTTATTTAACAATTTTAAAATTTTCATTTGGAATAATTTTTTCAATTTCTTTTTTAGGTGCAGGAAAATCAATTGTACTTAGAAAAAAAATAATACCTAAAATAACCCCTAATCCGATTATAGATTTAATGACAAGTCCTATCATACTTGCTTTGCCTGAACTTGTATTTTTAATGAATTGCATATACTTTTAGATAATTTCAAATTAAGACATATTTATGTTTTTTCAATAAAGAAACTTATGAAATCAAAAGAAAATCTAGTTTTTTTGGGAATGATGGGTTCTGGTAAGAGCTCTATTGGATCTTTAGTAGCTAAGAAATTAAAATTAAATTTTGTCGATATCGATAATGAAATTGAAAAAAATTTAAACACTACAATAAAAAAAATCTTTGAAGTTAAGGGTGAGGATTATTTTAGAAAAATTGAAGAACAAACAACTTTAAAAAAACTTAAATTAAGCTCCACTGTGATTTCACTTGGTGGGGGAGCTTTTACAAATAACAATATTAGGAGAGAAATTTTAAAAAATCATTTATCTTTTTGGCTAAATTGGGATGATAAAACATTGTTAAATAGAATTAAAAACAGTAAAAAAAGACCATTAGCGATTAATGCAACAGATACTGAGTTAATTGATTTAATTAAGAAACGATCTAACATTTATTCTAAAGCTTTATATGAGATAAAGTGTGATAATCTTACTAAAATTGAAATAGTAAAAAAAATTATAGAAATATATGAAACAAACTAGATTAAATATAGTAACAAAAACTGAAAAATATCCAATAATTATTGGATCAAATTTGACCTCAAGTGTATCAAAAATTTTTAAATCAAATTCAATTGATTTTGATAAATGTTTAATTGTTGTTGATAAAAATGTTCCAAAAAAATTTGTCTCAAATATTAAAAAGTCTTTAAAAAATAAAAGTATTTTTATATTATTTTTTAATGCTAGTGAAAAAAATAAAAATATAAATAGCGTTAATAAAATTCTAGAAGTTTTATTAAATAAAAACTTTTCAAGAAATGATATTTTAATTTCTTTAGGAGGAGGAATCACGGGTGATGTAAGTGGTTTTGCGGCTAGTCTTTTCAAAAGGGGCTTAAAGTTTGCAAATGTTCCAACAACTCTTTTAGCTCAAGTTGATTCATCAATAGGTGGAAAAACTGGAGTTAATTCTAAGTATGGTAAAAATTTAATAGGAAGTTTTTATCAACCATCATTGGTTCTCTCAGATATCCAATTTCTTAAATCTTTATCAAAAAGAGAGATAATTTGTGGATATGGAGAAATATTGAAGCATTCATTAATTGATAATAAAAAATTTTTTAGTTTCTTAAATAAAAATCTTAAAAAGATTTTAGGTCTTTCTTCTCCATTTATTGAAAAAGCAATTTATGAAAGTTGTAAAATTAAGAAAAAAATAGTTGAAAAAGATGAAAAAGAAATAGCATTAAGAAAAGTATTAAATTTTGGCCATACATTTGCCCATGCTTATGAGGCAGGCTTAGGGTATAGCCATAAACTAAATCATGGTGAAGCCGTGATACTTGGAATGAAAACGGCACTGAGTTTTAGTTTTAAGGAAAACATGCTTAGTAAAAGTGAATATAATTTAATTATAAATCATATTGATAATTCTGGTCTACCTTCTTCTATAAAAAAATATTTTTCTGTCAGTGATTTAAATAAGATTTTATCTTTTATGATCAAAGATAAAAAAAATAATTCTGAAAAAATTAACTTAGTTTTGTTAAAAAAAATTGGTAAGCCAATTTTCAACAAACAATACTCCAAAGAAAAATTAAATTTATTTTTAAAAAAATTTTTA
>CACPHV010000004.1 GCA_902633985.1 uncultured Pelagibacteraceae bacterium
TTGATAACATGAACAGAGTTAAAGGTGCTAAAAACATTGAAGTTCTGTCAATTTCAGGTCTTATGGGTGAAGCAATTAAAAGAATATCTAATTCAACTTCAGTATCAGATTTATTCAAATAAATACCTTGAGTTATTAAGGAACTTGAGCTAAAAACCTTTGTTTTTATGAATTCATTAAACGCTAACATCAGAACTACAAAAACTAAAGGTGAGCTTAATTCGCTGAGGGATAACGGTAATGTGCCCGCTATAATTTATGGCGGTGAAGCTCAAAACGAAAAGATTTCAATATCTAAAAAGGTACTTAAATCACTAATTGAAAATGAAAATTTTTTATCAAGTATCATAACTTTAAATGTTGATGGCAAACCTCAAAAAGCTCTTCCAAGAGAAATAAAATATGACATTATTTCAGATGAACCAATTCATGTAGACTTTCTAAGAATAGTCGCAGGAGTAAAAGTTAGAATTGAAGTTCCAGTAAAATTTTTGAATCATGAAAAATCTCCTGGTTTGAAAAGAGGTGGGGTTTTAAACATTGTAAGAAGAAAAGTTGAGCTAAAATGTCCAAGTGAAAAAATTCCTGAAAATCTTGTAATAGATCTTGATGGAGTTGATATTGGAGAGAGTTTTAAGATTTCTTCTATAAATCTTGACAGTGACGTCACTCCTACCATTCAAGGAAGAGATTTCGTAATTGCAACTCTAGCAGCTCCAACTGTTATGAAAGAACCTGAAAAACCTGCAGAAGCTGAGGCGGCTGAGGGAGAAGGTGCTGAAGGAACAGAAGCGGCAGCAGCTGAAGGTGGAGAGAAACCAGCGGCTGAAGGTGATAAAAAAGAAGGTGAAGACAAAAAACCTGCTGAAGAAAAAAAATAAGTTAATTAAAATTGAATTTTATCCTCCAATACTAATATTTTATGCTTCTACTTGTAGGATTAGGCAATCCAACCCCAGACAGTGAAAACAATAGACATAATATTGGTTTCAAAATTATAGATGCAATAAATAAAAAATTTGGACTTTCAAAACAAAAACCAAAATTTAAAGGACTTCTTACAACTGGTAATGTAGGAGATCAAAAAGTTTACGCTATTAAACCTTTAACATTTATGAATAATTCTGGAATTTGTATTAGAGAGTTAATTGAATACTTCAAAATAGATGCTGAGGATGTTATCGTTTTCCATGATGATCTAGATGTAGAATTTGGTAAGATAAAAGCAAAATTTGGTGGATCTGATGCAGGACATAACGGGATTGCATCAATAGATAAATTTATTGGTAAAGATTATTCAAGAGTACGAATAGGAATTGGTAAACCAAAAGATAAAATGGAAGTAAGTGATTTTGTTCTTCAAAATTTTGATGAGGATGAAATGCTTGGATTAGAAAAAATCACGAATAACATCACAGGTTCTATATCAATACTTATCGACAAAAAATTAGATTTATTCTCTAGCACTGTAAATAATAAATAATGAGTTTTAAATGTGGAATTGTTGGTTTACCAAATGTAGGTAAATCTACACTCTTCAACGCTCTTACAAACTCAAGCAAAGCCCAGGCTGCAAATTTTCCATTTTGCACGATAGATCCCAATGTGGGAGTAGTCCCTGTTCCAGATGGAAGATTGAACAAATTATCAGAAGTTTCAAAATCAAAAAAAACAATTAACACAACTATTTCATTTGTAGATATAGCCGGACTTGTGAAGGGAGCATCTAAAGGCGAGGGATTAGGCAATAAATTTCTGTCCCACATTAGAGAAGTTGATGCGGTTATTCATATGATTAGATGCTTCGACTCAGACGATATTCAAAATGTTAATCCTGACGTCGACCCTATAAGAGATCTTGAGATCATTGAAACTGAAATGATGCTAGCTGATTTAGAGTCTATTCAAAAAAGACTTGAGAAAAATAATAAAAAAAATGTGGACGAAGACCAGCTTAAGATTTTAGAGATTGCATTAGACTGCATTAATAATGATAAAGGTATATCAATATTAAAATCTCAATTTGATACAAAACAACTTAATCAAAGTGGCCTTTTATCAATAAAACCAAAGATTTTTGTTTGCAATGTAGATGAGCAAAGCATTCAGGATGGAAATAAATATACTAAAGACTTCATCGAAAAATTTGGAAAAGATAACACCCTGATTGTTTCTGCAGACATAGAAAATCAAATAAATGAATTAGCAGAAGATGAGAAAAAAAATTACATGGATATGATTGGTTTAAAAGATACAGGTTTAAGTATGTTAATTCAAAAGGGCTATAAAATATTAGAACTTGATACATATTTTACCTCTGGACCTGAAGAAACAAGAGCGTGGACTATACAAAAAAATTGTCCTGCTCCTAAGGCTGCAGGAGAAATTCATACAGATTTTGAAAAAGGTTTCATTAGAGCCGAAGCTATATCTTATGAGGATTTTGTAGCCAATGATGGATGGGTAAATTCTAAGGCTAACGGAAAAATGAGATTAGAGGGTAAAGATTATATTGTAAAAGATGGAGATGTTTTAAACTTCAGATTCAACACGTGACCAGATTCTTTTCATACTAAAATAAACTAAAACAGTTAAAATAATTAAATAAACAATCGCTTTAAAGCCCATTTGATGTCGAGACTCTAAATGAGGTTCAGCTGACCACATTAAGAAGGTCGTTACATCTTTTGACATCTGTTCTACTGTTGCATTTGTTCCATCACCATACTCTACTAATCCATCAGATAATGGAGCAGCCATTCTAATTTTATTACCATACATATATTTGTTGTAGTAAACTCCGTCATCTAAAGATACGTTGCTAGGAGCATCTTCATATCCTTGTAATAAGGAATAGATATAGTCAACTCCACCTCCTCTAGCTTTAACCAAAACAGACATGTCTGGAGGGTATGCGCCACCATTTGCCGCTTGGGCAGCTTTTACATTGTCATATGGCATTACAAATTTATCAGATAATTTACCTGGTCTTGTAAACATTTCACCATCTGAATTTGGACCATCAGTTACTTCAAATGAAGATGCTATAGCTTTAGCTTGAGCTTCAGAGAATTCTGGCCCTCCTGGCTCTGCTAAATTTCTATAACTTAAATACTTCATAGAATGACATGAGGCACATACTTCAGTATAAACTTGATAACCTCTTTGAAGAGAGGCCCTATCAAATTTTCCAAATAGACCCTTAAAACTCCAATCAGTTTTTAGATATTCTACTTTTTCAGCAGCAAAAGAATATGAATTTGGAGCGATGATTACGATTATTATAGATAATAACTTAAATAAATTTTTCACCTTACTCTATTTTGCTTTCTCTATTTCTGGCGGCTGCTAAATTCGGTGAACCACCAAGCACAGGTTCAGTAATGCTTAAAGGCACTGGTAAGGTTTTTTCTTTAAAACCTAAAACAGGAAGAATAACTAAAAAATGTAAAAAATAATACGCAGTAGCAACTCGTGCTATCAACAAGTAAAGTCCCTCAGCTGGCATCGCACCCACATAACCTAGTATTAAAACATCTGCAACTAGTATCCAGTAGAATTGTCTATATAAAGGTCTGAATACCGCGGATCTTATTTTTGAGGTATCTAACCAAGGTAAAACCGCTAAAATTAATATTGCAGATAACATAGCCACAACTCCCAACAATTTATCTGGAACTGATCTTAATATTGCATAAAAAGGAAGTAGATACCATTCAGGAACAATGTGTGCAGGTGTTACCATTGGGTTAGCCTCGATATAATTGTCCGCATGTCCTAAAATGTTTGGTGCATAAAATACAAAGAAAGCAAACACAATCATGAACATTAATAAAGCAAAACCATCTTTAATTACTATGTAAGGATGGAAAGGCACAGTGTCTTTAGATGGTTTTTTTATATCTATTCCAACTGGGTTGTTGTTACCAGGAACATGTAATGCCCATATATGTAAAACAACTAATCCTAAAATCAAAAATGGAATTAAATAATGCAAAGTAAAAAATCTAGTTAACGTAGGGTTATCGACTGAATAACCTCCCCACAACCAAGTGACAATACCCTCTCCAACTAATGGAATAGCGCTAAATAAATTTGTGATTACAGTTGCTCCCCAGAAACTCATTTGTCCCCAAGGCAATACATAGCCCATAAATGCAGCCGCCATCATTAGCAAATAAATAATTATTCCAATTATCCAAATTATTTCTCTTGGTGCTTTGTAAGAACCATAAAATAATGACCTGAAGATATGAATGTAGACTGCTAAGAAAAACATAGATGCACCATTTGCATGAATGTATCTAATTAACCAACCGTAATTGACATCACGCATGATGTGCTCAACACTCTCAAAAGCCATATCTGCGTGAGCAATGTAATGCATTGCAAGAGTTAATCCGGTAACAATTTGAGTGATTAAGCAAAAAGTTAAAATTCCACCAAATGTCCACCAATAATTTAAATTTTTAGGAGTCGGATAATCTGTTAAATGATTTGCAAGAGTTAATAGTGGCAATCGATCATTAAACCATTGTCCTACTTTCGATTTTGGTCTGTAATCATGATCACTCATTTTTCTTTATCCAATTTTAATTGTGTTTGCATCAACGAATTCATATTTAGGCACTTCCATATTCCAAGGTGCTGGTCCTTTTCTAATTCTTCCAGAGGTATCATAATGAGATCCATGACATGGACAGAACCAACCATTATAATCACCTTTATCATTTAGAGGTACACATCCAAGGTGGGTACATACACCCAACATAACAAGCCACTCAGGGTTTTTTGCTCTATCTTCATCTTTTTCAGGATGAATTAAATCCTCCATCTTAACAGATCTTGCTTCATCAATTTCTTCTTGAGTTCTTCTTCTTATAAAGACTGGTTTTCCTCTCCACAAAACAGTTAGTGTATTTCCTGGTGTTAATGCACTTACATCAACTTCTGTGCTAGCTAATGCTTTAACAGAAGCATCTGGATTCATTTGATCTATCATTGGCCACACTACTGCAGCCGCTCCAACAGCGCCTACAGCTGTGGTAGCTGTAAATAAAAAATCTCTTCTTTTTGTTTTTTTTTCAGACACTTTTAGTAGCTTTTGTTATTATCTCTTTTTGATTTAAAATAGTTAATATACGAATTCATATAATATAAAATAATTATTTTACTACTGAAAGAATGACACAGAATTCAACAATTTTAGGACCCAAAATAGCTTTGTATGAGCCTGATATACCTCAGAATACTGGTGCAATCATTAGAACTTGTGCTTGTTTGGGTGCTAAACTAGAAATAATTGAACCATGTGGCTTTCTATTATCAGATAAACGATTTAAAAGAGTGGTTATGGACTATATGGACTATAGCCAAATAGAGTTTTATCAAAGTTCTGAAAAATTTTTTGAGGCAAAGAAGAAAAAAAGAATCGTATTGATGACAACTAGGGGTTCAGTAAATTATACTAAATTTAAATTTAAGCCTGATGATACTATTTTGTTTGGAAGAGAAAGTGCTGGGGTACCCGAAAAGGTCCATAAACTTATTAAAAATCGTTTAAAAATACCAATGAACAGCCAAGTAAGGTCTCTTAATATTGCATCGTCTGTTGCCATTGTTTTGGCAGAAAGTTTGCGTCAGATAAAATTAATATAAAATGGATATTTCAATAAAAAAAGACTTGGCGAGTAACTGGTTTAAGCTATTGCAAAATGCAATATGCGACGACATTTTAAAAATTGAAAAAAACAAAGTTAATTTTCAATCAACTTCTTGGAAAAGAAGCAATACAAAAGATGAGGGTGGTGGCGAATATAGAATTCTTAAAAATGGAAAAATTTTTGAAAAAGTAGGAGTAAATTTTTCAAAAGTTTATGGAAAATTTCCTAAGCAATTTCAAAAGAATATACCAGGCGCAAGTAAAGATCCTAGATTTTGGGCATCAGGAATATCAATAGTTATGCATATGCAAAATCCACATATTCCTGCAATGCATTTTAATACCAGATTTATTTGTACAACAAAGAATTGGTTTGGTGGAGGAATGGATGTAACCCCGGCAATAAAAGATGAAAAAGAGAGGAAAAACTTTCATAAAACATTAAAAGCAATGTGCGATAGACATAATAAGAAATATTATAAAAAATATAAAAAGTACTGTGATGAATATTTTTATCTACCTCACAGAAAAGAAGCCAGAGGTATAGGTGGAATCTTTTTTGATTATAAAAATGATAATTTTGAAAGTGACTTTAAATTTGTCAGAGATGTTGGTGTTACATTTCAAATGTTATTTAATGAAATAATTAAAAAAAAAATAAAAAGAAAATGGACTTTAAAAGATAAAGAGTTTCAGTATATTAAAAGAGGTCGATACGCAGAATTTAATTTACTCTATGATAGAGGAACAAAATTTGGACTACAAACTGGTGGTAATGTTGAAGGAATTTTAATGTCATTACCTCCGATTGCAAAATGGAAATAAAACAAATGGATAAAGAGCCAATAACATTAAACGGATTAAATAAACTAAAAGAAGAATTAGTTTTTTTAAAAGAAAAAAAAAGACCTGAGATAGTAGCTGCAATTGCTGAAGCGAGATCCCATGGAGACCTCAAAGAAAATGCTGAATATCATGCAGCTAAAGAAGAACAATCTCATAATGAGGGAAGAATTACAGAAATTAACGATATTATTGCAAGAGCAAATGTTATTGATGTTACAAAACTAAACAATGAAGGAAAAGTAATTTTTGGATCTACAGTTTATTTAGAGGATTTAGATACTGGTGAAAAAATTAATTATAAAATTGTTGGAAGAGATGAGGCAGATTTAAAACAAAAACTAATTTTCTTTCAATCACCAATTGGAAAAGGTTTGATTGGAAAAAATAAAAGTGATTTAGTTGAAATAAATACACCCTCTGGTGTAAAAAATTTTGAAATTAAAGACGTTAAATATATTTAACTTTTAACTATTTGTTGTACCTGCTTATCTGAAATTTGAAATCCATTTTGAACCCAAGTTTCTTCTATCCTTTTTAATTTTTTACCCAAAGTTTTACCCTCAGGAATTTGAAATTTGGACATTAATAGATCAGCCCCTATTGGCAAAGTTGGAATTACTTTCTCTTTATAATTATCTAATAGTTTGATTAGTTTTTTCTCTACTTTGTTTGAGATAAATATTTTAAAATTAATTATATCTATTACAGCCTGTCGCCCGTTAAAATAAAAAAATTTATTCAAGTTTTTCTCTGTAAAGTTGTTTAAAGTTACTTTTTCTCTATAAAAAAGATCTATTAATTTTAATCTTTTCTTATCTTTATTAGATATTTTAAATTTATAAAGAAAATAATCAGTATTATCAGTCCCATCAATCACTAAAAGCGCAATCAAAAATATAAAGTCAATTTTTAAAAAATTCTCTACAGCATAAGAATTTTGTTTTTTAAAATTTTTAATATTCTTTAATTGAGGGAAAATTATTTCTACGAGTTCTAAACTTTCTTGATCTTTAAAGAGTTTTAAAAATCCATTTGAACTAGTTATTTTTTTTAGTTCATCAATTAATCTTTCAGATGATATATTTGAAATTCCATCAATATTTTTTTTTATATTTTTTATTATTTCTGGCTGGTGCTTATGATTTGAGTAATTTAAATAAAATCTTAAATACCTCAAAATACGTAAATAATCCTCTTGAATTCTTTTTTCCACATTGCCAATAAAATTAATATACCCATCCTCCAAATCTTTTTTACCGTTAAATGGATCAAATAAATTACCATCGCCATCTGCATAAATTGAATTGATAGTAAAATCCCTTCTAGAGGCATCTTCCTTCCAATCTAAAGAGAATTCTACTTCAGCATGCCTTCCATCAGTTGAGACGTCTTTCCTTAAAGAAGTAATTTCGTATTTATATTCGTCAATTGTTGCAGTTATAGTTCCGTGTTCAATTCCTGTTTCGTAATAACTTATTTGTTTGTTTTTAAGGGCCTCACAAACTTCCGGGGGCGTTAAATTTGTTGCTAGGTCAATATCATCAACTTTTTCTTTTTTTATCACTTTTCTTACACACCCACCCACATATCTGATTTCACTTTTCTCTGAAAAATTATTAATTGCTTCAAAAATTTTATTTACAGGTGTTGTTAAAGTAATTTGTTTTAAATTTTGACTGATATAATCAAGATTTTTTGATCGGGAAAAAAATTTATCTAAAAAATTTTTCATAAATGGCTGGGGCGCTAGGATTCGAACCTAGGATGCAGGTACCAAAAACCCGTGCCTTACCGCTTGGCTACGCCCCAATACTAGCTTCCTATAACATAAAAATATAAAATTCATATAGTTTTTGCTGTAACACACCAATAATTTTTATATTTTCTTTTAAATTTAGCTTTTGCCAATTTACAACTCTTTAATGAATTATAATAGGCAACAATTGTTGATCCTGAACCAGTCATTCTCACAAATAATGGATTATTTATACTTTCTAAGAACAGCTTTATTTTTTTAAGTTTTGGATATTTTTTGAGTGCTATTGTTTCAAGGGCATTTTGTTGATCAATCAAATATTTTGCCCCAAACATATTTTTTTTAGGTTTGTTATATTTTGATTTTGTATACTTTTGAACAGCTGAGTATATTTTTTTAGTTGAACAACCAAAATCAGGTTTTACCAAAGTGGTGTAATATTTTGAAGCATTATAAATCTTTTTTATTCTACCACCTGATGACAACACACAGTTGGATGAAATGGTTCCTAGAATAACATCGGAACCAACGAAGTCACAGATACTTCGAGTTTTTTGATGATTAGGATTAATAATTTTTTTTTTAACCAGATAATTAAACACACTAGCCGCATTCATCGATCCCCCAGCCAACCCAGCTTCTTGAGGAATTAATTTTTTAATTTTAACTTTGAATTTTTTATTTTTTAATAAATTTTCTTTATCTAATATTTGAAATAATTTTTGAACAGTATTTTTTTTTCCTATATTTTTAGAAAACTTTCCATAAAAAGAAATATGATGTTTTTTTCCATTATGTTGATTTATCGAAATAACATCATGTAAATCTATGAAACCAATTATACTTTCAATTTTATGTAAAACCTTTTTTTTTCCAGTGATATTTAGTGCTAAATTTAACTTTGCATTAGATTTAATTTTATTAATTTTCATTTAGGAATTTTTAAGACCTTCAATTACTTTAATATTGATTTTTTCTCTCATATCGTCTTCGGTGTCATCAAAAGTTAAAACGTTGTTCCAAAAATATCTTGCTTGAATTTGTCGATTTAATTTCCATAAAATGTCTCCATAATGATCATTCACGATTGGGTCATCTGGCATTAATTCTACAGCTCTTTTTAAATACTTTTCTGCTTCTACATAGTCCTCTATTAAAAAATAAGCCCATCCAATTGAATCAATAATATATGGATCATTGCTTTTTAAATCATATGCTGTTTTCAACATATCCATTGCTTCATTAATTTTATAATCACGCTCTAACCAAGAGTAAGCAAGGTAATTTAAAATATATGCATCACTAGGATCAATTTTAAGCGCATGCAATAAATCTTCATCTGACTTTTCATAATTACCCATTCTTTCATGACTACCACCTCTACGATACAATATATCTGATTTGATAAGTGAATTGTCATCCAGTGTTAAAATAATTTCTGTATAACGATCTATTGCCTTTTCATAATTTTTAGAACTTTTATAAAAATTGGCTAAATCAAAAATCATTTTTATATTTGGATTTTCAATTTTATTAAATTTTGAATCTATGTATTTAATTCCATTTTCATAATCCTGCTGTTGAATTATTATTTGAGCTTCTTTTTTTAATCTAAACCAATAATAAAATTCATCTTCTTTTTTAAAGTTTTTTAAGATCCTTTGTACTTTATCAAATTCATCATTGAGATAAAAATTTTCTGCAACCAATGACAAATTAAATTCAAACTTGGGATTTAAATAGTTTGACAAATTTAAGTAAAAATTTGATTTCTCAAAATTATCCTGAGAAGAATAAAGATTAGATATTAAAAATAAAAACTCACTTACAAGATCATTATGATCTTTGCATGAAAAAATTTTTCCAAAATCATCGAATTTTTCTTTGTCTACCCAACTTTTGCTTTGTGAAAGTAAAAGTGTTGAATTTATATAATCAATTTGTTCAACAACTAATCTTGCTTCATTTAATTTATTGTTATCAATTAAATGATTAAGATAAAAGAAAATGTATCTAGAATAATCACCTTGTTGATTATTTATTAAATTAAGAAAAAATGATGAAGTTCTTTTATCTTCAATATAACATCTTTGGAATGTCTCGGCTATAAGAGACAAGTTTCCAAAATTTTTTTTGTTATCTAATATTTTTTTATTTTTAAATGTATAAATGTACTGTTTTAGAGTTTCAAATATAACTAGGTTTATTCTATCTTCATCTTGAAATTTTAAACTTTGTGTTAAATATTCGTCAGCCTTTTTAAAGTTATTTTTTTTTAAACTGTCAATTATTAAAATTATATACGCATCATAAAAATCTGAATTAGATTTGTTTGTATTGTTATTTAATATATTAATTGCTTGAGGTACTTTGTAATCTAAAACTAAAGAGTAAACATATCTTTTTAAATAACTGTCATGTTTGTTAATTAATACTTTGGTTAAGTTAAAAAATTTTAAAGCTTCAGAATTATCTCGATTTTCAAATGCAACAATTCCAGAAAAATAATTTGACAAATCTCTTGAGTTGAAATCATTAAAAGTAGCACTTTTAGAATACAAAGGTGTCTGATAAGATATAAATATTAATAGTACTAATTTTAGAAATTTTAGGAACATGTAACCATACTATGACTAAAAAAGTGATAAATCAAAATACCAAATTAAACCAAGAACTAATTAATACTATTGAGCCAAAATTTATATTCGCTGATAAGCCAATAAATAGATTTAATATTTTAGAAACGAAAAATGGCACTCTGCAAACTAATAAAGAAGAATTACTAAAAAATTTAAAAGATCAAATAAATTCAATTGAAAATTGTAAATTGAAAGAAAATTCAAACAAAATTATTTTAGGTGAGGGAAATATAAATAGCCCTTTAATGTTAATTGGAGAGGCTCCTGGGGGTGAAGAAGAAAAGTTGGGTGTCCCATTTGGAGGTGAAGTTGGCGAACTTCTTAACAAAATGCTTATAGCCATCAATATTAAGAGGCAAAATATTTATACAAGTTATGCAATCAATTTTAGACCGCCTGATGATAGAAAACCAACCTCAACCGAGATTAAAAGGTACTCAGTATTTTTGAAAGAGCATATATCAATTATAAACCCAAAGATTATCGTTTTAATGGGTAGTTCAGCAATGGAGGCTATAACAGGAATAAGCGAAAAAATAACTGCTGAAAGAGGACATTGGAAGGAAGTGATTTTAAAAAACAAAACATTCCCTTTAATGATAACTTTTAATCCATCTTACTTAATCCGTTTTCCAGAAAATAAAAAACACTCATGGGAAGATTTAAAGAAAATTAGAGATAAAATCAAAGATCTTAAGTTAAAAATTTGATGAAGATAATTGCTGGAGTTGATGAGGTTGGTAGAGGAAGTTTAATTGGGCCTGTTTATGCTTCAGCAGTAATTTTAAAAAAATCAATTAATCAAAAGTTATTAAAAGATTCAAAATCATTAAGTAAAAAAGATAGAGAGTATCTGTGTACATATATAAAAAAAAATTCTACTTGGTCCATAGGCAAAGCCTCTGTCAAAGAAATAGAAAAGTTGAATATACTTCAAGCAAGTTTGCTAGCTATGAAAAGAGCTATCAAAAAACTTAAGAGAAAACCAACACACGTTCTGATAGATGGAAACAATACTCCAGAATTAGAAAATTATAATTTAAAATCAGTTATTAAAGGAGATAAAAAAATCCCCTCTATTTCGGCAGCTTCTATAATTGCAAAAGTATCAAGGGATAAGTTTATAACCACCTTATCAAAAAAAAATAAAGGTTATGATTGGGATAAAAACTTTGGTTACGGAACAAAACAGCACTTAAAGGCATTGAAAAAATTAGGTATTACCAAACATCATAGAAAAACTTTTTCACCAATATCTAAAAAAAAATAACACTACATCTAGTTACATACTTATTTAGAAACACTAATCGAATCCAAATTTTTCAATCTCAGGTTGACCGTGGAATCCATTTGGAGTCTAATTAATTTTTAAAAATGAAAACTGATTTCAAAAATAAAATAATTAATGGAGATAGTCTCGAAGAATTAAAAAAAATTCCACGTGAAACTTTTGATTTAATTTTTGCTGATCCTCCTTACAACTTACAATTAAAAAGTGAATTAACTAGACCCGATAGATCAAAGGTTAGCGCGGTAAATGATAAGTGGGATCAATTTGAAAATTTTAAAAAATATGATGATTTCACTTATGAATGGCTTAGTGAATGTAAAAGAATTTTAAAAAAAGATGGAGCTATTTGGGTTATAGGAAGCTACCATAATATTTTTAGAGTTGGCACGGCAATACAAAATTTAGGTTTCTGGATTTTAAATGATGTTATTTGGAATAAAAATAATCCAATGCCAAACTTTAGAGGAACACGTTTTACAAACGCTCATGAAACTTTAATATGGGCTTCTAAAAGTGAGAAATCAAAATACACATTCAATTATCAATCTTTAAAATGTTTAAATGATGATTTGCAAATGAGATCTAATTGGGATCTTCCAATATGCAATGGTTCTGAAAGACTCAAAAAAAATGGCAAAAAAATTCACTCAACACAAAAACCAGAAGCACTACTGCATAGAATTTTACTAGCTACATCAAATAAAAATGACTTTATACTTGATCCTTTTTTAGGATCAGGAACTACTGCTACAGTAGCTAAAAAATTAAGAAGAAATTATTTTGGCATAGAAAAAGAAAAAAATTATTTTAAAGCTGCAGAGCAAAGACTAAAAAACACAAAACCTATTGAAGATGATTTACTGGATACGCTAAAAAACAATAGATCAAAACCAAGAATTCCTTTTGGCTCATTAGTTGAGCTTGGTATCATTAAACCTGGTAGTAATATATTTGATAATAAAAAGAAAATAACTGCCAGAATTTTGGCTGATGGTAGTATTAAACATAATCAAGCTGAAGGATCTATACATAAAGTTGCGGCTACTATTTTAGGAGCTGAAAGTTGCAACGGATGGACTTTTTGGCACTGTGATATAAATGGAAGAACTTATCCTATTGATTATCTAAGACAAAGATTAATTTCTAAAAATTAACTTTTATAAATTTTACCCAAATAACTTTCTAAAAATTTTTTATTTTTAGTTAAAAGTTTTAAAAAAATATTTCTAAATATGATCATAATTGGATTTGATAAATGGAAGGCAAATTGATTGAAATTAGATCTGCTATTAATCATTTTTACTCTCTTTAATCTAATATCATAAAAATTATTATTATATATTAAGCATTCATATAATTCATTAGCTCCCTCAATTGATTGGGAAGCTCCCTGCGCAAATGAAGGCGAAAAAGCAAAAAATGCATCTCCTACAAGGAATATATTTTTTGGAGGATTATATAAATTTTTACTTACAAATATTGGAAATAGTTTAATATTTTGAAGACTTTCCAAAAAACTTTGAGAAACTTTTTGAGATAATTTAAATTTAATATTTTTTATAAAAGAACTCTCGGTAAAAAAGTTATGGTTATCTTGCTCATTTGAATTTAATTTATGTTTTAAAATACCAATAAAATTAAAATTTTTATCATTATTAATTGGATAAACAACATAATGAAAATTTGGTCCTAAAAACAAGGAAATATTTTCTTCATTTATATTTTGTAGATTTTCTCTTGATATACTCCCCCTAATAGCAATCGTATCATTGTAAATTGGTTTTGATTTATCAGTTGAAATTAATAACTTCCCCCTAGAAAACACACCGTCTGAAATAATTAAATAATCACAACTTATTTTATTTTTATCAAATATTAATTTTATTGAATCTTTATCATAATCAATCTGTTCAATACTGTGGTTATACTTAATTATATCTTCGTCCAGTTGTCTTTTTAAAAATTGAACTAATTTTGATCTTTTCAATGTTGTGTATTTACAATTTTCAGAATTAAATTTTGAAATGTCTAAGTCACAAATCTTTTTTGAATTTTTAATTTCATAGAAATCAATTTTTTTTGGATTAAATTTTTCCTCTTTAGTGAGAGAAGCAAAGCCTATTTTGTTTAAAAGCTTTACGCTATTTACCGACAGCTGAATTCCATAGCCCTCATCTATTTCTATTGAATTTCTTTTTTCATAAATCGTAACCTGATAATCCTTATGATCTTTGAATAAATTGGCAATATACAAACCAGAAATTCCAGCGCCAATTATTGATATTTTTTTCATTTATGACTTTCTAAAAATTTTACAATTTTTTTTGTAAATGTTGGCAGTGTATAATTTTGAAGCTTTGTTGGATCAATCCAATAATTATTTTTATTTAAATTATATTTATTTTTAAATTCGATTTTAATATTCATGCTCATATTAGACATTTTAAAATTCAAATCTTTATCAAAATTTTTAGGATTATTTACTTCCTCCATCGGGAAGATATTAAAATTTTTCAAAAAATTAAATTTGTTATTTTTGATTAATAAATAACGATTATTTTTTTTATAAACATTTAGCTTGTAAAAAGTTTCCTTGCCTTTTTTTTTAAATTTCACTAAATCAAAATTTTTATTTTTAAATGATTTGCATTTTTTTACTAATGGACAGTTCTTACATTCAGGACTAACAGGTTTGCAAATTAGCGCTCCTAATTCCATTAAAGCTTGAGCATAATCACTAGACCTTTTGATAGATGTTCCAAAAATTTTTTTCTTCTCGTGTAAATTTTCTTTTTTTATTTGATCTTGTTTTTTTAAAAATAAGTATCTCTTTAGTACTCTTTCAATATTACCATCTAGAGGAATTATTGGTTTATTGAATGCAATTGCAGCAATTGCACTTGCTGTATAATCTCCAATACCTGGAAGAGACTTTAAATCTAAAACATTTCTAGGTATTTTTTTATTAAAATTTTTAACAACTATTTGAGCTGTTTTTTTTAAATTTCTTACTCTTGAATAGTATCCAAGACCCTCCCAAAGTTTAATTAATTTTCTATCATCATATTTAGATAATTTTTCAATTGTAGGAATATTTTTTATAAATCTGTTAAAGTAAGGTATTACCGTTGCAACCTGGGTTTGCTGCAACATGAATTCACTTACTAAAGTGTAGTATTGCTTTTTTGTTTGAGAAACATTCTTCCTCCAAGGTAAAGATCTTTTATTTAAATCATACCAATTAAGAATATTATTTGTTATTATTGGATCTTTCATATGCAATATAAAAATAATACTAAGCAGAGAAACGCTAGCATTCAAGGATTAAGATCTTTCAAAGACACTTTGCCAAAAAATGTCAAAAAAATAATAAATAAAAAAGGGCATGTATATTCAGAAACGCTGAGCAATTGGAAATATTTAGTTGGAAGCGAACTATTTAAAATTTGCTATCCAAAAACATTTAAAAATTCAAATAAATTTGGTGTTAGTACCTTAGTGGTTATGGTCAAGCGAGGGCATGAGGTTGATATAGAATATTCGAAAAAAGATATTTTAGATAAAATGAATAATTTTTTTGGCTATTCTGTTGTTGAAAAGCTTAAATTTATAAGTTTTGATGATGAACATGAAATGACAGGCTCGAGTGATACAAAAGTTAAAAATGTGGCAATTAGTAAATATCAGGATAAAATTAAAGATGTTAAAAACGAAAAAATAAAAAAATCATTAACAGAGTTAACCAAGGTTTTTAGGGAAAAATGAAAAAAATTATATTTTTTATATTAATATTTTTTACTACAGTCTTAAATTTACAAGCTGAGGAAATTAAACGGATAACTGTTGGTAACGAAGATGCAAAAATAACTATTATAGCTTTTGAGTCATTGACTTGTAGTCATTGTGCTAATTTTCATAAAAATGTTTATCCTCAATTAAAGGAAGAGTATCTTGATACTGGACTCGCTAAAATAGAATTTAGACATTTTCCATTAGACATAGCGGCCTTTAATGCATCTAAAGTTTCTCAGTGTAAGAATGATGGAAATTCAGATATCCTTGAAAGTTTATATGCTAATCAACAAAAATGGGTGAAAGGAAGTTCAATAGAGGAAGCAAATAAAAATCTACAAAAATTTTTAAAAGGTGAGGGATTTAGTATTGATTTTGATACTTGTATAAATAATAAGGAAATTGAAGATTTTGTATTAAACGATCGAATCGATGGAGCAAAGAACTTCAAAGTGAACGCAACTCCTACGATTATTATTAACGACGAAAAATTCGAAAAAACTCTAAATTATAAAAATTTAAAAAAAGCGCTAGAAAAACTGATATAAGTTAGTGCATGGAGTTTAAAAAAATCCAATTAAACGGATTTAAGTCTTTTGCTGAAAAAACCAACTTCTTAATTGAAGATGGTCTTACGGGTATAGTAGGTCCTAACGGCTGTGGAAAATCTAACATTGTAGAATCTTTAAGATGGGTAATGGGAGAGACCTCGGCAAAAAGTATGCGTGGATCTGGTATGGAGGATGTTATATTTTCAGGAACATCTAATAAAGCTTCAAAAAATATTGCAGAAGTATCTATTGAAGTTGAAAACAAAGAAAAAGAAGGTCCAATCCAATACCGTGAGTCGGAGCAAATACAAATTAGAAGAAAAATAGAAAAAGATAAAGGATCTAAGTTTTACATTAATGATAAAGAAGTAAGAGCAAGAGATGCACAAATGTTTTTTGCAGATCTTTCGACTGGTGCACACTCTCCATCAATGATTAGCCAAGGAAGAATAGGTGCATTAGTAACTGCGAAACCAACAGATAGAAGAGCTATTTTAGAAGAAGCTGCAGGAATATCTGGTTTACACGTCAGAAGACATGAGGCTGAATTAAGATTAGGTGCGGCTGAGAATAATTTAAAAAGAGCAGATGAATTAAGAAGACAGCAAGAAAAACAGTTGGCAAATCTTCAAAAACAAGCTGAAGAGGCAACAAAATATAAACTAATTTCAGATCAAATTAAAAAAATTGAAGCAGGTTTATATTATTTAAAATTATTAGAAATAGACAAAGAAATTAGAATAGAAAATGAAATTAATACTGAAGCAGAAGGAGAAGTAGAAGGATTTAACAACAAAATATCTGAATTAGAAAATTCAATTAAAACTTTTACAGATAAAGTAAATCCATTGAGAGAGAAAAATATAGAAAATTTATCTAGGATACAAAGACTTAATCTAGAACTTCAAAGTTTAGATGAGGAAAATACGAGAATTCAAGATGAGATAGAAAGTATTAAAAAATCAATTCAAACACTTGATGATGATATCGCAAGAGAAAAAGGGATTATTATAGACGCTAACTCAAATGAAAAAAGATTGAAGGAAGAAAAAACTGAATTAATTGAGACAGACTCAAAATATTTTGAGACAGAAAAATTATCTAATGAAGAGTTGGAAAGTGCAAAAAATAAACTTAAAGAGGAACAAAAGGCTGTTGATGAAGTTGTAAACAATTTAGCTGAAGAAAATGTAAATATAAGTGTTGGTCCAATAAAAAATGTAAAAAATACTATATCAAGGGCAAAAGAATTAATAGATAGTAATGAAATAAATCAAGCAGTAACACTTCTAGATAGATGCAATATGGAGCTGGATAGTTTTTTAAATGATTTAAAAAATGAGAGATCTAGAAGTGAATTATTAGGGGTAAGTGAAAAATCGAAAAATATAAAATTACTCCAAGAAAAATATGCTGATGCATATAGCAAAAATCAATCAATTAAAAATGAGTCTCTAAAAAGAAATGAGAGAATTAAAACCATTGAAACAGAAATTGAAAGTTGGAAAAATTTATTAACTAACTCGGAAAAAATGGTTAATGAACTAACACAAAGAAAAGAAAAATTATCAAAACAATTAAGCGATTTAGAAAACCAACCTAGAGTACAGGCAGAGAGAAAAGGTCAAATTTCAGAAAATTTAAGAATTTCAGATAAAGAAAAAATTGATAATGAAGCAATTATAGATGAAACAGATCAAAAAATTGAAATGTTAAGAACGCAATTAAATGAAATTCAAGAACAATCGATTCAAATCAGAGAAAGAAAAGCAAGCTCAGGGGCTACAATTGAAGGCCTGCAAAAAAGAAAAAATGATCTCCTTGATAGAATTAGTTCTGAGTTAAATTTGAATGAAGATAATATTTTAGAAAATTCAAATTTAAACGGAGCAGAAGAGCTTCCAAATCCAGTTGATCAAGAAGATGCTTTAGACAAGAAAAAACAAGAAAGAGAAAAATTAGGATCTGTAAATTTAAAAGCAGATGAAGAAACAAGTAAATATGAAGAAGAGATAAAAAAAATGGAACAGGATCGCGCGGACCTTGTTACTGCTATTGTGAAACTGAAAGATAGCATCAATGAACTTAATCAAAAAGGGAGAGAAAGATTGATTGAAGCTTTTGAAAAAGTTAATAGAAAATTTAATGAAGTTTATACAAAACTTTTCAATGGTGGAAATGCTAAATTAGAATTAGTGGACTCTGATGATCCACTTGAAGCAGGTTTAGAAATGTTAGTTAGTCCTCCAGGAAAAAGACTTCAATCTATAACTTTGTTATCTGGGGGTGAGCAAGCATTGACTGCACTCTCTTTAATCTTTGCAGTATTTTTAACTAACCCCTCGCCTATATGTGTTTTAGATGAGGTTGATGCACCACTTGACGATGCTAACGTAACAAGATTTTGTAGTTTACTTGAGGAACTAATTAAAATAACCAACACCAAATTCATAATTGTAACTCATCATGCTTTAACCATGTCAAAAATGAACAGACTATATGGGGTAACTATGCCTCAAAAAGGAATTAGTCAGCTTGTGGCTGTTGATTTACAAAAAGCAGAAAGTATGGTTGCTTAAACTATATAAATGCCAAAAGACCCTTTCAAAACTCGCTTAGAGATTGCAAAAAGCAAGATTTCAAAGAAAAATCTCTACAATAAGAAGAATGACCCCTCACCTATAGGAACTGCATTCAAATTGAGCACAGAACTTGTTTCTGCAGTCGCTGTGGGGACAATTATTGGGTTTATTTTTGACAAGACCTTTGGTACTAAACCCTGGTTTATATTAATATTTTTTTTTGTTGGTGTAGTTGCTGGAATAACCAATGTGATTAGGTCTGCAAAAAAAATGCAAAATAAATAAGTATTATGGCAGCAAATCCTATGTCCCAATTCGACGTTTATAGAATTGGACCAGAAATTAAAGTTGGAGCATTCGATATATCGTTTACGAACGCAAGTTTGTTTATGATCTTAAGTACTGTATCTATTTTGTTAATCTTTAATATAGGATCAAAAAAAAATTCAATATTACCAAATAAAATTCAATTATTAGCAGAACTTAGCTATACCTTTGTATCCAAAATGATTAGCGATACAGCTGGATCAAAAGCTAAACCATATTTTGCATTTATATTTTCTTTATTCATGTTTGTTTTATTTTGTAATATGTTTGGAATGATACCTTATACTTTCACTGTAACCAGCCATATCATTGTAACATTTGTGCTTGCAGCATTTATATTTATTGGAGTGACTGTAATTGGCTTTATTAAACATGGATTTGGGTATTTAAAATTATTTGTTCCAAGTGGAGTACCCGCGGTATTACTCCCTTTAATTGTTGTTATAGAAATTATTTCTTATTTAAGTAGGCCAATAAGTTTATCAGTTAGATTATTTGCCAATATGATGGCTGGTCATACAATGATGAAAGTTTTCGGAGGCTTTGTAATTAGCCTTGGAGTAGTTGGTGGGTGGCTTCCACTAAGTTTTTCGGTTGCGTTAACTGGTTTGGAGATCTTAGTTGCTTTTCTTCAAGCTTATGTTTTTGCAATCTTAACCTGCATCTATTTAAATGATGCATTAAATTTACACCATTAATAACAGAGGAGGATATAATGGAATTAGAAGCAGCAAAAATGATCGGAGCAGGTTTAGCAGCAATTGCTTTAGCTGGAGCCGGTGTTGGTATCGGAATAATTTTTGGAAATTATTTGTCTGGTGCAATGAGAAATCCATCTGCAGCACAAAAACAATTTCCTAACTTGCTTTTAGGTTTCGCGCTTGCAGAAGCTACGGGATTATTCGGATTAGTAGTTGCGTTAATCATTCTCTTTGCATTTTAAATTGATGGTTAAAAAAATATATTTTCAGTCAATATTTTTTAGCTTCTTTTTTATTAAAGAATCTTTTGCAGCTGAAAGCGGAGGTATGCCTCAATTAAATCCAGAGTTTTGGGTTTCTCAAATTTTTTGGCTAATACTTACTTTTGGTATTATGTATTTAGTTTTATCTAAACTAATACTACCAAAAATTAGTAACAACTTAGAATCGAGAAAATCTCAAATATTAGAAAATATTGAGGCTGCTGAGAAACAAAGAGAAGATAGTGATGCAAAACTAAAAGAATATGATGAAATTATATCTAAAAGCAAACTTGAGGCTAATAGTATTTTCAATCAAGCAAGAGAAAAAGCACTAAAAGACATTGGTGCAAAAAGAGAAGTGCTTGATGAACAAATTGATAATGAAATTGCTGAGGCTGAAAAAGAAATAGATGCATTAAGAAAAAATGCGCCAGATAAAATAAATAAAATTGCTATTGAGACATCATCTGAGTTATTGCAAAAACTAATTGGAGCTGAAGTAAATAATAGTAGTATATCTGCAATAGTTGACGATCTATCTAAAAGAAATGGAGATAAATACTATGGCAATTGATGCAACATTTTGGGTAGCCGTATCATTTATTATTTTTTTTGGAGCGTTAATTTATCTTAAAATTCCTCAAAAAGTTTCTGAAATGTTAGATAAAATGATATCTGACATTAAAAATGAAATTGATGAAAGTGAAAAATTAAGAACCGAGGCGAAAACACTACTAGATAACTCACAAAAAAAATTAGATACAGCTAAGTCTGTTAGCGGCGAAATTCTTGAAAACGCCAAAAAAGATGCAGATAGATTAATAATTGAGATGAATGATAAGTTTCATAAATCATCAGAAATTAAAAAAAATTTAGCTGAAAATAAAATAAGTCAGATGAAAGAAGCGGCTTTAAAAGAAATTAAGGACGCATCAATAAAAATTGCAGTGGACTCAGTTAAAAAAATAATAACTACATCTGTAGACAAGTCAAAATTAGATGCTGTGTTTCAAAAAAATTTAGATGAAACTAAAGCAGAGTTAAAAAAAATTAACTCATAATACACTTACAATTTTTCAAAAAAGCTATAAATTATTAAAATGAACTCTATTGTCATTGGATCGGGATTTGGTGGGATCGCAGCAGCGCTAAGACTTAAGGCAAAAGGACATACCGTAAAATTAATAGAAAAACATCCAGACCTAGGTGGAAGAGCAAGAGTTTTTTAAGAAAAATGGATTTATATATGATGCTGGACCAACAGTAATTACTGCACCCTACTTAATTAATGAACTGTTCGAGTTATTCAATAAAGATCCAAAAAATTATATAGAACTAACTCCACTTAAAATTTGGTACCAGTTTATTTTTGAGGACAAAACTAAATTTAACTATTCAGGCGACGAAATAGAGATGAAAGACCAAATCGAGAAGCTTAGCAAAGAAGATGTAAATGGATATGAAAAATTAGTTAATTTTACAAAAAAAATATTTGATAAAGGTTTTTTAGAACTTGCAGATGTACCATTTGATAAACCTTTCGTAATGATGCAACAATTGCCTGCTCTATTAAAACTTAAGAGTTATAAATCAGTTTACTCACTTGTTTCATCTTATATAAAAAATGAAAAATTAAGAAGAATGCTTAGCATGCATCCTTTACTAGTTGGAGGAAATCCATTTACCACCACTTCTATTTATGGATTAATTCTTTATTTAGAAAAAAAATGGGGAATACATTATTCAGTTGGAGGAACAGGAAATATAATTAAAGGTTTTGAAAAATTAATGAATGAGGTTGGTATTGAAATAATAAAAAACAGTGAAGTAACAGAAATTATATCAAAAAATAATAAAATAAGTGGTGTAAAATTAAATAATGAGAATGAAATTGATGCAGATAATGTTGTTTGTAATGCAGACCCACCTGCATTTTATGAGAAAATGTTAAGCAAAGGTAAAGAGAATTCCATGTTGTTTAATTGGAAAAAAAACCGAATGGAATATTCTATGGGTTTATTTGTTTACTATTTTGGAACAAAAAAAATTTATGAGAATGTTGAACATCATACAATAAAGTTTGGAAATAAATATAAGGAACATCTTGATGACATATTTAATAAGAAAAAATTAAATAATGATATTAGCTATTATCTTCACAGACCTACAGCGACCGATAAAACTATGGCTCCAGAAGGAAATGATTGTTTTTATGTGTTAGTGCCTGTTCCTAACAATCAATCAAAAATAAATTGGGAAACTGAAGGTGAGAAAATGAAAAATCTTGTAATTGAAAAAATGGAAAAAGACTTAATGCCAGATCTTAAGAACAATATAGTTGAGGACTTTTATTTAACGCCTGATTACTTTGAAAAAGAATTAAACACAAAATTTGGATCAGGGTTTTCAATTCAACCTAAATTTACACAATCCGCATACTTTAGATTTCATAATAAGTCAGAAATATATGATGGTTTGTACTTTGTTGGAGCGGGTACACATCCTGGGGCCGGCGTTCCGGGTGTTCTCTCCTCAGCAAAGGTTTTAGATAAATTATTTTAATGTTAACAAAGAATTATTTAGCTATTTACGCAAAATCTTTTAATTGGGCAGGTTTTTTTTTACCAAAAAAAACCTATCAAAAATGCTCTGCGCTTTATGATTTTTGTAGAGAAGCAGATAATATTGCTGATGATGAAAATAAGATAGAATTAAAAAAAGATAATTTTACTCAATTTAAAAATAATTTTATAAATAAAAATTATGATGATCCAGTTATTAAAAACATGTGGGATCTTGTTAATGAATTTAATATTTCAACTAAAATTATAGACGATTTATTTGAGGGTATTAATTCTGATATTAAAGAAAATGTTAAAATTAACTCAAAAAAAGAATTATTAATATATTCATACAGGGTGGCTGGAACAGTTGGATTAATGATGGCTAAAATATTGAATGTTCAAAAAAAGCAATCTTTAAAATCAGCTATTGATCTTGGAATTGCTATGCAATTAACAAATATTTCTAGGGATGTTATAGAAGACAAAAAAAGTAATAGATTTTATATCAATGAAAGTTTTGAGGACATAAAGAATACAATCAAGCTTTCAGAAAAGTTTTATGAAAACTCATTTTACTCAATAAAAGAAATACCATTAAGCTTCCGATTTTCTATTTTAGTCGCAAGAAGGGTTTATAAAAAAATAGGATATAAAATTTTAAATAAACAAAACCTAGAAAATTATAAAAAATCAGGAAAAATTTATGTTTCAAATATTGAAAAAATTATTGAAACTTTTTTATCTATTTTTGACTTAATTAAGTTATCACTTATAAATAAAAACGATGATAATATTAATCATGATCATAATTTAATTAATGAAGAAATAAATTTAAATGAAAGAATTTGATTACATAATTATAGGTGGAGGTTGCGCTGGTCTTTCATTGGCATATGAGCTAGAAGTTTATGCTAAATTAAAAGATAAAACTTTAGCAATTATTGAGCAAAGAGAAGATTATAAAAGAGATAAAACTTGGTCATTTTGGAAGGTTTTTTCACATAACTTCGATGACTGTGTAAAGAAGAGTTGGAATAATTTTACAATAAACACACCCAATAATACAAAATATGTAGATTGCAAACCTACACCATATCAAACGATAGATAGTGGTATTTTCTACGAAAAAATACTTTCAAAACTTAAATTAAATAAAAATATTCAGTTTTTTAAAAATATTGATCAAATAGATAAATCAAATTCAATAGTATTTAATAGTGTACCTAATTTTGAGAATAAACAGAGTGAGTTATGGCAACACTTTTGTGGAGTTGAAATAGAAACAGATAAAGACTTCTTTGATGAAGAAATATTCAATTTGATGGACTTTGCTTGTGATCAAAGAAATAAAGTTCATTTTTTTTATACGCTACCATTTACAAAAAGAAACGCATTAGTTGAAACTACTTGGATATCTGAACTAAATAATGAAAAACTAAAAGATTATGATGAACAAATTGATAGTTATTTAAGTAAACACCTAAATATTAGAAACTGTAAAATTAATTTCAAAGAAACTGGAGCAATCCCACTTTTTAGACAAAAAAATGTAAATAAATTAAATGAAATTTATATAGGCTCAGCAGGCGGAATGACTAGATTAAGTACGGGCTATACTTTCCTAAATATTCAAGAACAAAGCAGATATATAAGAGAAAACATAGAAAATATAAAAAATGTAAATTTATTTAAAATTGATTCAAAATATGATTTTTTAGATAAAATATTATTGAGGGTTCTTAAAAAAAATTCCAATGAAATGGGAAATATATTTTTCAAAGTTTTTAATTCAAAACCTAAAACAGCTATCAATTTTTTATCAAATAAAAGCAGTTTTTTTGAAGATTTAGAAGTAATTCTAAAAATGCCAAAATGGAAATTTTTAAAAGAATTAATTTAAGATGATCAATAAAATAAAAAAAATAAATCTGAATCATTCATTTATTTTTTTCTTTGTTGTAAACCTTTTTTGTTATTTGCTATTTAAGTTTAATAATTTAAATATTTCATCAATTTTGTGTTTACTTTTAATTTTAATTATAGGTGTTTCCCATGGATCTTTAGATCATATTAAAGGAAAAAAACTGCTAAGATTATTTAATATAAAATCAACTTATATATTCTATATCACTTATATTTTAATTGCAGCAATAGTAATACTAACTTGGATAATATTGCCATCAACAACTTTGATTGTTTTTTTAATGATTGCCTCCTTTCACTTTGGAAAAGAGGATACGCAATTTTTGATTAATGATAGATCTTATTTCACTCAAATACTCTATTTTTTTAAGGGATTTTTAATTATACTTGCTCCTTTATATTTTCATTTTCAGGAAACAATAGCGATTTTTAAATTATTATTAATTGATAATGAAGTATTTTATTCAAGTTTAAATTTTATTGAGACAAATAATGTAATTCAAATAGGAATATTCTGTAGCACCCTGTCTAGTATTTTTCTCTTCGTAAAGAATTTTGAAATAAAAAAATTTGTAGTTTTTTTAGATTATTTTTCAATTTTAATTTTAAATTACTATTTATCTCCACTAATAGCTTTTACTGTTTATTTCTGTTTTTTACACTCTATTAGACATTCAATTTCACTAGCTATTGATCTTGATCCAAATAGTTTAATTAATGGATTTAAATTGTTTTTTAAAAAAGCTTTACCATTAACAATTTTGACAGCTATTTTTTCTTTTATTGCTCTATATCTGCTAAAAAATTCATACAATTTGGATAGTGCAATTTTAAAAATAATATTTATAGGTTTGGCGTCTTTAACCTTTCCACATATATTGCTGGAATATTTTCTAGAAAAAAATGAAAAATAAAGAATTAAAA
This sequence comes from uncultured Pelagibacteraceae bacterium, assembly GCA_902633985.1. GTDB lineage: Bacteria > Pseudomonadota > Alphaproteobacteria > Pelagibacterales > Pelagibacteraceae > Pelagibacter. Next base: position 25,822 of record CACPHV010000004.1, read on the forward strand.
ATATTATTATCTGCACCCCGTGGATTTTGTGCCGGGGTAGAAAGGGCAATTGAAATAGTTGAAAAATCTATACAAAAATTTGGAGCTCCAGTTTATGTGCGTCATGAAATAGTCCATAACAAATATGTTGTGGATGATTTAAAAAATAAAGGAGCAATATTTGTCGAAGAGTTGGAGGAGATAAAAGATAAATCAAGACCAGTAATTTTTTCAGCACATGGTGTTCCAAAAAAAATACCTGAAGATGCCAAAAATTATAAAATGACTTATGTGGATGCTACATGTCCACTTGTTTCTAAGGTTCATAGAGAAGCAGAAAATCTTAATAAAGCTGGTTACCATATAATTTTAATTGGTCATGAAAATCATCCAGAAGTAATTGGAACTATGGGTCAATTAAAACAAGGTTCTATAGATCTAATCCAAAATGAGGAAGATGCTACAAACTATCAAAATAAATTAGATAAAAAATTGGCATATATTACTCAGACTACTTTGTCAGTTGATGATACAAAAGATATAATAAAAATTTTAAAAACCAATTTTCCTAATTTAAAAGAACCAATGAAAGAAGATATTTGTTATGCAACTACTAACCGTCAAATGGCAGTAAAAAATATTGCAAAAAATTGTGATATGTTTTTTGTTATTGGAAGTAGGAACTCCTCAAATTCGGTTAGACTAGTTGAAGTAGCAAAAAAATCAGGGTGTGAAAATTCACAACTTATTCATTCAGAAAGCTCAATACCGTTTGATCAAATAGAAAATTGCAATACTATAGGTATATCTTCAGGAGCATCTGCGCCAGAAATATTGGTTGAAAATTTTATTAATGATTTAAAAAATAAATTTTCTATAAGTATCGATGAAGTTGAAATAATTAAGGAAGATGTAGTATTTAAAGCTCCCAAAAAATTAAATTAAAAATGGCTGTCTATACAAAAATAAATCAAAAAGAAATTAATATTATAAATAAAAATTTTAATATTAATAAAGTAATAAGTTTTAAAGGTATCAAACAAGGAATAGAAAATACAAACTATCTTCTTAAATCAAAAAAAAAAAAATACATTTTAACTATATTTGAAAAAAGAGTTTTACAAAAAGAAATACCTTTTTTTATGAAATTAATGGATAATTTAAATAATTCAAAAATAAATTGTCCTAAGCCTCTTAAAACTAGAAATAATAAATATCTTATTAAATTAAAAAATAAAACTGCATGTATTGTATCATTCTTAGAGGGTAAAGATAAAAAAAAATTAAATATAAATGATTGTTATACAGTCGGTAAAACAATTGCTCGAATGCATGTGGTCACAAATAAAATGAAACTTAATCGAAAAAATTCGATGGGTATTAAGAATTTAAAACCTTTGTTGGAAAGTATTAAATTTAAGTCAAAAAAGTTTTCAAATTTAAAAATATTCTTAAACAATAACCTAAAAGATATTAATAGATATTGGCCTAAACAATTGCCCAAAGGTGTTATCCATGGTGACTTATTTATAGATAATATTTTTTTCAAAAAAAATAAACTTTCTGGAATTATTGATTTCTACTTTGCCGCCAATGATTATTTTATGTATGAAATTGCTATATGCATCAATGCTCTTTGTTTTGATTATAAAAAGAGAAAATTCCATTTAAATAAGAAAAAAATTAAAAATTTAATAAAAGGGTATGAAAGTGTTAAAAAAATTTCAATGAAAGAAAAAAAATATATAAATATTTTGTGTAGAGGTGCAGCATTAAGATATTTATTAACAAGATTGTATGACTACTCAAATACACCAAAAACAGCATTAATTAAAATTAAAGACCCTAATGAATATTATCAAAAATTACTTTCTCACAATAATTTAAGTTCATTTAAAGATTATTTAATTTGATGATTACAATTTATACAGACGGTTCTTGTTTAACAAATCCAGGTAATGGTGGATGGGCCGCAATTATAAATGATGGAAAAGAAATAAAAAAAATTAGTGGTAACGAAAAAAATACAACAAATAATAGAATGGAGTTGTTAGCCCCAATTAATGCATTGAAAGATATGAAGCCTGGTATTGAAATAAAAATATATACTGACTCTCAATATGTAAAAAATGGAATAACTGAATGGATTAATACTTGGTTAGCTAATAATTGGAAAACCTCAAAAAAAGAAGATGTTAAAAATAAAGATTTATGGATTGATCTATATAATTTAAATAAATCGCTTAATATTCAATGGAATTGGGTTAAAGCTCATGATGGAAACCCTTTAAATGAAGAGGTGGACTTACTAGCTAAAAAAGCAGCAAATTTAGATTAATTTTAAAAAATTTTGAGCTGCTGAAATTTCACAAGTAGCAGTATCTTCTTCTGCATGTATTTTCTTTACAACATTGTCGTCAATTAACATTGTATATCTTGCTGACCTCATTCCCTGACCCCGATCGTGTCTATCTATTTCTGCTCCAATTGATTTAGTAAATTCACAATATGGGTCTGCAGCCATAAATATTTTATCTTCAACTTTTACACTATCACCCCATGCTTTCATCACATTTGGATCATTAACTGAAACACAAATAATTTTTGTAACCCCTTTATTCTTTGCTTCCTCATAATTATTAACATACCCTGGAAGATGTTTTGCAGAACAAACTTTTGTAAATGCTCCTGGAACACCAATCACAATTGTTTTATGATTCTTAAAAACTTCTGCTGCAGTTATTTTTTTTGCTGCTCCATTTGAGTCTAAATAATAAAATTCTGAATTTGGAAGTTGTTCCCCTTCTTTAATTTTCATTTTATTTTACCTTTAATATAGTTTTTAATTTTTTCTAAATTATTTTCAACTATATCATATTCCTCCTTTTCATTCAAAATAAACTCAAGTTCTTTTGGTAAATCAGATTTTAAATTAATGGCTTTGGTAACAGCATCAGGAAATTTACATGGATGAGCAGTTGCTAGTACAATATTGTTTCCTTTTAATTTATGTTTGTCGAAAGCACCATATCCAATTGCTGTGTGTGGATCTAAAACTACAGAAAATTTTTCATACACCTTTTTAATAACATCCAAAGTCTCATTCTCATTCAGACTAGCGGATAAAAAATTTTCTCTAATTTTATTTAATTTATCATCATCAATTAAATATTTTCCATTCTCTTTAATATTTTTCATATCTAATGAGGTCTGTTTATCATCCTCATTATTAAGATCGAATATAAGTCTCTCAAAATTACTAGCTATTTGAATATCCATACTAGGAGAAATAGTTTCTGAAACCTTTTCTGCTTGATAACTACCTTTTGATATTGCTCTATGTAAAATGTCGTTTCGATTAGTTGCAACAATTAATTTATTAATAGGCAAGCCCATTTTTTTGGCTAAATATCCAGCATAAACATCTCCAAAATTTCCCGTTGGTACTGAAAAATTTGTTGGTTCACCTGTATTTTCAACTAATGAATAACTATAAAAATAATAAACACTTTGAGCAATAATCCTCGCCCAGTTAATAGAGTTTACACCTGACATTTTAATGTCACTTGAAAATTTCTTATCTGCAAACATGGATTTGACCAAGTTTTGACAATCATCAAAATTTCCTTTTATGGCTATGTTAAATACGTTTTCATCTTTACCTGTTGTCATTAATTTTCTTTGAACTGGTGAAACACGATTATCTGGATGAAGCACAAAAATATTGACATTTTTTTTACCTCTAATTGCATCAATTGCTGCGGCGCCAGTGTCTCCAGATGTAGCAACAACAACATTAATCTTCTGATTTTCGTTATTTAGGTAATACTCGTAAAAGTTACCCAAAAGTTGCATAGCAATATCTTTGAAAGCTAAAGTAGGGCCATGAAATAATTCTAATATTGTTTTGTCTCCAATCTTTATGAAATCTACAACGTTGTCTTTTCTAAATGTGGAGTAAGATTTATCAATAATTTTACTCATTTCAGATTCAGGCATAAAATTACCAATAAATGGATAAACAATTTTTTTTGCTAACTCTGAATAACTAAGTTTTTTTAAATCTCTAATTTCATTTTCCCCATATTTCACTAATGCCTCTGGAATAAACAAACCTCCATCATCGGCAAGACCTTTAATGAAAACGTCTTTAAATTCAAAAGTTTTTGATGTGTCTCTTGTACTTACGTATCTCATTTAATAATTTTTTTTCCTAAAATATAAATATATTAAAAGAATTGAAATCGCCATAGAAAACCAAGTAATTGCATACTTCTTATGATTATTTGAAATTTTAGCAGTAATCACTCTTGGTTTTGGAATTTTATAATCACCGTTTAAATAAATGACATACTCTGAAAAATTTCTACCAGTAAATTTTAAAATATCTTCTCTATTAAGAGTAAACCAATAATTTTTTTCAATATCATTTTCGGGCTTGAATGTGCTTGGTTTAGTTTGAAGCATAAGAGTGCCAACTATTTGATTTTGATCAACTAAATTTATTTCGGTTAGGTCTTTTTTTTCAAAAGGTATCCATCCCCTATTCACTAAGTAATTTTCATCACCAATTTTTATTGGATTTATTACCTCAAATCCAGGTCTCCCTGCATCATTTAAATTGTATAAGTAAATTTGTTTATCAAAATCAATATCTCCACTTGTTTTTATTCTAAGATAGTTTTTTTTTTCAATGTTGGATAATTCCACTGGGTCGTTTTTTAGAGAATTTTCTATTTGCTCAATTAATTCTAATTTCCAATTTAATCTATAAATTTGCCAAAACCCAAGAAAGAGCAGAGTTAAAATAATAAAGTAGACAAAAACTGAAAATAGTAATTTATTCTTCAAGGATAAATATTAACTTCCCCAAATATATATTGCAGCAAATAAAAATAGCCACACTACGTCAACAAAATGCCAGTACCATGCAGCTGCTTCAAATCCAAAATGATGGTCTTTAGTGAAATGACCAAGTCTTCCTCTCCACAAACATACTGCTAAAAATATTGTTCCGATTATGACGTGAAAACCATGAAAACCTGTCGCCATATAAAATACAGCTCCATAAATATGGCCAGAGTAAGTAAAAGTAGCATGATGATATTCGTATGCTTGCAATAAAGTAAAAAAGAAACCAAGAATAACAGTTAGTGTTAAACCTTGTATAAATCCTTTTCTATCGTCTTCTAATAAAGCGTGATGAGCCCAAGTAACAGTTGTTCCTGATAATAATAATACCAGAGTGTTTATTAAAGGAATGTCCCAAGGATCAAATGTTTCAATATCTTTTGGTGGCCATACATTTCCAACAAATTCATTTGGAAACAAACTTATATCAAAGTAAGCCCAGAACCATGCAACAAAGAACATTACCTCAGAAGCAATAAATAAAGTCATTCCATATCTATGATGAATTTGAACAACGGGAGTATGATGACCTTGATGCTCAGCTTCAATAACTACATCTCTAAACCACATGTAGGCACCATAAATTAACAAAGCTAAACCAAGATACATTCCCCAAGAAATACCATTATGCATATAAAAAATTGCACCTATTGCTAATACTAAGCATGCAAAAGATGTATAGATTGGCCAAGGGCTTGGATCAACTAAGTGGTAATCGTGTTTTTTTTCTGCTGACATTTTTCGTGATTATGATTGTTTATAGTAATCTGTCGAGAAAAAAGTATACGACATAGTTACATCTTGTAGATTTTTTGTTGTTGGATCGTTTACAAGTTCAGGGTCTAAATAAAAAGTCATCACATAAGTAGCCTTCTCACCAACCTTCAACTCTTGTTTTTCAAAACAAAAACATCCTAATTTACTATAATATTTACCAAAACTTGCTGGTGACACGTTAAAACTAGCAACACCATAAGTAGTTTCGTCTCCAATATTCTCAACTTCAAATTCTATTCTGTTGACCTGACCAACCTTTACATCAATCACGTTCGATTTTGCCTTAAAATTCCATTCAAGATTATTCACGTTTGTATCAAACCTTACGCTTACAACCTTATCTAAAACTATTTTTGGAGCTTCTTTAGATACCTGGGTTGTTCCGCCGAAGCCTGTAACTCTACAGAACAGATCATACAAAGGCACTGCTGCAAAAGATAATCCCAACATAAGGACAAAAATCCCAGCCAAAAGAAAAGGAGTTAATGTTTTGCTTTTAATCATATCTGTCTATCAAATACTCCAACATTGTATAAAGTAAAAACAAATAAAAATACCATAAACGCTAAAATTGCTATAGCAGTTATAAAATTTTTTTTCTTTGTTTTCTTATCAGGCGTTATCATAAAATTTTATCAATTAAAAAAAGAACAAAAATTAAAAATAGATACAGAATTGAATATCCAAAAATAGATTTTGCTTTTTTTGCATCAAATTTGTTTTTTTTAAATTTATAAAGTTCGAAACATAAATAATTATAATAAATTGTCAAAATTAATGATGGGATTAGAAAAGTTATTCCCACAAAACCAATAGCATAAGGTAAAACAATCACTGGTAACATCGTTAAAGAATAGATAAATATATTAAATTTTGTACTCTCAACACCATTTGTTAATGGAAGCATTGGAATTTTCGCTTTTTTGTAATCATCTGATTTATACAAACTCAAAGCCCAAAAATGTGAAGGCGTCCAAAAGAATATAATCAAAAAAAATGTAATTGGCTCAAAAGTTAAAGAATTGGTGGCTATAGTCCAACCAATCACTGGGGGTAATGCTCCTGCAGCTCCTCCGATTACTATATTCTGCGGAGTTTTTCTTTTTAACCAAATTGTGTAAACAAACACATAAAACAAAATAGTAAAAAGTAATAAACCAGCTGATATTCTGTTAGAATAATAATCAAGCGCAATTACAGAAAAAATTGAAAGAGAAATTCCAAATACTAGTGCTTGATTTCTATTAACCTTGCCTGTCGGAATCGGTCTCAAACAAGTTCTTGTCATAAGTGCATCTAAATCTGACTCGTACCACATATTTAAAGCTCCAGCTGCTCCTGCTCCAATTGAAACTAAAATTATTCCTATGGTTGCATCTCTTGTTGGAATTATATTAGGAGCCATTAACAATCCAACTGCGCAAGTAAATATAACCAAAGACATTACTCTTGGTTTCATTAATTTAAATAATTCAGATAAATTAAAGGCGTCTTCTTGTGATAAGTTTCTATTTTTTAATTTAGACTTAATCATTAATTTAAAGTTAAAAAATCTTGTTTGCTATATTTAACTTGTAGATTTTTCAACACCCTCATCATCTTCAAACTTTGGTAATTCTTCAAAAGTATGAAAATTAGGTGGAGATGGTACAGTCCATTCTAAAGTTGTAGCGCCTTCTCCCCATGGGTTTTGTGCTGCAGCCTTTTTCTTATAAAACGCATAAGCAAGGTTTATAAAAAATACCACCAATCCAATTACAGAAATATAAGATCCAATTGAAGAAATGTAATTCCATCCAGCAAAAGCATCTGGATAGTCAGCATATCTTCTTGGCATTCCTGCAAGGCCTAAAAAGTGTTGTGGAAAGAAAACCAAGTTTACTCCAATAAACGTTAACCAGAAGTGTAATTGACCCATCCATTCTGAGTACTCATAACCAGTCATTTTTCCAAACCAATAGTAAAATCCTGCGAAGATTGCAAACACAGCCCCTAATGATAATACGTAATGAAAGTGAGCAACAACGTAATAAGTATCATGCATTGCAGTATCAACTCCAGCATTCGCAAGAACTACACCTGTAACTCCACCAACTGTAAATAAAAATATAAATCCTAAAGCCCAAACCATTGGGGTTTTAAATGAAATCGAACCACCCCACATAGTTGCTATCCATGAAAATATTTTTATACCCGTTGGAACTGCAATGATCATTGTTGCAGCTAAAAAGTATGCTTTTGTATCTGTGCTTAAACCTACTGTGTACATGTGGTGAGCCCACACAACAAAACCAACTATTCCAATTGCAACCATTGCATAAGCCATTCCTAAGTATCCAAAAACTGGTTTTCTAGAAAATGTTGAAACAATATGACTGATCATCCCAAAACCTGGTAAAATTAAAATATAAACTTCCGGGTGACCAAAGAACCAAAATAAATGTTGGAATAGAACTGGATCTCCTCCAGTTTGTGCATCGAAGAAAGCTGTTCCAAAGTTCCTATCTGTAAGAAGCATCGTAATTGCTCCTGCTAAAACTGGTAATGATAACAACAACAAGAAAGCAGTAACTAGTATTGACCAAGCGAATAATGGCATTTTATGAAGTGTCATGCCAGGCGTTCTCATGTTTAAAATTGTAGTAATAAAGTTTACGGCACCTAAAATTGAAGAGGCTCCAGCTAAGTGTAAACTTAATATTGCAAAATCCATTGCAGGACCTGGTTGTCCAGCTGTGGATGACAATGGAGGGTATATTGTCCATCCACCTCCCACTCCTGTTTGACCTGGAGGGCCATCCATGAAAATCGACATTATTAATAAGATAAAAGATGTGGGCAGTAACCAGAATGAAATATTATTCATTCTAGGAAAAGCCATATCAGGTGCACCGATCATTATTGGAACAAACCAATTACCAAATCCACCAATCATTGCTGGCATAACCATAAAGAAAATCATTATTAAACCATGACCAGTGACTAAGACGTTATATAAATGATAGTTTCCACCTAAAATTCCATCTCCTGGATGCATCAACTCCATTCTCATTAAAACTGAGAATGCTGTACCAATCACACCCGCAATAATTGCAAATATTAGATACATGGTTCCAATATCTTTGTGGTTAGTTGAATAAGCCCAACGTTTCCAACCAGTTGGTGTATGATGATCGTCGTGTGATGCTGTTTGTGTATACATATTATTTACTCGCTAGTTTTTTAAATTGATCTTCTTCATTAATTTCTTTTGCAAATTTGACTTTAGCGTCTAACAACCAGTCTTGATATTCTTCTTCAGTAACAACTCTAACTTCAATTGGCATAAACGCGTGTTTAATTCCACACAGTTCAGAACATTGACCATAATAAGTTCCAACTTTTTCTGCTTTAAACCATGTTTCATTTATTCTTCCAGGTACAGCATCTCGTTTTACTCCAAATGATGGGAGTGCCCACGCATGTAAAACATCATTGGCAGTGATCATTACCTTAACAACTTTATTTACTGGAACAACTAACTCATTATCTACAGCTAAAAGTCTTGGCTCGTTTTCTTTTAAATCTTTAGTTTCGATCATGTATGAATCAAAGAAAATATTTTCGTCTGGATATTCATATCCCCAGTACCATTGATAGCCTATGGCTTTAACTGTTATATCCGCCTTAGGAATTGCATCTTGTTTATATAAAATTTTAAATGATGGAACCGCCATCACGATTAGAATTAAACATGGAATTAAAGTCCATAAAACTTCAACAGCAACATTATGAGTTCTTTTTGATGGAACTGGATTTGCTGAAGCTCTAAATCTTACACAAGCATAAACCATCAAAAATAGTACAAAAACGCTGATTGCTATTATGATTGGTAACAACAATTTATCATGGAAATTAACTATATCTCTCATAGTCTCGGAAGCAGCTTTTTGAAAGCCTAGTTGCCAATCAACTGGTTGATTAGCGAATGCGCTTGAAGTTATTAAGAATGTTAGAAATATATATAAAAATTTTTTCATTTTTTTACCCTATATAGAGTGTCTTTTAAAAAAATACACTTTTACTTTTAGCGACAAAATATCAATTAATGGCGTAATTTATGATCGATAGAGCAGAAATTACAGCGGTTTCAGATCTCAAGATGTTTTCATTGATTTTAACAGACTGAACATCATTAAATTTGAGAATCTCTTCCTTCTCCTGTTCAGAAAAATCCCCTTCAGGCCCTATGATTACGCATATAGGTTTAGTTGTTAACTTTGTAAGATCAATTTTTGTATTAGCAGTATTGAGGTCAGTAAATATTAAATCCATATCATTATTTAGAAAGCTTTTTAATTTTTGAGGATCCTCAAATGATGGAACTGTTATTCTATTTGACTGTTCGGCTGCTTCTATGATTACTTTTTCCAATCTCTCTTTATTTATCTTTCTAACAATTGTTCTTTCAAAGATAATTGGTAAAAACTTAGTTACACCAAGCTCCGTAGCTTTTTGGATCATGAAATTAAAGTAATTTGATTTGATTGGAGAAAAAGCCAGCCAGAGATCTTTGGTATGTTCTTTGTGTCTTAATTGTTTCGTAATATTAAATTCAACTATACTTTTTGTGATATTTAAGATTTTCGCTTCCCATTCACCACTGCTATTAAAAAGAGAAAAAACTTCTTTCTCTTTAAGTCTCATAACTTTTGAAACATAGTGTGATTGAGATTTGTCAAGTTTGTCAGTCAAATTAAGAGATAAACTTTTTGAATAAAATAATCTAATGTTACTCATATTGATAAGTTAGTTTATGAAAAATATTAAAGCAATAATTTTTGATGCTTATGGCACCTTATTTAATGTCAACTCAGCTGCTGAAAAATGTAAAGATAAAATAGGCGATAAGTGGGAAGGTTTCGCAAATTATTGGAGAACCACACAACTAGAATATACCTGGCTAAGAAGTTTAATGAAACGTCATAAGGATTTTTGGCAAGTGACAGAGGACAGTTTGGATAAATCTATGAAAGCTTATGAGATAGATTCTTCTATGAGAGATGAGTTATTAGATCTTTATAAAATTCTATCGACCTTTAAAGAAGTTCCTGAAGTTTTAAAATCATTAAAAGAAAAAAATTTAAAACTTGCTATCCTTTCAAATGGTACCCCTTCCCTTCTTAATGAATTGGTTAAAATCAATAATTTAGAAAATATATTTGATGATATTTTTTCAATTGAACAGGTTGGAGTTTATAAACCAGACTCTAAAGTTTACGATATACCAATTAAAAAATATAATATTAAAAAAAATGAAGTTGCTTTTTTAAGTGCTAATACTTGGGATATATCTGGTGGTGGAAATTATGGTTATAATTCTATTTGGGTTAATAGAAACAATAATACTTTTGATAATCTAGATTATTTACCAAAACATCAAATTAAAGATCTTAGTAAGTTACTTGATATAATATAAATAATTCTTATTTATTAAATATGAAAAATATTGAAGTTAGTAAAATTATTGATCCTATTCCAGCTTCTGACGGTGCTGGAGTTAAATTAAAAAGAAGTATTGGTGTTGAGCCAAATTATTTTGATCCTTTCTTAATGCTTGATGAATTTGGATCAGAAAATAGTGAGGATTATATTGCGGGTTTCCCACCCCACCCTCATAGAGGAATTGAAACAGTGACTTATATGTTAGCTGGAGATTTTGAACATAAAGATAGTACAGGTGGTGAAGGTAGAATGACTGCAGGAGATGTTCAATGGATGAAAACAGGAAGTGGGATCATTCATTCAGAAATGCCTGCTATGAAAGAAGGAAGACTTCATGGTTTTCAATTATGGATTAACATGCCTGCTAAATTAAAAATGAGTAAGCCTGAATATCTTTATATTGATGCTGATAAAATGAGTGTTCATAAAGATGATGAGAAACAAGTAAAAGTTATTGCTGGTAAATTCGAGAATGCTGAAGGACCAGTAAAAGGTCATAACGTTGAACCAGTTTATTTTGATGTTGAACTCAACAATAGTAAAGAATTTAATTTTAAATTACCATCTACCCACAATACTTTTGTTTATTTAATTAGTGGTGAAATTGAAATTGGAAAAGATAAACACGATCAAGTTATAGATAGTACTTTAATATTATTAACTAAAGGTGAAGATTTAAGTGTTAAAGCAAAATCAAATGCTAAGTTTTTAGTGATTTCGGGCAAACCAATAAATGAGAAAATAGCTAGAGGTGGACCATTTGTGATGAATACCAAAGCAGAAATCTTGCAAGCAGTTCAAGATTATCATAATGGTACGTTTGTAAAATAAATTATGAAAGCTGTACAAATCAATAAAACTGGTGGACCTGAAGTTTTAGAAGTTAAAGATATATCTTTAGACAAACCGGGTCCTGATCAAGTAACCATTGAACAAAAAGCAATTGGTCTTAACTACATTGATACTTACCATAGATCAGGTTTGTACCCTCTAAAACTGCCGATTGGTTTAGGTTTAGAAGGTGCTGGAATTATTACTGATGTTGGAGAGAACGTTAAAGATTTCAAAGTTGGTGACAAAATTTCTTATGCAGGTATTCCTTTAGGTTCATATAGTTCACACAGAAACTATCCAACTAAGAATTTGGTAAAAGTACCAGATGGCATTGATCTAGAAATAGCTGCAACACTAATGACAAAAGGTTTAACAACTTTTTATCTTTTGCATAAAACATATCCAGTCAAATCAGGTGAAACAATTTTATTTCATGCAGCTGCTGGTGGTGTTGGTCAAATTTTTGGACAATGGGCTAAAAGTTTAGGTTGCACTGTTATAGGTACAGTTGGTTCACATGAAAAAATAAACATAGCAAAAGAAAATGGTTACGATCATGTGATTAACTATAATAATGAAAACTTTGCAAAAAAAGTTTTAGAAATTACTGACGGTAAGGGCGTACCAGTTGTTTACGATGGTGTTGGAAAAGATACGCTAGATGGATCTATTGAATGTTTAGCAACAAGAGGAATGATGGTTTCTTTTGGAAATGCCTCTGGACCATTGTCAGATATTAATGTGCCAAAAGTTATTCAACCAAAAGGACTTTACCTAGTAAGACCATCAATGCAACAATATCTTTCAAGTAGAGAAGACTTAGATGAAGCGTCAAAAACAATGTTTGAAAAAATTAGCTCTGGCAAAGTAAAAATTAAAATTTTCAAAAAGTATAAGTTAGAGGAAGTTATTCAGGCTCATCGAGATCTTGAAGGAAGAAAAATTTTGGGTCCAGCTGTAATAGTTCCTAATTAACATCAACATCCATATCCGACATATGAAGCTTAAGTGCGTTAGTTGATATTTGTATCTCTCTAATAAAAAATATTATTGAAATAATCATCGATAAGCAACATGAACCAAAAATTACTCGAGCCAAAAAAACCTCATCTAAGTAGAGTGCGAATACAGTTAACATATTAAAAAGAAATCCAAATGAGGCAAAAAGTATTGTCCATCTTAAAAGGGTTATTCTGCCACTAAGATTAATAAACTGTTTTTTCCATTCTGGTGGAATATGTTTTTCATAAACATGTTCATCATGAAGCTGTCTAATTAATATGCTCAAAGAATGAAATCTATTACTATAAACAGCCATCATTAAAGGAATTGCTGGAAACATTAATGCTGTAACTGTGTAATCTATATTCATACGAATCAATTTGATTATGAAACTAGCCTTTGTTATTTACAAGTAAAATATGATGAACCAATTAAAACTTTTTATAGATTTAACAAGATTAAAAAAACCAATTGGTTTTATGCTATTGTTTTGGCCTTGTGCGTGGGGGTTAACACTAGCTTATGATTTTTCTAAACATTTAGATAAATATTTTTTTTATTTAATTCTTTTTTTTTTAGGTTCTATTTTAATGAGATCGGCAGGATGTATAGTAAATGATATTTTTGATAAAGAATTTGATGCTAAAGTATTTAGAACAAAAGAACGGCCAATAGCTTCAGGTAAAATTTCAATTAAACTTGCAATTTTTTATTCACTCATATTATGTTTGTTTGCTTTTATAGTTTTATTAAATTTTAATCTATTTACAGTAATTTTAGCTTTAGGCTCAATGCCACTTGCATTTACATATCCATTAATGAAAAGATTTACTTATTGGCCCCAACTATTTTTGGGTATTACTTTTAATTATGGATTAATTCTTGGATGGACATCAATTAAAGGGCAAATAGATTTGGTACCAATTATATTTTATTTAGGGGCCATATTTTGGACACTGGGATATGACACTATTTATGGATATCAAGATATCAAAGATGATGAAATTATTGGTTTAAAATCAACATCAATTAAATTTAAAGGAAAGCCAAAAAATTTTTTGTTCAAATGTTATATTTTAGTATCAATTCTTTTTATAGCGGGAGGGTATGCTATGAAATTTAATTATAATTATTATATTTTATCATTTATTCCAATAATGCATCTACTTTTTTACCAAATGAAAATATTTAATTTAAATAATCCGTCCAGTTGTTTAAAAGCATTTAAAAGTAACAATTTATTTGGTTTAATTGTTTTTCTCGAATTATTAATTGTTAAAGTTTTATGATTAGTAAAACAAAATTATATAAAAGATTATACAGAGATTATTCAAAAAAATATTTAGATAAAATTATTATATCAGCTATTTTTTCTATTTTAGTTGCAGGTAGTACATCTTCAATAGCTTGGCTGCTAGATCCAGCAATAAAAAAACTATTTATTGAAAAGGATAAATCGTTATTGATTTTTATACCTCTAATGATTGTCGTGGCATTTACAACAAAAGGTCTCTCATTGTATTTTGCAAAAGCAACTATGATAGGTGTAGGAGAATCAATTAAGAAAAGACTTCAATTTGATATGGTAAATACTTTAATTGGAACTGACACACAAATAATTGATAAAAAACATTCTGGCAAATTTATTTCAAATCTTACTTATGATGTAACTCATATAACTAATTTATTAAGTAATGCTTTATTAACGCTATTCAAGGATTCTTTAACTTTAATAGGTTTATTATTTGTTATGTTTTTTCAAAATTGGAAACTTGCTCTTATTTCAATAATTATGATACCTCTTGCAAGTATTTCGGCTAAGACGTTAGGAAAGAGAATAAGCAAAGTTACTACAGAAGCACAACAAAAATCTGGTTTTTTAACAACATATCTAGTTGAACTATTTAAAAATCATAAATTAATAAAAATTTTTCAAAGAGAAACTTACGAAAAAGAACGTGCAGATAAATACTTAGGTCAATTAAAAGAAAAAAGCCAAAAAATCCAAACTGTTTTTGTTAGGATGTCACCAATCATGGAAACCCTAACAGGTATAATGATTGCAATTTTAATTTTTTATTCTGGAATATTAATGTCAAATGGTGAGCTAGATATTAATAACTTTTTTTCATTCTTAGCAGCTATGATGCTAGCTTATCAACCAGTAAGGTCTCTATCAACTCTCAATATGGTTTTAAATCAAGGATTATCTGCTGCTTCCAGAATATTACCAATTATAGATCAACAAAGTTTAATTAAAGATTCTGAAAATGCAGAGACTATTGTGCTAAAAAATTCTGATATAGAGTTTAAAGATATTAATTTTGCCTACGAAGTTGAAGAACAAGAAACATTAAAATCAATTAATTTAAGATTTAGTGGAGGTAAAATGACTTCTTTAGTAGGACATAGTGGTTCAGGAAAATCAACAATATTGAACTTAATCCCAAGATTTTATGATGCTCAATCTGGAGATATCACCATTGATGGTCAATCAATTTATATGACAAAAATTAAATCTTTAAGATCTGAAATTTCGATGGTTAGTCAAGAAACCACTCTTTTCGATGATACAATTAAAAATAATATTAAATATGCAAATAAAGACGCTTCTGATGATGAGGTTTATAATGTTGCTAAGTTGTCATTTTGTGATGAATTTATCAGTAATCTTCCAAATAAATTCGACACTTTAATTGGAGAAAATGGAACTAGGTTATCAGGAGGTGAAAAACAAAGATTATCTATTGCAAGAGCAATGTTAAAAAAAAGCTCAATAATATTATTAGATGAAGCGACGTCGTCTTTAGACTCAGAAACAGAAGCAAAAATTCAAGAAGCATTAAAAACTTTGACCAAAAATAAAACTACAATTGTTATTGCACATAGATTATCAACAATTTTAAATTCAAATAATATTTATGTAATTGATTCCGGGAGTGTTGTTGATAATGGTAAACATGAAGATTTAATGAAAAAATCAGAGTTGTATAAAAGTTTTTATGAAAAGCAGATACAAAAATAAATATGTATTTATTATATCAAATAATAATTTCTATTATCTTACTAATATCTCCAATAATAGTAATTTTTAGAATTTTTAAAAACAAAGAGCATAAATACAGATTTATAGAAAAATTTAGTTTTAAAACAAAAAAAAAAATTAGTGGGAAACTTATATGGTTTCATGGTGCTAGTGTAGGAGAAATATTGAGTATTATTCCTTTAATAAAATATTATGAAAAAAAAAAATCAATCAAGCAAATACTAGTTACGACTAGTACTTTAAGTTCTTCAAAGGTTTTAAAAAAGTTCAAATTCAAAAAAACAATTCATCAATTTTATCCTATCGATCATTTTTTGTTTGTAGAGAAATTTATAAAAAATTGGAAACCATCTGTGGCAATATTTATTGATTCAGAAATATGGCCAAGTATGTTCAAAAAACTTAATCAAAAAAATATTCCTATATTATTATTAAATGCAAGACTTACAAAAAAAACATTCAATAAATGGATTAAAATAAAAAATTTTTCTAATTCGATCTTTGATAAAATTTCAATTGCCTACCCTCAAAATTTTGAAACAAAATATTACTTAAAAAAACTCGGAGTAAATAAAATAAATTTTATTGGAAATTTAAAATTTAGTGAAAATAATGATACATATTTTTCGAAATTTAATAAAAAATTAAAAAAAGAATTCAACAAGAGAAATATTTGGGTTGCGTCTAGCACACATAAAAAAGAAGAAATTTTTTGTGCCAATGCTCATAAAACTCTTAAAAAGAAAATAAAAAATTTGATTACAATAATTATTCCTAGGCATATACATAGAGTGAAAGAGATAGTCACGGAAATAGAAAAATTAAATTTTAAAGTAGCACTACACAGCACTAAACCAGCTAGTTTAAAAAATATTGATTTTTACATTGTTGATACATTTGGTGAAACCAAAAAATTTCATGAAATTTCTTGCTCTGTTTTTTTAGGTGGTTCAATTATTAAAAGAGGAGGTCAAAATCCACTAGAGGCTGCTAGATTTGGAGCAAAAATACTGCATGGTCCAAATACCGACAATTTTAAGGATGTATATAAATTATTAAAATCATTAAATGTATCAAAAAAAATTAAATCAAGTAATGAACTTGCATCATCTATAAAGTTTAAAAGAAAGAAAAGTTTGGGAAATAAAATTAAAATTATTGGAGAAAAAATACTAAAAAAAACTATAAAGGAATTAGATAGTATAATTTATAATGAAATTAAAAAAGCCTAGATTTTGGGATCAAAAAAAACCAAATTTATATGCATTTTTATTCTATCCGTTAGCAATTTTCATACAATTATTAAATTCTTTAAAAAATAGAGTTCCTAAAAATAATTTTAAAATAAAGACTATTTGTTTAGGAAATATTTATATTGGTGGAACTGGAAAAACATCTTTATGCATTACATTAAAAAATCTTTTAAATAAAAAAAATATTAAATCATGCTTTATTAAAAAATATTATAGGGATCAGTATGATGAGCAAAAACTTTTGAAACAAAATGGTAAACTTTTTTTAGAGAAAGAAAGAGTAGATGCTATTCAAAAGGCTGAAGAGGAGAATTATGAGATTGCAATTTTAGATGATGGTCTTCAGGACAAATCAATTAATTCGGATATAAATATTGTTTGCTTTAACAATATCAATTGGATAGGTAACGGTATGACTATTCCTGCTGGTCCACTTAGAGAAACAATTAATAATCTAAAAAAATATGATCATATATTTTTAAATGGAAATTTAGAGAATATAGATAACATCCAAAAAAAAATTTTATCAATCAACCCACGATCAAACATCTATGTTGGCAAATATGAACTTACTAATATTAATGAATTTAATAAACAAGATAATTATTTAGTTTTTTCTGGTATTGGAAATCATGCAAGTTTTATTTTAACACTTAAAAACGAGGGCTTTAAAATTATAAATCATTTAGAGTTTCCAGATCACTATCAGTATACCATTTCTGATATCAATAATATTATTAAAAAAGCAAAAAATTTAAATTGTAAAATTATAACTACAGAGAAAGATTTCTTAAGATTAGAAAATTTTAATATAAATGAAATCAAAATTATAAAATCTTCAATCAAAATACTTAATGAAGAAAAATTTTTGAGGGCTATTTTATAAAATATGAAATATGTAAAATATTTTTTCCAATTTTTAATAATTATTTTATGTTTTTGTATTTTTAAAATTTTAGGTCCAAATATTTCGTCAAATTTGAGCGGAAAAATTTTTCAAAAAATTGGACCTTTTTTTAGATCAAAAAAAATAATTCATTCAAATATTAGAAAAGCGCTACCAAATACTAAAAAAGAAAATTTAGATAAAATAACAAATTTAATGTGGGATAATTATGGAAGAGTTTTTGCCGAATATGTTTTCATTAAAAATTTTAGATTTGGAAAGCTCTCATCTAATATAGAAATAAAAGGTCAAAATATTCTTGATCAGATTAAGAGATCTAATCAAAAAGTAATTTTTGTTTCTGGTCATTTAAGTAATTTTGAATTAATGGCGATGTGTTTAGATAAAAATAATATTGATTTGACAGCGATATATCGACCTCTTAATAACGTTTTTTTAAATCAAATAATGGAAGGTATTAGAAATAAATATATTTGCAAAAATCAAATTAGAAAAGGAATTGGAGGACTAAAAGCACTAATTTCATTAAAAAAGAAAAATTTCTCAACGGCTTTAATGATTGATCAGCGAGTATCCGAGGGAATTTTATCAAATTTTTTTAATGAAAAAGCTTTAACAACAACTATACCTGCTCAATTAGTAAAAAAATTTAATATACCAGTTGTTCCTATATATATAGAGAGAATAAGAGAAATAAACTTTGAAATTACTATTGATAAACCTATTTATTTTTCAAAAAATGACTCAACCCAAATTATCACTGATCGATTAAATAAAGTTCTTGAAAGTATGATTCTAAAGAGGCCTGAGCAGTGGATATGGACACATAATCGCTGGAAATAAAGTTAATTTTTTTTTAAACTTTCTCGTTTTTGAAAAGCTTCTTTATGTGAATAGTATGGTTCCTGTAATTCAACATTCCAGTATGTTAAATTTTCAAGTGTTATTTTTTTTCCTGAGATGGCACACAAAACATAATCTCCTTTTTCTAAAATTTGAAAATTATTTGGTAAATATTTTATTTTTGCTAATTTTTTTGTCATTTTTAGTTTATATACTTCTATATGAAAGTTGGAATAATAGGAAGTGGTGGAAGGGAACACGCAATTTGTCAAAGTATTAGTAATTCCAACAAAATAGATGAGATTTTCTGTTTTCCAGGTAATGCTGGTACAGAAAATATTGCAAAAAATATAAAAATTGATTTAGAAAATTTTGAAAGTATTAAAAATTATATTTTAAAAAAAAAAATTGATGTAACTATTGTGGGTCCAGAAAAACCTTTGGTTGATGGATTGGTAGATTATTTGGAAAAATTTCAAATTAAAGTATTTGGACCAAACAAAATTGCAGCAAAACTTGAGGGGTCAAAAATATTTACTAAAGAACTTTGTCAAAAATACAATATTCCTACTGCAAAATTTGGAATTTTTAGAAGTAAAGTTTCTACTTATGAATATTTAAAAAAAATAAAATTTCCAATAGTAATTAAAGCTGACAATCTTGCTTCTGGAAAAGGAGTTTATATTTGCAACAATTTTATAGAAGCTAAAATTGCAACAGATGAAATTTTTGACGGAAAATTTGGTGATGCCAAAAAAATACTTATAGAGGAGTTTTTAAAGGGTGAGGAAATGAGTTTTTTTACAATTCATGATGGAAAAACATTTAAAACCTTTAATACTGCTCAAGATCATAAAAGAGTTTCTGAAGGTGATAAAGGAAAAAATACTGGTGGTATGGGTGCATACTCTCCATCAAGATTAATAAATTCAAAATTAGAAACAAAAATTATAAATAAAATTATCAGACCTACATTAAAAGGATTAGCTGATATTGGTAGTCAATATAAAGGATTTTTATATACAGGGCTTATGATTGTAAAGGATGAACCTTTTCTTATTGAATATAATGTAAGAATGGGTGATCCAGAATGTCAAACAATACTTCCTAAATTACTAACAAATTTTGATAAAATTATTTTAGCGTGCTGTGACGGAAAACTTAACGAAACAGATATAAAATGGTCGAATAAAAAAAGTTTATGTATTGTAGTTTGTTCAGAAGGTTACCCAGAAAAATTTAATAAGAATATTCTTATTGAAAATTTAAATAAGATTGAACTAGCTAATAATGAATTTTTATTTCATGCTGGAACTGAAAAAAAAAATAAAAGAATATATGCTGTTGGAGGAAGAGTATTAAACTTTGTTTCTATTTCTGAGGATTTCAGCAAAGCAAGAAATGAAATATTGAAAAATATTAATAAATTGAATTGGTCTGGTGGTTTTTATAGAAAAGATATTGGTTATAAAGTCATAAAATAATGATGAGAATAATTTCTGGATCTTACAAAGGTAAAAAAATCCTAGAACCAAAAGATATTTCAACTAGGCCTCTTAAAGATTTGACCAAAGAATCAATCTTCAACATTATGGCTCATTCAAATAAATTTAATTTAAATTTAACTGAAAGTTTTATATTAGATCTATTTTCTGGTGTTGGATCTTTTGGCTTAGAATGCCTGTCTAGAGGTGCCAAAAAAGTTGTTTTTGTTGAAAATTATCATGGAGTCTTGCCAGTTTTAAAAAAAAATTTAACAAATTTGAAAAATTTAAATAATTATGAAATTCTTGAAGAAAATATAAGTAACATAAATATATATCCAAAATTTAATCATAAATTTGATCTTATTTTTTTAGATCCTCCTTATAAATTGAAAAGTTTAGATATTATTTTGAAAAATTTAAGCGATAACAAAATTCTTAAGAAAAATGGAATAATAATATTACACAGACATAAAAATCAAAAAGACATTTTCCCAAGTAATTTTAATATTATTGAAGAAAAAATCTATGGAATTTCAAAAGTACTCTTTATTATCTTAAATTAATATTTTTTTAGTTTCTTTTTTAATTAGTTCAACTGCAGGTTGATCATAAGGGTTTATTTTTAGTGAATTTCCTATCAATATTGTTTCTAAAATAAAAAAAGTAAAAAGCTCCCCTAATGTTTTTTCATCTCTTTTTTTTATTTCAAAGCTACGAAATGGAATTTTTTTTTTATTAAAAACATTTTCTGTAGCTTTTTTTTGAGCAAAAATAATGTGACTTAAATTTTTATTTTTTAAAAAATTATGCGTAGATAAAAGATTTTTACCATTTATTTTATTTGTATTATTTTCATGAACATAAAAAAAAGTATAAAAATTATTTTTAAAACCATCTAGATACAGCTGCATAACACTATGATTATCTTTTGGAAGATTAGAAATAATAGGAAGCAAACCCTTATTTCTTTTACCCAAACTCTCTGCGATTAATTGTTGATACCAATAAAAAAGGTTTTGAGATTTTTCATCATAATTAAGAATTATTGAATTAAATTTTTTATTTTTTAGATAGTAGAGTGTTGAGCTAACGTTTTGTATTAAATTATTCAAGAATTTTTTATTTTTTATCAATGAATTAAATTGTCTAAAGTTACTAGAATTAAGACCCATTAATTCTGCTGGTAACATTCCAACCTCAGATAATACTGAGTACCTGCCTCCAATATAATTATTGTGATGGATAATATCTGCTTTTAGCTTTTGAGCTAATGTATAAAGATAATTTTTTTTATTTTCTGTTATAAAAATATTATTATCATTTTTATTTATAAAAAAATTTGAATTTACTATTGTTTCTAAAGTATTTCCTGACTTTGAAATAATTAAATTTAAATGTTTTTCATCACTTTGTTTCTCGTCTGCATCTAAATTATTTAAAAAAGATATTCTTTTTTTAATTTTATGTTTTAAAAAACTATATATGGCTTGGGCACCTAAACTCGACCCACCCATTCCTATAATTCTTAATTTATTGTATTTTTGATACTTTCTCAAATATCTTTTAGAAAAACTATCTAAATAATTTTTACTTAAAGATAATAAAATTTGACTATTCTCTTTTAAAATATTTCCCAGTAGTTTTTGAACACGGGGGTTTTTTTTATTAAATTGAAAATTTTTAAAAATAATATTTTTATAATTCATTAATTATTTTTTATTTTTTCTAATATAAAATTCTCAGTATTTTTATTTGAATTTACCTCATTATTTTGGTCAATTTTACTTTTTGTGATAATTTTCTCTAACTGACTATTTTCCTCTTCAGAAATGTTTTCTTTTTGACTTGGTTGAGGGAGTTTATCAAAATCAGGTGGCATTACTAAAGGCCTTTTTTTTTCTACTAAAAATTCATCAGTACTGTTTTTTCTTTGGGATTGAAATCCATCCTTTAAAGTGCTGCAATTTAAAAGAAGAAAGGAGGCAATACAAATAAATGATATAATTTTAATATTTTTCATGAGTTTCAATTTTATTAACAAAAAATTCGGATAAAATCATAAAAATAACGCCTAAACTTATAAATATATCTGCTACATTGAATATGAACCAGTGAAAATTTTCAATATGAAAGTCTATAAAATCAGGTACAGCTTTATAAATTATTCTATCGAAGAAATTGCCAAAAGCTCCCCCCAGAATCATAATTAATGAAATTTTTTTAAATCCAGAATTTTTCTTAATCATTATAATAATAATTAAAATAATTATGCCTATCAAAATTGTTAATAAGTTATATAAATATTTTTGATCAAAAGACAAAAGTCCAAAAGCTACCCCTTCATTCCATACTAAATAAATATTTAGATATTTAGATGTAAATATTTCAGATCCAAGGAATTTTTTATCTAAATAAATCACATAAATTTTCGAAAATCTATCAAATAAAAAAATTACTAAGAGTAAGAATAAGTTGATTAAAAAATTTTTATTTAAATTTTTTGCAATCATTCAGAATGTCTTGGACAAGAAATTTCATTTATTTTCCAACAAACTGGACATTTAGATCCCTGTGCCTTACTAGTAATTGCATTTGTTTCAATATCATCTTTGTATTCAACCTTGGCTTTTGAAGTAATACAAAGTTCAGAAAAATCTATATTTTCAGTTAGATCTTTAAATTTTTTATTTAATTGTATTTTTAAATCTGCTTCTAAGCTCGATCCAATTTCTTTACTGGCTCTCTTTTCTTCGATACTAATATTACAAATATTTCTAATTTTAATTAATTCAACCCATTTTTCATTGAGTTTTTCATTTTTGAATTTATTAGGGAATTCTAAAAATTTCTCTAAGTGGATACTTTTTTGATCTTTAAATAGTAATTTAAAAATTTCTTCAGTAGTAAATGATAATATTGGAGCAAACCATTTTAATAGAGCATTTAATACAATATTTAGAAGTAAAATTGTTGATTTTCTTTTTTTTGAGTCTTTACTGTCGCAATAAAGATTGTCTTTTCTAATATCAAAATAAAAAGCAGATAAATCAACAGTGCAAAAATTTAATAATTCTCTATATAAATTATGAAAATCATAATTGTTAAAATATTTTTTAAAATTATCATTCAAAACATAAATTTTGTGTAACATTAATTGTTCTAATTCAGGCAATTCGTTAATATCTAGTTTGTCAAAATTAATCGTTTCAAAATTATCATTTATATTCCCAAGTAAATATCTAAACGTATTTCTAATTTTTCTATATGATTCTGCATGTTGATCTAAAATCGAATAATCTATTCTTAAATCTTCTTCATAATTTGATGATGCAACCCAAATTCTTAAAATATCAGCACCATACTTTTTTAAAATATCCTCAGGAGCAATTACATTCCCTAGAGATTTTGACATTTTCAAGCCTTTGCCGTCTACAACGAATCCATGAGATAAAATAGACTCGAATGGAGCTCTACCTCTGGTTCCACAAGATTCTAATAATGATGAGTGAAACCAGCCTCTATGTTGATCTGAACCTTCTAAATACATTGAAGCCGGCCATTTTAAATCATCTCTTTTTTCTAATACGAATGAATGTGTTGATCCACTATCAAACCAAACTTCAACAATGTCACTAAGTTTTTCAAATTCATCTGCTTTATATTTGCTTCCAAGAAATCTTTGTGGATCATCTGAAAACCAACAATCTGAACCCTCTTTTTCATAAATTGAAGCAATATTTTCAATAAGATCATCATCTACTAAAATTTCTTTAGTTCTTTTATTTATAAAAATTGGAAGAGGAACTCCCCATACTCTTTGTCTAGACACACACCAGTCTGGTCTTGTTTCAATCATTGATTTCAATCTTTCTTTTCCTTTACTTGGATAAAATGTTGTATCACCAATTGCTTTTAAAGCTTTATCTCTCAACTTATGACTTTCCATTGATATAAACCATTGTGGTGTTGCTCTATGAACAAGTGGTGCCTTAGATCTCCATGAATGTGGATAAGAATGTACTAATTCGCCGTTAGATAGTAAATTTTTTTGCTCCTTAAGTTTTTCAATTACAATAGGATTTGCTTTAAAAATATGAATGCCTTCAAATAATTTTACATTATTCGTATATTTTCCATCTCCATCAACAGTTTCAATTGCTTTAATTCCATTGTTTAAACATAAATTAAAATCATCAGGTCCATGACTTGGAGCACAATGAACTATCCCTGTTCCTTGTTCAAGTGTAACAAATCTTGCCTCTAACATTGGTATATCTATTTTATAACCAAGATTTAAAAAAGGATGATTGCAGATTGTATTTTTAAATTCTTTTCCTTTAAAGGTTTTTATTTTTTTGTAAGCCTTAATTTCACACTCTTGAATAACTGACTTAAGCAAAGCTTCAGCAACAACTATTTTTCTATTTTTAAAATCACCATCATCACTTAAGTGTAGCAAAACATAATCAAGAGACTCATTATATGCCAGAGCTTTATTAGCTGGAATTGTCCAAGGTGTAGTCGTCCAAATCACAATTTCACTACCAACTATATCCTTTAAATCGGATGATTTAACTTTGAAAGATGTATAAATTGTATCTGACTTATGATCTTGATATTCTACTTCAGCGTCTGCTAAAGCTGTTTTTTCGACTGTTGACCAAAGAACTGGTTTAAATCCTCTATATAAACTTCCTTCTTTTAGAAATTTACCCAGTTCCCTTACGATTTGAGCTTCAGCATCAAAACTCATTGTAGAATAATAGTTTTCCCAATCTCCTACAACACCTAGTCGCTTAAACTGAGATTTATGAACTTCAATCCATTTTTCTGCAAAAGATCTGCACTCTTTTCTAAACTCGACTACTGGTACTTCATTTTTATTTTTTTTATTTTTTTTATATTGTTCCTCTATTTTCCATTCAATAGGTAAACCATGACAGTCCCAACCTGGAACATATATACTATCTTTACCATTCATTTGATGAAATTTTACAATTATATCTTTCAAAATTTTATTCAGGGCAGTACCCATATGAATATTACCATTTGCGTATGGTGGGCCGTCATGCAGAATAAATTTTTCTTTACCCATACTTGAGTTTCTAATTTCCTGATAAAGATTAATTTTTTCCCAATATTTTAATATTTCTGGCTCTCTTGTGGGTAAATTTGCCTTCATTGAAAAAGCGGTTTTTGGGAGATTTATTTGTGATTTAGTCATTTAACCTTTTTTGCAATATTTAAATCAATTTTTATTTGAGTTCTTAATTGATTTACATTTTTAAATTTTTTTTCTTTTCTAATAAACTTTAAAAACTCTACTGATAAAAGCTTATTATAAAGATTTCCAGAAAAATTAAATAAATGAACTTCTAATAGTATTTTATTTTGATTAAATGTTGGCCTATATCCAAGATTAGCAATTCCTTTAAGATATTTTGTATTATTTTTTCTTAAAACTTTGACCGCGTAAACCCCGGGTTTTGCTAAGACATAATCATGTACGTCTATATTGCAGGTTGGGAAACCAATTTTTTTTCCTACTTGTCTGCCTCTTTTAACAAAACCTTGTATCGTCCAGTTTCTATTCAAAAGTTTATTTGCTTTATCTAGAAAACCTTTTTCTAAAAGATTTCTAATTAAAGATGAAGAAACTATCTTTTTATTTTTATTTAATGGTTTTGGTTTAATAACTTTATAATTATAAACTTTCTCATATTTAATTAATAAATTTACGTTTCCCTCTCTCTTGTTTCCAAATCTAAAATTATTACTAACAAAAATGAATTTGGAATTTAATTTTTTATATAATATTTCTTTTATAAAACTTTGAGCTTTTGTTTTAGAGAAATTTTTATCAAATTTTTTTGTTATAATAAAATCTACTTTAAAATTATTTAACAATTTAATTTTTTGACTAATATTTGAAAGTTTAAAATTTTTTAAATTTTTATTAAAAAACATTTTTGGCATTGGGTTAAAATTAATGACACCAATTTTTAAGTTATATTTTTTTTTATAAGATTGTGCTTGTCTAAATAACTTTTGATGACCCAAATGCAAACCATCAAAATTTCCTATTAAAATAATAGATCCTTTATGTTTTCTTTGAATTTTAAAATTAGAATAAGTTTTTACCATTTTAAATCTGACTGAATATAATTTACTATTACCTCATAGTCTTTAGCAACTTTTTGAATACCTTTGTTTTTAATTTCATCTCTATGAATACCATTTGAAATTAATAAAGAATCATAATTTAAAAGATTTGCACCTCTAATATCAGTATTTAAGTTATCACCAATGGCCAATATTTTTTTATTTTTATTATCAAATGATTGATTATAAACTTCAGGATGTGGTTTACCAAAGTAAATAACCTCTCCACCCATTTTTTCAAAAACCATTGCTACAGATCCTGCACATAATTCTCTAATGTTTCCTCGGTCAACAATTAAATCTGGATTTGTACATATCATTTTTTTATTAATATGTTTTTCAAATAAATCTTTATAATAAGTTAAATCTTCCTCATATTCTTCAAATAGACCTGTACATAATAAATATTCACTATCTTTAATATTCTCGCACTTGTCATTTTTAAATAAGTTAAATAAGTCAAAATCTTTGGTAGGACCTATATGATAAAATTTTTTATACAAATAAAAATTATTTAAATAATTTAAAGCTGCTTCACCTGATGTAAATACATGATCCCTAATAGCTTTTTCCATACCCATTTTTTCTAAAAAATTTCTCACTACTTGATTTGGTCTTGGGGCATTAGTTAATAAAACTAAACTTTTTTTATTTTTTAAAAGCTCTCTTAGCGCAATCACAGCATCATCATGAAGTATAATGCCATTATGAATTACACCCCATAAATCTATATAAAAAAGATCATAATTATCTGCTATAGAATTTAAGCCATTTAAATCTAAATTTTTGGTCATATTTTAAGGTATAAACCATAAAATCCTGAATTTAATAGCAATATTCATATTCTAAAGGGTTTCTCTTCTTGAAATAAACGGCGAAATATCTATATGAGCTTCATATTTGTAAAGATTTATAAAGGAGAATTTATGAAGTTTAAACCGTTACATGACAGAGTTTTAATCGAAGTATTAGATAGCAGTGAAAAAACTGCAGGTGGAATAATTATCCCTGATACAGCTCAAGAAAAACCTCAAGAAGGCAAAGTTGTTGCTGTAGGCGGTGGTGCAAAAACTGAGGACGGAAAAAAAATTCCAATGGATGTTAAAGTTGGTGATAAAGTTTTATTTGGCAAGTGGTCTGGTACTGAAGTTAAAATTAATGGTAAAGAGTACAGCATAATGAAAGAGTCAGACATTATGGGTATTTCTGGTAAGTAATTTAATTTAAAGGAGAAAAATAATGGCAAAAGTTGTTAAATTTGATGCTGAAGCAAGAGCAGCAATGATAAGAGGTGTAAATATTCTAGCTGACACTGTTAAAGTAACTTTGGGACCTAAAGGAAGAAACGTAGTAATGGATAAATCTTATGGTGCACCTAGAATTACTAAAGATGGTGTGTCTGTAGCTAAAGAAATAGACCTTGAAGATAAATTTGAAAATATGGGTGCACAAATGGTTAAGGAAGTTGCTAGTAAAACTAACGATGAAGCTGGTGATGGAACTACTACTGCAACTATACTTGCGCAAGCAATTGTCAAAGAAGGTGTGAAGTATGTAACAGCTGGCATGAATCCAATGGATGTAAAAAGAGGAATCGATGCTGCTGTAGAAACGGTAAAAGATAGTCTTGTTGCATCTGCAAAAAAAGTTAAAGATAGTGATGAAATTGCTCAAGTAGGAACAATTTCTGCAAATGGTGACAAAGAAATTGGAACAATGATTGCAAAAGCAATGCAAAAAGTTGGAAATGAAGGTGTAATTACTGTTGAAGAAAATAAAGGTATTGAAACAGAGTTAGATGTAGTTGAAGGTATGCAGTTTGATAGGGGATATCTGTCACCATATTTTATTACTAACAGCGATAAAATGACTACAGAATTAGATAATCCTTTTATTTTATTACATGAAAAGAAATTAACTAATTTACAACCAATGGTTCCTCTTTTAGAAGCTGTGGTTCAAGCTGGTAGGCCATTAATGATTATTTCTGAAGATGTTGAAGGTGAAGCTTTGGCAACTTTAGTAGTAAACAAACTTAGAGGTGGTTTAAAAGTTGTAGCTGTTAAAGCTCCAGGATTTGGTGATAGAAGAAAAGCTATGCTTGAAGATATTGCTATTTTAACAGGTGGTCAGGTTATATCTGAAGACTTAGGTATCAAACTAGAAAATGTAAAACTTGATGATCTTGGATCATGTAAAAAAATAAAAGTTGATAAAGACAATAGTACTATTGTTAATGGAAGTGGTAAAAAATCTGACATCGAAGCTAGATGTGCATCTATCAAACAACAAGTTGAGGAAACTACTTCTGATTACGATAGAGAAAAACTTCAAGAAAGACTTGCTAAGTTAGCTGGTGGAGTTGCAGTTATCAAAGTTGGTGGTGCAACTGAAGTTGAAGTTAAAGAAAGAAAAGACAGAGTTGAAGATGCTTTAAACGCAACTAGAGCCGCCGTTGAAGAAGGTATTGTAACTGGTGGTGGTTGTGCACTTCTTTATGCTGCTCAAGATCTTGATAAAGTTAAAGCAAAAGGTGATGACCAAAAAGCAGGTGTGGATCTAGTCAGAAAAGCATTGGAAGCTCCAATTAGACAAATTACTAAAAATGCTGGTGTAGACGGTTCAGTAGTAGTTGGTAAATTATTAGAGCAGAAGAAAAAAACTAACGGTTACGATGCTCAAAACGAAGAGTATTGTGATATGTTTGCAAAGGGTATCATAGACCCAGTTAAAGTTGTGAGAACTGCTTTACAAGATGCTGCTTCAATTGCTGGATTATTAGTAACTACAGAAGCAATGATCGCTGATAAACCGGAGGAAAAAGATGCTGCTGGCGGAATGCCTGGTGGTATGCCTGGTGGTATGGGCGGCATGGGAGGAATGGGCGGAATGGGAATGTAATACGTTTCCATTCAGAGAACACTCCAAATACATAAACTAAACAAAATTAGAACCCTCGGAATTAGAGTTTCGGGGGTTTTTTATTGAAATATTTTCTTAGATTTTAGGGAAAATCTTTTAAAAATTATTCTTTATTTATCTTTTTAATAATTGATATGAATTTTCTTCTGTGGGACACACAATTATTTTCTGCATTTAATCTTTTATATATTAACTGAAAATCAATTAATTTTTGTTTCTTAAGCTCACTCAAAGTCTCATAGGCAGCAATGGAGTTATAAATTTTATCTGATTCTTGATGATTAAGATCTATCAAAATATCATCACATGCAATTATACCATTATCATTTATTAAATTCATTGCATTGATTATATCAATACTCACTATTGGATAACCATGGGCTCCATCTATCCAAATCAAATCATATTTTTTTTTATGATTAATTAATTTAATTGAATTCATAGGTATAAATTCAATATTATCACCCAAAGATAAATTTTTTTTTCTATTTTCTATAAATTCAATCAGTTGATTTTTTCTTTTATATGATGCAATAAATTCTTTGTCATCTTCTGGTAAATCTATTGTAGAAATTTTTGAATTAGGAAATAATTTGGATAATAGAAGTGCATTAAAACCATCATAAGTTCCAACCTCTAAAATATTTTCAATTTTTAAGTTTTTTATTAATGAGATACTCGATAACATAACCTCGTGTTCTGAACTCATATCTCTTTTTATGTTAGTATTTACACTAAGTTTTTTTTTAATATCGTTTAAATTTTTAATACCATCTTCTCTATTTAATCCAGATGAATAAAAAATATCTTGTTGTTTATTTTTATAAAAATTAAAATCATAATTTCTTAATTTAAAAAAAAAATTTATTTTTCTTAATATTTTTTGAGGTATCTCAAATGGATTACGAAGATTAGTTATTATTTTTATAAAAAAATGTTTTATCATTTGACTTCTTCAATATCTTCTTTTTATACGTATAAATCGAATCAAAAATATAAACTGTAACTAATTCTGATTTATATTGAAAATACAACCTTTTTTAATTTTTTAAATTAAAGAATTATTGTATTAAAGAAAATTTTTATATAAAGATGCAAGTATGTCAAAAAGATATAGCGGTAAATCATTTAAAGACTCTAGTTTTAAAAAAAAACCTAAATTGAGCTTTAAAGAAAAAAGAAAACTTAAAAAAGATAAGCAAAAAAAGACAAATTAAACCTAAATTTTGAATATTATTCAAGCCAGTTATGAGTTTTTTTAAGTTTTAATATCTTTTTAAATATGTATAAGAGCCAAAATTTATGAGCAATAATATAAGAAACATCACAATCATAGCCCATGTTGATCATGGTAAAACTACTCTAATTGATAATTTAATGAAACAAAGTGGTTCATTTAGAGATAATGAAGTTGTTGATGAAAGATTAATGGATTCCGGAGAACTTGAAAAAGAAAGAGGAATTACAATTTTAGCAAAACCTGCCTCAATTAATTGGAATAATTCTAGAATAAATATTATTGATACTCCAGGTCACAGAGATTTTGCTGCAGAAGTTGAGAGAGTTTTAAGTATGGCAGATGGTGCTTTGCTATTAATTGACTCAGCAGAAGGTGTTATGCCTCAAACAAAATTTGTATTATCAAAAGCATTAAAACAAGGATTAAAACCAATTGTTGTTATAAACAAATTAGACAAAGCTGATCAAAGAGCAAACGAAGTTTTAGATGAAACATTTGATTTATTTGTTAGCTTAGATGCAAATGAAGAACAGTTAGATTTTCCTGTTTTATATGCAAGTGGAAGATCAGGTTGGGCAAACTATGAAGTTAATGGTCCAAGAGAAAATTTAAATCCTTTATTAGATTTAATTATAGAACATGTTAAACCTGAAAAACTAGATAAGACTAAACCTTTTGCAATGTTGTCGACACTGCTTTACTCGGACAGTTTTTTAGGTAGAAGTTTAGTTGGAAAGATTGCGCAAGGAACTGCAAAAGCTAATCAATCTATAAAAGCAATAAATTTAAAAGGTGAAAAAATTGATGAAGGAAAATTAACAAAAATTTTTAGATATGAAGGAACAAAAAAAGTTCCAATAGATGTTGGTGAGGCTGGAGATATTGTGGTTGTTGCTGGATTAGAAAGAGCAAACGTCGCTGATACTATATGTGACCTAGAAGTAAACGAGCCGATCCCTGCTACTCCAATAGATCCTCCTACAATGTCAATTACAATTACCGTAAATACTTCACCTTTAGCTGGAACTGAAGGTAAAAAACTAACCAGCACTCAAATAAGAGATAGATTAGTTCAAGAAGCACAAAATAACGTTGGAATTACATTTTCTGAAAACGAAGGAAAAGACTCTTTTGTGGTAAGTGGTAGAGGCGAGTTAATGTTGGAAATTCTTTTAACTCAAATGAGAAGAGAAGGTTTTGAAATGACAGTTAGCCCTCCAAAGGTTTTATACAAAACTGATGAAAGTGGAAATAAACTTGAGCCAATTGAAGAAATTACCATGGACCTTGATGAAGAACATTCATCAAAAGTAATCGATTCAATGAACAGAAGAAAAGGTAAACTAGTAGAGTTAAAAGATACTGGAACTAACAAAAAAAGATTAATTTTTCACGCACCTACTAGAGGCCTAATGGGTTACACAAGTAGATTTCTTACACTTACAAAAGGAAACGGAGTGATCAACAGAATATTCCATAGCTATGGTCCTTTTGAAGGAGAGATGGAAGGCAGAAGAAACGGAGCATTAATATCAATGGAGCAAGGAAAAGCTGTTGCATTCGCTATCTTTAACTTACAGGCACGAGGAGAAATGTTTGTTACACATAATGACTCTGTTTATCCCGGAATGATTGTTGGTCTTTCGCCTAAACCGGGAGATATGATCATTAATGTAATGAAGGGTAAAAAATTGACCAATATGAGAACCCAAGGTACTGATGAGAATGTCGTGCTTACACCTGTAAGAAAAATGTCGATTGCAGAACAGTTAAGTATGCTTAATACAGATGAAGCTTTAGAGATAACGCCAGACTCATGCAGATTAAGAAAAGCAATTCTTGATCCACACGAAAGAAAAAAAAGCGAAAAAGCTATAGCTGCTGCTTAATCAAAAGTTTTATCAACTAAATAAAGTCCTAAAGCAACGCAAGGACCTATGCCAAACGCAAACAACAAAGTTCCAATCCCCACTGTACCTCCTAAATACCATCCAATACTAACAACTGAAATTTCTAATGTTGCTCTTACAACAGCTATAGGAAAATTAGTTAATTTTTGTAATCCTATCATCAATCCATCTCTAGGACCGGCTCCTAAGTTTGATACCAAGTAAATACCCCCACCTATTCCAACCATGATTACAGAAATTACAGCTAACAATAATTGATGAATATAATTTGATGGTGTTGGAACATATTTGATACAAAGATCAATCATAATTGCAATTATCAAAGCATTAAATATTGTGCCCATCCCTGGTTTTTGCCCAAGAGGAATCCATAAAATTAAAACAGCAATACTTATTAATAAAGTGATAGTTCCAATACTTAAATTAACATTTAAAGAAATACCTTGGGCTAAAACACTCCAAGGAGATGCACCTGTGAATGAAACAATTAACAATCCTTCACCCAATCCAAATAAAGACAAACCAAAACATAAGAAAAAAAATGTAGAAAACTTTGGTTTAAAATTAAATGGTTTTTCTGAGCTCCATTTTACTTTTGGAATTTTTTTTATTTTTAAAAACATAATAGTAATAAGCTATATCTATTGATGAAAAATTCTAATATTGTAACCAGTAAATGAAAAAGTTTGTGGTTATTTTACTTGTTGTATTTTTTTCATCAATTTCTTCGGCTCATATAGGTCATTATAACAAATTTGACAAAATAGAAATGGAGATCTTGAGAAATGATGAAGTAATTGGATATAACAATTATTATTTTAAAAGAGATGGTGAAAAAACGATAGTAAAAAATCAATATAAATTTGAGGTAAAATTACTATCTGCAACAATATTTAAAGTAGAGGGATATGGGGAAGAAATTTATTTAAAAGATAATTTAATATCTTTTCAATCAAAGACACTTCAAAATAAAAAAG
Source organism: uncultured Pelagibacteraceae bacterium (assembly GCA_902633985.1). Classification (GTDB taxonomy): domain Bacteria; phylum Pseudomonadota; class Alphaproteobacteria; order Pelagibacterales; family Pelagibacteraceae; genus Pelagibacter. The sequence continues at coordinate 59,556 of CACPHV010000004.1, forward strand.
AAAAATTTGTAAACTTAAAACTAGATAAAAATAATAAAAAGTTTGATATCAAAGGATCTTCATACTCAGGTGAAGCTTCTGTTAAAAATATTATTGGAAATTGGTGGAGTCATAAAATTTTACAAGCAGAAAGCCAAATAAGTCCTATTTCTGGAAGTATAAAAGAACAAATAGTTACTTTTATTGGAAAGGAAAATATTTTAATTAATGGCAAACAATACGAAACAGATCATTTCAAACTTACATCTAAAGATATGTCTCTTCCTGAAGATAAAAAATTAAATTTTGACATTTGGCTAGATAAAAAAACTTCAGTAATTGTTAAAATTACATATGAGAGAATGGGAAATTGGGAATATCGCTTAAAAAATCTTGAATAAAATTATTTATTTATTTTTTTAAAAAGATCGTTTGCACTTATCCATCCAGCCTCTAATCTAGGACCTACAAACCAATCTGCACACACTCCTAATTTTAATTTATTATTCCAATAACTTTTAACTTTTAAGGCTCTAGAATTTGAGGAATATTTCCAACCATGATTTAATAAAGTTAATATTTTTGTTTTTTTAATTCCAGTAAGTTTAAAGAATTGATCAATTAAAATCTTTGAGTTTTTTTCTTTATTTTCTCTATTTTTATTTATTTTTTTATTTGCCCATAAATTTGTACTTTGTAAAGTCCATAAATCATTATTACTTTTAAATCTTTTTTTACTATTTTCTTTAGCAGCCCATCCTAAAATTTTATCGTTAAATAAATAACTCGATATGTCTTTATTTGTTTTTTTAATTTCAATCATGACAGTAATATTTGCATCCATTTTAATTTTTTTTTTGATGAAGGGATCTTTTATAAATTTTTTTGATAATTTTTTTAATTGTGGGAATGGACAAGTTAATATTAATTTATCATAATATTTTATTTGGTTGTTCTTAAAATTTAATTTCCATTTATTTTTCATATATTTAATCTTCTCTAACTCGCATTGAAAATTACAATTTATATTCTTTATTAAGTGTTTGCTAATATCGTTGTTGCCTTTGCAGCCAATTATTTTGACATGATTTTTATTTTCTTTTTTTAATTTGTTTAAAAAGATATGTTTACCACTCCATTTTTTTAGAATTTTTTTTTCACATAAATTTGTAATAAATTTTTTAAATTGAATTGATTTTGGAGAAATATATTGTGTCCCATGGTCAAATCCTTTTGACTTATTTAATCTTTTAAAAGAAGATCTACCACCTGGACCTCGAGCTTTGTCATAAATGTGTACAGAATTTTTTTTACTTAACAAATTAGCTATAGTTGCTCCTGAAATTCCAGAGCCAATTACACAATAACTACTCATTTTCCTGCAACAGTCATACCTTCTATCATCATAGTTGGTGAATTGACTGAATATTCGAATTCTAAATCATTAGCTAAAAGTATATTTTTGAACATATCCTTAAAATTACCAGCAATTGTTATTTCATTAACAGGATATTTAAATTCTCCATCTTCAACCAAAAAACCAGTAGCCCCTACTGAATAATCTCCTGTTACAAGATTAGATCCGTGACCAATAGTTTCAGTAATATAAAGACTTCTTGAATTTTTTTTTAGAAGATCTTCGTAGCTTATGTTTCCTTTTTCAAAATATAAATTAGTAGTTCCACCACTTCTTCCATTTGATTTTAAATTTAATTTTTTTCCATTGTAAGTGTCTACAAGATAATTTTTGAGTATTCCATTCTCTATAAGCTGTAATGTATTTGAATTTACACCCTCTGAATCAAAATTTTGGGATCCCATTCCTTTAACTATATCGGGTTTATCAATTACATTTATCGAATTAGCAAAAACCTGTTGATCAATTTTATCCTTTAAAAATGAAGTACCTCTTGCAATTGCAGAGGCAGATATTGCACTTGCAAAAGCACTTAACATTCCCTTTGAAATTCTTTTATCAAAAATTATACTGATCTTCTCACTTCCAATCTTTTTAGGGCTCAATTTTCTAATAGTTTGCTTAGCAGCTTTATTTCCAAGATCAATTGCTTGCTTAATATCAGACAAATGACGTTTGCTAGAGAATTCATAGTCTCTTTCCATGCTATTTTCATCTTTTGCAACTGTTACACAAGAAGCAGCAAAAGAGGAGGTTTTATAACCGTCACAAAATCCGTCACTATTAGCTAATATAAAATTTGATTTATTTTCAGTGAAACTAGATTCTGTATTTATAATTTGATTATCTGTTGAAGCAGACTCCTCTAAATCTTTTAAATATTTTATTTTTTTATCGTTTTCGAATCTTGTTTCATCATACAAGTTGAGGCTACTAATTTGTTTGGCTAATAAATTTTTATCAGGCAAAGAATTAAATTCATCCTCTGGTGTAATTTTTGTAGTTTCAAAGCACTTTTCAATTAATGTTTTGATATTTTCATCTAGTAAATTTGATGATGAAATTGATGATCTTCTTTTACCTAAATAAGTTTCTATACTTAATGCCAATCCATCTGATCTATCTGAGGCCTCTAGGGATTTATTTCTAAAATTAACTGTTTCTGAAATTGAATGACCAACTGTAACACTTGCATCAGTTGCTCCCATTTTTTTTGCTAAATCTAAACAATATGAAGCTTTCGATTTTAGAAATTCTTGATCCTTAACCATAATACTTTAAAGTTTTGTTCCACCAACTGTCATTTTATCGATCAAAATTGAGGGTTGAGCAACTCCCACTGGAACTCCTTGCCCTGCTTTTCCACAAGTTCCTATACCTGGATCTAGCATCATATCATTTCCTACCATTGATACTTCTTTAAGTATTGATGGTCCATCACCAATAAGTGTTGCGCCTTTAATTGGAGATCCAATTTTACCATTATTTATTTCGTAAGCTTCAGTACAATTAAATACAAATTTACCAGATGTAATATCTACCTGGCCACCTCCAAAACTTACTGCAAAAATTCCTTTATCAACAGATTTGATCATTTCATCTTGAGTTTGATTGCCACTTAACATCATTGTATTTCTCATCCTTGGCAAAACAATATGTCTATAATTTTCTCTTCTTCCAGATCCGGTAGATCTTGTATTCATTAATCTTGCATTATGCCTGTCTTGCATAAAGTTTTTCAGAATACCATTTTCAATCAAAACTGTTCGCTCAGTTGGCGTTCCCTCGTCATCAATAGTTAAACTACCTCTTCTATTATCTATCGTACCATCATCAATAATTGTTACTCCCTCACTTGCAACTTTTTCTCCCATAAGATCGTGAAATGCTGATGTTTTTTTTCTATTAAAATCTCCTTCTAGACCATGACCAATTGCTTCATGAATTAATATAGCAGGCCAACCAGGTCCTAAGACTACTTTCATCTCACCAGCAGGTGCTGGTTTGCTTTCTAAATTTACTGATGCAATTCTAAAAGCCTCTTCACAAACATTTTTCCAATTATCATTTTTTAAATAATCATCATAAGATTGTCTGCCACCAATTCCATATACTCCCGTTTCTTTTCTTCCATTTTTTTCCAACATCACAGAAACGTTAAATCTAATTAATGGACGTACATCGGTGAGCGCTTCTCCACCTGATCGAATAATTTCAATTGATTTTTGCTCACCAGCAAAACTAGCAGTTACTTGTCTTACCGATCCATCTTTTTTTCTTAAAAAATCATTTACTTTATTTAAAACTTCTAATTTCGAATCTAAAGTTTTTTGTTCAATTGGATTAATATCTTTATAAAATTTTTTATTAGATTTTGGAATTTCATGATTATATGTGCCTTTAATTGATTTAAGAGTTGATTTAAGATTTTCTGAGGAATTTTTAAGTGAATCTTTTGATATTTCGTTTGAATATGAATAGGCAACAACTTCGTTTGAAATAGCTCTGAAGCCAAATCCTAAATCAGAACTATAGTTTGAGCTTTTTATTTTATTGTCATCTAACAAAATTGACTCTGATTTAGACTGCTCTAAATAAAGCTCACCATCATCACAATTGTTTAGTGTTTCAGATACTATTTTATCTGCATCTTGTCTTGTTAAATCAGATTTGTTAAAGAAATCACTCATTCATCTTAAATAGTGGTTTGTTGATAATTTTCAACTGATCATTTTACGCATGTACAATTTATTACTAAAAGTTAATTATTGTTAAATGAAAGTATTTTTTAATAACTCTTGTAAAATCTGTAGATCAGAAATTAACTTATATAAAAAAGAAAATATCAAAGATATTGACTGGATAGATATAACAAATAACTCAGATGCTGAAAAAGAAACATCTAGAAATGATAAAGAATTATTAAGAAGATTGCATGTTAAGGAGAATGGTAAAATTATTCAAGGCGCTGAGGCGTTTCTTTATGTTTGGAAAAAAATTCCAAAATATAAATTTTTATATAAATTTTTCAAACTACCAATAATTTTCACAATCTTTAAATATGGGTATGAAATAATTGCTTTTTTTTTATATTTAAAAAATAAAAAACAACTTAAAAAACTAAGTTAAAAAAAATATTAAAAATTCACTAAGTAAAGACATAGATAATAAAAACATAATTAATAAAATTGAATACATAAGAGTTATAACTCTATTTCTTTTCCTCCTCAGTCTAACAAAAGTTTTATCATCTAGATCTGAAATATCCCTTTCACCAACTACAGGATAATCATAACTCCATCGCCATGTAGATTGGCCTAATCTAGAGTCGAGACTGTTAAAATATCTTATCCATGCAAGAACATATTTTAATACTAGATACAAAATAATCATTAGTATTGAAGAAAGTAACATTCTTAATGATACTTAATTATGTATGATAATTTAATTAATATTTTTGGCTCTTTTTCTTGCGATTAACTGTGTAAGAGCATCAACCATAGTATCTGAGGCCTTAAATATTTCATTATTTTTAAACTCATGAGAAATATTTTTTTCCGGATTGGTTTTGTCTTCAATAACTATTCCTTCATCTGGTGAATTATTTTTTATATAAATTAATAAAAGCCATTCATCATCTGAGGCTTCATCCCATTTAACAAATATTTCTCCTGTTTCAAACCTTCTGTCTATACATCTAAAAATAGACATATGTCTTGTTATATGTCTTTTGTTTAATTGAAATACTAAACTACTAGCACTTCTATAAAAACTTTCTAGAGCAAACTCAATTTTCTGTCTAGCTAAAGTATATTCTTTTTCTTTTTGTAAAAGTGTTTCTCTATCTTCATCTCCCTGAATTTTAACTCCTAAAGCCTCTACTCTTTCTCTAATTTTTTGATCTCTTATAATTCGATATTTTTCTTTTAATTTTTCTATTCTTTGTTGTAAGCCAGCATAATCCTCTCTCTTTTCTTTTAAGGAAATTTTTTCCAATTTCTCTAATTCTTTAACCTCTCTAACTCTAAATTTTTCAATTTGTTTGTCTAATTTTAATTGTTGTAAAAATTGCTTTTGTTTTTCTGCTTGTTCAATTCTTAAAAGTGCTTGTTCTTTTCTTAAGAATAATTTTATTTCTTTTGTTCTTTGTTTTTCTAATCTAATTTCATCTTTTAAAGTTTGTTCTTTTAATTTAACTTTTAATTCAGCCTCTTTTTTCTTTTCTTTAGCAGCTTCAATCTTTTCTGACCTTTCTTTTTCTTGTTTTTCTAATTTTAACCTTCTTGCCTCATCTTTTTTTAGAACTTTATACTGTGAAATTGTGTCTGCTATTTTATCAAAAAATGCTTGGATATATTTTTCAAAACCAAAATTTAATCTAAACTTAAATTCAGGCTTTAGAGAATTTTGAAAGTTTACTAACTTTAAAAGAAAATCTGGTTTCTTTGGTGATGTAGATTTATATTTTTTTATTACTTTTTTAGATTTTTTAACTTTTCTGTTTTTAGAATTTTTTTTTTGTCTTACCTTAACTTTTTTAATATTGCTTTTCTTGATCTTTTTAGGAGCTTTTTTAATTTTTTTTTTATCTTTGAAAAAATTTTTTTTTATTTTTTTTTTCTTTTTTTTCATTTAAGGAAATTTATATTTATCAATAATTTATTGATAAATATAGTCTCTTGTAACTGGTGTTGAAGAATAATTTTTTGTTAATTGAAATTGATATACAACTTGATCACCCCATTTAAATGCCATCTCACAACCTGCAAGATAAAATTCCCACATTCTAAAAAATTTTTCATCAAACATTTCAATTATTTTTTCTTTGTTTTTGATACAATTTTCTTTCCAATGTCTTAAAGTGTGCATGTAATGTAGCCTTAAAACTTCAATATCTGCAACGATTAATCCCGACTTTTCTATATGTGGACTTACCTCACTCAAGCTTGGTGTATATCCACCAGGAAAAATATATTTCGTAATCCATGGATGTGGATCTCGAGGTGGATTTACTGACCCTATAGTATGAATCAATGAAACTCCATCATCTTTCAAAAGTTTTTCGACTTGTGAAAAAAATTTTCCATAAAATTTTCTTCCTACATGCTCAAACATTCCAACACTTACTATTCTATCGAATTTTTCGTCTAGTTCCCTATAATCCATAAGTTTAAAGTGTAACTGATTTTCTAAATTAAGTTCTTTTGCTCTATTTTTACAATAATTAAATTGATTTTCAGAAAGGGTGATACCTGTGACTTCACAATTTGCACTCTTTGCTATATCAGTTGCAAGCGATCCCCATCCGCATCCGATATCTAAGACTTTTTGATTAGGCTTTATATTGAGTTTTTTTATAATATGTTGAATTTTATTATTTTGTGCTGTTTCAAGCGTGTCTGTTTCGTTTTTAAAGTACGCACATGAATATTGTCTTTTAGGATCCAAAAATAAATCATAAAGATCATCTGAAATATCATAATGATGCGAAACGTTCATTTTTGATTTTTTTATAAAATTAAAGTTAGTAAAATATCTGTAAGAACCTCTTAATTTATTAATTAAAGAACTGAAAAAATTTAATTCTCCTCTTCCAAAATTCATTAAGGAAAGATCTAAAAAATCTGTTAGCGTTCCATTTTCTATAATTATTTCTCCATCAGTGTAAGCTTCACCAAAATATAAATCTGGATGAAATAATAATTTATAATGGAGGTTTTTATTTAATATTTTAAGCTTAATAGGGTTTTCGCTTTTTGGATTACCAATAATATAACTTTTAGAATTAGCATCAATTAAGATAAATCCATCTTTTTTAAAAACATTATTTAAAAACCTAGCTAATTGCATCTAAGCCGCCTTAGTATTATTTAATGAAAAATTTAATTTTTCTAAATTATTGATTAAATCTGATGCCTCTTTAGAGTTTAAAATACTAAGTGGTGGCAAAAGATTTTTATAGTATATTTCTTTTTTACTAAAGTAAGTATGTAAACTTGAAATCAAATTATATTTTTCAAATTCTGCTCTTACATCGCAAAGATTTTGATTTACTGTCTGATCGTTTCCGTCATTAAAATCATCGTAAACTTTTCTTGCTAGTGTAGACGTAGCATTGCATGTAGCTGTAATAATTCCAGAACAACCTAATTGAAGTCCTTTAAATAATTTAGATTCTGAACCAGGTAAAACTGAAAAATTATCAATTTTTAAATTTTCAAAAAGATTGTAAGAACTATCTTTTACACCAATAATATTTTTTGGATATTTTTTTACTAACTCTTCAATACATTCAATGCTAAACTTATAACCACAGAGTTTTTCAAAATTATATAGTACTATTTCACAATCAGAAATTACTTCTACTATTTTGCTATAAAATTCTATTACTTCTTTATCTCCATATTTATAGTAAGCAGGCGGCATAATTAAGAATCTATTAAAACCTAAAGATTTAGAAACTCTCATTAAATTAATTGTTTCACCTAAAGAATTTAAACCAGTGCCTATAATATATTTTTTTTTGTGTTTGCTTGAAGTTAGATGATTTAATAAATTAATTTTTTCTGAGACAGGTATAAGTTGAGCCTGCCCTGTACTTCCAAATATAGCTGCTCCGTGACAACCATTGTCTATAACCATTTCTGCGTGCAGAATGGTTTTTTTAATATCAAGCGTCAAATCATCATTTAAGATCGACATTGAGGCCGCATAAATGCCTTTAATTTTACTCATAATAAAAATTTATATAAAAATATTAATTAGTAAAGTTTATAAATTAACTATGAAAATATTAGCTATTCAAAACAGGATGGGCATAGGTGATACGGTAATTTTTCTACCTTTTATTAAAGCCATTTCAAAAAAATTTGGAACACCTGTTAGTTTATTGGTTAAAGAAAATTCAAAAGCTAGCGAGTTTTTAAATCAAACAAATTATATTGATGAAATAATTCACTTAGAAAGAGATAATAAAATAAATCAAAAACATGATGGTTTCAAAGGATTTTTCAAATTAGTAAGCGATATAAAAAAATATAATTTCGATAAAGTTTTTATATTCAATTCATCTTTGAGATATAACTTAATTTCTAGATTGGCAGGAATTAAAGAAATATTTCAATACCCGTTATTTGAAAAACGAAATCAACACATCACTGAGCCGGCTAAAGCTATAATAAAAAAATATTTAGATATCGAAATTATTGATAATCCAGAAATTCAAATTAATAATAGTTTAGTTAAAAAAACAGCAGTAAGCTTTAATATTAATAATGATGAGCTTAATGTTTTGTTGGGTGTTGGTGGTTCAGGTCCAACAAAAAGAATACCATCAAAAACTTTTCTAGACGTAATGAAAAAATTAGAAGCTTTTAAAAAATGTAGATTTTTTTTAGCTACAGGTAAAAATGAAGATGAACAAAAAGTTTTAAGCGAATTATATAATACAAAATTTAAAGAAAAATGTGTTGCCCTAGACAATCTTAGTATAAGAGAAATTTTACCTGTTATTAAAAATTGTAATGTTGCAATATGTAATGATACAAGTTTCTCACATCTATCTTCAGCATTAGGAATTAAAACAATTACACTAATGGCAGATACTCCATTAATTTATGGTTCTTACAACACAAATATGTATCCAATTATTCCTGATGGAGAAATAACAGTTTCTCACAATACTCGTGGTAAAGACAAAATTAATCCAGATAAAATCTACGAAAAACTATTATCAATAATTAATTAAGAAATATCTTTAAGAACTATCTCTTTTGCTTCATTAACAATAGCTGATAATCTTGAAGTTTCTGGGGAAATATCGGGGTGAATTTTTTTTTGAATTTTTTGGTAAGCTTTATTTAGAGCTTCTTTAGTTGGTTTTTTATTAATGTCTAAATTTAAAATCTTATATGCCTCAGATATTGATAATGATGACGAGTTATTATTTTGATATTGATTAAAAGAAAATCTTCCAGAATTTCTTAAGGTTTGAATAAGCCTATAAAGAGAAAGTAATTGAAACAATGATAAACCTTTAAGTTTAACTAAAGCAAGGCTTGCAAGAGTTAATGGCAATGTGAGTAGAAATTTTCCACCAATAGCGAATAAAACTGCTAATAAAGCCAATAATAAAATTGTAATCAGCCTAACTCCTTTTGACATTTTTTTTGGAGAAATATTTGACCACCATCTTAATAAAAAATATAAGATGACTAAAATTACAACTAGATAAATAATAATATTCATATATTTCCTTATTAGATGAAAGTACCACAACTTAAAAAAAAACTAGAGATAAAAACTTGTCACAATATTGATTGGGAAGATAATTATAGCTGGATTCATCAAAAAGATATTTTAGAAGTCCTAAAAGATAAAAGTAGGTTAGATCCTGAAGTGAAAAAATATTTAGAGGACGAAAACGCTTACACTGAACATCATTTATTAGATACAAAAGATATCCAAAAAAAATTATTTAATGAGATTAAAGGAAGAATTAAATTAGATGATCAATCTTTACCCTATAAAGATCATACTTATGAGTATTGGACAAAAACTACAACAAAAGGAAATTATTCAATAAAACTTAGAAAAAAAATTGGTTCAGAAAATATAGAAGAAATATGGAATGGAGATAAGGAAAAAGAAAAACTCAAAACTGAATATTTTGGAGTTGGAGATTTAGAAGTAAGTAATAATGATAAATATCTGGGATACTCTTTAGATCTCAAAGGTTCTGAATATTATACAATTTATTTAAGAGATATAAAAACAAACAAAATTATTTCAAAAGAAATCACAGAAACATCAGGGGGAATAACATTTAGTTTGGATGATAAATATATTTTTTATTCTAAACTTGATGAAAATCATAGGGCAAGAACAATATATAGACACAAAATAGGAGATTTTGATAATGAGGATGAGTTAATATTTGAGGAGAAAAGTGAAGCTTTTACAGTGGGAATTGGGAAAAGCTCAGATGAAAAATATTATTTCATAAATACTTCTGACCATAATACTTCAGAGCAATATTACTTTAAATCAGATGAATTAAATCCATCTCCAAAAGTTATTATTAAAAGAGAAAGAGGTGTTCTGTATTCTGTTAATTCATGGGAAGGTAAATTTTATAATCATACAAATAAAAATGCAGAAGACTTTAAAATTGATATTTGTGACAATTTAGAAAATCAAAATTGGCAAACATATATTCCAGCAAAAGATGAAGTTTTAATTGGTGGATTAACATTCCTTAAAAATTGGATTATTCGAGGTGAAACATCAGATGCACTAGATAAATTATTTGTCAAAAATAATTCTACAAATATAGAAGAAGAATTAATTTTTTCTGATGAATCTGTTTATGTTCCAGGAGTAAGCTTAATTCAAAAAGATAGAAACACTGATGAAGTTCATTTAGGATACTCCTCACCTAAAACTCCTTCTAGAGTATTTAAATATAATTTAGCAACAAAATCTAAAAAACTTGTTAAAGAACAAGAGATCCCATCTGGTCATAATAAAGATGACTATATTGTTGAGAGAATTGAGTTTAAATCTCATGACGGAAGAATGGTTCCATTAACAATTACTAGACACAAAAAAACAAAAATTGATGGGTCTGCAAATGTTTTATTGTATGGATATGGATCTTATGGAAATTCTATGTCCCCAAGCTTTTCTTCTACAAGATTAAGTCTTATCAATAGAGATATAATTTGGGCCACAGCCCATATCAGAGGTGGTATGGAAAAAGGCATGAAGTGGTGGAAAGAGGGAAAATTAACTAACAAAAAAAATACTTTTGAAGATTATATTTATGCAGCAAAATATTTGATCGAAAAGAATTATACGTCAAAAGGAAATATTATTGGAATGGGTGGTTCAGCTGGAGGATTATTAATGGGAGCTGTAGTCAATCAATCTCCTGAATTATTTTTAGGAATTATTATGGCTGTTCCTTTTGTAGATTCTTTAACAACAAATCTAGATCATTCTTTACCTTTAACTGTTGGAGAATTTGACGAATTTGGAAATGCAAAAGAGAATAAAGAACACTTTGATTATATTTTTTCATATGCACCCTACAACAATATTAAAAAAATGGATTATCCACATATTTTTATTACAACAAGTTTAAGTGATAATAGAGTTTTATTTGATGAACCTGCAAAGTTCACAGCAAAACTTAGAGATTATAAAACAGATAATAATTTGCTTCTCTTGAAAACCGAAATGAATGCTGGTCATGGTGGAAAATCAGGAAGAGATGGTGCAATAGAAGAAATTGCTATTGACTATGCATTTGCATTAAAAATTTCAAAAAAAATTTAGTACACTTTAAATCTTGAAAAAAACAAATTAATTCCCATATAAACTTAGTAAGTCGCCTAATGGGGCTTACATAAATAAACTTGCTTAACAAAGGAGGATATTATGACAAGTAAGGATCTATCTATATTTAACTCACTTAGACCTTTTTCAATTGGTTTTGATGACATGTTCGACCAATTTGAAAATATGTTGGGAAATGGGAATTTGACGATGCAGTCAAATTATCCACCTTACAACATTCGAAAGACAGGTAAAGACAACTATGCAATAGAAGTAGCATTGGCTGGCTTTAGCAAAAAAGACGTCGAGGTTGAGTTCGAGGACAATTTATTAACAGTAAGAACAAAACAAGTTAATAAGTCTGAGGACAGTGATGTTAATGGAGAAATTATTCATAAAGGTATTTCTCAAAGACAATTTGCAAGATCATTCACTATTGCTGATGATGTAAAAGTTAATGGTGCTGAACTTAAAGATGGTCTTTTAACAATATCTTGTGAAAGAATAATTCCAGAACATAAAAAAAAGAAGCTTATTGAAATTAAATAAGTCTTAAACCTTGCTTGTGGGGATTTCTCCCCACAAGTTTAAATAAGTTATTTCTTTGCCATTATAGCATTCAAAGCAAATGCTAATAATCCAGCAGGTATAAGTCCAGTTGTTAACAGTAGTTTTAAACTTATTCCAAAATCTGGAATATTTTTCACAAAGTCTGGTAACAATGACATCCCAATTCCAAAAGACAAAGAAAGAGCTAAGATTAATAAATTTCTTTGATCCATATCTGCTCTTGAAATCAATTTAATACCAGCAGCCACAATCATACCAAACATAATAATTGCTGCTCCACCTATCACAGACTCTGGCATCGCTGCAATTATTCCACCTAATTTTGGAAATAATCCCATAAGAACCAAAACTATTCCAGCTATAGTTCCAACGTGTCTACTTACAACTCCTGTAAACGCAACTAGTCCAGCATTTTGTGAGTAAGATGTATTTGGCATCGCATTAAATATTGCACCAAATGCAGTACCAACACCATCCGCCATAATTCCACCTGATATTTCTTTATCTGTTGCTTCTCGTTTAGCACCACCCATTGTAGTAGCACTTATGTCTCCAATTGTTTCAATTGTTGTAACAACTGACATAAACAACATTAGAATTATTGCACCAGGTACAAAATCAATTCCATATTGAAGTGGCATTGGAAATGCAAACCATGATGCAGATGCAATTTTACCGTAGTTAACCATTCCTAGTGCTGCTGCAACTATGAAACCAGCTACTATTCCAATTAAAATTGAGGCTGCAGAAGCCATTCCTTTTCCTCTTAGATTGAAAAAGATAGCAACTATGAACACTGAAGCAGCAACTGTTAAGTGATTTGCATTTGCAAAGATTTCAGGTTTATTATTCATTAACCATCCACCTCCACCAGCATACATAAAACCAACTTTAAGCAAACTAAATCCAATCATAAGTACAACTATACCAGTGACTAATGGTGGGAATAGATGTCTTATTGGTTTTAAAACTTTTCCAATAAAAATTTGAAAAATTCCTCCAATGAACGCTGCTGTAAATACCGCACCTAATCCTGCTGCTTTAAATGGTAGCATAATTGGTATAAACGCAAAACTTGTTCCTTGAACAATAGGAAGTCTTGCACCAATTTCTTTATATCCAACTGTTTGGATAATTGTTGCAACTCCCGCAACAAACAAAGCCATTTGAATCAAAAATATTTTTTGCTCAGGCGTTTGACCAAAAACTCCAGCCACAATTATAGGAACCGTTATATTACCAGCAAACATTGCTAGTACATGCTGAATTCCTAAAGGTATGGATTTATTTAATGGAAGTTTTTTATCCGGACTGTTTGTAGAGCCCTTTTTTGTTTTTTTTGAAGCCATATAACCTCCGTCGTTAACTAAATAGACGTTACATTATTGGCTATGAATTAATATAAAAAAACTGATTAGTTTAGAACAACTCCACTTTAGATAGTAAAAAAAAACCTATAATGAGCAGATTTATTTTAATTAATTAATTTTAAAAGCAACCGTTTGAAACAAAACCCACAACTATATTTTCTGAATTTATTTCAAACCTACGTTCACATGGAACAAGGTATTTTTTACTATTATAAACAAACTCAAAATTGCCTTTAGCATTTTTAAAGTCCTCGTCTGGTTTTCCAAGCTCCATCTGAAGTTCACTAGCTGATTTTCCAAGAAATTTACTTAATTTTTCATTTTCCTTTTCAACAATAGCATCTGTTTTATCTTTAACAGTTTGACACCCTGAAAAAAAAATTAATATAATTACAAGACTTATTGCTAATTTTAATTTTGACATAAGTTTAAATTAACATTTTTTGTTCAACAATTTATTAACTTTTAAGTTGTATAAATAATTTATTTCTTATTACATTTAAGTTTAATTATAGTAACAATTGTGTTCTTTATTTGATAGTCCAAGCATATGAATGAAAAAGCCCTAGAAAAGATACTAAATATATTTTTAAAAGAAGTTTTACCCTTAACTGAAAAAGGTGTTGCTAAAGGTAGTAAAATATTTGGTGCCGCAATAATTAAAAAAGATAATTTATCTCTTGTAGTTGCGGAAACAAATAATGAAAAAGAAAATCCATTGTGGCATGGTGAGATGCATGCTCTTAAAAAATTTTATGAATTAGATACAAATACAAGACCAAAAGAAAAAGACTGCATGTTCTTAAGTTCACATGAGCCTTGCAGTATGTGTTTGAGTGCAATCACATTTTCTGGATTTGATAATTTTTATTATTTGTTTCCGTATACTGCCACAAATGATGAATTTAATATTCCACATGATTTAAATATACTCAAAGAAGTATTTAAAATAAATGATGGAGAATATAATAAAGAAAATTCCTATTGGAAAAGTCAGAATATAAATTTACTTATTGAAAATTTACCTACTTCAAAAAAAGAAAATATTCTAAATCAATTAGTAAAAATTAAAAAAAAATACCGAACATTATCAAACCAATATCAGGAAAATAAAGATGGAAATTCTATACCATTAAATTAAGTAATGAATACAACCCTAAAAATTTCAAATGTAACCAAAATATATCCTGGGTGTGTTGCAAACGACAATGTTTCACTCGAATTTAATAGTGGTAAAATTTATGCTCTTCTTGGAGAAAATGGTGCTGGAAAATCTACGCTAGTTAAAATTCTATCAGGCGTTATCATTCCTGATGAAGGTAAAATTTATTTAAATGAAAATAATCTAAAGCTTAATTCACCATTAGATGCAAAAAAAAATGATATCGGAATGGTATTCCAGCATTTTAATCTTTTTGAAACTTTGTCTGTATTTGAAAACTTAATAATAGATTCAGATGAACAAAGGGAAAGTTTAAAAGAAAAAATTGATACAATTATGAAAAAATATAATTTTTCAATTGATCTTGATATTCCTGTTCTAAATCTATCAGCAGGTCAAAAACAAAAAGTGGAAATAATAAGATGCCTAATAAGGAGTCCAAAAGTTTTAATTATGGATGAACCAACATCTGTATTAACAGAACAAGAAACGAGTGAATTATTCTCATCTTTGAAAAAATTTTCTGAAGAAGGAATTTTAATTATTTATATTACACATAAACTAAAGGAAGTTATGCAGCTTTGTGATGAAGTTGCTGTAATGAGAAGAGGAAAGTTGGTTTCTGTAAGTGAAATAGAGAACGAAAATATTGAGTCGCTTGCTAACAAAATGGTAGGTCAGAACCTAAAAACAATTAAGAAAAAAAAAGCAAAAACTTCATCAGATCAATTAATTAAAATAACGAATCTTAATTTTACAAGTGAAGATCCTTTTGAAACAAATTTAATGGATATTAACTTTTCTGTTAATCGAGGAGAGTGTTTAGGAATTGCTGGTATATCAGGAAACGGACAAAGTGAATTATTTCAGGTATTAAGTGGTGAAATTATTTCAGAAAAGAACTCTATAAAATTTAACAATAATTACATAGGAGATTTAAATCCTCAAGAAAGAAGAGAATATTTGATGGCCTTTTCTCCAGAGGATAGGCTTGAGCAGGCTGCAATTCCACAAATGAAAATTTTTGAAAATGTAGCTCTAAACAATTTTAAATCATCAAATTTTTTTAATAATGGATTAATAAACGAAAACAAAATTAAAGAGCATTCCAAAAAAATAATTTCAGATTTTAATGTTAATACTGACAACATAGACTTAAAAAGCCAATTTTTATCAGGAGGTAATCTTCAAAAATTAATTATTGGAAGAGAATTAATAACTTCTCCAGATTTATTAATTTGTTTTAATCCAACTTGGGGTCTAGATGTTGGAGCAATAAATTATATCCACGAAACATTGATAGAAATCAATGAACAAAATAAATCAATTATATTAATATCTACGGACACTGATGAGTTATTAAAATTAAGTGATAAAATTTCAGTAATTCATAAAGGAAAATTGTCAAAAATTATGAATGCTGAAGAAGTTACCTCTGAAAAACTTGGGATACTAATGGGAGGAGCAAATTGATTAAAATCGTAAAAAGAGATCAACCATCAAGAGCTATTTTTTTCTTTACACCTGTGTTAGCTATTTTTCTAACATTAGTAGCGGGAGGTTTGATTTTTTTTATTTTAGGTTTTAAACCATTTGAAGCTCTTAAATTTTTTTTCATAGTTCCAATTGCAGATAAATATGGTTTCAGTGAATTACTATTAAAAGCTACACCTCTTTGTTTAATAGCAATCGGTTTATCTTTTTGTTTTAAAAGTAATAATTGGAATATTGGAGCCGAAGGACAATTAACTTTCGGAGCTATAGTTTCTGGAGGAGTTGCATTATTGTTTTATGAGCAAGAAGGGTTTTACATTCTTCCAATAGTAATTTTAGCTGGTGCAATCGGTGGTATGCTGTATGCATCAATACCGGCAATCTTAAAAACTTACTTTAATACAAATGAAATATTAGTAAGTCTAATGTTGGTATATGTCTCAAAATTAATTTTGGACTATCTTGTTGTTGGTCCTTGGAGCAATCCAGAGGGATTTAATTTTCCTGAAACCAGACAGTTCAGTGACTCTGCTAAGCTTCCATTATTATTTGAAGGACTAAGAATTCACGCAGGAATATTTTTAGCTTTAGCTGCAGTAGTTATCAGTTGGTTTGTTTTTTATAAAACTTATTTAGGGTTCCAAATGAAAGTTTCAGGTTTTAGTTTAAAGACAGCAAAATATGCCGGATACAAAGGTAAAAAAATGATCATACTAGTTTTTTTAATAAGTGGTGCTTGCGCAGGTTTAGCTGGAGTTGGAGAAATAACTGGACCTATTGGACAGCTACATAGAGAAATTTCTCCAGATTATGGTTTTACTGCAATAATTGTAGCGTTTTTGGGCCGTTTAAATCCTGTTGGAATAATTTTTGCATCTTTGGTTGTTGCAATTACTTATCTGGGTGCCGAAACAGCGCAAATATTTATGCAAATTCCAAAATATACAGGTCAGGTTTTTCAAGGAATGATTTTATTCTTTCTTCTTGCTTCTGACTATTTACTCTTTTTCAAATTTAAATTTATAGGTTCAAAAAAATGATCATCGATATAAATTTTATTGGACTGATAATTGCATCAATAATGGCCTCCGCTGTTCCTTTGATCCTAGCGTCCTGCGGTGAACTTATTACAGAAAGATCCGGTGTTCTAAACCTTGGTGTTGAAGGAATGATGATCATAGGCGCTATATCAGGCTTCGCACTAATGACAGTGACAGGAAGTTTAATTATTGCAATTTTTGGGGCAATGTTAGCTGGAGTTTTAATTTCAACTATTTTTGCATTTCTCACTCAAACATTAATTACAAATCATGTTGCTACTGGTTTGGCACTTACCATATTTGGAATTGGTATTTCTGCGATGATAGGAAAAAATTTTGTAGGTATTCCTGGAAAAGAGTTCCCTGTTTTATATGAAGGTTTAAAAGACACAATACCACTTTTAGGTCCAATATTATTTGGACATTCAATTGTTTTTTATTTTGCTTTTGCACTTCCCTTTATAACTAGCTATTTTTTAAAAAAAACGAAAATTGGATTAATTGTAAGAGCTGTAGGAGACTCACCTGAATCTGCATCTAATCAAGGAATAAATGTTAGGCTAGTTCGTTACGCTTGTATACTTTATGGAGGCGCAATGAGTGGACTTGCTGGTGCATATTTATCTATGATTTATACTCCTCAGTGGATTGAAAATATGACAGGTGGAAGAGGGTGGATCGCATTGGCTCTAGTGGTTTTCTCAACGTGGAACCCAATTAAAATTTTAATCGGTGCGATGATTTTTGGTGGATTGACCATTATTCAATTTCATATGCAAGCAATCGGAGTAAGAATTCCTGTGCAATTTTTAACAGCTCTACCTTACATCGTTACAATAATAGTTTTAGTTGTAATTTCTCGTGATAGTAGAAAAATAAGACTAAGTACTCCTAGTTCCTTGGGGAAATCTTTTCATAAAGACAATTAATATTAAAATAATTATTTTTTTTTAGATAAATTAATTTAAATTTAACTAATAAAAAATCAAAAGGGGAAATAAATTTATGCATAAATTTTTAATTCGTTCTTTCGTCTCTTCTTTAGTTTTATTATTTACATTAACTGTAGCTGCAATTGCAAAAGATGTTAAAGCAGCATTTGTTTATATTGGTCCAACTGGTGACCATGGGTGGACTTATCAGCATGATGTAGGTAGAAAAGCTGTTGAAGCTGCCGGATTTAAAACAACATACGTAGAAGGCGTTCCAGAAAGTGCTGATGCTGAGAGGGTTCTTAGACAGTTAGCTAACTCTGGTCATGACATTATCTTTACAACTAGTTTTGGATATATGAATCCTACTAACAAAGTTGCAAAAGAGTTTCCAAATGTAAAATTTGAACATGCTACTGGATATAAAAGAGAACATCCAAATGTTTCGACTTACGCTGCTAGATTCTATGAAGGTAGAACTATTTTGGGAACAATTGCTGGGACTATGACAAAATCTAATGTGATTGGTTATGTTGCGTCTTTTCCAATACCTGAAGTAATCAGAGGTATCAATTCATTTACCTTAGCAGCTCAAAAAGTTAACCCAAATATCAAGACTAAAATTGTTTGGGCTTTCACTTGGTACGATCCAGGTAAAGAAGCAGAAGCAGCAAAAGCTTTAATTGATCAAGGTGCTGATGTAATTGCTCAACATACAGATAGTACAGCTATTGTTCAAATGGCTGAAAAAGCAGGAGTATATGCTTTTGGACAAGCAAGTGATATGGATAAGTTTGCACCAAAGGCTGTATTAACTTCAGTTGAGAATAACTGGGGACCATATTATGTCGATAGAGTTAAAGCTGTTGCAAATGGTACATGGAATCAAAAAGATACATGGCACGGTATAGGTGATGGTATGGTAGTAATCTCAGGTTTAGATTCTCAAATGCCTAGTGACCTACAAGCAAAAGTTAAAAAACTTCAAGCAGATTTAGCATCTGGTAAAGTTCATTCTTTCACTGGACCAATTTATGACCAAAAGGGAAATTTAATGGTAGCAGAAGGGAAAACTGCAGATGATGGTATGCTAGCAGGTATGATGACTTATGTTAAAGGTGTTGAAGGAGATATACCGAAGTAAGCTCTTAAACTTATAAAAATTTAAAAGGCCGGTTTTTTAACTGGCCTTTTTTATATTTGATGTTTTTTTTTAATTTCTTCAATTCTTAATTCTTCATAAATTTCGAAGGGCTGGACAATCCAAGGATTATCAGGAAGTTTTTTTGCACAAAAATCTGGCTCAAATGTTGATTTCTTTTTTTTAAATAAAGTAGCAGTTTTGATATCCTCTATTTTGTCCTTTATTGGTTCATATTTTTTTAACCAGTCTATACTTTTGTTAAAAGTTATTCCTGTATCAGATAAATCATCGCATAAAAGTATTTTACCACCCATATTAGGTGCGATAGAACTCATTTCCCTTGAGAACACAATATCACCCTGCTCATCCTCCACTCCTTTACCACTATAAGATTCAACTGCAAGATATGCACATTTTAATTTAAATATTCTGCTTAATACGTCTATCATTGGTGCTGCGCCACGCATGATGCCAATCAGTATTGTTGGTTTATATCCACTTTCATCAATTTGGATTGCTAACTGTTCAACAGTCTGGTTGTACTCATCCCAACTGACAATCATTTTTTCTGTCATAATTTTTCAATATCTATTTATTTAAATAATAAAACTAAAACTGCAAGAACGATAAGTGCAATTATTGAAGATATTAAGATATACAACCTATGAATGTTTCTTCCTCTTAAATTGAAATAATGTCGTGCTACTCCAGTAATAACTGCTAATGCACATAATATTAACCAATTATATTGATGATAAACTAAGAAACTTGAGTGTCCAGAAAGCATTATAAACAATACTAAAAAAGTGGAATAATTATTATGAATTGATCTCTGTTTAGCTGCTAGAGATAAACTCATATCAAATTTTTCACCTCTTTTACTACTGCTGATGATGTTCATTTGATTGGGTATAATTACTGTAAAAACATTACCAAACATATTGGTTCCTATAATTAGTCCAACACTTAAAATTGCAAATTTTGGTCCAAACAATTTTGTTAAACCAAAGGAAACGGCTGCCAATAAAATAATTGCTGTAGATATAAATAGTACATTATTTTCAACTAATTTTGATTTACACAATAGATCATATATAAACCAAAAAATAATTAATGATAAAAGTGAGATAATAATGGCGTAACTAGGAGGCATCAACAGGACACGTTTATCGACCATTAATACACCAGCGTTATAATAATAAATTACAACTAAGAGCAACATTCCTGTTACAAAAGTTAGGTAACTTTGCCATTTAAAAATTACTAATCTATTTAAATAATCCTGTGGTGGTGAGGTTTTTAACCTTGAAAGTTTATAAAAAAAACCAGAATGCATCAGATATCCTTCTCCATCGACATCATTGCTTGTTATATTTTTATTTAAATTATTGTCTAAGTAATTAAATAAAAAACTGTTACCTACCCATAATATTGCAAATACTACATGGCCCCATCTTAGAATAACTTCTAACCATTTAATTGTATAAGGTAAAAATTCCATCAGTATTTTATTTTATCTACTTTTTTATCCCAAATTTCAAAAGCTTTTAAAGCTTCTTCTCTAAGCATTTGTACCATTTTAATTTTTCTATCATCAATTTTTTTTGGAATTTCTGTATAAATAAAAGAGTCATCAAAATCTATATTTTTTGCATCTTCTCTAGTGTTTGCATAATATATTTTACCTAATCTTGACCAATAAATTGCTGAAAGACACATCGGGCAAGGTTCACAAGATGTATAAATCTCGCATCCAGATAGATCAAAAGTATTTAAATTTTTACAAGCTTCTCGAATTGCTACTATTTCTCCATGAGCAGTTGGATCATTTGTGGAAGTAACTTTGTTAGAGCCCTCTGCAATAATCTTTTGATCCTTAACTATAACACTTCCAAAGGGACCACCTATAGTATTCGCACTTTTTATTGAAAGTTCGATGGCTTTTGCCATAAATTTTTTTTTATCTTCCATTTTTTTTTATTATTTTATTTTTAATTTTGTTAATACTCATTAAAATTCTTTCAGGTGTTGCTGGCGCATTAAGTTCAGGTGCAAACTGATAATTTCCAACTGAAGCAACTGCATCTTTAATTGCATAAAAAACGCTCATAGCTAACATTAGAGGAGGTTCACCTGTTGTCTTTGCTTTATTAACAACTTTTTCTTTATTTATTCCATCTTTAAAAATTTCTACATTAAATTTTTTTGGAATATCACTTACAGCAGGAATTTTATACGTTGATGGAGAGAAAGTTGTAATCTGACCATTTGATTTCCAATTTAGTTCTTCAATAGTTAACCAACCTTGTCCTTGGACAAAACCCCCTTCGATCTGACCTAATTCAAGTGCAGGATTTATTGGTTTCCCTGCATCATGCAAAATATCAACTCTTTCTAGGATATTTTCACCTGTCAGTGTATCTATAGTTACTTCTGAAACAGCTGCACCATAACAAAAATAATAAAATGGTCTTCCTCTAAATTTTTTTTTATCAAAGTTTATTTTTGGCGTTGAATAAAAACCTGATGATGAAAGAGAAATTCTATTTAAATATGCTTCTTGAATAATACTTTTAAATTCAAATTGTCTGTTTCCAAATATTATGTATTGATCCTTATAAATTGCTTCTTGATTGTAAATCTTATATTTTTTTTTAATAAATTTTTCTAAATTTAATTTAATTTTTGCTACTGCATTTAATGCTGCAGCACCATTAAGGTCTGTGGTTGAAGATGCAGCGCTAGCTGAAGTATTTGGAACCTTAGCTGTATTTGTTGATGAAATATGTACTAAATTATATGGTAATCCCAAGGCATTGGCCACTAGTTGAGCTATTTTTGTATGAGTCCCTTGACCCATTTCTATACCACCATGGTTCAAGTACACACTTCCATCTGTATAAATATGCACTAAAGCACCAGCTTGATTTAAATGAATTGTTGTAAATGAAATCCCAAATTTTACTGGTGTAATAGCTATACCCTTCTTTTTAAATTTATTTTTTTCATTGAATTTTTTTATCTCTGAATATCTTTTCTTATAATTAGACTTATTTTCTAAATTTTTAAATATTTCATTAATTACATTGTCTTCAATAGTCATTCCATAGTGAGTTATATTTTTTTTATCTTTTTGATAAAAATTTTGCTTTCTAACTTGAATAGGATCTATTTTTAAATACCTTGAAATATTATCAATAACATTTTCTATAGCCATCATTCCTTGATTTCCACCAAAGCCTCTAAATGCGGTTGAAGTTGGAATATTTGTCTTGCATAAATTATTTGTTACCTCGATATCTGATACATAATACGCATTGTCTATATGAAGAAGAGCTCTTTCATTTATTGCTGCTGATAAATCAGGCGACATTCCACAATTTGATGATAAGTTAATTTTTAATCCTTCAATAATTCCTTCATCATTAAATCCAACTTCGTATTCAGATAAAAATTCATGCCTTTTACCAGTCAAAATTATATCATCATCTCTATCTAGTCTTAATTTCACAGGCTGACCTGTTTTTTTTGCCAACAACGCACAAATACATGCAGTCATAAAATTTGTCTCTTTCCCTCCAAATCCACCTCCAATTCTTCTTACTTCAACATTTATAGAATTACTTTTCTGATTAAACATTTTTGCAATTAATTGTTGTGTCTCAGAAGGATGTTGTGTTGAACTGTAAACTAAAAAATTATCATCTTCTTTAGGTATAACAAACGCTGCCTGACCCTCTAAATAAAAGTGTTCTTGACTTCCGGTTGTAAAGTTTCCTTTCAAATTATATTTTGAATTTTTAATTTTCTTAGAAGGGTTTCCTTTTTTAATTTTTCTGGGCTTAAATAAAAACTGTTTTTTATTTAAAGCATCTTTTATTGTTATAACTGGTTTTAAATCTTTATAAGTGATTTTTGCCTTTAATACTGCTTTTCTTGCAAGTTCAGTAGTTGTGGCAGCTACAGCAAACAATGGTTGACCAAAAAACTCAACTTTTTTATCTGGAAATATTGGATCACCATCATAAACAGGGCCTACATCGTTCCTTCCTGAGATATCACTTTGAGTGACTACTGATATCACCCCTTCACTTTTTTTTACATCACTTAAGTCTATTTTTTTGATTATTGCATGAGCTTTTTTACTTAAACCAATAGCACCATAAATTGTATTTTTTGGTTCATTAATGTCGTCAGTGTATTCAGCGTATCCACTTACATGCTTATAAGCACTATCATGTGGTCTTACATCATTAATATAGTTCTCTTTGCTCATTTAATTAACTCTTGTTAGCTTATTAGAAGCTATTTCTATGAAACATTTCATCAATAAATTTTTTGCTATCTCTAGTCTATATTCTTTACTTGCTCTCATATCGCCTATAGGACTTAGGTCTTTATCAAGATAATTTTTGGCTTGATTAAAAGTACTTAAATTAAGAGGTTTATTCTTAAGAATTTTCTCACAGGCTTTAGCTCTTTTTGGTACAGCTGCCATACCTCCAAAAGCAATAAAAACCTCTTTAATTTTATTTTTATCAATTTCAAAATTAAAAGACCCACAAACAGATGAAATATCATCATCAAATCTTTTTGATATTTTAAATGCTTTAAAAATATTTTTCTTAAATAATGGTATTTTTATTGATTGAATAAATTCATTCTTTTTTAATTTAGTTTTTCTATAATCAAGGAAAAAATTATTTATAGGAATAACTTTTCTTTGATTGAAGCTTTCAATTAAAATTTCTGCATTTAAAGATAACAAAATTGGTAATGTATCACCTATCGGAGATGCTGTTGCAATGTTACCACCTATAGTTCCTACATTTCGAATTTGAACAGAACCATATCTTTTAAGAACTAAATAAAAATCTGGATAATGTTTTTTAATTTCTTTTTCAAATTTTATTAAAGGTGTAGAGGCGCCAACCTCAAGGTAATTTTTATTTACTTTTATAAAGTCTAATTCTTTTATTTCTTTTAAATCAATTATAAAAGGAATTTCTTTTCTTTCTTTTGTAACTTTTAAAGATAAGTCTGTTCCACCTGCAAGAAAACTAAAATTAGAGTATTTTTTAATTATATTTTTTAAATCCTTAATATTCTTTGGTGAAAAATAAATTTTATCATCTTTTTTAATATAAATATTTTTTGGTTTAATTTTTTTTAATAATTGAATAACTTTATTATTATTTTTACTAAATTGATCATTCCTGTTTTTTTTGTCTAAACTTTTTGCAGCATCTATTATAGGTCTATATCCAGTGCAACGACATAAATTACCTGATATAGAATCTGTTATTAATTCATTATTAAGATTTTTGTTATTTTTAAACATTGAAAATAAAGCCATAACAAATCCTGGTGTACAGAAACCGCATTGGGAACCATGAAATTTTACCATCGCATCTTGTACAGGGTGAAGTTTGCCATCTTTGGAAACCAAATCTTCTACAATTAAAAGTTGTTTACCATTTAATGATGGAACAAATGAAATACAGGAATTAATTGCTTTATATATAATCTTATTATCGACTAATTCACCTAAAACAATTGTACACGCGCCACAACCACCCTCTGAACATCCTTCTTTGGTTCCAGTCTTTTTTAATTCGGTTCTAATATAATTAAGTATGGTTTGATTTGGATCAGGATTATTGATTACTATAAGCTTATCATTTAATAAAAATTTAACAGAGCTCGATATCACTTAACTACCTCTATAAGTAGAATAACTCCAAGGTGAAACAAGTAAAGGAACATGATAATGCTGTGAGGGATCTGAAATACCAAATCTGATAATAACATCATCCAGGAATGGAACATCGCTAGCTGCAGATGTATTTTTAAAATAATCACCAATATGAAAAACTAATTCATATTTACCCTTAACAAAAATATCTCCCTCAGCTAATGGTGAATTAGCTCTACCATCGTCATTGAGTTTTGTTGACGTTAATTTTTTTCGTTCTGAATTATTAATATAAAACAACTCAACTAGAATATCTTTGCCAGGTTTACCAGAATACACATCTAAAACATGAGTTGTGAGCTTTGTCATAAAATTATACTATCATTTATTTTTAAACTTAAATTATTTTAAAGTTATATGAGAACAATAGATAACATTAACGATCTTAACAAGTCTGATTTTTTGTCTTTATTTGGTAATGTTTTTGAAAAAACTGAGTCAGTTGCAGTGGAAGCATTTAAGTCAAAACCATTTAAAAACTTTGAAGATATTATGTTTAAAATGCTTGATATTTATGAAAATTACGAAAAGAATAAAATTTTAGAGATTTTAAATGCTCATCCTGAGCTTGCTGTAGCAAAAAAAATGACCTCTGAATCTATATCAGAACAAGCCTCTGCAAAATTAAACCAATGTTCTAATGATGAATATGAAGAATTTAAAAAATTAAATTCAGAATATAAAAAAAAGTTTAATTTTCCTTTTATAATTGCCGTAAAAGGTAAAGATAAAAATGAAATTTTGAATAATTTTAGACAAAGAATACAAAGTGATGTAGAAAGTGAATTCCTTGAAGCAAAAAAACAAGTAAAAAAAATCGCAACCTTTCGTTTGAATGAAATAAATAAAAAATGAAAAAATTTATAAGTGCAAAAATGATTAACTTAGCGGACCCAAGAATTGGATCTAAAGTTATATTTAAGACTGACGATTTTTTTGCAGCTGCTCATAGAATATTAAACATCGAAACACCAGTTTTTAAAGATGGACTATTTGACAAACATGGTAAATGGATGGATGGATGGGAAACAAGGAGAAGAAGATCAAAAGGTTTTGATTATTTAATTTTAAAACTTGGTAAACCTGGGAAGATATTTGATATAGACATTGACACAACACACTTCAATGGAAACCAGCCCACACATGCTTCATTAGAAGGTTGCTTAAGTAAAACAAAGCCTAATAAGAAAACAAAATGGATTTCTTTACTGAGTAAAAAAAAACTTGGGCCAAGCCGAAACCATAGCTTCAAATCAAACAACAAATCTGTTTTTAATTATATAAGACTAAACATTTTTCCAGATGGTGGAGTTGCAAGACTAAGACTTTATGGAAAAATTGAAATGGAGAAAAACTTTTTAAATAACAAAACTATTAACCTTACATCTGTTTTAAATGGCGCTTCAATTATTGGTTGTAATAATGAACATTTCGGCAGAGCTGAAAATATCATAGCACCTGGTAAAGGAAAAAATATGGGAGATGGTTGGGAAACAAGAAGAAGTAGAGGAAAAAATTTTGATTGGCTTATAATAAAATTTGGAAAACCAGGATTAATAAAAAAGCTAGAGATAGATACCCATCATTTTAAAGGAAACTATCCCGATAGTTGTTCAATTCAAACTGCAAGTATTAAGAAAGAAATGTCAAATACATCAATTGTCAACAATTCAAAAAATTGGAAGTTTATTTTAAATAAGTCAAAACTGTCAGCTCACAAGAAACATATTTTTAAAAAATTTTTAATTAAAAGAAGTAAGGAAAATTATCTTAAAATAAACATCTATCCTGACGGTGGGATTTCAAGAATAAGGGCATTTGGAAATTTTGTGAAATGAAAGTAATAAAACCAAAAAAAATTACTAAAAAAAATTTTTCTAAATTTGGTCAATTAATAGATACGTCTAAAAAAAATCCTATAAATATTAATAATGGATATGCAAAAAGATTTGATAACTTGATAAATATTGATACATCTAAAAAAAAAGGGAAAGCAATTGTTAGTATTTTTAAAGCAAAAAAAAGAAAGTTTCCTATGAAAATTGATATGATGGAAAAACATCCTTTAGGAAGCCAAGCCTTCATACCAATGGAAGATACAAAATTTTTAGTATTTGTAGCACCAAAAGGAGATAAACCAGATGTAAATAAAATCCAATCCTTTTTAGTACCAAAACAAACTGGGGTTAATTACAATGCTGGTATTTGGCACTTTCCGTTGATTTCTATGAAAGATATGAATTTTCTAATTGTTGATAGAAAAGGAAAAGGAAACAATCTTGTTATTTATAAATTTAAAAAAGATAAAATTATTTTAAAGAAATGAAAAAAAAATATCCAAGAGATTTGGTGGGATATGGTTCCAAACTAGTTAAGGTAAGGTGGCCTGGTAATGCTAAATTAGCTTTGCAATTTGTACTAAATTATGAGGAAGGAGCAGAAAATTGTACCCTTCATGGTGATAAAACTTCAGAGGTATTTTTATCAGAAATTATAGGAGCAAAACCAATTAAAGGTCGACACTTAAATATGGAGTCAATTTATGAATATGGATCAAGAAGAGGATTTTGGAGAATTCATAATCTATTTAACAAAAAAAAAATTCCACTTACTATTTTTGGAGTTGGTATGGCATTAGAGAGAAATAAAGAAGTTTGTTCGGCTATAAAGAAAGCAAATTATGAAGTTGCTAGTCATGGGTGGAGATGGATTGACTATCAAAATGTATCAAAGATAAAAGAGAAGAATGACATGAAACTTGCAGTAAAATCTATAAAAAAGATTTTTGGTAATCAACCTGCTGGTTGGTACACTGGTAGATGTAGTGAAAATACTTTAGATTTAGTTATTGATAATGGTAGTTTTTTATACTGTAGCGACACATACAGTGACGATCTTCCTTATTGGATAAAAAGAGGTAATAAAAAACAACTCATGGTTCCTTACACACTTGATAACAATGATATGAGATTTGCAACTAATCAAGGATTTAATTCAGGTGAACAATTTTATAATTATTTAAAAGATAGTTTCGATGCCCTTTATGAAGAAGGAAAAACTTCACCTAAGATGATGTCAGTTGGCTTGCACTGTAGATTAATTGGAAGACCTGGTAGAATACAGTCCCTTAAAAAATTTTTAAATTATATCAAAAAATTTAAAGATATCTGGATCTGTAAAAGAGTAGATATAGCTAAACATTGGATAAAAAATTATAGTTAAAATTTTTATTATTGTTCCGCAGCTACTGAAGTATAATGAGCAACTGCTTCTATTTCCTCATCAGTCAATATACCCTCCATTGCAGGCATTACTCCTATACCATTCCTAACTGCCATTATTATTCTTTGAATATCAGGTCTAATTTCATTTAAATTTGGGCCCACCATTGAGTTTGATCCAGCATCTGAGAGCATGTGGCATGCTGCACAATTACCTGCCCCTAGAAAAACTTCTTTTCCCTTGTTAAATAGTTCGTCAGCATTAGCTTGTATAATTGAAAGAAATATTAAAACAAACAAGCTATTACAGAAATTTAAAAATAATTTTTTCACTTAAATTTGGTATCATAATTAAAAAAATTTAAAAAGGAGAATTATGAAAGCTTATTGGGTTGCAAATTACACTGAAATAAAGGATGACGAAAGACTTAAAAAATATGCTGTTAAAGCAAAAGAAGCAGTTGAAAAATATTCTGGAAGAATATTAGCAAGAAGCGCAAATAATATAACTTTAGATGGTAGGGAAATGGTCAGAGTGGCTCTTGCAGAATTTCCAGATATAGAAGCTGCAAAAAATTGTTACAATTCTGAAGAGTATGTTGAGGCTAGGAAACATCTAGAAAACAATGCTACAAGAGAACATATAATTTTTGAGGGAATGTAAGATAATAAAGATTTAATATTGAATAGGTTCGGGATCTATACTTCTCCATAAATACCAAGTGGCGACAGAACAGTAAGGTGAAAACTTTTTGTTTAAATATACTATATAACTTTCTGGTGGTAAGTATTTTTTATTAAAATTTTTTGAAATAGCTCTTAACAAGCCAATATCCTGAATTGGCCAAATATTAGGACGATTATAAGTAAACAATAAGATCATTTCTGCTGACCATCTTCCAATTTGTCTTAACTGAGAGAGATAAATAATCGCTTCTTCATCAG
This sequence comes from uncultured Pelagibacteraceae bacterium, assembly GCA_902633985.1. Classification (GTDB taxonomy): domain Bacteria; phylum Pseudomonadota; class Alphaproteobacteria; order Pelagibacterales; family Pelagibacteraceae; genus Pelagibacter. The sequence goes on from CACPHV010000004.1 coordinate 88,923, forward strand.
ACAATTTTGAAATAATTTTTGGATTAAATTCTTTGTTCAATACTTTTTTAGCTAAACTTTTAATTCCTTTTACTTTCTGCCTGCTTAAGCCACAACTTTTTAGCTGAGATGAAGATAACTTATTAACTGTTTTTGCATTAATTTTATTTTTACATTTTTTCTTAAATTTTAAAAATACTGAATTTGCAGCTGCAACACTAATTTGTTGTCCAATTATACTTTTACAAAGTGAAAAAAAAACATCTCTTCTTGAGGTAAGCACTGTCTCTGAAGGAGATTTATATTTTTTAATTAATGATGACATTACCTTATCTTTTTTAGATAAATATTTTTTTGCTTTGATCCAATATGATGGGGCTTTACTCATGTCTAGATACCGATAAACGTTTTTTTAATACCAGCTCACGTCTAAAAATAATAAATGAGGATAAAATTACTAATCCAGCACCTAACAATGTTTTAAATGTTGGTACTTCATCCCAAATAAAATAACCAAAAATTATTGCAAATACTAGTGCTAGATATTTCAGAGGTGTTACTAAACTTACTTCTGATAATTTATAAGATTGGGATAACCATAAATTTGCAAGACCACCCAATATACCAATCAAAGATAACAAAAATAAATCAATTATACTTGGAAGAATCCAGTTTTGATAAAAAGATAAAAAACTTAAAAGCATTATAGAAAATGAAAAAAAGAAACTGATTAACCATACTGGTTCTGTTGAAGACAATTTTCTTATAGCTATTGCAACATATGATAATCCTAAACAAAATATTATTGGATAAATATAATATAAGTTAAGTGAGCTAAACCCAGGTTCTGATATAATAATTATACCAACGAAACCAACTAAAACCGCTAACCACCTATATAAACCAACTTTTTCATTTAACAAAAAAATTGAAAATATAGTTGTGAATATTGGTGCTGCAAAAGTTATACTAACAACTGTTGCCAAAGGTAAATTTCTTAAAGCGATAAATATAGATACCAACGCAATCAATCCTGCTAAACATCTTTTAAAATGAAGAAATGGTCTAGTTGTTTTATAAAAATCTAAATATCTATCTTTAGGAATAAGAAATAAAATAGGAATTATTCCACAAAATCCTCTAAAAAACAAAACTTGTCCAACGGGATAATCCTCAGACCATTTAACAATCACATCCATAAGTGAAAATGCACATACTGATATGAACATGTAAAAAAAGCCTAATTGATTTTTTGATAGCATATGATTAACTTTAAATTAATTAAGTTAATTATCAATGGAAATAGCAATTTTAGGATTAGGATGTTTTTGGGGACCAGAAATTAAGTTTAGTAAACTTGATGGAGTTATAAAAACAGAAGTAGGTTATTGTGGAGGTCATAATGCTGAAACCAATTACAAAGAAGTATGCACAGGCACAACAAATCATGCAGAAGTAGTAAAATTAGATTTTGATCCTAAAGTAATATCTTACGAGAAAATTCTTGAATATTTTTTTGAAATTCATGATCCAACAACTCTAAATTCGCAAGGACCAGATTTTGGAACCCAATATAGAAGTGAAATATTTTATTTAAATGATCAGCAAAAAATTACCGCTGAAAAAATAATAGAAAAAGAAAACATCAAATTATCAGGAAAAGTAGTAACAAAAACTTCTTTAGTTAAAAATTATTGCCCAGCTGAAGAATATCATCAAAGATATTTAGAAAAAAGATAAAATGTCTTTAGTTGATACAAGTTGGTTAGAAAATAATATTGATAAAGTAAAAATTATTGATTGCTCATGGCATATGCCTCAAACTCAAAGAAACGGTTTTGAGGAATATACAGAGGAACATATTCCAAATGCTATTTTTTTTGATTTAGATAAAAATTCCAAATTAGACACTGATTTACCACATATGCTTACCGATACTAAATCTTGGGAAAAAATAATGAGCAATATGGGTATAGAAAATAATGATCGAATAGTAGTTTACGATAACTCTGATGTTATTAGTTCTTGTAGATGTTGGTACAATTTAATTTATTATGGACATGACGCTAAGCTAGTTCATGTTCTAGATGGTGGATTAAAAAAATGGAAAAAAGAAAATAAATCTACAGATAACAAAAAAGTGATCACTCAAACATCTAAGTATAAATGTAAAGAAAATAAAGAACTTGTTAAAAATAAAAAACAAATAGATGAAAATATTGATACAGGTAAATTTAATGTTGTTGATGCAAGAAGTAGGGAAAGATTTGAAGGCAAAGTTGCTGAACCAAGGAAAGGTCTTAGAAGTGGTTCAATAAAAAATTCTTTTTGCCTACCCTTTTCTGAACTAGTGAACGAAGACCATACTTTCGTTAGTAAAGATGAAATAATGGAAAAATTTAAGTCCTTTAAATTTGACCATGATAAAAATCTAGTATTTTCATGTGGTTCCGGAGTGACCGCAAGTGTATTGGCACTAGCTTATTCTTTAATAAATGCTAAATATATGCCGACAATTTACGATGGCTCTTGGGCTGAATACGGAAAAAATTAACTTATGAAAACATCTACAAAAATAACAAGTATAGTAATCATATTTTTCTTAATCATTGCAACAGTGATCATTGGAAGAACAATGATAGGTAATCATTTCAAAAAAAAATTTAGTAAAAGACCACCTCCTGGAATAATAATTACTACTACTCAAGAGAGAGTTTTTGAAAATGTTGTTAGTACATACGGGACCGCAACTCCTATTCAAACACAATCATTTAAAATTGAAAAATATGAAATATTAAAACCTATAAAGTTTAATCAAAAAGTTAAAAAGGGCGATGTAATTGCTGAGCTTAAAAATCGAAAAGTTATTGCTCAATTTGATGGTATTATTGGAAAAAGAGAATTTTCAGAAGATATAGAGGTTTCAAAATCATCAATATTAATTAATCTTGAAGATACTAGCTCAATATATTGTGATGTAGACATACCTGAAATTTTTGTACCATTTATTAAGGTTGGTCTGCCAGTTGATATTAAATTTTCTGGATATAAAAATAAAATTTATAAAGGTGAAGTAGACTCTTTTGCTAGCAGGATAAGTGAAGACACAAGAGCTTTAGCAACAAGAATTAAGATGGATAATGCATCAGGTGAAATATTACCTGGCTCATTTTTAGAAATATCAATTAAATATGATGTAAGAAATGGCTTAAGTGCTCCTGACACTAGTACAATTGTCGAGGGTGAAAATGTTTTTATTTATAAAGTAGATGAAAAAAATAAAGTAATGAAAACAAAGGTAACCATTGGTGATAGATATTTAGGCTTTGTAGAAATATTAGATGGATTAAATAATGGAGATAAAATTGTTGCAGAAGGAACAAAAAAAGTAAGACCAAATTTAACAATCAGACCTATTGAGAAAGGTGCTAAAAAAAAACAAGGAAATTCTAGCTGGGGTAAAAAAGATAAATCAAAAAAAGCCGAAGAAAAAAAAGGTAAATTTGATTGGTTAAAAAATATTTTTAAAAAATCAGATAAAGAGAAAAAATAATTAAATGTATATAACTGAAGTTAGTATTAAACGACCTGTTGTTGCTTGGGTCATGTCTTTAATATTAATTATTTTTGGTATTTTTGTCTTTTTAGAATTGCCAGTAAGAGAACTTCCTGATGGTATACAGCCTCCGGTAGTTCAAGTTCAAACTGATTATAAATCTGCTTCAGCCGAAATTGTTGACGAAGAAATAACTCAAAAATTAGAGGACGTAATTGGTGGAGCTGAGGGTATCAAAAATATTGACTCAAGCTCTCTCAATGGAAGAAGTAGGATTAATATTCAATTCAACACAGACATTGATTTAGATGATGCTGCTAATGATATTAGAGAAAGAGTTGCAAGAGTTGTAGATAATTTACCAAGTGAGTCAAACCCTCCACAAATTTTAAAACAGGCAGCAGGTTTTACAACTACAATGTGGGTAGCGTTATCATCTCCAACTTGGAATGATTTAGATCTTGGAGATTATGCTGAAAGATATCTAATAGATGCATTCTCAAGTGTACCAAACGTTGGTCGAATTTTAGTTGGTGGATTACGAGAGCTTAGTGTTAGAGTTTGGATAGATCCAATTAAATTAGCTGCAAATGATCTTACAATTCAAGAAGTTGAAAGAGCTCTAAGAAATGAGAATATAAATCTTCCAGCTGGAACCTTAGAAGCTAATAACAAAGACTTAACTTTAAACATTGATAAATCCTATTCTAATATTGACACTATTAAACAATTGCCACTTAAGAAAAATAAAGAAAAAGTTATTATTTTATCTGATGTGGCTAATATAGAGTTTGGACCTGTTTCAGAAAAAACTTTATTTAAAGCACAAAGAAAAAATGCAGTAAATTTAAAAACGGTTGGAATTGGAATTTATGCAAAAAGTGGTGCATCAACGGTAGAACTTTCTAAACAAATAAAAACTAAAATTAAAGAACTTAACAAATCCTTACCTGATGGATTAAAGTTAGAGATAGCATTTAACAGAGCGACCTACATTGGTGCTGCAATAGAAGAAGTATATAAAAGTTTAGTAATTGCATTTGTATTAGTTGTTTTAATTATTTATCTTTTTTTAGGTAACCTTAAAGCGGTAATAGTTCCTGCGGTTGCTTTACCAGTTAGTCTTATTGGATCATTTCTCGGGTTATATATATTTGATCTATCAATTAATATTTTTGTATTACTAAGTTTCATTCTAGCAATTGGTATAATCACAGATGACTCTGTGATCATGACTGATGCGATCTATACAAGAATTGAAAATGGTGAAACACCTTTAGTGGCTGCTTACAAGGGTTCTAAACAAATTACATTTGCAATTATTGCAACGACTTTAATTCTTATAGCAGTATTTTTACCTTTAATTTTTATTAAAGGAATATCAGGAACTTTGTTTAAAGAAACAGCAATAGCCTTATCTTTTTCAATTGTTGTATCTTCTTTTGTCGCACTAACATTATCTCCAATGCTAGGAAGTAAATTTTTAAACAAAAAAGAAAAAGTCAATTTCTTTGTAAAAAAATTTAACAATGGATTTAAATCCTTTACAGGATTTTATGTAAATTCACTTAAATATTGGGTTAATAAACAAAAAACTATTTCAATATTTATAATTTTAATTATTGCTGCCTCAGCTTATTTGTTTAGTTTTTCCAAAAAAGAATTAATACCAATTGAAGATAGGGGTGCTTATTTAATTATTGGATCAACTGATGAAGGAAGCTCATTTGAATATACCCAAGAAAAAGCGCAAATAATTGAAGGAAGAATATTAAGATTGTTGCAGGCAGAAGACAGTCCATATGCAAGACTAATCATGAGAGTTCCTGGTTTCGGAAGATCTGCAACGTCTTATAATAGTTTTATAATTATTGCATTACTTGATGAATGGAAAAATAGAGAAAAAGGTAGTCAAACAATATTAAGAGAAGCAATTGGACAGGTGGTTTCTGTGCCTGAAACTTTTGCTTTTCCAATCTCTCCACAATCAATCAGAGTATCTAGTTACAATAAGCCCGTTCAAATGGTGATATATGGATCTAGCTACGAAGAATTAGAAGAAATTCAAAATAGTGTCTTAAGAGAATTAAGAAAAAATAGAAATATGTCTAGAATTGAAAGTGATTATACAAAAAACAAACCTGAGGTTAAATTAATCACTAATAAAAATAGAGCAAATGATTTGGGAGTTTCTACAGAAAATATAGGTAGAACTCTAGAGACTCTTTATGGAGGAAAAAGGGTAACAACTTTTAGTAAAGAGGGAAGAGAATACCCAATTATTTTACAACAATATTTGGCAGACAGAAGAGATAAAGATGGGTTATCAAAAATTTTTGTTAGATCTGAAACAACTGGTAAACTTGTATCTGTTGCAAGTTTAGTTGAATTTAAAGAAAAGGGCACTGCTGAAGCACTTCCAAGATATAATCGTCAAAGAGCTATTACAGTTTCCGCTGCGCTTGCAGAAGATTATACCCTGACAGAAGCAATAAAATATCTAGAAGATGTAATGATTAGAGTTGCACCTCAAAATCAAATCACCTGGAAAGGGAAATCTGAGGAGTTAAAAGAAACAACAAATGAAATATACTTAATATTTGCGCTTTCCTTGTTAACTGCTTATTTAGTTATGGCAGCAACATTTAACTCTTTTGTTCATCCATTTATTATTATTTTAACAGTTCCATTAGCTGTATTTGGTGGCTTAGTATTTATTTTATTTTTGAATAGTTCAGTAAATATTTTCTCTCAAATCGCTTTAATAATACTCATTGGTATATCCACAAAGAATAGTATTTTGATTGTTGACTACACAAATCAAATAAGAACTACCGGTGTTAAAATCCAGGATGCTATAATTAAAGCTTGTCAACTTAGAATAAGACCAATCATAATGACCTCACTTAGTACAATGATAGCAATGCTTCCATTAGTTATTGGAAATATTGGCCCAGGTGCAGGTGAAGGCTCTAGATTAGCTGTGGGTTCTACAATTTTAGGAGGTATGATTATTTCAACTTTCTTTACCTTATATGTTACTCCAACAATGTATTTAGCTCTTGCAAAAAATACTAAGCGTATTGATGCAGTTGATATTGAATTAAAAAAACAGCTAAATTAAAAAATAATATATTTTGAAGTTGATAAAGAATTTTTACATTCTGATAATTGTTGTTTATAAATATTAGATTGTTTCTCAACTCTTTTAGCTAAGTTAATTATTTTTTTATTATTTTTATAATTTTTATAGTTACCCCACCCTTCATGATAAGCAATATACTGCTTGAAAGCATCTTTTTTTGAAACTTTCAAAATTTTTTCAGTTTTATTTGTATACCAACCAATAAAATCTACACTATCTTTAAATCTTGTTCTTGTTGCAAATTTATTTCCAGTTTCATCCTTGTATTGTTTCCATGTACCTTTTACTGCTTGCGAATATCCAAAAGAGCTTGAAGGTCTTTTGTAGGGTACCACTTTAAATAATTTTTGTCTCGGAGGTTTAGCAAACCTGTTAAAGCTCGACTCCATTTTAATGATTGCAAGTTGCAGATAAACTGGTGTCCCCCATTTTTTTTCTGTTTTTTTAGCGTGTTTATACCACAAGTATCTCTCATTAAATATTGAGCAACTATTTGCTGTATTTTTTGGAATTGATGAACATCCTGTTATCAAAAAAAATAATATAATTAAAAAATAAATGTTAAAAATTTTCATTTTTTTTAAAAAAATATTTTAATAATATAATGATAATTACACCTAATAAATTTCCAAATAAATCAGATAGTTCAAAACCTCTGTTTGGAATAATTATATGAGAAAGTTCTAATATTATAGATAAAAAAATTAAGTAAATACTTAAAATTTTAAATTGTTTTTTTTTTCCAAAAGTTAAAAAACCTACAATAGAAAGAATGAGAAAAGAGTATAAATGATTTGTTGAAATAATAAAATCTGGAGTAATTTGAGGGTGTTTATAAATATTATCATTCATTAAAAGCCCAAATATACTTCCTGGAAACAAATAAACAAAAATTAAAATAATATTAAGTGAATAAAATATAAATTTATATTTTGAAAAAAAATTATTCATTAATAATATAGTTTTATTTATCAAATTGATCTAAAAGATAAACAAATGAGTTATTTAATTTTAGTTAGGCACGGACAAAGTGTTTGGAATCTTGAAAAAAGATTTACTGGATGGGTTGATGTAGATCTGACAGAAAATGGAAAGTCAGAGGCAAAAAAAGCTGGTGAATTAATAAAACAGGAAAAAATTGAGATTAATGTGTATTACTCCTCTTTTCAATTACGGGCTAAAAATACTTTAAAAATTATACAGGAAGAATTACAAGATTTTAAAGAAGTAAAGAGTGCATGGGAATTAAACGAGAGACATTATGGAGCTCTGACAGGGTTAAATAAAGATGAAATGAAAAAAAAACTTGGAGAGGAAAAAGTACATCAATTTAGACGTTCTTGGGACCTCAGACCTGACCCTTTAGATAAAAAAAATCCATACCACCCACTAAATATTGAAACATACAAAAAAATTCCTTTAGAAAAAATTCCTGATACCGAGTCACTAAAAGATACATATGAAAGAGTAATAAAATTTTATAGTAACGAGATAGAAGAGAAATCAAATGAAAATATTCTTATTTCTGCTCATGGAAATTCCATTAGAGCTCTTTGCAAATATTTGCTCAAGTTAAATGACAATGAGATCTCTAAACTTGAAATTCCAACAGGAAACCCACTTTTAATTGAATTAGAAAATAGCAAAATTTCTAATTGCAAATATCTTGATCAAGAAAGAGCTAAAGATCTTTTAGTTTTTTAAAAATATCCAGATCAGTTAAATGATAAAAGTCTTTTTGGCTTTCATAACCAAATAACTTTTTTTGATCTACTAAATTATTCCAAATTTCCAAAATTGAGTAATTTTCTATTTTCTCTTTAATAAATAATTTTTTATTAATTATTTGACATCCAATGTAAATAAATTCTTTTTCATCGACTTTGTTAATTAAATTATTTTTTAAATTAAAATCTCCTTTTAACTTTTTATCAAAACTAAATTTTTTGTTTACTAAAAGAAGAATGTTTTCTAATTTTTCAGAAAAATATATTTTTTCCATTTTTAATATCTCGTCTTTATAGTCGTTACTCCAAATTGTATCTGGATTAAAAATTATAAAATCTTTTTCATTAGAGTCTTTAATCATATTTTGAATACCTCCCCCTGTATCTAAAATATGCTCACCATCCTCAATTATTTTGATGTCAATATTGAAGTTTTTACTGTTTAAAAAAACTGAAAATTGATCTTTTAAATAAAAAGTATTAATTAAGATTTTTTGAATACCTAGTTTTTCGATTAATTTAATACATCTCTCCAGCATGCTTACATCTTTAATCTCTAATAAGGGCTTAGGAGTATTTAAAGTAATTGGTTTTAATCTTTTACCAAAACCTGCACATAAAATTAAAGCTGTATTTATTTTCACTACTTTACCTAATAAATTTTGGAAAATTATTTTTTAATAGCAACATCAAATTATTAAATTGATTTTGCTTTTTAATTCTATAATTAATCAATTCCCAAGCGTAAGGAATTAATTTAAGATATTTTTTTTTATTATCTCTTTCAGCTAGACGCATAAATATACCGATTATTTTTAAATTCCTTAAAACAGATAATATTTCAAAATCTTTTTTAAATTTTTCCAAATCAATTTTTTTATTTGTTTTGATATACAACTTAAATACTTTCTCTTTAAGTTCATTAGATGTTTTTAATCTTACGTCATCAATTAAAGATGCTAAATCATAAGCTTTATTTCCAATTATTGCATCTTGACTATCTATTACTGCAATTTTTTTATTATGATACATCAAATTTGAAACATGAAAATCTCTATGTACAAATGTAACATTTTTATAATTTAATTTTGATAATAATTTTTTTATCTCTAATCTAAATTTTTTTTTAAATTGAATACTTTTGGATTTAGATAATGTCTTTGGTGCATACCAGTCACAAAAGAGTTTAGTTTCATTAAACAAAATTTTGTTATTATATTCTTGAACTTTATATAATTTGTTTTTAAAATTTTTAACTTTTTTAT
>CACPHV010000005.1 GCA_902633985.1 uncultured Pelagibacteraceae bacterium
TGGCCTAACAGGACTTGCTTTCATAAAGTATTGTTTAGTATCATTTGTAAACCCAGTTAACATAAAAACATTTAATACATCATGAACAATTTTCTCTGCATGTTCTAAATGTATATTTTTCTCTTTAATTAAAGCTCTAGTTAAATTTGAGTGACAACAATAATGATAATCAGTATTGGTCAAAAGTTTTGAAGTATAAGGATCACATCTTGTACCAATTACATCATGAACTGATCCTCCATCTTTATCGTAACCATACCAATCTAAAGTATCCCATGTTATTGTGGCTAATGATCTAAGATATGGAAAACTGCTAAACATTTTGTCTCCAACAGAAAGATGAGTTCCATATAGAGCTCTAGTTTTTCCTGAATAAAATTTTTCTTCTATATTTTTTAAATTAAATAAATTTAGGTCTCCTACCTGGGGGCCATCTACACTCTCAATTCTAAAAAACTCACCAAATTTAACCTCAAAAGTTTTTGCATCTCTAGGAGGAATAATAATTTCATTTTTTTTTACTAAGTGTTCTCGTGCAGAATGTAAAATACTTAAATTTTTTTCTTCAATATTTATATTTGGATAACAGACTATTGGTTTGGCTCCAATTCTTGTCTTTATATCTAGTGGTTTTTCTGAAAATTTTTTAATTTTCATTATTACAAACTTCCGGGGGCTTTATCTTTGAATAACTTATAGTCTAGACTATCTACTAAAGCTTTGAAAGATGCGTCAATTATATTTGGCGATACTCCTATAGTAAACCAATTTACTCCTTTCGAGTCTGTACTTTCAATACTAACTCTTGTTACAGCTTCTGTACCAGTGTTTAAAATTCTAACTTTGTAATCAACAAGTCTTAAATCTTTTAAATATTCTGAATATTTAGCAAGCTTGTTAACATTCTTTCTGATAGCGTTATCTAAGGCATTAACAGGTCCGTTTCCTTGTCCTTCACACAATATTTTATCCCCATCGACTTCTAATTGAGCTTTTGCGTATGAAATAATCTCTCCTACACTATCTTTCTTAACTGAAACATCATATTCATTAATAGAAATATATCTTGGTATCTCCCCCATTAATCTTCGTGCTAATAACTCAAATGATGCATCAGCACCGTCATAACTATAACCAATAAATTCTCGATCTTTAACTTCATCCAAAAGTTTTTTAATTTTTGGATCACTCTTTTCAACTTTTATTCCTATTAGATTTAGTCTAGACATAATATTTGATTGTCCTGATTGATCTGAAACAACTATATTTCTAGAATTTCCCACCTCTTCAGGATTAACATGTTCGTAAGTTTTTGGATCTTTTTGAACAGCAGAAACATGCATACCACCTTTATGAGAAAAAGCAGAAGCTCCAACATAGGGTAAATGTTTATTTGGTTTTCTATTTAAGAGTTCATCCAATAATCTTGAGCATTGAGTAAGATTTTTTAAATTTTCGCGTTTGATATTTAATTCATAATTTTCATAAAAATCTTTTTTTAAAAAAAAAGTTGGAATCAATGAAACTAAATTCGCATTTCCACATCTTTCTCCCAACCCGTTTAAGGTTCCTTGAACTTGTCTAACGCCTGCTTGGACTGCTATTAAACTATTGGCTACAGCATTTTCAGTATCATTATGTGCATGAATTCCTAAGTTTTTACCTGGTATGTATTTAATGACTTCTTTAACAATTTTAGCAACTTCGTGGGGAAGAGTTCCGCCATTCGTATCACACAAAATAATCCATCTGGCACCATTATCATATGCAGCTTTTACACAAGAAATAGCATATTCTGGATTTGATTTATATCCATCAAAGAAATGTTCTGCATCAAACATGAATTCTTTACCTGATTTAACTATATGTTTTGCGCTTTCACTTATGTTTAAAAGATTTTGACTATTAGAGATGCCAAGAGCAACATTAACTTGAAAATCCCATGATTTACCAAACAAACATACTGATGAACTTTTTGAATTTATTAAAGAAGATAGCATTGGATCATTTTCAGCACTATGTTCAGTTTTTTTTGTCATACCGAATGCTGTTAATTTTGCAGATTTAAATTTATGATCCTTGTTAAAAAATTCAGTGTCTGTAGGATTTGCCCCAGGCCATCCTCCTTCAATATAATCAATACCTAGACTATCTAAGGAGAATGATATCTTTTCTTTATCATCAATTGAAAAATCTACACCTTGAGTCTGTGCACCATCACGCAGCGTTGTATCAAATATATATAACCGATCTTTACTCATTTAAATTTCCAGACCGTTTTACCATCTTTATCTTCTATTAAAACACCTTTGTCTAAAAGCTCATCCCTTATTTTATCAGCTTCATCATAATTTTTATTAATTCTAGCTTCATTTCTCAGATTAATTTTAATTAAAATTTCATTTTCAGAAATTGATAACTTATTTTTCTTAAATTTAAGCCAATCCTCTTTAGTTTCATTCAATAATCCAATAAAATGACATGCTGTAATAAATAGTCTTTTATCTTCTTCAGAACCTTTTAACGCTTTCTCATATAATTTATGCAAATTAGCAATATAACCTGGTGTATTTAAATCATCGAGAAGAGGTTTTAGAATTTCATCTTGAATTTTGAGGTGTTTTTTAATGTTTAAATAAACATTATACCACTTAGTGATTGTGTTTTCACATTCGTCTAAAAGCTTATTATTCCATTCAAGTGGCTGTCGATAATGAGCGCTCATTAAAGCCAATCTTAAAACTTGACCGCTTTTATTATTTCTAAAATTTTTAATTTTTAAAATATTTCCTTGAGATTTTGCCATTTTTTCATTGGACATTGTGATAAAAGCATTATGCAACCAATAATTAGCAAACACCTTACTATCATTTGCGCATCTTGATTGAGCTATTTCATTTTCGTGATGGGGAAATAATAAATCAACACCTCCTCCATGAATATCAAATTCTTTTCCTAAATACTTTTTAGACATTGCTGAACATTCTAAATGCCAACCAGGTCTTCCTTTTCCCCAAGGCGAATCCCAGGATGGCTCGTCTGTTTCTGATGGTTTCCATAGAACAAAATCTTCAGGATTTTTTTTATTATCACTTACTTCAATTCTTGATCCTGCAACTAATTCGTCTAATTTTTTGTTTGATAATTGCCCGTAATCTTTAAATTTTTTAACTTCGAAATAAATATGCTTCTGATTTTCGTATGCAAATCCTTTTTCAATTAATTCAGAGATCATTTCTATCATCTCAGAAATATGCTCAGTTGCTTTAGGCTCATGATTTGGTTTTTCACATTTTAGGTAATTGCAATCCTCGTTAAAACTTTGAGTAATTTTTTTTGTAAGATCTAAAATAGAAACATTATTTTCCTTTGATGATTTTATTATTTTATCATCTACATCTGTAATATTTCTTACATATGTTACATTTGGATATTTATTTTTTAAAATTTTAAAAAGAATATCAAATACAACTATTGGTCTAGCATTACCAATATGTGGATCATCATAAACTGTTGGACCGCAGACATACATTCTTACATTATTTTTGTCTTGAGGAATAAATTTTTCTTTTTTGTTTGTAAGATTGTTTGTTAAAAAAATATCTAAACTCATAGCTGAAGAAATATACTTAAATTATAGATTTGTGAATCTATTTGATTAATTTGGAATTATGCATACCGGAATTGGCTCCATTTTATGCATATTTTGTTTTCTAATATTTTCGTATTTTACACGATTCGGAGAATTTGGATTCTCCATAGCTTCTTCTAATTCGTTATATTTTAAACCAAGTTGACCTTCATCGGTTCTACCATCATCCCATAATCCATCTGTTGGAGGTGCATCGATAATCTCTTGTAATATTCCAAGCTCTTTTCCTAATTCCCAGACTTGAGTTTTATTACAATCAGCTATTGGTGAAATATCAACTCCACCATCGCCATACTTTGTATAAAATCCAACACCAAAATCCTCAACTTTGTTTCCAGTACCTACAACAATTCCTTTATTGGCTGCTGCAACCTGATAAAGAGTAGTCATTCTTAATCTAGCTCTTGAATTAGCCATACCATGCTCACTATCAAATTTTGATAAGCTTGCATTAAATGCTAAAAATAACTCGTCTAGATTAATTGTATGAGCTTCAACATTTTTGAAATTTTTTACTAACCATTCTTGATGCTTTAAACTCAAATCATGTTGATGTGATTTTTGTTTGATTGGCATAGATAAAACTATAGTTTTTAAACCTGTCATAGCACTAAGTGTGCTTGATACCGATGAATCAATTCCTCCAGAAATTCCTATGACTAATGATTCTGCCTTAGTTGGCATATTTTCAACATAATTCTTAATCCAATCAGAGATAAATTTAACTTTTTTAGAAATTTCCATATGATTTCATTATTAAATTTTTAAAATTTTACAATGTATTAAGATGCCGCTCTATCTGCATTTTTTGAATACGAGCTATTCTTTTTAATCTCATCTGATATTAAAAATGCCAATTCTAAAGCTTGGTTTCCATTAAGTCTTGGATCGCAATGAGTATGATATCTGGATGATAAATCTTTTTCAGATATTTTTTGAGCACCTCCTATACACTCTGTTACATCTTGACCAGTCAATTCGATATGTAAGCCTCCCGCATAACTTCCTTCACTTTGGTGACATGCAAAAACTTCTTTTACTTCTTTTAAAACACTATTGAATGGTCTTGTTTTGAAACCTGTAGCTGCTTTGATTGTATTACCATGACAAGGATCACATGACCAAATCACATTTAATCCCTCTTTTTTTATTGCTCTAATTAATTTTGGTAAAAATTTTGATACATTGTCTGCTCCAAATCTTGATATTAAAGTAATTTTACCTTTTTCATTTCTCGGATTAATTCTGTTACACAAGTTGATTAAATCATCAGCTTTTAAAGTTGGTCCACATTTAATTCCAATTGGATTTTCTATTCCTCTGCAAAACTCAACATGACCACCGTCTAATTGTCTAGTTCTGTCTCCAATCCAAACAAAATGAGCAGATGTATCATGATTTTCACCAGTGGTAGAATCTGTTCTAGTCATAGATTCCTCAAAAGGTAGTAGTAAAGCTTCATGTGATGTCCAAAAATTTACTGTGTACAATCTATTATTAAAATCTGAAGTAATTCCACATGCTCTCATGAAAGCTATTGCGTCAGCAATTTTATCTTCAAGATCCTTAAATTTTTTAGCTTGTGGACTTTTTTTAATATAATCTAAATTCCATAAGTGGACTTTATTTAAATCTGCAAAACCACCTTTCGAGAAAGCTCTAATAAGATTAAGAGTAGCAGCTGATTGCGAATAAGCTTTAAACAATCTTTTAGGATCTGGAACTCTTGCTTTTTCAGAAAATTCCATTGCATTTATGTTATCACCTAAGTAGCTTGGCAGTTCTACACCATCTTTGATTTCTGTTGGAGCACTTCTAGGTTTTGAAAACTGTCCAGCTATTCTTCCAACTTTAACAACTGGTAAGGATGCCGAATAAGTCAAAACTAATGACATTTGCAACATAAGTTTAAAAGTATCTCTAATATTATCTGGGTTAAATTCTGCAAAACTTTCTGCACAGTCTCCGCCTTGAAGTAAAAATGCTTTACCATCTACAACATCAGCTAACTGACTTTTAAGATGTCTTGTTTCTCCTGCAAAGACTAATGGAGGAAATGTTCCTATCTTATCCAAAACTTTATCAAGTTCTTTTTTATCTGGATATTCTGGAACGTGTTTTACAGGATATTTTCTCCAACTATTTTTTTTCCAACTTTTCATATTCAACCTAAGGGTGTTTTAACAGAGTTTAAAGTTTATTCAACAGTGACAGATTTAGCTAAATTTCTAGGCTTATCAATATCATAACCTTTTTTAAGAGCAGAGTAATACGCAAGTTTTTGAAGTGGAATAGTTAAAAGAAATGGAAGCAAATCATCATTGGTATTCTCAACTTCAATAGTTTCCCAAATATTTTCTGACACAACTTCATCTTTACTTTTATTTGTTATCAATAACACTTTTGCTCCTCTTGCAATAACTTCCTGCATATTTGAAATTGTTTTTTTATAATAATTATCTCTAGGTGCCAAAACTACAACAGGCATTCCCTCTTCAATCAAAGCTAATGGCCCATGTTTCATTTCACCTGCTGGATATCCCTCAGCATGAACATAAGAAAGTTCTTTAAGCTTTAACGCACCTTCTAAAGCTATTGGGTAGGAAAAACCTCTTCCTAAAAACATTGAGCCCTTAGCTTCGTTAAAAGTTGAAGAAATCGCCTGAATATCATTATCATGAAGCAATGTTTTTTCTAATAAATTAGGTAAGGCTTTTAAATCTTGAATTTTTTCTTGATATTCTTTTTTTTTAATTTCTTTTCTCAATGATCCAAGTTTTAAGCACAAAATATATAAAACAAGTATTTGTCCTAGAAAAGCTTTAGTCGATGCGACTCCTATTTCTGGGCCACAATGGATGGGTAAGACAAAATTAGAATCTCTTGCTATTGAGCTTTCAATTACATTAACCACCGCACATGTCTTCATATTATTTTTATTACAAAGATCTAATGCGGCATAAGTATCTGCCGTCTCACCTGATTGTGAAACAAAGACATATAGATTATCTTTTTTAAACCTATTTTTTCTGTATCTAAATTCTGATGCTATATCTATATTAACATCTAATTTTGTAAGTTCCTCAAACCAATATTTAGCCATTAAACAAGAATGATATGCAGTACCACAGCCAATTAAAGTTATTGAATTAATCTCTTCTATTTTCCATGGAAAATTAAAAATATTTATTTCTTTATTCGCATTATCTATATATTCTTTAATACCTGTTTTAATTGTTATTGGTTGCTCCTCAATTTCTTTTGCCATGAAATGTTTAAAATCACCTTTATCATAACTTGCTTGATCTGATGATAGTTCTAATATTTTTTTATTAACTTTTTTTCCTTCTTCATTAAAAAAAAGAACTTGATCCTTTTTTACAACACAAAATTCACCATCATCAAGATACGTAATCTTATTCGTCATAGATTTCAAAGCATAAGAGTCTGATCCTAGATAATTTTCATTTGGACCATAACCAACAGCTAGTGGCGATCCTCTTCTAGCTCCAACTATTAAGTCTGGCATATCTTTAAAAACAATTCCAAGAGCAAAGCTACCATGAAGTTGTTTTAACGTTTTTGTGATAGCTTCCTCTAATTCTGAAGTCTTTAAATGTTCTGTTATCAAATGAACGATTACTTCTGTATCTGTCTGTGATTTAAATTTGTGACCTTTGTTAATTAAATGTTTTTTTAATAATGTAGAGTTTTCAATAATTCCATTGTGAACTACTGATACATTGTGAGAGGAATGAGGATGTGCATTTAAACTGTTTGGGATTCCGTGAGTTGCCCATCTTACATGACCTATACCAATATTTCCTCTTAAGTTTTTTAAATCAAAATTATTTTCTAAATTATCTACTCTACCCTCTGATTTCACTTCATTGATTTCACCATCTGAAAGTGTAGCTATACCCGCTGAGTCATATCCTCTGTATTCTAATTTTTTTAATGAATTAATTATATTTGCAGAAACAGGTTTGTTGCTAGATATTCCAATAATTCCACACATAAATTATTTTTTCTTTCTTTTATAATTCTTAACTTCTAATTGTGGCGATCGTGTTAATGCTAAAGATTTTGTTCTTACATTCTTTGTAATCACTGAACCAGCTCCAATAATACTATCTTTGTTTACGGTAATTGGAGCAACCAATGAAGAATTTGAGCCAATAAACACTTTGTCTTTGATCTTAGTTTTGTTTTTATTTACTCCATCATAATTACAAGTAATAGTACCCGCTCCTATATTTACTGATTTTCCAATTATGGTATCTCCTACATAAGATAAATGATTTACTTTAGATTTATTTCCTAAAGTACTTTTTTTAATTTCGACAAAATTTCCTACTTTAGATCCTGATTTTAAAATTGTGTTAGGTCTTATTCTGGCATAAGGTCCAATTTCAACTTTACTTTCAATTTTACAAGACTCTAGATGTGAAAAAGATTTTATAATTACATTATTTCCAATTTTAACCTTAGAACCAATAACAACATAAGGTTCTATAGTTACCTTCTTTCCAATCTTAGTATCTTTTGAAAAAAAAATAGTTTCAGGCCCTATCATCTTAACTCCTGATTTTATAAATTTTTCTCTTAGTTTTTTTTGATTTAAAACTTCCATTTAGAATTGATTTACATTAAGAATATGTCTTGATTAATTCACAATTTATTTCTTTAAAATACTTTTAAAATGAAACAAAAATTTACAGTTTTATTTGATTTAGACGGTACTTTAGTGGATACCGCACCTGATCTAATACGTGCCCATAATCATGTAATGAAAAAATTTGGTTATCCTACAAAAACTTTAGGAGAATTGAAAAATGCTGTTGGCAAAGGAGCAAAAGCTATGATGGCAAAAGCTAACGGGCAATGGAAGTGGTTTGATGAAAAAATTCAAAACGAAATGACTGATGAATTTCTATCTTATTATGGAAAAAATATTTTACATGAAAGTAAATTAATTAATGGCGTTAAGGAATTTTTAAATTGGTGTAAAAATGAAAATATTTCTATGGCAGTATGCACCAATAAAACTGAACACTTAGCGGTTGATCTTTTAAAAAAAATCGGGATTTATGATTATTTTGAATATGTTGCAGGATTCAACACGTTTGAATATTGTAAACCAGACCCTCGACATTTAACAACTACTATAGAAATATTAGATGGTGATAAAAATAAATCGTTGATGATTGGTGATAGTGAAACAGACGCTAATGCTGCTAAGGCTGCTGAAATTCCAATAATATTACTAAAATATGGATATACAGAAAAAAGATCTGAAGAAATTTATCATAATCATATAATAAAAGACTTTGTAGGTATTGAGAAAATAGTATCTGAATATCTTTAATATTGATTAATTTATTTTAACTATTAAAACAAAATCACAACTTAGGAGTTATTTTGTTATTACATACAGTTAAAGTATATCCGTCTAAAATTAATTTTCCAAAGAGGAAACAGCTTGCTTGGAAAATTGCAGAGATAGCGAGCGATAATGCTAAGTTAAATAAAGATGCAATTGAAATGGTTATCAATAGAATCATTGATAATGCTTCTGTAGCAATTGCCTCTTTAAACAGGAAACCAGTAATTTCATCTAGAGAAATGGCTTTAAGACACTCAAGAAAAAATGGTGCAACTCTTTTTGGTATTAATTCAAAATTAAAATTTGATTGTGAATGGGCAGCTTGGTCTAACGGAACAGCGGTTAGAGAGTTAGATTTTCATGACACTTTTTTAGCCGCAGACTATAGTCATCCGGGAGATAATATTCCTCCATTAATAAGCGTTGCACAACAAAATAAAAAAAATGGATTGGATTTATTAAGGGGAATTATTACTGCATATGAAGTTCAGGTAAATTTAGTTAAAGGTATTTGTTTGCATAAGCATAAAGTTGATCACATTGCTCATTTAGGACCAAGTGTAGCTGCTGGATTAGGTGCAATGTTAAAATTAAATACTGAAACTATTTATCAAGCTATCCAACAAGCACTACATACAACAATATCAACTAGACAATCTAGAAAAGGAGAAATCTCAAGTTGGAAAGCCTATGCTCCAGCTCATGCAGGCAAACTTGCTATAGAAGCTGTAGATAGGGCTATGAGAGGTGAAGGTGCTCCAAGTCCAATATACGAAGGCGAAGATAGTGTAATAGCAAGAATATTAGATGGAAAAAAAGCAAAATACAAAGTCCCTTTACCAAAAAAAGGTGAAAGCAAAAAAGCCATTTTAGAAACTTATACAAAA
This sequence comes from uncultured Pelagibacteraceae bacterium, assembly GCA_902633985.1. Lineage (GTDB taxonomy): Bacteria > Pseudomonadota > Alphaproteobacteria > Pelagibacterales > Pelagibacteraceae > Pelagibacter. The sequence continues at coordinate 9,926 of CACPHV010000005.1, forward strand.
GAGTATTCTGCTGAATATCAATCTCAGGCATTAATTGATCTAGCCAAAAAACTTAAAACAAAAATCACTAATTTAAATCATATTAAAAAGATTGATATTTTTACAAGTCATCACACTCATTATGTAATTGGAACGGGTGCTAATGATCCTCAAAAAATGGACCCTAAAGCTAGCAGAGAAACATTGGATCACTCTATAATGTATATATTCGCTGTAGCCTTGGAAGATGGAGATTGGCATCATGTAAAATCTTACACAAAAACAAGAGCTAGCAAAAAAAGTACAATTAAAATTTGGAGATCAATAAAAACTTATGAAGATAAGAAATGGACAAAAAAATATCACGACCCAAATCCAAAGAATAAATCTTTTGGGGCTAAAGTTGTTGTGACACTTAACAATGGAAAAAAAATCATAGAAAAATTAGAAAGGGCTGATGCGCATCCATATGGGGCAAGACCATTTAAAAGACAAAATTATATAAATAAATTTTTAACTCTTACTGAAGGTATTTTAGATAAAAAAGAAAGTAATCGTTTTTTAAAAATTGTACAAAATTTAAAAAATCTAAAATCTGGTCATCTACATAAGTTAAATATTGAGGTTAGAAAAAATAAATTAAAACAAAATAATAAAAAGGGAATTTTTTAATGCACTTTGTTGAAAAAGAGCCAAGTCAAAAAAGAATAGATTTTGACCAGAAATTAAAATTAAATAAAATATTACGAGTTCCTGGAGCATATAATCCACTGACAGCAAAATTAATTGAGGAAATTGGTTACGATGCAGTTTATGTATCTGGTGGAGTAATGGCTAATGACCTTGGATTTCCTGATATTGGTTTAACAACACTCCAAGATGTTAGCACAAGATCTTATTTAATTTCAAGAGTAACAAATCTTCCCACAATAGTTGATATAGATACTGGTTTCAAATCTTGTAAAGAAACTATAGAAACATTTGAGGAATTTGGAATTACTGGTGTACACTTAGAAGATCAAATTGAAAGAAAAAGATGTGGGCATCTCGATAATAAGGAGCTTATCTCTACTGATGCTATGATTAAAAAAATTAAAGAATGTGTTGCTGCAAAAAAAGATCAAAATTTTAAAATTATCGCGCGTTCAGATGCTAAGAGTGTTGAAGGAATTGATAAAATGATTGAAAGGTGTAAAGCCTATATTGATGCTGGTGCTGAAATTATATTCCCTGAAGCTCTCGAAAATGAGAAAGATTTTGAAAAAGTTCGTAAAGAATTATCTGTATACTTATTAGCTAATATGACTGAATTTGGTAAATCGAAATTATTTAACTACAAAGAGTTAGAAAATTTTGGGTATAATATTGTGATTTATCCCGTAACTACACAAAGATTAGCAATGAAAAATGTAGAAGACGGATTAAGAGACATTTATGCAAATGGACATCAAAATAATATAATTGATAAAATGCAGACTAGAAAAAGATTGTATGAATTAGTTGATTATGAAAAATATAATTCGTTAGATGAAAAAATTTATAATTTTAGTACAGAAGGACATGAATAATGAGTGATGATATTAAAAAAGGATTACTAGGCATTGTCGTAGATGAAACTGAAGTTTCAAAAGTAATGCCAGAAATTAATTCTCTTACTTACAGAGGATACGCTGCTCAAGATTTATGTGAATATTGTAGATTTGAAGAAGTTGCTTATTTAATTTTAAATAAAGACCTTCCAAATACCATTGAACTTAGACAATTTGAGAAAGAAGAGAAAAATAATAGAGAACTTACAAAAAATTTATATGAAATAATAAGACATATGCCTAAACGATCACACCCAATGGACGTAGCAAGAACTGCTGTTAGCGTAATGGGATTGGAAGATAAAGAAACAACCGACTCGTCACCTGAAGCAAATACGAGAAAAGCTTTACGAATTTTTGCAAAAACTCCTACTGCTCTTGCTGCTTTTTACAGAATTAGAAAAGGTAAAAAAATTATCAAACCGAAAAAAACCTTAACTTTTGCTGAAAACTTTTTTTACATGTGTTTTGGTAAAGTGCCTCAAAAAGAAATTGTAAAGGCTTTTGACGTATCTTTAATTTTGTATGCTGAACATAGTTTTAATGTTTCAACATTTACTGCTAGAACAATTACTAGTAGCCTATCTGATATACATGGTGCAATAACTGGAGCAATTGCTAGTTTAAAAGGTCCACTGCATGGTGGTGCAAATGAGGAAGTTATGCATATGATGAATAAAATTAAAAAACCTGAAAACGCCCTTAAATGGATAAATAATGCTCTTAAAAATAAAGAGGTAGTAATGGGTTTTGGGCACAGAGTTTATAAGTCAGGAGACTCTAGGGTTCCTACAATGAGAAAATATTTTGGAAAGGTTGCTAAGCTCAAAAAAAGATAAAAAGTTTGAAAAAATTTATGATATTGTTGAAAAAGTGATGATTAAAGAGAAAAATATACACCCCAATGTAGATTATCCTACTGGTCCAACATACCATTTAATGGGATTTGATACTGACTTTTTCACACCTATTTTTGTAATCTCTAGAATCACAGGATGGTCTGCACACATTATGGAGCAACACGCTGCTAATAAACTAATCAGACCTTTAGCAAGCTACAAAGGTAATAAGCACAGAAAAGTAATGCAATTAAATCAAAGATAAGTTAATTTTTTTGTATTCTAGCAAATCTATCATTGCAAATTATTGAACATTTTAGGCCATTTATTGATGAAAATTCATCAATAGCTTTCTTGACACCAGGTGCATATGATAAATCATAATCGTCACAAAGAACAGTTCCACCATTTATAATGACTTCTTTACAGCAATCCAAGTCATTTTTTACTGTTTGATAATCGTGACCTCCATCTAAAAAAACATAATCAACCTTCGACATGTCAATTTTTTTTAGAATCTTATTTGAGTTTCCTTTGATTAAAGAAACATTATTTTTAAATTTTTTTAGAAGTTCTTCAACAGCTTCTAAACTATATGGATTTTGTTTTTTTATATAATTAAAGTAAATATTCTTTAACGGGTTAGAAAATTTTGTGTTTGGAATAACTTCGTTTTTATTTTCTAAATTTTCTTCAAATAAGTCTAAACCAACGTACTTGAAATCATTTCCATGCAAATTTTTTAATAATTCACAAATATTTCTCGCTGTAACTCCATGAAAAACCCCTACTTCAAGAAAAATTTTAGGTTTTTTTATAGCAACTTCATTTAAAAAAAAATCACCAACACCTTTTTGTTTTAAACTAGTTTTTCGAAAATATTTTTTATATTTCAATTAACTGAACGCTTCTGCCCAAGTACCCTGAGTTGATGCTTTAGAATATTCTGTTGCACGACCTTCAAAAAAGTTCATATGTTCAACAGCGTTAAGCATCGTATCTAACCATGTTAAAGGATTTTTTTGAATGTCATAAATTGGTTCTAATCCTAATTGATCAAGTCTTCTATTAGCGATAAATCTAATATAATCTTTTACCTCTTGTGCTGTTAAACCTTCCATTGGACCCATTTCGAAAGCTAAATCTATAAAGGCATCCTCATGTTCAACAATAACTCTACAAGCTTCATAAAGTTCTTTTTTTAATTTTGGAGTCCAGATTTCAGGATTTTCTTTTATAAACTCTTTAAAAATTCTAATCATAGAATTACAATGAAGAGTTTCATCTCTAACAGACCAAGTAACTATCTGTCCCATTCCTTTCATTTTATTATGTCTTGGAAAATTTAATAAAATAGCAAAACTTGCAAATAACTGTAATCCTTCTGTAAAAGCACTAAACACAGCAACTGTTTTTGCAATGTCCTCTTTAGAATTTACATTAAAACCTTGCATATAATCATATTTATCTTTCATCTCTTTATATTTCATGAAAGCTGAATATTCTGACTCTGGCATGCCTATTGTATCAAGCAAATGAGAGTAGGCAGCAACGTGTACTGTCTCCATTGCAGCAAAAGCTGTCATCATCATCAAGACTTCTGTAGGTTTAAAAACTGTTGTATAATGTCTTAAATAACAATTATTCACCTCAACATCAGCTTGTGTAAAAAATCTAAAAATTTGTGTAAGTAAGTTTTTCTCTGGTTGAGATAAATTTTTTTGCCAATCTCTTACATCGTCTCCGAGAGGAACTTCTTCAGGCAACCAATGAATTCGTTGTTGAGTTAACCAGGCATCGTAGCACCATGGATATCTAAATGGTTTGTAGACAGGATTTTCAACTAGTAATCCCATTTTTTTTGGTTGGATAATTTCTTTATTAATCTTCTCTGCTACTGACATGATAGGCACTCCTCGTATTCTGGCTCTTCGTTAGTTGGTTGATTTTTAGATTTATAAACATTAGCTGTAATATCTGTTGATTTAGCGTCATTAATATTTTCAGCTCTTTGAATTGATTTTGATCTACAGTAATAAAGGCTCTTTAAACCTTTCTTCCAAGCATCAAAATGAATTTTATGTAATTCTTTTTTATGAACATCTGCTGGTAAAAATAAATTTACTGATTGAGCTTGTGAAATATAAGGAGTTCTGTCACCACTTAATTCAATTATCCAATTTTGGTTAAGCTCAAATGCTGTTTTAAATACATCTTTTTCTAAATCAGTTAAGAAATCTAAATGACTAACAGATCCTTGGTTAGTAGTAATTGTAGACCATGTTTCGTCATCATTTTTTCCGTGTGATTGAAGAATTTCTTCTAAATATCTATTTTTAACATTAAAAGATCCTGAAAGAGTTTTGTGTGTATAACTGTTTGCAGCAACAGGTTCTACCCCTGGAGATGCGCCTCCACAAATGATTGAAATAGAAGCTGTTGGAGCTATTGCTGTCTTATTAGAAAATCTTTCTTTGTAACCATATTCAGCAGCATCAGGACATGCACCTCTCTCTTCAGCTAAATCTTTAGATGCCTGATTTACTTTTTCATCAATATTTTTAAATATTTTTTTATTCCATGATTTTGCCATTACTGACTCAAGTGGAATTCTATTTTTTTGTAAAAATGAATGAAAGCCCATTACACCTAATCCAACACTTCTTTCTCTTTCTGCTGAGTATTTTGCATCTTTAAATTGGTCAGGAGCTTTGTTAATAAAATCAGATAAAACGTTATCCAAAAATCTCATCACATCATTAATCATGTCTGGATCATCTTTCCATTCATCATACTTTTCTAAATTTAAAGAAGATAAACAGCATACAGCAGTTCTATCTCTCCCATCTTTATCAATTCCTGTTGGCAAAGTTATTTCACTACACAAGTTAGAAGTTTTAACTGTGAGGTTTGCTAACTTATGGTGTTGAGGGATTTGTCTATTAACAGTATCAATATAAATAATATATGGTTCCCCTGTTTCTATTCTTGCAGTTAATAATCTAATCCATAAATTTCTTGCCGAAATAGTTTGCTGTACAGTTCCATCAGCAGGACTTTTTAATGCCCATTGCTCATCTGTTTCCACTGCTCTCATAAACGCATCAGAAACTAAAACGCCGTGATGTAAATTTAATGCTTTTCTATTTGGGTCGCCACCTGTTGGTCTTCTCATTTCAATAAACTCCTCTATCTCAGGATGATCAATTGGTAGATAACATGCTGCAGAACCTCTTCTGAGCGATCCTTGACTAATTGCCATCGTTAAAGAGTCCATAACTTTTATAAATGGAATTATTCCAGAAGTTTTTCCAACTCTTCCAATTTTTTCACCAATGGATCTCAAGTTACCCCAGTAACTTCCAATTCCACCACCCTTAGCAGCTAACCAAACATTCTCACTCCATAAATCAAGAATACCTCCTAAGCTATCGGATGCTTCATTTAAAAAACATGAAATCGGCAAACCTCTTTTTGTACCACCATTTGATAACACGGGTGTAGCTGGCATAAACCAAAGATTGCTTATGTAGTTGTAAATTCTTTGAGCATGTAAATTATCATCTGCATAAGTACTTGCTACTCTTGCAAATAAATCTTGGTAAGATTCGTTTAAACCTAGGTATCTATCTTTTAAAGTTGCTTTACCGAAATCTGTTAGATTTGCATCTTTTGAACGATCAATCTTAATTATTATGCCTTTATCATTTTGAAACAATTCTGTTTCATTGTTTAAAGAAAAAAGATCAGGCTTATTTATTTTGGAAACTTCTTTAACTTCTGGGCTATATTCAGAGACAGCTTTTTTGAGGGCCTGAGAAAGAATCTTATTCATAAAAGTTTAATATATTTTGTTATTAGTACGAAAACAACTATATGTTGTAGGCGTTTGATGTAAATATACTACATAAACATTTTAACAACAGAACATTTATAGAACGCGACAATATGATAATCAATAAAAAAATTAAATTTTTTCCAAGAAATTAACATAAAAAGGGTAAGTAAATACCTAATGAATCAAAACATAAAAATAGACCCCTATGGATTTAGAGAATATGACGCTCGTTGGTTGTACGACAAAGACATAAATTCAGCTGGAATTGAGAATCTTGGTAAAGGACTAGGAACACAAATAAAAATTCATACTAAAAAAGAAAATCCAAGAATCATCGTTGGACATGATTACCGATCTTATAGCGAAGAAATAAAAGCTGCTCTTAAAAAAGGATTAATATTTACCGGATGTAATATTGAAGATGTGGGTCTATCCTTATCTCCAATGGTTTATTTTGCACAATTTAAATTAGGCGCAGATGCAGTTGCTATGGTTACAGCAAGTCATAATGAAAATGGTTGGACTGGTGTAAAAATGGGTATCAAAAAAGGATTAACTCACGCACCCGAAGAAATGAAAGAATTAAAAGAAATTACATTAAGTCAAAATTTTTCTGAAGGACAAGGAAAAGAAAAACAAATAACTAATTTTGATAAAATCTATAAAAATGACTTAATTAATAAAAATAAAATAGAAAAAAAAATTAAAGCTGTAGTTGCTTGCGGGAATGGGACTGCAGGGGTTTTTGCTCCCGATATATTAAGAGGTATTGGTTGTGAGGTAATTGAGTTAGATTGTAAATTAGATTGGGATTTTCCAAAATATAATCCAAACCCAGAAGATTTAGAAATGCTTCACGAAATTGCCAAAGTGGTCAAGGAAAATAATGCAGATATAGGTTTTGGATTCGACGGTGATGGAGATAGAGTTGGCGTTATAGATAATGAAGGAAATGAAATATTTTCAGATAAAATAGGTCTTTTAATAGCTAGAAATTTATCAAACAAACATAATAATTCTAAATTTATAGTTGATGTTAAGTCAACTGGATTATACTCAAAAGATCAAATTTTAATTAAAAATAACTGTAAAACTATTTATTGGAAAACAGGACATTCTCATATTAAACGAAAAGTTAATACTGAAAAAGCACTAGCAGGATTTGAAAAGAGTGGCCATTTCTTTTTTAATCAACCATTGGGATATGGTTATGATGATGGAATTAATTCAGCTATTCACGTATGTCACTTATTAGACAATCAAAATAAAAAGATGAGCGAAATTATAAGTGAATTACCTAAAACATTTCAAACACCAACAATGGCACCTTTTTGCAAAGATGAAGAAAAATATTTAGTTGTTGAGGAATTAGTTAAGCAAATTGAAAATTTAAAAAAAAATAACACCAAAGTAGATGGTCAAACAATAAGTGATATTTTAACTGTTAATGGAGTTAGGTTTTCATTTGAAGATGGTTCTTGGGGGCTAATAAGAGCTTCTTCAAATAAGCCATCTCTGGTAATTGTTACCGAAAGCCCAACTTCAGATGAAAGAAAGAAAAAAATCTTTGATTTTATTGACGATTTGTTACAAAAAACAGGTAAGGTCGGTGAATATGATCAGAAAATTTAATTCTTTAAATTATCTTCATCGTTTTTATTTTCTAAATTTTCGTTATCAGTTTTAGATTCTAAATTATCGCCATCCTGATTATTTTCTTGTTCAGGAGTTTCGTCGCTATAAAACTTTCTAACCAATTCCTCCTCTTTAAGTCGTTGTTCTTCATCAAATTTTTTCTCCCATTCTTTCATTCGCCTATTTTCCTCATCCTCTCTCTCTTTTTGAGCAATTTCAGCTAATCTAATTCTCTCATTTTCTTCATCAATTCTTTTTTGTCTTTCCTCCTCTATTTTCAATTCTCTTTCTCTTTGACGTCTTTCATTTTCTTTATTTATTCTCTCACGTTCAGCTTCTTTAAGTTCTTTTTCTTTATTTCTTAATTCATCTTCTTTCGCTCTTTGCTCAGCCTCTTCTTTTAAAATTTGTCTTTGAATTTCTTGCTGTCTTTCAGTTTCTAGATCTCTTAATCTTTCTTCCATTTCTTTAAGTTTTTCTTGCTCATATTTCAGCTTCCTAGCTGCCTCTCTTAATCTTTGCTCTTCCTCAAGTCTATTTTTCCTTTCAATTTCTTTTAATCTTATTTTTTCTTGTCTTTCTTTTTCTTTTTCATCTCTTCTCTTTTGAGCTTCAATTTCCTTATTTTTTAATTCTTCTTCTTTAATTTTAAATTTTTCTTCTCTAATTCTTTGTCTCTCTAACATTTTTAGCCTTAAATCTTCTTCTTTAAGCTTTCTGGCTTCCTCTCTAAGTTTTCTAGTTTCTTCATCTTTAATTTTTTTCTGTTCTATTTTAATTCTTTGAGCTTCTACTTTTTGTCTTTTTTCTTCATTCTTTTTTTCTTGTTTTTCATTTTCAATTATTAATTTTTTTTGAAAAAGAAGTTTCTTTCTTTCTTCTTTCAGTTCATCTTGCTTAGCTTTTTTTGCTAATTTTTTCTCTAAAATTGATTCTCTTTTCTTTTCTTTTTCTAATTGTTTTTGTAATGCTAAATCTTTTTTAACTTTGTTTTTTTTAAAATCATTTAAAAGCGAGGAAAATTTATTTTTTATTTTATCTATTGGATTAAATAAATTTTTTTTAATATTTTTATTAATGTCTTTTATTGAAACCATTTTTAAAAGTATCAATTAGAATAATAACACTAAATATCATGTGTGGCTAAATTGAGTTTTTATTATAAGACTAAATACAACTTAAGATTGTCTGATTTTAAATTAGTTAATAACAGGCATTTTCAACTAATAAGTGTTCTTAAATATTTAAAGAATCACTTAATCTAAATTTGTGAGGTGATGGAGGGAGACTGAAGTCACCTCTTTTTTTTTTGTTGTTATAATTTTAAGTATTCGTAAAAAAATTTAATTGAAACTACTAAAAGAAAAATTCCAAAAAACTTACTAATTTTATTCTTGTCGATACTGTGAACTGTTTTAGCACCTATCCGAGCCATGAAAGTTGTAATTGGTATAAATATTAAAAAGGCTGGTATATTTATAAAACCAATGCTTAAAGGAAGACTAGAATTTAAATAATTTCCTGAAATTAAAAAACCTATTGCTCCAAATAGAGCAATTAAAAAACCTATTGCTGCTGCACTTCCTATTGCTTTATTTATTGAATAACCAAAAAACTTAAGAATAGGAACGTTCATTACAGCTCCTCCAATACCCATAGGAGCAGATATAAACCCAACAACAAAACCAAGAATTACTTTTAAATGTAATTTCATTTTAACAATTATGTTTTGCTCCTTTTCTTTTATTAAAAGTAAGTAAATTCCTAAAAATAGAATCATTATAGAAAAAAATAAAACTAAAGATTTGGTTTTTAGAGAAGCTGCAAAAACAGTTCCAACAATCACTCCTATTACAACAAAAAGACCGTAATTCTTTACAATATCAAAATCAACTGCTTTAAATTTATGATGTGTTAAAACTGAAACAGTAGATGTTGGTATTATAATTGCAAAGGAAGTTCCTACTGCAAGGTGCATAACATATTGAGGATCAATTTCTAAAGAACCAAAAATAAAATATAAAAAAGGCACAGTTATTAACCCTCCTCCAATGCCAAATAATCCAGCCACAAAACCTACTGGAATAGCTGTTAAAGCCATTAATAAAATAATATAACTGTATTCGTTTGTTAATATTGAACTAAGCAGACTGCCCTACTCTAGTATCTGAATTATTGTATTTAATTTTATCCATGATGTGATCAATTTTTTTCACATCAGCATCTCTTACACACATGTTTTCACTTAAATATCTTTTCCAATAACTTGCGCCTGTTTGACCATGAAATAAACCAAGAGTGTGTCTCATAATTTGATTCAATCTTGTTCCTTTTTTTAATTCTTCTTTAACATAAGGAATGAGTTGTTCAATTACATCTTGTCTACTTGGAACATCATCATTATTAAATATTTCTCTTTCAATATCTGCTAATAAATAAGGGTTATGATACGCAGCTCTTCCTATCATTACACCATCTGTTTTTTCTAAATGAGGTTTTATTTCATCTACTGAAGTTATTCCTCCATTGATAATAATTTCTTCATTTGGAAAATCTTTTTTTAATTTATAAACATATTCGTATTTTAAAGGAGGAATATTTAAATTTTGCTTAGGTGTAAATTTACCTAACATTGCTTTTCTTGCATGAATAATGAAAGTTTTAACCCCAGTTGCTTTTAGAGTAGAAATAAAACTATGTAAATTTTCATAATCTTCTACATCATCGTAACCAATTCTTGTTTTTATAGTTATTGGTAGTTTTGTAACTGATTGCATTTTACTTAAACAATCTGCCACTAAATTTGGTTCTTTCATTAAACAAGCACCAAATCTATTTTTTTCAACTTTTTTACTAGGACAACCTAAGTTCAGATTAATTTCATCATAACCAAAATCTTCGCCTACTTTAGTGGCTTCAGCTAAAAGTTTCGGAGAAGAGCCTCCTAATTGAAGTGTTACAGGTTTCTCATTAATATTAAACTCTAATAACTTTTTTTTATCTCCTCTATTTATAGCTTCATCGACTACCATCTCAGTGTAAAGAAGAGTATTTTTGGATATTAATCTTAGAAAAAATCGTTCATGACGATCCGTGCAATCCATCATAGGAGCAACTGATACTTTCCTATTCATGGTATAACTTTATATTATTTTTTTAAGAGTTTGAAGCTTCAGTGTCGTCTGAAGATACATCAGCTTCTTGATTTTCTGATTCTGATACTTCATCTAAAGAAACTTCTCCTTGATCATTAATAGTTTCTTCTCCAACTGAATTGTCAACATCTGCTGCAGCCGTTTCAGATAGCTCAGCCAAATCTTCTTTTGTTACTTGAATTTTTTCTGGAGTTTTTCTTGCTCTTTTAGATGGTAAAATTGGGGTACCACTTTTTGAAATTTCACCTTTGTAAAGATTTTCAAAATCATCACCTATTTCTTCATCATCTTCAGCACTATCATCAACTTGTTCAACATGTTTTCTAAGTTTGTAAACGGCGCTATCAGTTAAATCTGAAACTTTAATTTTTTCTTCAGCAATTTCTCTTAATGAAATAACTGTATTTTTATCGTTATCTCTATCAATTGTTGGTTCTATTCCTGCATTAAGTTGAGTAGCTCTTTCTTTAGCAACAAGTACTAATTCGTAAGGACTCTCTACTTTATCTATACAGTCTTCTACAGTTACTCTTGCCATGCGGAGTATCTACACAGTGAGTCTTTAAAAATCAAGGGCTATTTTATAAATATTTTGGATTTAGCTTATTTTTAACCGAATAAAGAAGGATAATTGAGGTAAAGATATATACTCCTGAAACAACAGCTATTTGTTCAATTGAAAAACCAATATCAATCAAGAAACCAAATAAAGCTGTACCAAAAGCTGTTGAAAATACCATTAGTGCAGTTGTTAAGGCCTTTATTGATCCAATATATTTAACGCCATAAATCTCAGCCCAAGTTGAGGAACCTAGAACATTTGCGAATCCATTGGTTACTCCAAGCAAACCAAAAAAAACAAAAGATGATAATGGTGCATTAAAATAGTAAAGAACTAAAGTTGAAAAAAAAAGTGGAACATTCATATAAATTAATAATTTTCTACTTGAAAATTTATCAATTAAAAAACCAGATATAAAAAGAGTGATCACGGATAAAATTGAGTAAGCCATAAATGATTGTGCAATCACATAAGGACCCCATTCTTTAGAAGAAGATATAAAAGACTGATAAACAAAAGAACCTGTTGCAATCCATGGCATGGCTAACATCGTCATGCAAATAATATAAAATCTATAATCTTTTATAACTTCTATTCTTTTCCATTGTTTAACTTCTTTATTATTCTCTTCTATTTTAGATTCTTCTCTAGTATCAAGCTTAACATCTTTAACTAAAAGAAAAGCTGCAACAGGTAAAACAAGTATAATTAAAATAGATATTGAGACCCAAATATCTCTCCATTCTATAAAAGTTAATAAAAAAACAATTAAAACTGGCATTATAAATTCAGCCAATGACAATCCTAACCATCCTGTACTTAAAGCTCTGCCTCTATTTTTTACAAAAAAACGAGATATGGTTGTTGTTGCTGTATGACTTGATAAACCTTGTCCAGCTAATCGCATTAAAAAAATTCCTACAAATAAAAAAATAACAGATGAAATTTTTGAAAATATAAAGCAAGAAGCAGAAAGAAAAATAATTACATAAGAAGCAAACTTTAATATGTTTACGTCATCAATTTTTTTTCCAATCCAAACTAAAACAATACTACTTAGTAAAGTGGCTGATGCATAAATTGAGCCAAATTGTCCATGTGTAATTGATAAGGCATCTCTAATACTAGAATTAAATAGGCCAAGAAAAAAACTCTGTCCAAAACTTGAAAAAAATGTAAAAATAAACCCAAATACAATTACTTTTAAACTTAAACTTTTAAACATAGAAATAAATTATGACTTGTAATGTTGCTTTCATAGGTCTTGGGGTTATGGGCTACCCAATGGCTGGATATATATCAAAAGCCGGACACAATGTAACTGTTTTTAATAGAACTAAATCTAAAGCTGAAAAATGGATTGGTGAATATAAAGGTAAAATGGCCAATACACCTGCGGAGGCTGCAGATGGTGCTGATTTTATTTTTACATGTGTTGGTAATGATGATGATTTAAGAGAAGTAGCGACTGGAGAAAATGGATTATTTAACACAGCAAAAGCTGGATCTATTTTTATTGATAACTCAACTGTATCTGCAGAAGTATCAAGAGAATTAAATAAAAAAGCAACTGATAAAGGTTTTAGTTTTTTAGATGCTCCTATTTCTGGAGGACAAGCTGGAGCTGAGGGTGGAATACTTACAGTAATGGTTGGGGGTGATGAAGAAGTATTTAAAAAGGCTGAGCCTGTAATTGATTGTTATAGTAAAAAAGTAAAATTAATCGGTCCTTGTGGAAGTGGTCAGTTAACAAAGATGATGAACCAAATGTGTATTGCTGGAACGGTTCAAGGTTTATCAGAGGCAATTAATTTTGGAATAAACGCAGGTTTAGATATGGATAAAGTTATGGAAACAATATCTAAAGGTGCAGCACAATCTTGGCAGATGGAAAACAGATACCGAACTATGACAGATGATAAATTTGATTATGGTTTTGCTATTGATTGGATGAGAAAAGATTTAAAAATTGCAATTGAAGAAGCAAAGAAAAATGGCTCGCCTGTTCCTATAACAGAAATTATTGATGGATATTATGCTGAGGTCCAAGAAATGGGTGGAAACCGTTGGGATAGTTCAGGTTTGATTGCTCGATTAAAAAAGAAAAAATAATATTTGTGACAGATACAGTTCCTTACTACGAGGACTTTGCAGAGATCAAAAAGAAAATTTGGTCTATGCTAGATAATGCTGTTAAAGATAGAAGCTCAACTTTTAGAATACCTGTATTTATTTGTGGGGATCAATCCGACTTAGATGGAAGAATTGTGGTTTTGAGAAAATCAGACCAGTCAAACAATATAGTGCAATATCATAGTGACATTCGATCGGATAAAATAGAAAAGCTAAAAGCAAATAAAAATGCTGCAATGTTATTTTATGATAAAGATGAAAAGATACAAGTCAGATTAAAAGTAGAATGTATTATTAATCACAATAATGATGTAACAAAAGAATCTTGGTCTAAAACTCAACATATAAGTAGAAAATGTTATTTAGTTGATAATGGACCTGGAACTGAGTCAGATCTACCAACCTCTGGATTAAAACCAGAATTAGACAATTTTGATTACACCAAAGAACAAAGTGAAGAAGGTTACAAAAACTTTACTGTTATACAGTGTAAAATCAAATCTATAGAGTGGCTTTATTTAGCAGCTAAAGGTCATCGAAGAGCAAAGTTTAATTTGGAAAATAATAAAGATACTTGGTTAGTTCCATAAATGGTTACTGGATATATATTTACAGCGTTTCTTATTATTTTGGGATTAGCTGTAATGAGATTTGGGAGCATTCACTTTAAAAAATTTAAAGAAGGAAAAACAAGAATAAAAGCTCAATTAAGTGGAACAATTTCTTTTTTAATTCTATTAATTATTATTATTGGGTTGATAGTTTATTCGATTAACGATCTATTATTTAATTAAATAACTGACTATTTTTTTCATTTAGATATTTTTTTATCATTAAGTTTTGTCATTGCTTTGCCAGCAGAAAATGTATAATCATTGTCATCCATTAATTTTCCACTTCCATCATAAAGTTTCCAATTGAATTTGACTTTATCTTTTTGTTTTTTTCCTAGTTTTAAAATAGTCAATTCAATTTTTCTTGTCTTTCCTCCAGAAGATCCGTTAAATGTTCTTTTTTCACCTTCTTTCCAAACACCTAAAGGAAATTTACATCCATTTACAATTATTCTTCCACCACGCCTACTATCCCAAACTCTTCCAATACATTGTCCGTCATTAGTAACAGTAAAAAGTTGGGTTTTTACTCCACTTTGCCCTTTTCTTGTTCTTTTATAAACTTCTATTAATTTTCCAGTTTGAGGATTTTTCCAATCTTCAGGACCTACTATTTTTTTTCTTTTCTTTTCTCCAAAGACCAAATTAGCTTTTGTAAATTTAATTTCTGTATCATCACGAATTTCTCCACCTGTGAATAATTCAAGTGGTATAAATCTTTCATTTGCTTGAGATAATTGAGAAATTAAAGAAATTATTAAAATTACTAAAAGTTTTTTCATTAACTAAAAATATCCTGTATCTTTAATGTTTTACTTGGAAGTATTTTTTTAAGATCTTTTCTTTTGTATTTACTTAACCTTTCATAAAATTCATCCAAAGTCATACCAAAAGTATTTTTAAAAGTAGTTTGCCAATTCCAGCCCGAAGTTTGTTTAGCCCTTTGTATCCAGAATTCTCTAAAAACTAATTCAAAGGCTTTTTCTTCAGAAATATTATTTTTTTTTAATTCGTTAACTAATGCCAGTACTATGAATGCAGAGCCAGCATAATTGCTATCAAATCCATTTTTTTGTGGTGATGTCTTATGTTTTTCGTATAAATGAGGTTCTTTAGTAACCTTTTTAATACTCCATCTTTTGCTCTCTTGAATGTCGCTCTTTAAAAGATCTTTTTTATAATATTGCCTTGAATAAATCTCTTCTAAAACTTTAGCGCCTCCCTCGACCAACCATTTTGCACTGTTTTCAGACAGACACCTATCTCTATAAGAAAGTGCGGTTTGATAAACATGAAAATACTCATGAACAATAACAGTATAAGTGCGAATTTTATTAATTGAACTTGTAAAATCTTGTGGAAATATATCTAGTTGCATCCATGGTTCAGGTGAATTACATCCTTCAATACCTGAGTATTTCATATTAGCACGCTTTTCTGGAAAAGGATTTTTTGTGCTTTGCCATGCAAAGATATCCATATTATAGCCCTGTTTTATGTTTGTTAATGTCATATTATTCTTGACCCAGTGGTTAGTGTTCTCATTTATAGGCATAACTTCTTGAACAATATTCATGATATTATTGAATTCTTTAATCCATTTCTTTGGTAAATTTTCATGCAAGTTATATTTGAACTTAAATTTTTCAACGGCAACTACTGAAGTAGAATAAAAAACTAAGGCAATTAAAACTATAAATATTTTTCTCATAGACCTTTAATAATTATATTCGTCCCTTCAGAATTATCCAATCTTATTTGTTTTATTGGTTTGTACTCTTCAGAATTGTACCATTCTAATGCTTTATTATAAGATGGAAATTTCAGAATAATAATTCTAGGAAATTTTGTTTCTCCATCAAAAATTTGAAATTCTCCAGCTCTTACCAAAAATTCTCCACCAAATTTTTTAACAATTGGATTAACTTTTTCAACATACTCTTTATAATTTTTAGGATTAGTTATTTTTAATTGAGCTATCACATAACCTGCTGGCATATTTTCCTCCTAAAAATCTAATTTAGCTAAACAATTTAATGAATTTTCGTGACTATATTTACTTAATCTTCTTGTTGTGACACAACCTTTTAAATAAGGAAGTAATTGTGGATCAAATTCTGTTGGCGTTAAGTAAGCGCTTCTCTTTAAATCCATAGGACAATTTGTATTGGAATGACCATAATATTCAGTATTTTTTTTATCAATATTGTTTGCATCACCACCCATATCACTCATGATATCTCCACTATATTTTAAGTGATCATTTTTTCCCCATCTACTATTTTTTTCTGTTACTGCACCAGGGGCACATAACTGCACAAAACCTAGGGCATGAAATATTTCATGAAGATGATGCTTCCACGAGTCTTGAGTACCATGACCCAAGTATGTAACACCAGATATAATTTCCACATTTCCTTTGTCTCCAAATAGCATTGCTTGCCCAACTTGTCCTCTTTCATCTCTGTATTTGTCCTGATAAAAAATAGTATAAATTTTTTTGGGATGGTAAAACCCATTTTTGACTGCCATTCCTGTTAGATATGTAGCTGCATCATCAGCATTTATTTGTTTTTTTGTCCTATCAACTCTCAAAAAACTTACATCAAGTTTACCATCTTTAGTTAAATCTAATCTTAATTCTTTTCCTTTTGTTTTCTTTTTCATATTTTTGTTGGCCTTAAAAACAATTTTTTCGATTATTCCTTTTACATCAAATTGCTTGTCTTTAGAGTCGGCAGCTAAAATATATATTGCATGAATTTGATAATCATCTGTCACATCTTTCTGATCAAATAAATAACGTCCTAGAATCTCGTCTTCTTTCTTTTTAAATTTAAGTTCCTTTTTTTGATTTTTATATTTTACAAAATCATTTTCGCTTGATTTTACGTTCCAACGTCCATCAAATGTAAAATCAATATCTTCTTCTGTAGTTTCATTATTTTGTTTTTTTGCCAATGTTTTTTTAAACATTGCCATTCTTCTTTCAGATAATTGCCAAACCATGTTTTGATTTTCTGAAAAAAGGAAACATTCTCCTGTACCGCGCTTTTTAGAATTTTTAGTGCAATTTTTAAAAGCTTTTGTGTGAGCTTTTTCAATGTTTTTAGAGGATTGCCAAGTCCACGAATATTCTCCGCTTGAAGGATCGCATGCTAAATACACCACTCCTTTAAGTTTTGGTTTTTTTTCTAGGTATTCTTGGAGCTCAAAGTAAGCATCTAGCGCACCTACTGCACACTTCAGACTATTAATTTTTCCTGGTTCTTTAATATCAGCTTGAGAATAATTTAATAATGAAAAAAATAACAATATTAAGAATAAAAATATTTTCATTTAAAATATTGATTTAGAGTATTTTTTCCAATTGTCTTGATAATGTTTTGTGTTTTCTAATACTGCTTTTTTTTCTTCCTCTGAAACTTCTCTAATTACTTTACCTGGTGAGCCAACGACCAAAGAGTTATCTGGTATGATTTTATTTTCTGTTATTAAAGCTTTAGCTCCAATAATACAATTCTTTCCAATATTAGCTTTATTTAAGATAACAGCTCCAATCCCAATTAAACTATTATCTCCAATAGTACATCCATGAAGCATAACTAAATGTCCAACAGTAACATTTTTTCCTACTTTTAAAGGACATCCAGGATCTGTGTGTAATACGCTTCCATCTTGTACATTAGATCCTTCACCAATATGAATATTTTCAATATCTCCTCTAAGCACTGCATTAAACCAAATACTTGTATTTTTTTCTAAAGTAACATCCCCTATTATTGTAGCATTCGGAGCTACCCAATTTTCGCCAGAGTTTTTTGGTTTTTTATCTTTTAAATCATAAAACATAATCTATATATTTTACATTATGCCTATACAAACTCCAATATGTGATTTTGGTCAAAAAGCTATTCCATTTGAATTAAAATCTACTGATAATAAAATTCTGTCTTTAAATGATATTAAAGGTGAAAATGGAACTTTGATAATGTTTATTTGTAATCATTGTCCATATGTAAAAGCTATTACAAAAGAATTAGTTGAAGATTGTAGTGAATTAAACAAAATTGGTATTAACTCTGTTGCCATCTGCTCAAATGACTTTGTTAATTATCCAGACGACTCATTTGATAACATGATCAATTTTTCAAATGAAAATCATTTCAATTTTCCTTATTTACATGATGAAACTCAAGAAATTGCTAAAGCATATGATGCTGTATGTACTCCGGATTTCTTTGGCTACAATAAAAATCTAGAACTTCAATACAGAGGACGATTAAGAGAACTTAAAAAGTTTATTCCAGTTAAAGACGGAGAAAGTGATCTGCTAACAGCTATGAGACAAATAGCTGAAACTGGAAAAGGTCCTGAAGATCAAATACCCAGCGCGGGCTGTGGTATTAAATGGAAGTATGATTAATGTATCTAATTATAACTAGATCATTCCCACCTGAACTTGGTGGTATGCAAAATCTAATGTGGGGCCTTTCAAGAGAACTGTCTAAAAACTTTATGATAAAAGTTTTTGCAGATCATATAGAAGGTCATAAAGAATTTGATAAGCAAGCCTCTTTTTCGATCGAAAGAGTTGGAGGAATTAAACTACTTAGAAAATATAGAAAAGCACAATTAATCAATGAATATATCAAAGAAAATAAAATAGATGGAATTATTGCTGATCATTGGAAAAGTTTAGAGCTTATTAAAACTTCTAAGAAAAAATACTGTTTAATTCATAGTAAAGAAATCAACCATCCCAAAGGTTCTAGTCAAAATAAAAGAGCAATTAGTATTTTAAATAATGTTGAAAAAGTTATAGCAAATTCTCAGTTTACAAAAAACCTAGCAATAGAACTTGGTGTTAATGAAAATAAAGTAATTGTAATAAATCCAGGTGTGGATCCTGCTGAAGAATTAAATAAAAAAACTTTAGATAAAGTTGAAAGTATACTTAAAGTTAAAAATCCAAGACTAATTACAGTTTCAAGATTTGATAAACGTAAAAATCATGAAAAAATAGTAATGGCTATAAGGAATTTAAAACAAATTTATCCTGATATTGTTTACATTTGTGTTGGATATGGAGAAGAAGAGGAAAATATTAAAAAATTGGTAAAAGAACTAGATCTTGAAGCACAAGTTATTTTTTTTAAAGATATTAGTAATGATTTAAAAAATGCTTTAGTTTCAAAATCAAATATCTTTGTGATGCCATCCATAATACATAAAAAATCAGTTGAAGGTTTTGGTATAGCTTACGTTGAAGCTGCACAATACAGTATTCCATCAATTGGTGGTAAAGATGGTGGTGCAGCAGATGCAATTGATCACGAAAAAACTGGTTTAATATGTGATGGAAATAGTCTTGATGATATTTATTCTTCAATTACTTCAATGTTAGAAAATAAAAAATATTTAAACCTTGGGAAAAATGCAAAAGAATTTGTTAATAAATTTCAATGGTCAAAAATAATTGAAGAATACAAAAAGATACTAAATTGATTTCAAATAATAAATTAGCAATTTTTTTAATTATAATCTCAGTTTTTTGTGGAACATTGATGTTAACCTTTTTAAAATTAGCACAAGAAGAAGTTAATGTTTATGTTGCTGGATTTTTTAGATTTTTATTTGGTTTACTAATTATTTTTCCCTACATGCTAAAATCTAATTTTACAGTTTTTAAAACAAATCATCATAAAAAACATTTTTTAAGAGCAATTTTAAACTTGCCTTCAATGTTATTATATTTCTCAGCCTTAGTAATGATGCCAATTGAAAAAGCTACAGCTATATCTTTTGTGGTTCCTTTCATAGTAACAATATTGGCAGTTTTGTTTCTGGGAGAAAAAATTTACATATATAGAGGTTTTGCACTGGTTTTAGGATTTATTGGAATGTTAATAATTTTAAGACCAGGAATAATTGAAATCTCTCTTGGAGTTTATATGGCACTGGCATCTTCTTTTATGTGGTCAATAGTAATTATAATTACCAAAACTATCGCAAAAGATGATAGTTCGATTACGATTTTATCTTATGGATACACGTATATGACAATTTTTAGTTTCATTATTGCGTTGTTTTATTGGCAAACACCTAGTTTTCAAACTTTGATTTATTTATTTTTTGCAGGTTTGTTTGGTACATTGTTGCATCTTTGCATAAATCACGCATACAAATTAGTAGATGTTAGTATGACACAACCATACTCGTTTCTAAGTTTAGTGTTTGCTTCTTTAATTGGCTATTATGTTTTTAGTGAAACACCTGATCTATTCACTTGGATTGGTGCTAGTGTTATATTTTTAGGTGTTTTAATCATGTCATATCGTGAAATGAAGCTTGATAAAGAAATTATTAGAAAACGTATAGATATTAAATCTTAATTTTTTCTCTTAAAGGTTTTGTAAATATGCCAAACTACAATTAAAATTGTAGTTGCTAAGATACATGCAGTTAATGTTCTGTCCCACAAAAATTCCCATGAACCATTACTTAATAATAAAGACCTTCTAAGATTTTCCTCCATCAATCCACCTAAAACGAAAGCTAATATTAAAGGTGGCATTGGAAAATCATATAATCTTAAAAAAGTTGCAACTACAGCAATCCCAATCATCAAATAAATATCAAAATTATTAAATGACATTACGTAAATCCCAGTAACGGAGAAAAATAAAATAAGAGGAATTAAATAATTTTTAGGAACAGCAAGAATTCTAGCTATATAAGGGATTAGTGGTAAGTTTAATATCAGCAAAATTACCATTCCAATATACATAGACATAATTATTGACCAAAAAATCTCTGGATTCGTCATATAAAGTCTAGGACCGGGCTGAACCCCAAAACCTAGAAGAGCCCCTAGCATTACAGCTGTAGTTCCACTCCCAGGAATTCCTAAAGTGAGCATTGGCACAAAAGAACCTGAGCAAGCAGCGTTGTTTGCAGTTTCTGGTGCCGACAAACCATTTACACTGCCTTTACCAAATTTTTCTTTTTCCTCATCACTAACTACGTTTCGTTCCATTCCATAAGCTAAAAAAGATGCAATTGTTGCACCAGCTCCAGGCAAAACACCAATTAAAAAACCAATTACTGATGATCTTGGAATTGTTTTATACATTTTAGTTCGTTCTTCTTTATTAATCTTAATCGAGCCTAATTCAGTTAAAGAAACTTGTTTAGCAGCACTGGTTGGATCATTTCTTTTTAAAATAATTGTTAATGCTTCACTCATTGCAAAAGTTGCCATCACAACTAGTACAAAACTAATTCCGTCAGTTAAGTTCATATTATTAAATGTAAATCTTGTAATATCAGACAAACTATCTTGGCCAACAGATGCTAACATCAATCCAAGAACTACCATCATCATTGCTTTCAAAAATTGTCCTTTGGAAGAAAAAGCAGCAATCGCTGTTAAACCTAAAATCATTAAAGCAAAGTAATCTGGTGATCTAAAAGATAAACTTACTTTTGACAAACTTGGAGCCATAAATAATAAATAAATTGCAGATAATGTTCCACCTGCAAACGAACTCCATGCTGCAATCGCTAAAGCCTTACCCGCCTTACCTTGTTGTGCCATAGGATAACCATCAAATGAAGTGGCAACTGTTCCAGGAACCCCGGGTGCATTTAACAATATAGAAGAAGTAGAACCACCAAATACTGCTCCATAATAAACACCAGCCATCAAAATTAATCCTGTTGCAGGATCGAAACCATAGGTAATTGGTATCATCAATGCGATAGCTGTCATTGGTCCAAGACCAGGGAGCATTCCAATTATTGTTCCAAAAAAACAACCAACCATAACCATTAATATATTTTGAAAAGTAAGTGCTGTTGTTAATCCAATTAATATTCCTTCAATCATCCCATAACTCCTATTGATTGTAATAATGGATCCCTCAAATATATATCAAGAATACCGTGTAGGAGATACATAAAGGCTGCAACAAATGGAAAGGATAGTAAAAACATTAAAATCCATCTTCGTTCTCCTAAAAAGTAATATGACGCAAATAAAAATAAAGATGTAGTCAAAAAATATCCAACTTTTAAAATTGTAGCTCCATAAATAATAGCAATAAGTATAAGTATACCTGTTTTCTTATATTCTAAATTTTTATGATCAACTTTAATAGTATTTGGATCTGGTAAAATAAGTTTTAATCCAGAAAAAAATAATCCTGCATAACCTAAATAAATTGGAAATGTTCTCGCATTAAATGGTGCATTTTCGTCAAATGCAAAAACTTGAATTTGGTAAGCAGTGTATAAATAAAATGCTGAAAAAATAAAAAAGAGCAGTGATATAATTTTTGTAGTATTTATATTCACTGCTCTTATTTCAAATAATCCTAAGGATTATATCACTCCTAGTTTTTTCATAAGAGCTGTCATTTCTTGAGTTTGTTTTTCTAAGAAAGAAACAAACTTGCCTTCTGGATTATATATATTAACCCAAGCATTTCTTGCTCTGACAGTTTCCCATTCAG
Organism: uncultured Pelagibacteraceae bacterium; assembly: GCA_902633985.1. Classification (GTDB taxonomy): domain Bacteria; phylum Pseudomonadota; class Alphaproteobacteria; order Pelagibacterales; family Pelagibacteraceae; genus Pelagibacter. The sequence continues at coordinate 32,786 of CACPHV010000005.1, forward strand.
GAGTTTTTTGTACATCGCCAAGCATTTTTGCAATAGCTGATCTATCAGTATTGCTCATACCTGGAGGGCCAAAGAAACCTCTCCAGTTAACGAATTGTACATCATATCCTTGTTCTTTAAGAGTTGGTGCATCTGGTGCATCAGAAACTCTTGAAGGCGCAGTGATACCAATAATTCTTACTTGGTCTCTTGCACCCATCAATTCACCTAAACCAGTTGATATGATTTGAGTTTCTCCAGATAAAAGTCCAGCTAAAGCTTTTCCACCAGCATCATAAGGAATGTATTGAACAGCATTCGGATCTGCACCTGCAGCTTGGAAAGCTAAAGCACCAATTAAATGATCCATACTTCCTCTCACTGATCCACCAGCCATTTTAACTGAATTTGGATCTTTTTTATAAGCATTAACTACATCTTTAAAATTTTTAAAAGATGAACTTTTTGCAACTGCGATAGCACCGTAGTCACCAATTACACCAGCTATTGGCACAACATCTTTATAAGATAAAGTTCCACTTCCTTTTACATAACCTTTGTGTCTAGTAATTGATCTTAATACTAATGGTGTTGATTGAACTAAAACTGTATTAGCAGGTTTAGTATTGATCATGTAAGCTAAAGCTTTACCACCACCACCACCTGACATATTTTCAAATGATGCACTACTTAACATACCAGCTTTTGTTAAAGCTTCTCCAGTACCTCTAGCGGTTCCATCCCAACCACCACCAGCACCACCACCAATTACAAAATGCAATTTGTCAATTGCAACTGAGCTTGTAGTTGTTGCTGAGAATAATAGGATTGCTGAGAATAATACTGAAACTATTTTTTTTAAGTTTTTCATTATTTATCCCTCTCTAATTTAAAAACGTTAGTTAATTATAGTCTTAATGTTTATTCAACCTGTAATTAAGTAACACAACTTTTAATTGAAACAGCTTTAACAAAAAAAATATCAATCAAATATGATGTTTTATTTTTTTTTACAGATTAAAGTTTCACTTAATTCACTAGTTTTAATCTCTTTTTTCTTATCTTTTAAAAAGTTGATGATAGAAGCTTAGTGAATGATTACACATCAAATCAAATCTTATCTTGAAAATGCTAAACAAGTATTTTCAATTAAATTTATTTCTGTTCTGATAATTTCTTTTCCTAGCGCAATTATTGCTGACTATTTTAATATTCCTCTTGCTTGGTTTTTAGGTCCAATGATTATCACATCACTTGCTGCTTTATCAGGTCTTAAAATTACTATGCCAAAAATTGTATTAAGTTTTATCTTGATAATTTTGGGTTTGCATATTGGAAATTACATTGATCAAAATCTATTTAATCAAATGCTTGATTGGATTTGGACTTCATTAATTATGTTAATCTACATAATAATTTGTATTTTAGTTATAGCTAAATACCTACAAAAATTTGCAAGTTATGGAGAAAAAGCTTCAATATTTTCAGCAGCACCTGGTGCACTGGGTCCTTTAATGATTTTAGCTGAAAATGAAAAAACAGATTTATCTCAAGTTGCAACTTCTCACTTAATTAGATTAATAATCATAATAACTTTCATTCCATTTATTATAGTTAATAATACTGACAACAATGTTTTGTTAAATGATGACTTCAATTATTTAGATCAAAATCATTTCAATTTAATTTTACTTATTTTTGCTTCTTTGTTTTTTATATTTTTTTTTGATAAAATTAGAATACCTGCAGCTTTACTATCTGGAACATTGTTTGCGAGTGGTTTGTTACAAATTACAGATATAGCCTCATATAAATTACCAAACGAAACAGTAAATTTTTGTTTGTTAATTCTCGGCTCTTCAGTTGGTTGTAGATTTGCTGAAAAAACTGTTAAAGAGATAGCTAATAATTCTCTTCATAGTATTGTGGCTACTACTATTTTGGTAGTATTAGGTTTGTTTGCAGCCTATGTTGCAACATTCTTTGTAGAGACAAATATTTTAACTTTAATATTATCTTATAGTCCTGGTGGAATTTATGAGGTGGCAGTTATAGCAATTGCTTTTGATCTAGACCCAGATTTTGTTGCTTTTCACCATATAATAAGATTACTTTTTATACTTTTCACAGTTCCTGTATTTTTAAGAGTATTAGAAAAAATTAAGAAATAATTTCAGAAAGTTTTTCAAAAACTTTTTCTGCTGAGAGTTTGGATAATTCAGGAGCTTGTATTGCTTTAAAATTTTCCCTTTCGATACTTACTTTAAAAGGAGTTGTGTGAGATCCAAATAAAGCAATTCCTTTTGAACCTAAATGAGCTGTCATATGTGCTGGTCCAGTATCATTTGCAACAACAAATGAACTATCTTTAATTAATGTTGCTAACTGAGAAATATCTAAAGCTTTACCATTATCTAAAACACAAAGTGCATTAATATTTGACGCTTCTTTAATTTCACTCGGCCCAGGTGCAATTACTACTTTAAATTTGTTATCTGACTTTTCATTAATCATAGCAATTAACTCATTATAATAAGGCCATTTCTTTGAAGTTAAATGAGGCGAACAAAATGGAAAAAGAAGAATATATTTATCTAATTGATGGTAATTTTTTATTTGAGATATATCTGTTGTACTCCATGAAAAATCAGGTTTCAAAGTATGATTTGTATTTATGCCCGAAGTTTTTAATTGATAATCAAATCTAGACAACACAGAGTCTTTATCAAAATTCTGTTTTGTGGATCCTTCAGGTAATGTTGTGTCAGTAGATGACCAGGTATCTTTTGTTGCTTTTGGAAATAAAATTTTTTTATAAAAAGCTGTTCTACTTGAGTTTTGTAGATCATAAACTTTAGAAAAATTATATTTTTTTATATTTTTCATTAATGAATATAAATAAATTAGGTTTATTCTTGATAGCCGCTTGTCTAAAATGACATTAGAAATATGTGGATTTTTTTTAAATAAATCAAAGTATGGTTTGGTTGTGAGCAAATGAATTTCATCTTCTTTATGATTCTCAGAAATATCTTGAATTGCACCACAAGCTTGAGCTATATCACCCAAAGATCCATGTTTAACGATTAAAATATTAGACATATTTTTAACAATTTAACATAGTATTAAATTTTATGAATAAAATTATAGTAGAAGTATCTGTAGGGGAGCTTTTAGACAAAATTTCAATCTTAGAAATTAAAAAAGAAAAAATAAAAGATCCTGTAAAGCTAAAATTTATATCAAATGAACATTTGATTCTAAAAGATCAGTTAGAAAAAAATGTTAAATCTGATGACAAACTAAATAAACTATTCCAAGATTTAAAAGAAATTAATGCCAAACTTTGGGTTATAGAGGATGACAAAAGAGATTGTGAAAAAAATAAGGACTTTGGTGATAAATTTATAAAATTATCTAGAGATGTTCATTTTTTAAATGATGATAGAGCAAAAATTAAATTAGAAATGAATAATCACACTGGATCAAGCATTAAAGAAATTAAAGAATATACTAGCTACTAAAAACTTTAGGAAACCAATCATATCTCATCAAATCTCCCGTTTTTAAATTGATTCCATCAAATGGAGGTGAGGTTGGACCACCTCTATCAATATATTTTACATCATCTCCTATAAATCTCATCGAAAATGCTCTTCGTGATTTAGAGGAATTGTTTCCTGTTGAACCATGTACAATTTTAAAATTAAATAAAACAGCATCACCCAAACTTAATTCTGGAATTAAAATATTTTCTTCAAATTCTTTTAATGATGGTAAATCCATAAAAGAACTATCATCATCATACCAAGATTGGTTATTTGACCATTTTGTAGGTCTAATTAATTTTGACCATTTGTGAGATCCTAAAATTAATTTAAGATTATTTTTCCGATCAACTTCATCTAGTGGAATCCAAAAACTTCCAGTATCGTTACCATCAACACAATAATAAGGCATATCTTGGTGCCAAGGTGTTTCTTTGTGAGTACCTGGATCTTTTATAAAAATATGTTCATGAAAAATTTGAGTAGATTTAGAATTAGTTGCTTCTGCAACAATTTGAGCTCCAGGTGAGTTATATAAACAATCCTTAAATTCTTCTATTCTCTCCCAATTACAATAATCCTCAAAAAATCTTCCATTGTCATCAGTTACATTTTCTCTTCCGTGCTTACTTGGACTCTTTAAAACTTTTTGGAATCCTTTTCTAAGTGGCTCAATCCAATCTTTAAATATATTCTTAATTATTATTACACCATCGTTTTGATATTCATTAATTTGTTTGTCTGATAAAAACATTTTTATTGTTGAAAACTATACTTTTTCTCTAAATATTTAATTACATTATGGATGATAAAAGTCATGAACAGATAAATTCCACCAGCAACAATAAATACTTCAATTGGTTTAAAAGTAGTTGAAATTATATATTTTGCAACACCAGTTAAATCCATCAAGGTTACTGTGCTTGCTAATGAAGTGCCTTTCATCATCAATATGATTTCATTTCCGTATGCTGGAAGTGATTGTCGAATAGCAATTGGAATTTGAATTTTATAAAAGATAATCTTATTTGATATACCTAAACTTTTTCCAGCCTCAATTATACCTGGTTTTATAGTTTGAAATGCTGATCTTAAAATTTCAGAGGTATATGCACCTGTATTTAGAGTAAATGCTATTATTGCACACCAATAAGGTTCTTTTAAAATAACCCATAGAAATGTTGTTCTTAAATACTCAATCTGTCCTAATCCAAAGTAAATTATGAAAATCTGGACCAATAATGGTGTTCCTCTAAATATATATGAATAGCCATAAGCAAATTTGTTAATAAATATATTTTTATTTAATCTTAAAATTGCAAAAAAAAGACCTAGGAATAACCCAAAAAATAATGATGCAAATAATAATTTTAAAGTAACTACAGTTGCTCCTAAAAGCTTAGGAAAACTAGTGATGATTAAATCTAAATCCATTAATACCCCTTACTATACCTAACTTCTAGTTTGTTGATTAATTTCATACTCACATAAGTAAGCAGCAGATATAAAACTGCTGCAAATGAATAGAAAAAAAGCGGATCTCTAGTTGATCCTGCTGCAATATAAGATTGTCTCATTATTTCAACCAATCCTGTTACTGAAATAAGAGAAGTATCTTTTAAAGTTATTTGCCAAACATTGCTTAAATTTGGAATAGCTAGTCTTAACATCTGAGGAAGTATTATTTTATAAAATTGCCCAAACTTATTTATTCCAAGAACCTTTGCAGCTTCAAATTGCCCTTTATCTATAGATTGTACGGCGCCTCTAAATACCTCTGTTGAATATGCTCCAGAAATAATACCAATAGCCATTGAACCAGTTATAAAAGCGTTAATTTCTATGTATTCATAATAACCAAAAATAGAAGCTACATACATGATGGCTCCACTGCCCCCAAAAAAGAAAAGGTATATTACTAATAGTTCAGGTACTCCACGTATAACTGTGGTGTAAAAATTACCAACTAAATTTAAAGTTTTGTATTTTGAAAGTTTTAAAGGAGTAAAGATTAATGCAAAAAAGAAGCCAACCAACATTGCTGTTATTGATACAGCTATTGTCATTAAGGTTGCGTAAAATAACTCGTCACCCCAACCTGTTTTACCAAATGCGAGAAGTTCCATATAGATTGGCGACTATATATTATAGTCGCCAGATCTGAAATGAATTACATAGAAGCGTCGAAACCAAAGTGCTTAATAGCAAGTTTGCTAATAATTCCTTGTTTTCTAGCTTTATCAATTGCTTTGTTGAAGTCCTTTAAGATTTTAGCATCTCTTTTTCCAATAGCACTATCGCTAGCTTGTCTGATACCAACACCTACACCATTACCAAATGCACCACCTGAAAAAGTTGGTCCAACTAATACAACTGGTTTGCCTGATTTATCTGCATAATCTGTAAATGCTACTGCTGCAGCTAAAGCAACATCACATCTTCCAGAAGTTAGATCAAGATTAACTTCATCTTGAGTTTTATAAGTTCTAACATTTACACTTCCTACATCACCAGACTCTAAAAAGTTTTGGTGAATTGTTCCTGTTTGAGTACAAACAGTTTTACCAGCAAGTGCTCCTGTTAATGTTTTAAGAGCTTTTTTAACATCAGATCCACCCAATGATAAATTAATACCTTCTGGTGTATCCATGCCCTCTAGACTTGAACCTTTCATTACTGCTAGAGAAGCTACTTCATCAGCATAACCTTGTGAAAAAGTAATTGTTTTTTGTCTTTCAGCAGTAATTGACATTCCAGCCATTATTGCATCAAACTTTCTCATTACTAGAGCTGGTATCATGCCGTCCCAGTCTTGTTCAACAATTGTACACTCATACTTCATAATTGTACAAAGTTCTTGAGCAAGCTCGACTTCAAAACCTATTAGATTACCTGATGCATCTTTTGAATTCCATGGAGGGTAAGCGCCTTCGGTTCCAATTTTTATTTTTTCAGCAGAAACATTTCCAATGATAAATAAAGAAGCAAGAACTGTTAAAATAGTTTTTTTGAATATATTCATTATTTTCTCCTTTAATAAGGAATAATTATTTCACAGTTTTAAAAAAGAAAAAAGAAAAATTAATGATTTATTGAAGAAGAAAAATTCCAAGAGCAATCAAAACTAGGTATATAAACTCTTGATAATTTTGCATTTCCAAAGTTTTGATTAAAAACATTTAACCAATTTTCAACCTGCTGTGGTTTTTTATCCTGACTTCCTACTTGAGCCGTAATAACTCCCTTTGGTTTTAACATTCTGACTAACGAGTCCATATTTTTTGCAGCTAAATCTATACAAAATTGATCATCATTTAGATCTACAAATATATGATCGTAAGTATCATCACTTACTGATTTAATACTTTCAAAAGCATCACCCCAAACACATTTTACAGAATTTTTTTCAGTTGCTTTTTTTCCAATATCTCCAAGATGTTTATTACAAACATCGACTACTTCAGGGTCTAGCTCGTACCAATCGATAAAGTTAAAATTTTTTGAAATACATTCTCTTGCAACTCCACCGTCTCCTCCACCAATAATTGCCGCTCTTTCATTATCTTTATTTAAATCTAAACCAGAACCTACAAAGGTTGAGCTATATAAATGCTCATCAGTTGATGCGACTTGTATTTCACCATCAATAAATAAAGATTTACCAAATTGTTCTAGATCTAAAATTTCTATATGTTGACCAACTTTAGATTTAAAATCTTCTAAAACATCATTAACTACATATGATTTTTGTAAGCCTGGTGAACTGTATATGTCACGATAAAGAGACTTGGTATCTCTATTAAATTCTTTTTTAACTATTCTTTTGTGTTCAAATTCTTTTTTTACAATATCAATTGCAACTGATGGGCTTACTTTACCACAAGTGAAGAAATCAAAGCTTATAATACCTTTTTCTGGAAATGTATGAAAACTTATATGGCTTTCAGCCAATAATGCTAAAATTGTAAAACCTTGTGGTTCAAATTTATATTTTGAAATATTTAAAATTGTTACTTTTGCAGCTTTTGCAATATCACGAATTACTTTTTCAAATACAGATGGATCATACTCTTTAGTTGTTCCAATGATGTCTAGAGTGATATGCTCCCCAACTTTATTCATATAACTAACTGCTTTTATAATTTTTAACTTTTTCCAAGATTTTTTTCATTTCTGCTAAAGAAAGTTTCTTGGGCTCACCCATCTTTAAAGCAATAATATATTGATGGCAAATATTTTCTACCTCTTGAGCAAGCTCGAAAGCTTTAGATAAATTTTCTCCAAATGCAACCTGTCCATGGTTTGCCATAAGACATGCCTTTCTATCTTTTAAGGCTTTAATCATATTCATCGAAAGTTCATGGGTACCAAAAGTTGCATATTCAGAGCATCTTATGTCTTCACCACCCGCAAGAGCAATCATGTAATGAAATGGTGGAATAGATTTTCCATGAGTAGATACTGCTGTAGCATGAGGTGAATGGGCATGGACTATTGCTTTTGCCTCCCACTTGTTTTTATAAATATCTTGGTGAAAACGCCATTCTGATGATGGATTTTTTCCAGAATTAAACCAAGATAAGAAGTCTTTTTCCTCGGTTAAAGATAAAAAAACAATATCTTCTGGTTTTAAAGATTCATACTTCTTTCCAGATGGAGTTATAAAAAAACCCTCAATACCATCCTCAATTCCTCTAACAGAAATATTTCCTGACCTTAAAGGAGATAAATTAGTTGTATTCAGTTTAATTGAATACTCAATTACCTCTTCTCTTTCTTTTAAATTTTTCATTTAAATAATTTGCTTAACCCATCAAAAGAGGCTTTAGTAATACCTCTTTCAGTAATTAATCCTGTCACATATTTTGCAGGTGTAACATCAAAAGCTAAATTCATAGCTTTACTTTTAGATGGATATATCAAAACTTTTTTAATTTCATTATTCTCATCTATCCCTTCAACATGAGATAATTCCTCTGAATTTCTTTCTTCAATAGGAATATCTTTTGCATCTTTAATGTCCCAATCAATTGTTGAGCTTGGAAGAGCCACATAAAAAGGAACGTTATTATCATGAGCAGCTAATGCTTTAAGATAAGTTCCAATTTTATTACAAACGTCTCCATTGGATAAAGTCCTATCAGTACCTACAATACACATATCAACTTCACCCCTCTGCATTAAAATACCCCCTGTATTATCAGCAATAATTGTGTTTGGAATTTCCTCTTCGTTTAATTCGTATGATGTTAAGTTTGCACCTTGATTTCTTGGTCTTGTTTCATCTACCCATACATGAACTGGTATTCCTTTTTTATGAGCATGGTAAATAGGTGATGTTGCTGTGCCCCAATTAATAGTTGCTAACCAACCTGCATTACAATGTGTTAATATGTTTACTGTATCTTTCTTTTTATTATAAATTTCTTCAATTATTTTTAATCCATTAATACCAATATTTTCACAAAACTTTTCATCCTCATCACATATTTCTTTTGCTTCATTTAAAGCAATATTTAATAGTTGATCACTATTAATTTCTGTTAATTTTTTTATCATTCGGTCTACAGCCCACTTTAAATTAATAGCAGTAGGTCTTGATTGAATTAATTCTTTCGCGCTTTTTTTTATAAATTCTGGATCATTATTTTCTTGAACTGCCAAAGCTAGGCCATAAGCAGCTGTACCACCAATTAGAGGTGCGCCTCTTACCTCCATTATTTTAATTGCATTTATTGCATCATTTACGGTTTTAAGTTCTTTAATTAAAAATTGGTGAGGAAGTTTTGTTTGATCAATAATCTTAACAACATTATTTTCAAACCAGATAGTTCGGTACTCTTTTCCCTCTATTCTCATTTATTTAAAACTCTACCAGCCACATTTTTTAATTTCTCTATAGTCTTTTTTGTTCTTTTTTCTGGAGCAGTAATAATTGCTACATCTAAACAATTATTTGTGGGATCATTTGGATCAACATAACTCTCAAAATTATCAATCAAATTTTTAATCATAATTTTTGCTTTTTCTGCGTTTCCTAATAGAACTTTAATAACTTGCTGAACATCAACATTTTCATGATCTGGATGCCAACAATCAAAATCTGTAACCATAGAGACAGATGCATATCTAATTTCTGCTTCTCTTGCTAATTTTGCCTCAGGCATATTTGTCATTCCAATTACATCTGCTTTCCAAGATCTATATAAATTTGACTCTGCTAATGTAGAAAATTGAGGTCCTTCCATAACAACATAAGTTCCATTTCTTTGATAGTCTATATTTGATTTTTTAATTGCCTCTTCGCATGCATTCATTAAACCATTTGAAGTTGGATGAGCCATTGATACATGGGCTACTATTTCATCGTCAAAAAAAGTTTTATTTCTTGCAAAAGTCCTATCTATAAATTGATCTACAATTACAAATTTTCCAGGAGGTAAAGTTTCTTTAAGAGAACCAACAGCTGACACGGAAACAATATCTGTTACCCCTAACTGTTTAAGTGCATCTATATTTGCTCTAAAATTTATATTTGAAGGGGAAACAAAATGCCCTCTTCCATGTCTTGGTAAAAAATAAACTTCCTTACTATTATATTTAGTTTTTAAAATCTGATCAGAGGGTTTGCCCCAGGGCGTTTGTAAATCAAGTAATTCTCTTTCTTTGAATTCTTCAACATCATAAAGACCACTACCACCAATTATTGCCAATTTATTTGTTGTCATACTAAAAAAATTATTTATTTATACTTTTATATTTAACTATTATGAATTTAAAAGATTATATTAGATCTATTCCTGATTATCCAAAAAAAGGCATTTTATTTAGAGATATAACTACCTTAATCAAAGATGAGAATGCATTCGCAGAGACAATTAATCAAATTATTGAAAGATCAAAAAAGTATAATTTTACAAAAATAGCAGCAATTGAAGCTAGAGGTTTTGTATTTGCTTCAGCTGTTTCGTTTGTTCTTAAAAAACCGTTTATTATGCTTAGAAAAAAAAATAAGTTACCAGCAGATGTTCACTCGATTGATTTTGAGCTTGAATATGGAACCGCAACGATTGAAGTTCATAAAGACTCTATAAATGAAAAAGATGAAGTTCTAATTATAGACGATTTAATTGCAACCGGAGGTACAGCTGAAGCAGCAGCAAAATTAGTCGAGATGTCAAAAGGTAGGGTTGCTGCATTTATATTTGTAATAAACCTTTTTGATCTAGGTGGATCAGATAATCTAGTAAAAAGTAATTATAAAGTTGAGAATTTAATTGAATTTCCAGGGCATTAGAAAGTAAAAAAACTTATCCACAGGCTATATAATGTTTGAAATAAATTATTATGATTATAACTTAATTATCAATGAGAATTGAAGAAGAGCTTAAGTTAGATTATTCAGACGTACTTTTTAGACCTAAAAGAAGTACCTTAAAAAGCCGAAAAGACGTAAATCTTTTAAGAACATACAGATTCAAATACAGTAAAAATGAATGGTCGGGTATTCCAATAATGGCAGCAAATATGGATGGTGTTGGAGAGCTAAGAGTTGCTGAAAAATTAAATGAATATGGAATGATCACATCATTAACCAAACAACATGACGTCAAAAAAATTAAACAAAATAAAAATATAAAAAAAATATATCCTAATATCGCACTTAGTGTTGGCATAAAAAAAGAAGATTTTCAAAATTTAGATAAAGTTTTAAAAGAATTTAGTTTTTTTAAGTTTATTTGTATTGATGTTGCAAATGGATACACAGAGCATTTCACCAATTTTATTAAATCTGTAAGGGATAAATACCCAACTAAAACAATAATTGCTGGTAACGTAGTAACAGCTGATATGACTCAAGAATTAGTTTTAAGCGGAGCAGATATTGTTAAAATTGGAATTGGTCCTGGAAGTGTTTGTACAACAAGAATTCAAACTGGTGTCGGTTACCCTCAATTAAGTGCTGTAATAGAATGTGCTGACGCAGCACATGGTCTCGGGGCGCATGTAATAGCAGATGGTGGATGCACATGCCCTGGTGATGTTGCCAAAGGTTTTGGAGGTGGTGCTGATTTCGTAATGCTTGGAGGCATGCTTGCCGGACATGACGAAGGGAACGGTAAAATTGTTAAAGTTAATGGAGAAAAATATATAGAATTCTATGGATCTAGTTCTGAAGTTGCTAATAAAAAACACTATGGTGGATTATCAGATTATCGAAGTAGTGAAGGGAGAAAAGTAAGAGTAAAATACAGAGGTAAAATTAACGATACAATTTTAAATATTCTTGGTGGTTTAAGGAGTAGCTGTACTTATGTTGGAGCACCCTCACTTAAACAATTAAGTAAATGTACAACATTTGTTAGAGTATCAAGTCAGTTTAATGATAGTTTAATTAAATAATTAATTATTTAAACTTAAAATCTTTTATATTTGTAGTTTCATATTTCTCAAAAGGCATATGTATCCATGGAGAGTCTTTTAAGTAATCTACAGAATAATTAGGTTTAAATTTCGAAGTTGATTTATGCCATATAACTGCGGTTTTAATTTTTTCCTCAAAATAAAATCCATAAAAATGCTCTAACCATTTAATACTTTTTATTAAAGTTTTCCCTGAGTCTGCTAAATCATCAACTAATAAAACATGAGAACCTAAATTTGGAGTGGTTTTTGCCAAATCTCTTGAAAAAGTAAACTGTCCTTGTTGGTTTTTAATATCATCACTATCACCATGATATGATTCAACAGATAAAATAGCTAAAGGGACATTGAAAAGTCTACTAAAAATATCTCCTACTCTTAATCCACCTTTTGCAATACAAATAATTTGATTAAATTGTAAATTACTATCATGAATTTTTTTAGCTAATTGCTCTATTTTGTTATGGTAATCATCCCAAGTTATATAAATATCTTTCATAATTCATGGTAGCGGGAAGTGGGATCGAACCACTGACCTCGGGCTTATGAGTCCCGCGCTCTAACCAACTGAGCTACCCCGCCGTATTTGATAAATGATTTATAATATAAATCTTTATTGTTTCAATAAACTTTTTAAATCAAATTCTAAACTAGATAATAAAATAAATAGCTAACGAACTAACTAAACCAGCCAAAATAATTGAAAAAACAATTCTTTTTTTTAATGCTCTTTTTTGATCTAATCTAACTCTATTTAGTAAAATATTTACATTAGTTGTTTTAATCTTATCAAATTCTATACCTTTATTTGAAGCATTGTCGGGGTTAGGTAATATTATATCTCGATCGTTTTTTTTCACATCCTATTTAAACAGTTAATTCATTTAAACACAATAAAATTAAGAAATACTAAATATTTTTAAAATCTTTTGTGTTTAATGGTTTTGAAAGAATTTCAACTGGATACTTGATTTTTTCAACCTCTATAAATAAATTTTGATCTCGAAGTGTCTTTATTGTATTTCCATAATTAACATAGCCAAATGATAAATTTTTATTATAACAGAAAGAATAATTTCCAGAAGTTGTTCTTCCAATAATTTTATCATCTAAATAAATGGGCTCTTCATGTAACAATAAAGGCTCACCAGGTTGACTATCTTTTAATGTAAACATCATCATTCTTTTTTTTAAAGGTTTTTCTTTAATTTTTAACAAAGCATCTTTACCAATAAAATTGGTATTTTTTTTATAGCTAATTGTAAATTTTAAACCAGCTTGATACTGATTTTCCTCTGGAGAAATATCATGCCCCCAATGTAAAAAACCGTTTTCCATTCTCATTATATCCATTGCATGCATACCACAATGAGATAAATCAAAATTTTTACCTTCTTTAATCAAAATTTTATATAGTCTTAATGCATTTTCTTTTTCAACATATAGCTCAAAACCAAGTTCACCTACATAAGATATTCTTTGTGCCCAAACTTTAATATCATCTACATCTATATTTTTGCCTGTACCAAATTTAAAATTTTCAGAACTAAAATCATCTTTACTTATCTTTTGAATCATTTTTCTGCTTTTGGGACCAAACAAACCAAGACAACAAATAGTTTCCGTTACATCATTAAACTTAACTTCATCAGATAAATATTTAAGAATATGAAATTTATCTCTTTCTCTAGTGGCTGCAGAACTAACTATTCTAAAATGATTTTTATCAATGCAAACAACAGTCAGGTCTGCTTCAATACCACCTTCTTCATTAAGCATATGCGTATAACTTGTTTTTCCAATTTCATTTTTAATATTTGCTGTGCAAATTTTTTGTAAATCATTGTGAACTTTCTCACCTTTTAAATGAAATTTAGAAAAAGTTGAAAAATCAAAAAGTCCAACATTTTTTCTTGCATTTAAAGTTTCATATTTTACAGATGGATACCAATTTTGGTAATTAAAACTGTAATTATACTTCGGTTCTTCACCGTTTAAGGAATACCACATAGGTCTTTCAAAACCTCCTGTAACACCGAAACAAGCACCGGCTTTTTTTAATTCATTGTGATAAGGTAATAATTTTTGATTTCTTGAAGTTAAATGCTGTTTATACGGCCAATGCATTCCATACAAATCTCCTAAAGTTTCAGTGACCCTTTCCATAATAAATTTTTTTGAAGAATGAAACTTTTGAAATCTTTTTATATCTAAAGAAAATAAATCTTCATTAATATGTCCATTTACCATCCATTCAGCTGTTACTCGACCCGCTCCTCCAGAACTTGCTATTCCAATACTGTTAAATCCACAACATGTAAAAAAATTTTTTACTTCTGCAGTCTCACCTAATAGGTACTGAGTATCAGGTGTAAATGACTCAGGACCTGAAAAGAATTTTCTTATACCTACATTTTTTAACATTGGAAGTCTATGAAACGATTTCTCAAGGTAAGGTTCAAAGTGATCAAAATCATCAGGAAATTCTCCAAATGAAAAATCATCAGGGACATTTCCACTATCTTGAAAAGCTGGTTTTGCGTTAGGTTCGAAAATTCCAACTAATATTTTTCCAGCATCTTCTTTTAAATATAGACAAGCATTATAATCTCTTAAAACAGGTAAATCTTTTGGAAGATCTTTCATTGGTTCTGTAATCACATAGAAGTGCTCATTAGGATATAATGGAACACTAACACCAATATCCTCACCAATTTGTCTAGACCACATTCCTGAAGCTAAAACCACATATTCACAATCAATTTTTCCCTTAGAAGTTTCAACACCACATATTCTTTTATTTTTTACTAAAATTTTTTTTACTGGCGTCTTCTCAAATATTTGAGCTCCAAGCATTTTTGCAGCTTTAGCTAATACATTAGTAACGCCTACTGGATCTGCCTGACCATCTTTAGGCATATAAACACCACCAACAAGATCTTCGTTTTTTACTACTGGATATAATTCTTTTATTCTATCTTTGTTTAATACTTCTACCTCAACATTAGATAATTGAGCTGTTGTTGCTTGCCTCAATAACTCCTGCATCCTCTCTTTAGATGACGCAACTGTTATTGCTCCATTTTGTTTAAGACCAGTGGATAATCCAGTAGTTTTTTCTAATTCTTTATATAGATCTAAGGAATATTTTCTTAATTTGGTGATTGTTGAAGTTGCTCCTAATTGCCCCATTAATCCTGCAGCATGCCAAGTTGTACCAGATGTTAATTGATCTCTTTCTAATAGAACCACATCTTTCCAACCAAATTTTGCTAAGTGGTATGCACAAGAGGTACCAGCAACACCACCTCCTATTACAACTACCTTTGAACTTGAAGGATAGTTTTTTTCCATTTCTAATGTTTTATAGCTTCTCCAGGTTCAACAAAATTGTGTCCAAAAACATCAGCTACTGCTTTGTAAGTCACTTGACCTTTGTGAATATTTAATCCTGCTAAAAAGTTTTTATCTTCACTAAGTGCTTTTTGATAACCTTTATTTGCTAGTTTTACTAGATAAGGAAGTGTCGCTTGATTTAATGCAAATGTAGAAGTTCTAGGAACTCCGCCAGGCATATTCGCGACACAATAATGAACCACATCATCAACTATATAAGTTGGATCTCCATGTGTTGTAGGTTTGCTTGTTTCAACACATCCGCCTTGATCAATTGCAACATCAACAATAACCGAACCTCTTTTCATTAATTTCAACATATCTTTAGTTATAAGTTTTGGAGCTTCTGCGCCTGGAATTAATACACCTCCAACCAAAAGATCTGCTTGAGCAACTAATTTATTTAAATCAACTTTATCACTTTGCTCAGGTATAATTTTATCACCAAACATTTTCACGAGTTGATTTAATCTTGCCTCAGATTTGTCAACTATATGAACTTTCGCTTGCATACCAGTTGCGATTGTTGCTGCGTTCTCTCCAACTACTCCACCTCCTAGAATTAATACATTGGCTGGTTCACCTCCTGGTGCCCCTCCTAATAATACTCCTCTACCTTTTTGATTTTTTTCTAAACAATGAGCGCCTGCTTGTACCGACATTCTTCCTGCAACAGCACTCATTGGAGCAAGTAATGGTAATCTTCCATTATCATCTGTTACAGTTTCATAAGCAATATTAATACTCTTAGATTTTATTAAACCTTCGGTTAATTCTTTTGCTGCAGCTAAATGTAAATATGTATATACGATTTGATTTTCTCTTATCATATCTACTTCTGCTTTTTGTGGTTCTTTAACTTTAACTATTATTTCTGCATCGTTAAAAATATCAGCTGCTGTGTTAGCAATTTTTGCTCCTGCTTTTAAATATTGATCATTCTCAAAACCAGCTTCAAAACCACCGTTATTTTCAACTAACACCTCATGACCTTCTGAAACTAAAGCTTTTACACTATCAGGTGTTAAACCAATTCTATTTTCTTGAGGTTTTATCTCTTTAGGAACTCCAATTTTCATAAACGAAAATTAATTCTTTTTACTTTTTGCGTAATTTGTTATTCCAGTTCGAAGTTTTTCAATTATTTCATCAATATGTTTTTTTTCACAAATAAACATTGGAGCAATAATTAAACAATCACCGGTAGCTTTGAAATTCACTCCTGCTTCATAACAATGTTTAAAACAAGTAAGTCCAGCAGCACCTGGTTTTTTATCCATAACTATATCTATTCCCCCCATCATTCCGTATCCTCTAATGTTATCAACAACATCAATGTCTTTTAAGGACATCAAACCTTCTTGGAAATAAGGTGCTAAATTTTTTGCTCTATTAAAAATATCATCTTTTTCAATAATATCTTGAACAGCTAAACCCGCAGCCACAGATATTGGTATTCCAGAATAGGTATAACCGTGAAATAATTCGATTGTTCCTTTGGGAGCATTTTCTGCAATAGCATCATAAATGTCTTCTTTACATGCAACAACTCCCATTGGGCTAATCCCATTTGTAGTAGCTTTTGCCATTGTAATCATATCTGGAGTTACACCGTACTCTTGAGATGCAAATGGAGATCCTGTTCTTCCCCATCCAGTAATTACTTCATCAAAAATTAAAAGTATTCCATGTTTGTCACAAATTTCTCTTAATCTTTGCAGGTATCCCTTTGGTGGAACCAATGTACCTGTCGATCCTGCAATAGGTTCAACAATACAAGCTGCTATATTTTCAGATCCAAAGTTCATACAAATTCTTTCTAAATCTTCTGCTAACTCAACACCAGTTTCTGGTTGACCACTTACAAACTTATGTTCTGGCAAATGTGTATGTCTCATATGAACAACACCTGGCATTAAAACACTTGCAAAAGTTTTAACATTATTAACCATACCCCCAACAGAGGTCGCACCAATATTCATTCCGTGGTAGCCTCTTTCTCTACCAACAAATCTAAATCTTTGACTATCTCCTCTTGCTCTATGGTAAGCGATTGCAATTTTTATTGCAGTTTCAACAGCTGTTGAACCACAAATTGTATAAAACATTCTATTTAAGTTTCCTGGAGTATGTTTTGAAATTCTTGTAGCTAATTCAAATGATCCACCAAAACCTTGTTGGAAAGGTTGACAATAATCTAAAGTTTTTAATTGATTTGTAATTGCTTCAATAATTTCTTCTCTACCATGGCCTAAAGGATTACAAAACAGCCCTGAGCTTGCATCAATTTGTGTTTGACCCTGATGATTTTTTAAATACACACCTTTAGCTTCTACAATTAATCTTGGGTTCTCTTTGAAATCTTTGTTAGATGTAAATGGCATCCAATGCTCATTTAGGGAATTTGGAATTGCTGTTTTATTTTGTGTGCTCATAAAAATATCTTTTTAAAATAATTTAATTTAAATCTTAAAGCCTCTTTAGACTAAAATAAATGGATTAACTACCACATTATTGACACAACCACCAATTGTATAAACTTTCTTTTTTGTTTTACTTCGGGCTCAATTTGAATTTAAATATCGAGAATTTAATTAATTAAACATAGGGGAATAAATGAAAAAAATACTAAGTTTTATTCTAGGATCTATTTTTGCACTTAACCTATCAATTTCAGTTGCTAATTCAGCTGCAAATGAAGTTAGAGTTGCATACTTTCTAGAATGGCCGAGCCCAAATCTAGAGGACATGCAGAAGAAAAATTTTGCTAAAGCTCTTGGTGTACCAGTTAAATGGACTAACTTCACAAATGGTGGAGCAATGACTGATGCAATGTTAGCAGGAGATATTGATATTTCTTACTCACAAGGATTAGTGCCTTTTATCAATGCTGTAAAATCTAATGCACCTATCAAATTAGTTGATATTGCTATGGAATACGGAATGGGTGGAACTACTTGTGTTACATCTAACGCTTCTGGAATTACAAAAGCAAACGCTACTGAATTAGAAGGTAAAAAAGTTGCTGTTCCATTAGGAACAATGGCTGAATACGTTTTTGATGAAAGTATGAAAGTTGTTGGTGCTGACAGAGGTAAAATGGATATTATTCAAATGGACCCAGAAGAAGGTGCTGCTGCATTAGTAAGTGGCGATGTTGTAATGGCATGTTTATTTGGTGGTAACTCTATCAAAGCAGCAACTGCGGTTGGATCAAGACTTTTAACTGTAGATGAAGCTAGAGCAGCTGGTATCTTGGGTATAGATATCACTTCTGTTACAGATAAATTCATGAAAGAAAACCCAGGAATGTTAAGAACTTTCATCGAAGTTACTCATGAAGCTAATGCTAGATATAAAGCTGGTAAAGCTGACATGAACGCTATGGCGAAAGCTTCTGAAATGAAGGTTTCAGATATGAAAGAAACTTTAAGTGGTTTCAAATTCTTAACTCCAGAAGAAACAAAAGCATCTATGGAAAGTGGTAATCTTGATGGTTTCCTAAAAGGTATGGGAACTCCAGGAGGATCTGTAGATACAAGTTTCTTACCTTTATAATTTTAAGGGTTTAAAACTTTTAAATAGGCACCGATTTATAATTGGTGCCTATTTTTTTTGTCAAATTTCTAATATAAGGCAGTTATGAGCGATCTAGTTTCTCAAAATCTAAATATGATTTTTAAAACTCCAAAAGGAGAAACAGTTCACGCTTTAAAAGATGTAAGCTTTACTTTAAAAAAAGGAGAATTGCTTACAGTTCTTGGTCCTTCTGGTTGTGGAAAAACAACTTTATTAAATATTACTGCAGGATTTTTAAGACCTACTTCAGGAAAAATAACACTTAACAATAATGAAATTGATGGACCTGGTGTTGAAAGAGGAATGGTATTTCAACAAGGTGCTTTGTTTGAATGGCTAACGGTAGCTGAGAATGTAAATTTCGGACTTAGGATGAAAAAAGAAGATCCTGAAGTTACAGCTAAGAAAGTAGATGAATGGTTAGATATAGTTGGGCTTAAAGGTTTTGGTAACACGCCAACTTATCAATTATCTGGTGGTATGCAGCAAAGAGTTGCGCTTGCAAGGTGTTTAATAAATGATCCTGATTTAATTTTAATGGATGAACCTTTGGGTGCATTAGATGCTTTAACTAGAGAAAAGATGCAGTCTTTAGTTTTAAAGATTTGGAAAGAAACAGGAAAAACTATTATTTTAATTACTCACTCTGTTGAAGAAGCATTGTTACTTGGAGAAAGATTATATGTAATGGCACCAAGACCAGGTAGGATACATAAAGAGTATAATCTGCCATTTGCAGAAATGGGTCTTACACAAGACTTAAGAGAAATAAAAAAGAATAAGGAATTCTCTTCTACCAGAGAAGAAATCTTATCAATGATTTGGAATATGGAAGAAGAAATTATGGGGAAAGAAAATTAAATGTTAACCCAATTTGTAACGATCTTAATATTTGTAGCTGTAATTGGATGCATTCTTTATGGAAGAAGATTAATTAGAACTGAAAAAGTGGATGCAGTCTTTGGTAATCCTGAAAGAGCAAAAGGTGGAACGCACTGGGTAATCGTTGGTAGCAGCGTAATTCTAATGCTATGGCTTTATTATTCCTGGGACATTGCAAAAGGTTTTTATCCAAAATCAGCAAATGAATTATGTCAAGTAGCTAAAATTAATGAGTCATTATTAGGTTTAAAATATCAGTTCCCTATTGAAGAAAGAGAATTTAAAAGCACATCCATTATTAAAGTTGAAAATAAAAATCTTGTAAAAATTGCAAATGAAATAAAAGCATCACCAGATCTAAATGATCAACAAAAAACAATCCTTGTAGGTTACATTGATAGAACTTCTAAATTAATTCCATTTTTAACAAGTGAAGAACTAATGGAAATGGATACCAAAATTAAACTTAAGGAAATGACAGAAGAAATAAAACTTCTAAGTTTCAATTTCCAAAAGAAAGATTATCCATTTGAGACAGATGCTGAAAAAACTGAAAGACAGAAACTTATTGATGAACAAGGTGGCTGGGGAATTACAACTATAAACTCTGGAACTGGTACAATTGAAAATACCATTGAAATACCGACTGCACCTCAAACTAATAAAGGTTTAAAATTTCATGCAGCTGCAGCAGAACTAAAAAAAATTGACGACAAATTTTTTAAATTAAAAAACCATAACCCACAGTTCAAAAGCGCAATCAAACAACTTAAAGATGATATTAAGGCTTACAGAAAAGGATTAGATGATAGTGAAGAAATAGCATCTGACTATGCAAAAAATATTGTTAAAATTGCAAGAAGAATAGAGTTTGCAAGCATCTATCCTCCTAATGCATTAAATGAAATGCAAGCAGCAATAATAGAGTTTGATGAATTACAAAATAAAGAGCAAGGTGGATTAAGATTAATTGATATTCTTTTATTTCCAGCAGGAACAATTGTAGCAAGTGGACCAACATGTTCTGAACAAGGTTCAGGCAGATGGTTACCCAAACCATCAGATACATTTAATAAGTTTGTATTGATGTCTAAACCAAGTGTTGGATACAAAAATATTCCTCTTTTATGGATTGAGATGGTCGATGTGAGTAAAATGATCGGATTTATTTTACCAGACTGGATTGCAGACATATTGCCTGGTGAATATCCAGTACATTCAAAAGATGGAATTGTAAAAGAAAACTTTAAAAGCAATGTTTTAAAAGTTGTTACGGGTGACTTTAAATTATTTAAAGTGCCTGTTCCATATGGACATATATGGGACTCATTCTTAAGAGTATTTTTAGGTTTAGTTTTTGGAATTCTTATTGGGGTGCCATTAGGATTGTTTATGGGTCTAAATCGATTTGCTAAAGGTTTCTTTGATCCTTTAATCGAATTATACAGACCTGTTCCACCATTAGCTTGGGCGCCATTGATTATTTCAGTTCTTGGTATAGATAATACGGGTAAAATATTTTTATTATTCATGGTCTCACTTTCAATTATGATTATTTCTGCAAGAGCTGGTGCATCAGGAACACAGCTTTCAAAAATACATGCTGCACATTCGTTAGGAGCTACTAAAAAACAAATTTTAAGATATGTGATTTTCCCTAATTCACTTCCTGAAATTCTTACAGGAATTAGAGTTGCTGTTGGTATGTGCTGGGGAACACTTGTTGCTGCAGAGTTTCTAGCAGGTACAACTGGTATTGGTTTTGTTGAAAATGTTGCAAAAAAATACTTTCAATATGAAGTTATTTGGATAACAATTTTCATAATGGGTCTGCTGGGTCTTTTATTTGATATATCTTTAAGAAAAATAATAGATAAGTCTATTCCTTGGAGAGGCAAAGGTTAAGTAAACACTTTTTTATTAATTAGACCTTTTTTATAAAACCAATAGCGGCACCAATGGTAGTCAAAAATCCAGCTAAAGGGAGGATAGCTACTGCATATTTTTTGGGCATATAATTCGGTTTGAACTCAATGCCTTGCATACTAAATTCTAAATACCACATTTCCCAATACTTCCCTCGCATACCCTCTACAAGTTCAATTCCATAAATTATTAAGACTATACCAATTATCATAATCATAATTTTCCAGAACTGGCGTATGTATAATGAAACTCTCTCTGGTAATTTTTCATAAATTAAATTTAATGCTACATGTTCATTATCTCTTGCTGTTAGAGAAAGTGCTATAAACATCAACCAAATATTACTTAATACTGTTAGCAAATCTCCCCAAACAGGAGGGTTATTAAAAACATATCGCATTGTAACATTGTAAAGAGTAAAACCAACCATAGCAGCCAACAATATTGAACACATAGCTTCCAACGTACGATGAATAAAACGATCAATACTGTTTAAAAATTTCATCATTAATTACTCAATAAGTTTGGAAGAAACATTGTTAGTTCTGGTACAATAAGAATAAAAAATAAAAGTAAAAAAAGACCAACAAGATAAGGAATTAACGCAATAGCAACTTTTTCAAGACGCACTTGCGCTATTGTTGCAGAGGTAAAGTAGGCAACACCAACAGGTGGTGTTACTGATCCTATTAAGAAACCAACTATAACAACCATAGCTGCTTGTACCTCAGGAAAGCCAGCTTGAGACATAACATTCACTAGAACTGGGCCAACAATGATAATGTTAACTGCTGAGTCCATTACCGTTCCAAGAAGAAAGATGAATAATATCAAAGCTAAAATAAATAATATAGGAGAATCCGCTAAGCCTAAAAGCCAGGTTTCAAGATCACCTATTGCACCAAGAGAAGTAAGTAACCAACTGAAAGGTCCTGATGCAGCTATGATAATAAAAACCATTGCTGAATTACGGAATGCTCGACGAAAAGCACCTGTGCAATCTTTCCATTTAATAGTTCTATAAACAAATACACCTGTAAATAACGCAACTAATGCTGTGATAGCTCCGGCCTCAACAACAGATGCAACACCTCCCATCACTGAACCAACTAAAACCAAAGGTATCAAAAGGGCAAATGAAGAACGATATAATTCTTTACCAGCTCGACGTACCGAAAATGGTTCATCGCTACGTTCGAAATTGTATTTAACTGCAAAGTAATGGTTGATTACCATTATTACAACACCAATCAAAATCCCTGGAATAATCCCAGCTGCAAATAAAGATGCAATCGAAATCTCGGTTGCATTAGCAAGTACAATCATCATGATACTAGGTGGAATAATCCCTCCTATAGTGGAACTTACACCTGTTACCGCAGCTGAAAATGCTGCTGGATAACCTGCTTTCTTCATTGCTGGTAATACTAATGCACCAACTGTAGCTGTATCTGCTACGACAGATCCATTCATACCCGCAAAAAACATACTTACCAAAACATTGACTTGAGCTAATCCTCCTCGTATACGCCCAATCAACGCCCTACTCAAAGCAACTAAACGATCTGTAATCGTTGCACTTGTCATTAACTCACCTGTCAACATAAAGAATGCAATTGCAGTTAATGGAACTGAGTCAATAGCGGTAAACATTTGACTAGGGATTAAAACAAGAGGCACAGCATCTGTGAGAAGAATATAAACAAATGGAATCAGTATTAATATAAAGCCAATTGGAGCTCCTAATAAAATTAGAAAAAGGAGTACTACAAGTAAAATAATACTTTCCATGAATACTTATAAGTTAAGATTTATTTTAGGCAAAGACCACTTAATTCTAGTGAATTAAGTGGTCTTTACACATTTTCTGTTGAACGAATTATAGAGCGCCAGCTGCTTCTAACTGAGCTACAAATCCATCCATACCTTGTTCTAGAAGTACTCTTTTAGCTACTTCTGGTTCAAAAGTACCCTTAGCGTCTAACCAAGCACCGATTGCACCTGCTCTCCACTTAGTCATTTCCGCTTCTGTTGGTACATACCACTCTTTAGCAGATGCTTTAATTGCATCTTCACCATTTTTAATCCAAGCGTTATCCAACTCGTTTACTTTTTCTCCATAGGCATCAGCTGCTTCGTGTAACCATTTTCTTTGTTGGTCAGACAATGCATTGTACTGTTTAGCATCCATCGCTAAAATATTTCCAGACCACATTCCTCCGATCTCAGTGAAATATTTTGCAACTTCATGAAGTTTTGCTACATGCTGCCATGGACTAGCAACATATTGACCTTCAACTACACCTGATTGAAGACCTTGATATAATTGACTCCAGTCATAAGGTGTTGGTGTTGCGCCCCAATTTTTAACTAGCATGAACTCAACTGGACTTTTAGTAGTTCTCCATTTAAGTCCTTTCATATCATCAGGTTCATGAACAGGTTTAGTTGCATTTCCAAGTTGTCTAAATCCTCCACTTGAATATACAGAAAGGCAAATGTGACCAGCATTCTCAAGAGCTAGTTTGCACTGTCTTTCAGCTAACCATTCATCTGATATTCTTTTAGCATCCTCTAAAGATTTGAAAATAAAAGGCAAATCGAAAATTGCTAATTCTGGCCCAAAGTTACCGTAGTTTGCAGTAGAACTAGTCCACAATGCTATAAGTCCTTGGTTTGCTTGTTCACCACATTTTTGTTCTGCGCATAAGCTTCTTTGATAGTGAGGTTCAATTTTCATCTTACCTCCAGATGCTTTCTCCATTGCTGGTATCAAAGCCTGATCTATTGCGTCACCAATTGGCATACCCAATCTACCAGTAGTTCCAAGCTTAAGAGTTATTTCTGCATAAGCAGCTTGTGCAAAGAAAATAATCGCAACCACTTTGATAAGTGTTTTGCTAATTGTTTTAATAAACATTTTACTTCTCTCCTCTTAGTTAGTTTAAAGTATAAATTTAAATTAATTTAAGCCTAATTAAGTTTCCAACGGAAGTACACACAAAAAAACTTATTTAATCAAAATGAGATTGCAATTAAAAGTTGTATTAATAATTTAATAGTTAATCTATTTATTTTAGTCTCAAGGTGTCTTAGATTAAAATTATAAAAAATAAAATAAATTACAATTTATAGAAAGAAATTTATGAGTTCAGGTAACAAATATAAATTAATAGCTAGTAAACTTAAATTTGAAGGAAGAGCATTTATTAATGGGAAATATGTAAATGCTATTGATGGCAAGAAATTTGAAACAATTAATCCAGCAACTGGTAAGAAACTATGTGCTGTTGCAAAATGTAATCACAAAGATGTTAACTTAGCAGTTAAAGTTTCAAGAAAAGCTTTTAATAGTGGAGTTTGGTCTAAAAGCTCACCTGAGCATAGAAAAGAAGTTTTATTAAAATTTGCTGAATTACTTAGAAAACATGGTGATGAAAATTCAGTTTTAGAAAGTGTTGATACAGGTAAACTTATCACGGATTGTATTAATGAAGTTGCAAATGATGCCCCAATGCACTTTCAATGGTATGGAGAATTAATTGATAAAGTATTTGGAAAAGTTGGTCCAACAGAACCTTCCATTACTAGTTTAATTGTTAAAGAACCAATTGGAGTTGTTGCTGGAATTGTTCCTTGGAACTTTCCTTTAATGATGGCGGTATGGAAAATGGCACCAGCTCTTGCAGCAGGCTGTTCGGTAATAATTAAACCAGCAGAAGACACACCTCTTACTGCAATAAGAGTTGCTCAAATTGGAAGAGAAGCTGGCATACCAGATGGAGTTTTGAATGTACTTCCAGGTTATGGTGATGTTGGTGAAGCTTTAGGTCGACACAAAGATGTTGATGCAGTTTCATTTACAGGTTCAACTGAAGTAGGTGGTTATTTTTTAAAATACGCAAGTGAAAGTAATTTAAAACCTGTTGCATTAGAGATGGGAGGAAAAAGTCCATTTATAGTTTTAGAGGATGCTAAAATCACTGAAGATTTGATTGATAATGCAATGAATTCTGCATTTTGGAACGGTGGACAGAACTGTTCAGCAAATATGAGACAGATAGTTCATAAAAAAGTAAAAGATGAATTTTTAGATAAAATTTTTAAAAAAGTTAAAAAATTAAAAGTGGGAGATCCATTAGATCTAAAATCGAATATGGGATCTATGATTTCAAAAGGACATTTACAAACTGTTGATGGATATATCCAAAAAGGAATCGACGAAGGGGCAAAACTTTTATCTGGAGGAGTTTCAGATAATAAGCAAAAAGGTTTTTATGCAAAACCAACTTTATTTGATGGATTAAAAGAAAATATGACCATCGCTCAGGAAGAGATATTTGGACCAGTGCTTGGTGTTTTAACCGTTAAAAATGATGAAGAAGCTTTAAAAATTGCTAGTAATTCTAAATATGGATTACATGCAAGTGTATTTACTCAAGATATAAATAGAGCATTCCATTTAGCTAAAAGTTTACCCTGTGGAACTGTGTCAGTGAATACTTTTTCTGAAGGAGACATCAAAACTCCTTTTGGTGGATATAAACAATCTGGTTCACTAAGTAGAGATCAAGGTACTGAAGCTTTAAATTCATTTCTTCAAACAAAAACAATCTGGATAAGTCATAATTAATTGATGATCAAACCTTACAAGATAAGTGTACCTAAAAGTACACTTAATAATATATATAAAAAAGTAAGATCCTATCCATGGAATATGATGCAAAATGTAAATGGATGGGAGTATGGAACTAATTATAATTATCTTAAAAAAATATCTAAGTATTGGGTTTCAAAATATAATTGGAAGAAATTTGAAAACAAATTTAATTCTTATAAAAATTATAAGACCAATGTGGATGGTATAAATCTGCATTTTATTATTGAAAAAAGTAAAAATACTAAATCAAGACCATTATTACTTTTGCACGGTTGGCCTGGGAGTGTAATTGAGTTTTTTGATATCATTCCAAAGCTTGCTCACCCTGAACAATTTGGTGGAAAAATTGAAGATGGTTTTGATGTCATTGTGCCCTCTTTACCTGGATTTGGTTTTTCAACACCTATTAAAAAAGCTTTAGGTCCAAGAAGGATTGGAAAAATTTTAAACAAATTTATGGTCAAAAATTTAGGTCATAAAAATTATATTGTGCAAGGTGGGGATTGGGGAGCTACTATTGCTGGATGGATTGGTCTTGATAGCGCAAAAAATTGTAAAGGAATTCATATTAATTGCTTACCAATCAGGCATCCAAAAGGACCAAAAAATAATAAAGAAAAAAAATGGGAAAAAAAATTCAATTTTGATCAAATAATGCAGGAAGGATACAGGACGCAACAAGCTACAAAACCACAAAGTTTATCTTATGCAATGATAGATAGTCCAGTAGGAACTGCAGCATGGATTTTAGAAAAATTTCACGGTTGGTCTGACCTTAACAAAGGCAAAATAGAAAAAACATTTTCAAAAGATGAATTAATTTCAAATATAATGATCTACATAATTACTAATAGTTTTAATACTGCTGCTTGGATATATTTTGGAAGAAGAAAAGAAGGTGGTCGATCTTTTCCAAAAAATTTCAAAAAAATAAAAGTTCCTACTGCAATAGCAGAATTTCCTAAAGAAATGCTTGAATGGCCACCAAAATCTTATGTGAACAGAATTTTTAATATTAAAAGATGGAAAAAATTCCCTAAAGGCGGTCATTTTGCAGCTTTAGAGGTCCCAAATTTATTAAGTAATGATATTAAAAATTTTTTTAATAAAGATATTAAAGTATTCAAATAAGTGAAAACACCTCTGCTTAAAAAACAAATCATTAAGATTTTTCAAAAATTTGGTTTAAGTAATGATCATGCTTTAATTTCAGCAAATGCTTTAATCAATGCAGAATTAGTTGGTGCATATGGTCATGGTTTATCAAGACTTAAAATGTATTGTGATCGAATTTCTAAAAAAGTAATTAATTCAAAACCAAAAATTAAAATCAAAAAAATTTCTTCTTCTATTTCTCATATTGATGCAAATAATAGTATTGGTTTTGTTGCAGCTGATTTAGGAATTAAAACTGCAATTAAACATGCACAAAAAACTGGAATAGGAATGGTAGCAGTTAAAAATAGTGGTCACTATGGTTTATCAGGTTATTATGCTGAACAAGCAGTAAAGAAAAATTTAATTACAATGATCTATACTAACGCTCCTCCTGCAGTTGCTCCACATGGTGCTTTAAAATCTTTATTTGGTACAAATCCAATTTGTTTTGGATCCCCTACTGGTTCTAAAATTCCTTTTATTTTAGATACATCAATCTCAGTGATTAATAGAGGTAAAATTAGAGTTGCTGCAAGAAATAATAAATCAATTCCTATAGGAGTTGCTTTAGATAAATTTGGTAAACCAACTACCGACGCAAAAAAGGCATTAGCCGGAGTTCAATTACCAATTGCAGGCTTTAGAGGATCGGGACTTGCTTGGATGATAGACATTTTAAGTGGAGTTTTAACTGGAGGAAATCATGCAGGAAGAGTTAAAGATCCGTTTGATGATTTTTCAGGTCCACAAAATATTGGACATTTATTTATTACCTTTAAAGCAAATTTATTTCAAAAAAATTATAACCAACGAATTAAAGATAATATTAAAACAATAAAAAAACTTCCTAAGATAAAAGGTGTTAAGGAAATAATGTATCCAGGCCAAAATAAATTTAACCGCTATAAAAATAACTCAAAAAAAGAAATTTCTATACCAGATATAATAAAGAAAGATTTGGAAAACTTAATAAGTTAACATCGTTAGAGCACCCAAAGAAACGATAACAGATGATAAAATTATTGTTCGTTTAACTTTTTCCTTCTTTTTTTCTTCTAGAAGTCTTTGCTT
The DNA here is from genome assembly GCA_902633985.1 of uncultured Pelagibacteraceae bacterium. Taxonomy (GTDB): domain Bacteria; phylum Pseudomonadota; class Alphaproteobacteria; order Pelagibacterales; family Pelagibacteraceae; genus Pelagibacter. The sequence goes on from CACPHV010000005.1 coordinate 61,409, forward strand.
TAGAACATCCACGTTAACCCTTTTTGGGGTTTCAACATATTGAGAGGGGGTCTCTACAATCTCGGATGTTCTATTAAAGCTTTCTGTACTCATATTTGATTTATAATTTTAAATTTAATCATTATTAGTTAAATATTTACATACTAGGGTTGTCCAAAATGGGTTGACTCCAATTTCTCTTTTGTTCATATTGGGTTTTTTTAAAATATGAACGCTATACCAAGTATTTCTGAACATATTGATGAGAAGGTAATCAATAAAGTAATTCAAGATAATTTTGCCGCACTGGCACCGGCTTATTTTACTTTAACAAGTAACTGGTTTGTAAGAGCCTATGATCATTATAAAGACATAGATAAGTTTATCCTCATTATATATTTGATACATCAAGACCTTATATATTTCAGACAAAATGGAGTAAAAATTAACTATGACACATTTTATAAGGATAAACCAATCGAAATTAATAAAATTAATATTTCAGACATCTCAAAAGATTTAGGAATTCCCAAAGAAAGTATCAGAAGAAAAGTTTTAGAATTAGAAAAACTAAAAGTAATTAAAAGAACTGGTAAGAAAATTTTTGTTGTTCGAGATACGCTTTACTCAGCTAAAGCGGTAGACACTCTTACAGAGGTTGCAAATATCTTGTATGAATTTAATAAAATTTTAAAAAAAGAAAAATTAGTGACTGAAGTTTACTCCGTTAAAGAAATAATATTAGCAATAAAAGAAAATTTTTCTTACTGCTTGTATCAGTTTAATAAATTTTGGTTTATTTTTATTAAAAGATGGAGAGAAGAATTGAAGGATTTAGAAGTTTTTGCAATCGGCATGGTTGTAGTAATAAATACAATTAAAAATCCAAAATTTACTCCAAAAAAACCTAATTTAGACTCATATAGAAAAGAGATTCAGGGGTCAGATAAAAGAGGAGTTAATGCCATGTCAATTTCTGAGATAACTGGTATTCCTAGACCTACAGTTGTTAGAAAAATAAAATATTTAGTTGATAAAAAATTTCTTCATATAAATGACAAAAAATTAATTACATACAATACTAAAGATAGTGCTTTTGTAACAACAAAGGGAATGGTGAATAAAAATGTTCTTAGCTTAAGCCATTTTATTTATAAAGTTTTTAATCAAATAAGAATAATCAATAATTAATTAGACTTTCTTAAAAAATAAATAAAAATAAATCCTGTTATATACATGATTAGTGCATAAGCACCGGTTGGTAATGCATACAATATATCTGTACCAAATATTTGCGTAGAGACAAATAAGGCTAAAGTACCATTTTGTAATCCACATTCTAAAGCAATACACTTCATTTGTTTAACGCCCGAAGCAAAAGCTTTTGCAATGTAATATGCAATAACCATCATTGAAATATTTAAAATTAAAGCAATTAAACCTGCTTGTTTGATAAAGCTAAGAATATTTTCTCTTTCTTCATAAAACGCTGCTACAAAAAAAACAATAAACAAAACTATGTTGAGTTTATTAAATATTTCAACTTTAGAAGATATGAAATTTTCAGCAAATTTTCTGATAATCATTCCTAATATTACAGGTACTGTTACAACTAAAAACATTTTTAGTGCTATTCCCGTCATTGAAATGTTTTGAGAAACTTCTGCTATCCCTAACATGTCTGCAGATGTAAAGATTATTAAAGGAACTGTAATTATGCTTAATAAACTAATTACAGCAGTTAAAGATATTGATAATGCAACATCACCATCAGCAAACTTTGTCATTACATTAGATGTTACACCTCCTGGTGCTGCAGCTATGATCATAACCCCTATTGCTATTTCAGGTGGTGTTTTTAAAATTAAAATTAATATGTATGCTACAATTGGAAGAATTATTAATTGAGAAATAAAACCGACAATAAAATCTTTTGGTGTTTTGAATACTCTTCCAAAATCTTCCAGTTTTAATCCTAGGCCTAAGCCTAACATTATCAAGGCTAAAATAATTGGCGCAATTTTAGTTACAATTTCCAAAGTCTCCCCCGCTCAGAGCCAATTATATAAACTTGTTAAATTTATATAAAGAATTTTTTTTTATATACATGTTCAGTTTTTTCACTTATTTGTAGAAAACATGCTTTCAAACAAAGAAATTGTCTGTCCAAACAACTTATTAGATTTAGCTCATAAAAAAAAAGGAGTTACAGTTGCGGTTGTAAATGCTGGTAAACCTTTACCCATGTTATCAGTTCAAGATGCGGTTAATGAAAATTTAATTGAGCCAATATTTATTGGTCATGAAGTAGAAATTCAAAAATGCGCTGAAGATATCAAATGGGATATTTCTAAATATGAACTTATCCATGAACCAGTAGAAAATGATACTGCTAAAATTGCTGCTAAATTAGCAAGTGAAGGCAAGGTGCAAATAATAGTGAAAGGCCATATTCATACAGATGTGCTTATGAAAGAAGTGCTTAAACGTGAATATAATTTATTGGGGAGAACAAGATTAAGTCATATTTGGCATATGACTATCGGTAAAGATGACAAACCATTAATTATTACTGATGGAGCATTAAATGTTTTACCAAATGTTAAAACAAAAATGCATATTCTTAAGAATGTAGTAAATTTTTCAAATAGAATAGGAATAGAAAGACCAAAAGTTTCCGTATTATCTGCAACAGAAGAAATTTTAGAAAGTGTGCCAAGTTCAATTGAGGCTGCAGAAATTACTAAATTAGCGAAAGAAGAAAATTTAAATGCTGATGTTTTCGGTCCATTAGCATTTGACAATAGTATTTCAAAAAAGTCAGCAGCAATAAAGGGTATTAAAAACTTAGTTGCTGGTGAGGCAGATGTATTATTAGTTCCCAATGTAGAAGCTGGAAATGCTTTAGTAAAAATGCTTATATATTTTAGTGGTGCATGTGCCGCAGGAGTTGTTGTAGGTGGAAAAGTACCTGTGGTAATTACTAGTAGATCTGACGAGGCTCAGGCACGATTGGCCTCTATCGCTGCTGCAGTAGTCGCTTTGGACTAAATGATTCATTGAATTTCAAAAAAAATTCATTTAAATAAACTGAAATTTTAAAGGAGAGAAATGGCAATAACATATCTTAAAAGATCACCAAAAACCTCGTCTACAGATGATACTAAAACAAGAGAAATAGTTGAAAATATTTTAAAAGACATTGAAAAAACTAAAGAAGAAGGGTGTAAAGAGCTTTCTAAAAAATTTGATAAATATGAAGGTGATGTAATTGTTTCTAAAGAAAAAATAGAGGAAATTAAAAAAAATTTAGATCAAAAAACAAAAGATGACATTCAATTTTCCCATGAAAGAGTAAGAAAATTTGCAGAAGCACAATTAAAAAATTATGGTCAAGATTTTGAGGTTGAGTTATCTGATGGTTTGTTCGCAGGTCAAAAACTAATTCCAGTAAATACAGCAGGGTGTTATGTGCCTGCAGGAAGGTATGCCCATATAGCTTCAGCTGTCATGAGTGTGACAACAGCAAAAGTAGCAGGGGTTAAAAATATAATAGTCTGCAGTTCTCCTAAACCTGGTGTTGGTGTACATCCATCAATTATTTATACAGCTGATTTATGTGGTGCAGATGTAATTATGAATTTAGGTGGTGTTCAAGCTATTGCAGCAATGACTAACGGATTATTTGGAAATGCACCAGCTGATATTTTAGTTGGTCCTGGAAATCAATTTGTTGCAGAAGCAAAAAGACTTTTATTTGGAAAAGTTGGTATTGATTTATTTGCAGGACCTACAGAAATTGCAGTAATTGCAGATGAAACAGCTGATCCTGAAATGGTTGCCTACGATTTAGTTGGACAAGCTGAGCACGGTTACAATTCTCCAGCATGGTTATTTACAAAAAGCAAAAAAATTGCTGATTATGTATTGCAAAGAGTTCCAGAATTAATTGAGGATCTACCAGACTTGCCAAGAGAAAATTCTGGGGCAGCATGGAGAGATTATGGTGAGATAATATTATGTGATACTGATGAAGAAATCGCAAAAGTAAGTGACGATTATGCACCGGAGCATTTAGAAGTACAGACAAAAAATTTACAGTGGTATCATGATAGACTTAAAAATTATGGTTCTTTATTTATCGGAGAAGAAACAACTGTAGCTTACGGGGATAAATGTTCAGGTACAAATCATATTTTACCAACTAAAGGTGCTGGAAAATATACGGGTGGTTTATTTGTAGGAAAATTTATCAAAACACTTAGCTTCCAAAGAATGAGTAAAGAAGCAACTAAAGAAGTGGGAGCAGCTTGTGCTAGAATTTCTAGATACGAGGGCATGGAAGCGCACGCTCGAACAGGTGATGTTAGATTAAGAAAGTACGGTTTTTCAAACTAATTTTTATTAAGTTTTAAGTCTAAGTAAAGAGCTGCTGACCAAGAAAAATTTTTTGCCCCCATTGGTTGACCGCTCTTACAGCTAAAATATTCAAAAAATCCTTTTTTTTCAAGTATTTGGATAGTTTTGTTTTTTATTTTGTCAGAAAATAACCTATCTTTATTTTTTAATCCTTTATAAATAAACCAATTGCAATTAATCCAAACAGGTCCACGCCAATATCTTTTCTCCTCAAAACTTTTATGGTTTGATTTGATTGACGAAAAAAAATATTTTTCTTTTAGGTTATGTTTTTTTAGATTTTGAATTAGTCTTTTATTAATTTTATCATTATTTAAATCAGCAAATAATAGAAAATAATTGGTTATTGATGGAATATAGATCTTTTTATTATTTTTTATATCTTTTGAAAAAAAAGTTTTTCTTTTTTTATCATATAATTTAAGAAAATTTTTTTCTGTCACTTTGATATAATTATCAATTTTTTTTTTGTTTAATCCAAATGTATCCAATAATTCAACGAGATCTTTGTTTGCTTTTAAAAAAATTGAATTAAAACCAACATCTACAACATTAAAAAATGAGGACTTATAAACTTTTTTTGGATTATATTTCAATTTTCTTAAATTGTTTTTGATTGTTACATACCTATCATAATCAACATCTAGTGGTCTAAAATCTGGATTTACAACTTTATTATCAGCTCTTTTATATTTTATATTTTTCTCAATTTTTACTTTATTCATAGGTTCATCCCATATAGGAGAATTATCATATCCACTTTCCCAAGGATGTAAAATAGATACTAAACCAGTTTTTTTTGGATCTCTAAATTGAATAAACCATTCATGAAATTTTTTAATTTTTTTAATTATTTTTTTTATATTTAACAATTGTTTTTTTTTGATTTTATTTTTATTTAAGATTTCTTTTAAAATTGTTGCTAGTATTGGTGGTTGAGTTATTCCAGATGAGTGGATTTTATTTCCACAATTCCATGCTGTATAATTTGGGTAATAATTTGTTTTTGTGTTATGAAATAGAATGTGAGGGACCATTCCATCCTTCCATTGTCCATCTAACAATGTATTTATTTCTTTTAATGCAAAGTTTAAATTAAAATAAGAATACCCTAAAGCTATAAAGCCAGAATCCCAATTCCACTGAGCAGGATAAAGTTTGTTATTAGTTGGTAAAGTATAGCCCCTTCTTCTATTACCAAGTAAAGTTTTTTTTGCTCTATTAATTGAGACTTTCATTAACCTTTTACACTCCCTGCTGTTAAACCACTAACTAAATATTTTTCAAAATAAACAAATATAAACAGTACAGGCAATGTTACTACAACTGATCCTGCCATTAAATATTGCCTTGGGGTTTCGGCATCACCACTTAGATATTGAATTGCCCTTGATAATGTAAATGAATTTGGATTATCCAAAAACATTAAAGAAAACAAAAACTCATTCCAAGCAATCATAAAAACATACAAAGCAACAGACGAAATCGCAGGAATGCTTAAAGGGATTATAATTTTTGTTATAATTCCAAACCAACTTAATTTGTCTAAAATTGCAGCTTCCTCTAATTCTTTTGGTATACTTTTGAAGTATCCTTGTAACATATAAATAGCTACTGGGAGTGTTGTTGCCGTATAAACAATTAATAAACCCTCTATTGAATTACGTAAACCTAATTGACTAAATATTGTATACAACGGAATAACAAGAACAATTGCAGGAAACATATATATTATAAGTATAGATGTAGATAAAAACGTTTTTCCAAAGAAATTTAATCTTGCAACTGCATAAGCGGCAGGTATTGCAAAAAGAAGAGTGATAATAACAGTGCCAACAGAAACAATAGTACTAATCACAATATATTTTCCAAATTTATAAGATTTAAAAATTACAAAATAAGATTTAAATAAATCTTTTATATCTTGGCCAAAATTTATACTAAAATCTAAAGGATTCACTAACAATGCTATTTGTGTTTTAAAACTTGTTACTAACATCATGTAAAATGGAAAAAGTATTACAAATGAAAAAAATAAAATTCCAAATAAAGTTAAAAAATCAAATAAAATTACTTGAGTAGAGTGCTCTTCTTTTAAACCTATAAAAGTATATTTGCCAATTTTATTGGTGAAAAAATATAATATTAAAAATACCCCTACATTATACCAAATTGGTAATTTTTGTATTAAGTAACCATCACAAAAAACGAATATTAAAGAGAAAATAATAGATTTATAAATTGATTTAATTCTATCACCTATTACTAAGTGAGCTAATGATATTAAAAAACCAAATATAAAAATTATTTCTATATTAAAACTATTAATACTTAAACCTTGCAATGTTGCTAATATTTTCCAAATCGAAATTAAAAAAATTAAGAAAAAAGTAGATATCAATGAAAATAATATTGTATTTTTAGTTCTCATCTACTCTCTTTCCTAAAAGTTTAAAATAAAAAAACATAAACATTAAAAGCAATACAACGATTACTATTGAAACAGCTGAGCCCATTCCAATGTCTGATATTGCAAAACCTTGTTGATAAACATTTATTGGTAAAGTTCTTGTCCCTGATGCACCTCCAGTTAATAAAAAGACGTCCTCAAATTTATTAAAATTCCATATAAATCTAATCATGAATAAAATCGAAATTACTGCAGTTATTTGAGGGAGTGTAATATTAAAAAATTTTTGAAAGGGACTAGCACCATCAACATCAGCTGCCTCATATAATTCTTTTGGAATAGCTTGAAGTCTTGCAAGAATAAATAAAAAGGCTAGAGGAAAATACCTCCAAATTTCAAACATTATAACCGTTGTAAGTGCTAACCTTAATTTAAAATCAAAACCTAAAATACTAATTTCAATATATTTTTGTCCAAGGAGATTTATTGGAGTTTCAATAATTTGATAATTTAATAGTAAACTATTTAACGTACCACTATTAGGGTCTAGTAAAAGTTCCCAGGTATAAGCTAAAGCAACAACTGGAGCAACATATGGAAAAAGAAGAACACTTCTCATTAATGTTCTTCCATAAAATTTTTGATTAACCATTTGAGCAGTTAAAATACCGAATACTATTGAGCCAACAGTTCCAAAGAATGTGTAATAAAATGTTGTTAGTAGTAAATCTATAAATTCATTTTCAAATAAAACTTTTTTAAAGTTTTTAAGAGTAAAGTTAGTATTAAGTAATATATTATCAGATTTCCCATCTAATTTTGGTTTAATTGATTTAAGATTTTTTTTGTCTATATTTGATCCATCATTTGTTGCAAATATTACTTGAAAATTTTCCCTATATTTGGCTGGCCAATTTCCAAATTCACATTTTAAGTTATACTTTTTGTAAGAACATCTTGGATCTAAATTTTCAATTTCAAAATTTTTTGGAAAATTATCTTGAAACGAAACATCTCTAATTTCTTGAATTAATGAACTATTTCTTAACTTATATAATATTTTTATTTTAGTAGGTTCATCAGAAATAGATTTTACAATTTTTTTTGCTCTTGGTTCTGGAATTCGAATATCTTTTAATTCAACTTCTTTAAAACTAATCCAAATATTTGCAAAAATTGGAAATAAAATTATTGAAAATACTAAAAGAACTGCAGGTAAAGTTAGTATGTATGCAGTTTTTTTTTCTGTATTTGCTAGAGTGTCATTCATAAAAAAAGCGGATAATTTATATTATCCGCTTTTTTATAAAATTAAAATTATTTGAATTTAGCTAATGATTTGTTAATCATATCAACAGCTTCATCGACATCAATTTGATCATCAATATAAAGTCTAGTAATTCTATTTATAAATTGAGAATTTATGACTTTTGACGCTCTTGATAGTTCACCTTCTTTAACACCCCATCTATTTGCAGTATCTAAACCAGCTACAATGTTATTAATAACATCTGGGTCATATAGATCTGACAAAGGAGCTTTTCTATCAACTCCAACAGGTAGTTTGCTCCATGCTTTTGTGAAAGCCTCAGGGTCACTCGAATTTCCTCTTCTTACAGGAAATTTACCTTCTGGAGCAATGGATAGTGTGCTTGCATAACCTTCATCCATAGAGTACATGACAAATTGTTTAGCTTCATCGGTATCAGCATCAGCTGTTATGCCAAAGTATCTAATATCTGCCCATGCAGCACCTTTTTTGTTACTAGGTCCACTAAAATTTGTAATGAAACCAGTTTTAGATGCTAGTTCAGGTGATGTTGGATCACTGTTAATTGTTGGTGGAGCTGAATCTCTTAATCCAGCAAGTTCATCCATAATAAATGGAGACCAAATTATCATTGGAGTTTTACCTGCAAAGTAAAGTGCTCTAGATTGTTTCCAGTACAATTCCCCTGGAGGACTTGCTTTAGCAATTACTTTATAAAACTCTAATGCTTCTTTTAGTTTCTTACCTTGTTTCTTTATACCACCTTTTTTAACAATATTAACACCATTTGCTAAAAGAACATGCTCTAAAACCTGACTCATGAAATTTTCATCAGTTTTTGTAGCAGCAACAAAACCAAACATGCCATTTTGTTTTGATAATTTCTCAACCGCAGCAACAATGTTTGCATAACTTGTTGGTGGAGCTAAATCTGCATTATCAAAAAGGTCTTTTCTATAAACAACCATTTGTGTCCATCCATCAACCGGAACAGCTGCAATCTTTGAACCCTTTTTAGCCATGTTAAGTGCACCTGGTGCAAATGTATCTTTACCTAGGTCTTTAACAACAGCATTGTTAGCATCTACATCTAAAATTCCTGCTTCAGCCCATGGTAATACATACTGTAGAGTATGGTAGATCACATCTGGTAAATCACCTGCAGCAGCAGCTGCTGTAGCTCTAGTTCCCAAATCTTTTTCCTCTACTGGGATCACCTCTACTTTAATTCCTGTTTTAGCTTCAAAAGCTTTTGCCATTTCCTCTTGCTTAGCCATTCGGGCAGGCTGAACTTCTGTAGTCCAAAACTTTATGTCCGCGTAAACAATACTTGAAATAAAAAAAGATATTACGCAAAACAGTCTTATTATATTTTTCATTTCCCCTCCTATTTATAGATAAAACTATATTAATTTGAGAATGTTTCGCAAACTACTCACTGTCACATATCAGATATGTGCTAGGCTCATAGCAAATATTAAAAAATTGGGAAAAAATTGAAATTTGTCAATTGTAAGTTGTGCTAAGATTTTAGTCTTTTTCCATTTTCATCAAAAATAAAAATGTCATTTAGATCAAATCCAATTTTATTTCCAATTTCTATGTTGCTTGGGATTTTGGCACTTAATTGATGTTGTTCTTTTTTCATGTAAGCAATTTTTTCGTTACCTAAGTTTTCAATTAATTCAATTTCAGGATTAAAAGTAAATTGATTTTCTTGATTTGCTTTTAAGTGTTCAGGTCTTATGCCCACAAAGTGTTTTGATTTATTGAGTTTTAGGTTATCAAAAATAATATCATTGCCTAATAACTTAATTTTCTTACCAGAAATTATATTTTTTTCATCAATTTCTAGAATATTCATTTTGGGTGTACCAATAAATTGAGCCACAAAAATATTTGCAGGGTCATTATAAATTTCCTCCGGAGTCCCAACCTGTTCAATGTTACCTTGATTTAAAATAACTATTCTGTCTGCTAAAGTCATAGCTTCAACCTGATCATGAGTAACGTAAATCATGTTAGTTTTTATTTGATTGTGTAATTTTGATATTTCTACTCTCATTTCAGCCCTTAAAGCAGCATCTAAATTAGATAATGGTTCATCAAATAAGAAAATTTTGGGATTTCTGGTGATAGCTCTTCCTATCGCCACTCTTTGTCTTTGACCTCCAGATAATTGTTTTGGTTTTCGCTCTAATAGCTCTTCAATTTTTAAAATTTTTGCAGCTTGCATTACTTTTGTGTTGATTTCTTCCTTTGGTCTTTTTTCAATTTTTAATCCAAAAGACATATTTTCATATACATTCATATGTGGATAAAGAGCGTAAGATTGAAAAACCATTGCAGTTTGACGTTTAGAGGGATGAAGTTCATTAATCTTTTGATCATTGATAAAAATTTCACCTTCATCTATTTTTTCTAATCCCGCAATCATTCTTAGGAGAGTTGATTTTCCACATCCTGATGGTCCAACTAATACAAGAAACTCATCTTCTTTACCTAAAAGATTAAAATCTGTGATTATTTTATTAGATCCGAATGATTTATGTACTCCAGTAAATTTTATGTTAGCCATTTTATTTTTTTATACTTTCTAAGACATCAACTCCAATTTGTTTTAATATATGTACTATATCAATTGGAACCCAATTTTCACGAATTTTTCCTTCATCATGATGATAAAAATCCATAACCCTCATAGTTACTTTTTGATTTTCAGATTTATAACCTAGCCAATCTTCTGCTCCATATGTAGCTTGAATGCTATTCCATCCAGCAGTTAACGAAAATTTTCCATCTCCTAATTCACAATAATGACCAAGTTCCCAATAATTTCTTTCTTTAAAGGTTTTTCTAAAAGGTAATTGATGATTATCTACAAACCCCTCTAAAGTTCTTGCGGTACCAATACCACTTGGTCCATACCAAATCATTTTTTCATGCCAATAATCATTTTGTGGGTGATTCATTAATCTTTCTTTAAGATCCTTGTCAGAAGAAATTTCTAATTCGGGTTTTATATTTAAGCTTCTCTGCATAGTAAGTGATTGTTCCAAATTATTTTTCGAAATTTGCATATCCTTTTCAAAAAAATTAACACCATCAGTATTAATTGGGTTCAGCCAATTGCCTTCAGAGCCTCTTGAATTATTTAATGGATTTGTTCCAGTTTGAATTAATAGATCTATTAAATCAATTAAAATATAACTCTCAATAATCTTGTTATCCTTTAGTTCGTGAATTTCACAACATTTTAGATTTATCATTTTGTTGTTTGGTTTGATGCCCAACCATGTTTTTTTAAACACTCCTGATAAAGTAGAAATTGTTCCGACCTGAATTTTGTCCCTAAAAGCCCCACTAATTACTAGCTGTTCTCTTCTTTCAAGATCAGGAAATGAGTTAAACAATGGTTTCCAGAATTTTTCCTTAAAATCATGAATTCCAATAAATTCATTTAATGGATAGAAACAATTAATACTAACATCCTTAGAGAACATATTTTGAAGGTTTTGATCGAGCCTAGAGATGCCCTCTTTTACTATCATACCTAAATATTTTCTAACAACCTGTTTGTAATTATAGTTTTCCTCGGGAGTTATAACTATTTTTTCTACGTTCTCCTGACCCTTAAGACCTGTATCAAATTGTTCTATTTGCATATATTTTTTGTTAGATAAATTTAGTATCACAAAATATAGTTGAAAAAAATATGAATAATCGATTAGCTAAATTTGAAGATCTTATACCAAGCACTTTGCCATTTGTTGAGGGGAAACTTGAGGGACACAAAGAAAGAAAAAATTATTCTATTGTAGGACCAGGTGTAGCAGAAGATAGTAAACAATTTGTTAAAATAGCAATGCCCCATAGCTTTAATCTAGGTGCTGTGTCTGCTATGCCTAAAAATGGTTCTGGTTTACATAGCCATACAACTGCAGAAGTTTTTATTATTTATTCTGGTAAATGGAAATTTTATTGGGGAGCGGAAGGTAAAGATGAAACAATTTTAAGTGCTGGAGATATTATCTCTATGCCCACTAATATGTTTAGGGCATTTGAAAATGCGGGTGATGAAGAAGGTTTAATTTTTGTAGTTTTAGGTGGAGATGATCCTGGAATAATAACTTGGATTCCAAGTGTCTTAGAAAAAGCAAAAAAAACAGGTATGGCGCTTTTAAATGATAATTCATTAATTGATTTATCTATAAACGAAATTCCAAAGGGAAAAGGTATTCTTGAGCCTATTTCTAAAGATGAAATAAAAAAATTTGATAATTATAAACTAAATGAGCTAGAAAAATTTATATGCAAAAATAATGAAATTACAAAACATGTTAATAAGATAAACGACAATATTAATTTAATTCAAATTCTTGGAAATAAATTTGAAAATAAAAATTATTTACCATTAATAAATCAAGATACTGGATTTAACCTTTCAATTTTAAAATCTATCAATGGACAAATAAATAATTTAAAGTTTGAAAAATCTACAATATTATTTGCAAGAACAGGTAAGTGGGAGATATTAATTGATAATTTTCAATGTATTTTAAATCCTAAAGATACAATTTCTATCCCAATTAACTCTAACGTTAGTATAAAGATAAATGAAAATGAGAATTGTTACTTAAATTGTGTAACTCAAATCTAATGAAAGGATTTGATCAAAAATATAAAAACTTCCCTGATTATATTCTCAAAATAACTAAACAAATTTGGGAAAAGAAAGATGTTGAGTCTATCGCTCAATTTTATACTGACAATATTCCTGTTAGATCTCCATTTGGAGTTACTTATGGAAACAAACCTGTAATTGACGCAACTTATGCAACCTTAAAAGAATTTCCTAACAGGCAGCTGCTTGGTGAAGATGTAATCTGGAATGGAAATGATGATTTAGGATATCACTCTTCTCACAGAATTTTAAGCAAAGGAACACATCTTGGAGATGGTGCATATGGTAAACCAACTAATAAAGATATTTATTATAGAGTTATTGCTGATTGTGCGTGCAAAGATAATCAAGTCTATGATGAATGGATTGTCCGTGATCAAGGTGCAATGGTAAGACAAATAGGATTTACACCAAAAGAATTTGCACAAATGATTATTGATAAAGAAGGTGGTGCTGAAAAAGCACAACAATTATTCAATTCAATATCTGACATGAAATCAGATTACAAACAAGGTGTTGTGCCAAATGAAACTGCTGGAGGAAATTACTCAAAAATATTGAAAAATATCTTTAAAAATAAGTATGATTTTTCTGATTATGCAAGAGCTGCAACTATCTATTGGCCTGGAAATAAAATTGGACATGGAAGAGAGGATATTGTCAAATTTTGGAATAATTTAAAAAATACTTTTAGCGATATAAAGTTTTCAATTGAACATGTTGGTTATTTAGAAGAGCCAGATAAAAATCCCAAAGCGTCGATAAGATGGTTTTTAGAAGGCAGTCATTCTAAAGACACTTTAGATTTTGGAAAAAAATCAAATAAAAATATTTTTATAATGGGTATAAACCATGCAGAAATAATTGATGGAAATGTTATAAGAGAATGGGTTTTATTTGATGAGGTTGCAATTTGGAAACAAATTTTAATGAAATAAATAATGAGTAAAATTAAAACAACACATGTGGGTAGTTTGCCTAGATCAAATGAATTATCTGAGCTCTTGTTTAAAAAAGATAAAAAGGAAAAAATAGATTTAAATCAATTTGATAAAGTCGTTCAAAAAGATGTAAACAACATCGTTAAAAAGCAAATTGAGGTTGGAATTGATTATATTAGCGATGGTGAGATGTCTAAGATTAGTTATGCTACTTATGTTAAAGATAGAATTGATGGATTTTCTGGAGAGAGTGAGAGAAAAGCACCAAAAGATTTAGATGACTTTCCTTCTTTCAAAGAAAGAATTGCAAGAACAGGTGGGACACCTACTTACACAAGACCATGTTGTACAAGTGAATTAAAAATTAAAGATAAAACTTCCCTAACAAAAGATATTAATAATTTTAAAAAAAGCATTAGAAAAAAATAATCACAAATATGGTTTCATGAACGCTGCTTCTCCTGGAGTTATTTCTGCTTTCTTGCCAAATAAATATTATAAAAATGATGATGAATATTTAGAAAATTTATCTAACCTTATGAAAGATGAATATGAAGAAATTACCTCAAATGGATTAAAACTTCAGTTAGATTGTCCAGATCTAGCTCTTGCTAGACATATGACTTTTAAAGATTTATCAGAGTCAGAATTTCTAATTAGAGCTGAAAAACAAATAGAATGTCTAAATAATGCTATCAATAATATCGACAGCTCTAATATAAGACTACATATCTGTTGGGGAAATTATGAAGGACCTCATCTACATGATATTTCGTTAGAAAAGATAATGCCAATTGCATTGAATGCCAATGTTCAGACTTATTTAATTGAATCGTCTAATCCAAGACATTCTCATGAATGGCAAATTTTTGAAAATTTAAAAATTCCAAGTGACAAAATAATTGCCCCAGGTGTAATAGATTCTACAACAAATTTTGTAGAACATCCCGAAGTTGTAAAGAATAGAATTTTAAACTTTTCTAAGGTTATTAATTCTGAACAATTATTAGCAGGAACTGACTGTGGTTTTAGTACCTTTGCTGGCTTTGGTAATGTAGATGAAAATATAGTTTATAAAAAACTTGAGTCTCTCGTAAGAGGTGCGGAACTTGCGTCAAAAGTGATTTAATTATCACTTTTAATCTATTTCATGAGTAGATATAATTTTCTGACTTAAATTATAATTTAACAAACAAAATAGAGAGAAAACATATGAGAAAAATACTAGTTACTTTATTGTTTCTGCTTTTTGGAACTTCTGCATTTGCAGATTGTAACATTAAGAGTGGTTCAATAAATATTTTGGCAAATGATTTTCCTGCATTAAGAACTTTCGTTGAAACTTCTAAACAGTGTAAAGGAAGTGCTGATTTTAAAGTGACTCACTCATCTGAGCATAATAAAATCGCTGTCCCAGCTTTAACAGCAAATCCATCAGAGTTTTCAGCAAGAATTGCAGCAAATAGTTCAATTGTTCCTTTGATGAACCAGGATTTAATTAGACCATTAGATGATCTTGTTAAAAAATATGGAAAAGGAATTCAAGACTCTCAATTAATTACAATTGATGGAAAAGTAATGGCTGTGGCATTCATGGCTAACACTCAACATTTGTATTACAGAGAAGATGTTTTGAAAGACCTTGGTATAGCTATTCCAAAAACTTATGAGGAAGTAGTTGCTGCATCTGAAAAAATTAGAGCTTCAGGTAAAATGCAATATCCTTACGCAGCAGCATATAAAGCTGGTTGGAATTTAGCAGAGGAATTTGTGAACATGTTTATTGGTCATGGTGGTGAATTCTTTAAATCTGGAAGTGCACAACCAAATATAAATAATGCTAAAGGTGTTGCTACTTTAAATATGTTAAAAAAATTATCTGAATTGAGTAACCCTGATTACTTAACTCATGATAGTGAAGCAATTAAAGTGGAGTGGGAATCTGGAAACGTTGCATTGATGACATTATGGGCATCTAGATCAGGAACCCTTCTAGATGATGAAGGTGATCCTAATATTACTAAAGCAACTAAATTAACTGGTCCTGCCACTGTAGGTGGAGGAAATATTCCAGCTGCTACATTGTGGTGGGATGGTTTCACGCTTGCAAAAAACAGACCTGATGCAGATGCTGAGGCAACATTTAGAGCTTTAGCGCATGCAGCATCAAATAAAAAGATGGTTGCTGAAGCTGCTGATCAAGCTGTTTGGTTAGTAGAAGGGTTTGTACCAGGACCAAAATCTATTGGTGTTATCGAGGCTGTAAAAATGGGAGCAAAACCATATCCAATGTTACCGCAAATGGGTTTAATGCATGGAGCATTAGGAAGTGAGATTGTTGAGTTTTTACAAGGTAAAGAGTCAGCTGAACAAGCATTGAAAGATGTTGAAGCTGCTTACATCAGTAAAGCTAAAGAACAAGGCTTTCTATAAAATCTAAAACTTCTAAGTGGGGATTTATTCCCCACTTAATCATTATTTAAATGCCTAATAAAACTTTTTTTTGGTTTTTTTTACCAACAGGCTTAGCAATGATCCTGTTTATTGGGCTACCAATTATATCTACTGGAATTCAGTCCTTTTATGCACAACACGATCAAGTAGTAAAAGAAGTTAAAAAATGTGATCCTTTTGGATGCACTATTTCAATCGTAGTTGATAACGAAGAGACCTCAAAAATTAGAGAAGCAAAGCCACTTGGTAAATTTAATGGTTTTGGCACTTATACTGATCGAAATCATTTAGCAGTTGATGAGATAAAAAAATTTTGGAATGAAACAGAAAGTTTTAGTGCTTTTGTAGATCAAGTAACCAATCTACCCTTTTATAAAGCACTGATATTTACTTTAACTTATTGTTTGTTTGTTACACCAAATGTGCTCCTCTTAGGATTTATTATTGCATTAAGTTTAAATGCAGTTGCTAGAAAAATCAGAGGACCTTTAATCTTTGGTACAATTTTACCAATGATTGTTACACCATTGGTTGGATCATTAGTATTATTTTGGATGATAGATTCTCAAGGAATAATTGGTGCAAATATACAAAATTT